>NZ_CP024869.1:3000231-3720309 GCF_003052165.1 Dietzia sp. JS16-p6b | reverse complement strand
CTACTGAGGTATCCACACGGTTGTCCACAGATGTGGAAGACAGACCGCCCCCGTTTGACGGGTTCGGACTGGGTGGTGCGAAGGTGGGATCTCGTGCGTCGTCGTTCTACGTGGGTTCTGCGTGGTCGTTCTGCATTGTCGTGACGTTAGGCGGCCCCCGTGGGGCTCGATGATGAATGACGGTAACAACACCGTGAACTCGTGGGCAACCCTCAAGATCAACTGGAGGGCGGATGTCAAGCACCGACGGTCCCGGCGTGTTGCGGTGGCCAGCGAGATGGTACGGATGGTGCCTGTGGTTTCGAGCGGTTTGGTGGGCACGCCGTCATGCGCGTAATCTTGAACGGTCTGTCGCGCGCCTGAGGGGCGCGCGTCGCGTCGCGGTACCGCCCGACAGCGGTGTTTCGACGTCATCAGGAACCGGATCGGGCGCACACGAGGCGCCTACTTCACGTGAGGAGCCAGCCATGGCCAAGGGCAAGCGGACTTTCCAGCCGAACAATCGTCGTCGTGCCAAGGTGCACGGATTCCGGCTCCGGATGCGCACCCGCGCCGGCCGCGGCATCGTCGGCGCCCGTCGCCGCAAGGGCCGCGCCTCGTTGACGGCCTGATCCGGGTCGGGGTGGCGTGTGCTTCCCAGGACCCATCGGCTCCACCGGTCCGCTGATTTCGCGGCGGTGGTGCGAAGGGGTGCCAGGAAGGGCCGCCGGACCATGGTCGTACACGCCCACGTGGACTCCTCCGATGTCCGCGTGGGCGGACCTCGTTTCGGCCTGGTCGTCAGTAAAGCCGTCGGGGACTCGGTGACCCGCCACCGTGTCAGCCGGCGGCTTCGTCACATCGCATCGGAAGTCCTCCCCGGGCTCGATTCCGATCTCCTGGTTGTGGTCCGGGCCAATCCGGCTGCCGCCTCGGCCTCCCACGCCGATCTACTCCGCGACATGCGGACCGGTCTCACCTCCGCCGTGTCGCGGGCCCGGGAGGCAGGGCGATGACCGAGAGCCGACAGGGCCCCGTCGCCCGGATACTGCTGTGGTTGCTCGACTTCTATCAGAAGGGCATCTCGCCGCTGACCCCGCCGAGCTGCAGGTTCGAACCCACCTGCAGCAACTACGCTGTCGAGGCGGTTCGAGTGCACGGCGCGTGGTACGGGACGTGGCTCGCGGTGTGGCGTCTGCTGCGGTGCGGACCGTGGACTCCCGGCGGTTGGGATCCGGTCCCCGAACCCCGCGCCCCTGACCATTCCGGGGGCCACCAGCATCCCGACAATCCCGAACGAAGCTAGGACTCCACCACCGATGTCGTTCATCACCGACCCTCTGGTCTACTACCCGATCTCCGGGATCCTCTGGTTCTGGCACAAGATCTTCGCGTTCCTCGGGGGGTTCCTCCCCTGGGTGGAGGCACCGGATTCCAACGGCGCCATCTGGGCACTCTCCGTGATCTTCTTGGTGGTGACCCTCCGCATCCTGCTGTTCTGGCCGGCGGCCAAGCAGATCCGTTTCTCGCGGAAGATGCAGGAGATGCAGCCGCGGATGAAGGAGCTGCAGAAACGGTACAAGAACGACCGGGAGAAGCTGGCGACCGAAACACGGAAGCTGCAGAAGGCCGAGGGGTTCAACCCCGTTCTCGGATGCCTGCCGATGTTCATCCAGATCCCGGTGTTCCTCGGTCTGTTCCACGTCCTGCGGTCCTTCAACCGGATGGGGAACAACTTCGGCGCCTTGGGGATGACCGCGGAGGAGACGCGGAACACCGGCAACTACGTCTTCAATGCGGACGAGGTCCAGAGCTTCCTCGACGCCCGGTTGTTCGGCTCTCCCCTGTCCTCGTTCATCTCCCAGCCCGTCGAGCAGTTCCAGGCGTTCGTCGATCCCGGCGCGGCGCTGGATTTCCAGCGGTGGAACATCATCGTCGTCGCCATCCCGCTGATGATCATCTCGGCGGTCACGACCCACCTCAACGCGAGGATCTCGCTCTCGCGCCAGTCCCCTGAGGCCGCGGCGAACCCGCAGGCCAAGATCATGAACCAGTTGATGCTGTGGGCCTTCCCCATCGGCATCCTGGTCACCGGTGCGTTCTGGCCGCTGGCCATCCTCGTCTACATGGTCACCAACAACCTGTGGACCCTCGGTCAGCAGTACTACCTCTTCGAGAAGATGGCCAAGGAGGATGACGCCGCCGCCCTCAAGCGCCGTGAGGAGCAGAAGTCCCTCGCGCCCAGGGTCGGGGTGAAGCCCGTCAATCCGAAGAGGGGCCGGGGGTCCGCGGCGGGTACCGCCGTGGCGCCACAGGCAGCGGCCACTGGCGTCGCTTCGCCGGACGACGACGGTACGACAGCGGCCCCGGCGGTCGTCGGCGATGCTCCCGAGTCGGCTCCCGGCTCCGCCCCGAGGCCGGGTCAGAGACCTCAACGACCCGGCGGCCAACGCACCCGCCCCGCCCAGAAGGGTGGCGGCGGAGGCGGCAAGGGCAAGAAGAAGAAACGCAAGCGCTGACCCCGGGTCAGTGAGACGGCCGACAAGGTCCCCGATTCTCCGCGATCGGGGACCTTGTCCCATACTTGGGAGAGTTACTCGCCGGCCACGACGGGACCGGCGATCGGCGGTGATGACGGAGGCGGATCCATGTCGAAGAAGAACATCGAGGTGTCGGAGGAGCGTCTTGTCGAGGAGGGCGAGGTGGCCGGCGATTACCTCGAACAGCTCTTGGACATCTTGGATTTCGACGGGGACATCGATCTCGACGTCGAGGGTGACCGCGCGGTCGTGAGCATTGACGGCGGTGAGGACCTCGATCTCCTCGTGGGATCGGACGGCTCGGTTCTGGACGCGGTCCAGGAGCTGACCAGGTTGGCCGTCCAGCAGGAGTTGGGCGATCGAAGTCGGTTGATGTTGGACATCTCGGGATGGCGGGCCGCCAAGCGGGAGGCACTGACGGAGGCCGGCCGGGTGGCTGCGCAACGGGTTCTCGAGACGGGGGAGTCCGAGGAACTCGAACCGATGACTCCGTTCGAGCGGAAGATCATCCACGACGCGATCGCGGAGATCGACGGCGTGTCGTCGGACTCGACGGGCGCCGAGCCGAATCGAAGGGTCATTGTGTTGCCGGAGTGACTTCTCGTTTGAGGCCGTGGGTCCGCGGGAGGTGGCTCGGCGGGATGTGCAGGGGCGTGGGCGCGCAGCCCGCGCCCCTGTGTCGTGCGCGGGCGGCGACCGGGAGCGGCGACGTCTTACACGTGTGTTATTCCGACGTGGTTTCACGTGAAACCGGTCGGTCCATCTGCCGAATATGGATGTGGGGAAGATGAATAGGGACACTGCCGGAGAAACGACACGTGACGGCGAGCGAGGTGATCGTGTGACAGATCCCCCGGGCGAGGTCTCGGAGGACACCCCGCCCTCTCCTGTGGCGGAGGATGCTGCCGGGGTGCCGGAAGGGGCGGAGTCGGTCTTCGGTGACCGCCTCGAGCTCGCCGAGAAGTATGTCCGGTTCCTGGCGACCGCGGGCCTGGAGCGAGGATTGATGGGGCCCCGCGAACGCCCACGTCTGTGGGACCGGCACGTCCTCAACAGCGCGGCCGCCGCCGCTGCGCTGGCCGACGGCGAGACAGTGGTGGACATCGGGAGCGGGGCCGGACTTCCTGGTATCCCCCTGGCTCTCGCTCGTCCGGACCTCCGTGTGACCCTGGTCGAACCGCTGCTCCGTCGGTCCACGTTCCTCCAGGAGGTGGTCGACGATCTCGGGATAGACGTCCGGGTCGTCCGGGGACGAGCCGAGGAGAAGTCCGTCGTCGCCGAGGTGGGCGGAGCAGACGTGGTGACCTCCCGCGCCGTGGCCCCGCTGGCCAAGCTCGCCGGGTGGTCTGCGCCGTTGCTCCGATCGGGTGGGAGGATGGTGGCGTTGAAGGGGGCGTCCGCCGCCGACGAGGTGGAGAGGGACCGGCATGCGCTCCGGCGACTCGGGTTCGACGACGTGGAGGTCGAGATCGTATCCGCGCCGGATGCCGAGGAGACGAGGCTGGTCATCGCTACCCTCACGACTAGAGTGGGTAGCCGTGGCAGTCGGTCCCGCGTGCGTGGTTCTCGTGGTGGGCGGTGACTGCATGGCTCGCGGGGGTGGATGTCGGTTTCACGTGAAACACTGACAACGCGCCCATACGCCGTGAAGACCTCTGGGCCCCACTTGCCCTCACACGTAGTTGAAAGGTGACGGATGTCCGAACACGAGACGCCGATCTTCGCCGCCGCGCGGCAGGCGAACGAGCTTCTGCACGGGGACTCTCCCCCGCTGTCCAGGCCATCCCATCCCCGGATCATCACCATCGCCAACCAGAAGGGCGGCGTGGGAAAGACCACCTCGACAGTCAATCTCGCGGCGTCTCTCGCGCTCGGTGGACTCGGGGTCCTGGTGATCGACATGGACCCGCAGGGAAACGCCAGCACCGCACTCGGAGTGGACCACCGGGAGGGGACGCCGTCGAGCTATGAGCTTCTGATGTGGGAGAGCGCTGTGGAGGATCTCATGCAGCGCAGCCCGCACGCTGAGCGGCTGTTCTGTATCCCGGCGACGATCGATCTGGCGGGTTCGGAGATCGAGTTGGTCGGGCTGGAACACCGGGAACGCCGGCTCGCCGAGGTCCTCAACATGGACGACCTGGTGTCCTTGGGTATCGACTACGTCTTCCTCGACTGTCCGCCCTCTCTGGGGCTGCTCACCGTGAACGCCATGGTGGCCGCCAGTGAGGTCCTCATCCCGATCCAGTGCGAGTACTACGCCCTCGAGGGTGTCGGCCAGCTGCTGCGCAACGTGGAACTGATCCAGCAGCACCTCAACCGGGAACTCCGGATCTCCACCATCATGCTGACGATGTATGACGGACGCACCAAGCTCGCCGAACAGGTCGCGGGAGAGGTCAGGAACCATTTCGGCGCCGCCGTCCTGCGGACTGTGATCCCACGCAGCGTCAAGGTGTCTGAGGCGCCCGGGTACGGGATGACGATACTCCAGTACGACGCGGGATCCCGAGGGGCGCTGGCGTACCTGGATGCGGCGAAAGAGCTGAACGAGCGCAGTGATCGGGTGGCGTCACATGGTGAGGCCACCCGGGCATCGACCGGTACGGAGGGCACGCGATGAGTCAGCAACGGAGGGGCGGGCTCGGTCGTGGGCTGGCGGCGTTGATCCCCACCGGACCGGACGAAGGTCCGCGGTTGGGTAGCGACGCGGCAGACGTGATCCTCGGGCCGCG
The DNA here is from genome assembly GCF_003052165.1 of Dietzia sp. JS16-p6b. Taxonomy (NCBI): domain Bacteria; kingdom Bacillati; phylum Actinomycetota; class Actinomycetes; order Mycobacteriales; family Dietziaceae; genus Dietzia; species Dietzia sp. JS16-p6b. The sequence continues at coordinate 3,715,058 of NZ_CP024869.1, read as the reverse complement.
CAGCGGTGGGCCCAGGACCACTCCCCCGAAACCGCGGTCGACAGGGTCAGGCCCCGCCCCGTCCGCCACGGCATCCCCTGCGGGCTCGGGTGAACGACCGGCCGCCCAGAATGCCGACGACACCACGGTTTCACGTGAAACCGACGACTTGGTGGATCCGGGGGCGGTCTACCGTGAGATCGCCCCCTCCGCGATCGAACCCAACCCCAGACAGCCGCGGACTCACTTCGACGAGGAGGCACTGGCCGAGCTGGCACACTCGGTCAAGGAGTTCGGGCTCCTCCAGCCGATCGTCGTCCGCGAGATCGCGGCCGATCGTTATCAGCTCATCATGGGTGAAAGGCGGTGGAGGGCGAGCCAGCGGGCGGAGCTCCAGACCGTTCCGGCGATCGTCCGGCAGACCGACGACGAAGACCTGCTCCGGGACGCACTTCTGGAGAACATCCATCGGGTCCAGCTCAATCCCCTCGAGGAGGCGGCGGCATATCAGCAACTGCTCGAGGAGTTCGACGTCACCCAGGCCGAACTCGCGAACCGGATCGGTCGATCCCGACCGGCCATCACCAACAGCATTCGCCTCCTTCAGTTGCCGACCGCAGTCCAGCGCAGAGTGGCCGCGGGCGTCTTGTCGGCGGGACATGCGAGGGCACTCCTCGGAGTGGAAGCCGGGGTGTCGGCCCAGGACGAACTCGCAGCGCGGATCGTGGCGGAGGGCTTGTCGGTCCGGGCGACTGAGGAGATCGTCACGCTGCTGAACAGAGAGGGGAACGGCCCCGCCCCGACTACCTCCCCCACTCGTCAGGGCCGACGCCGGAACCCCGAGCTGGAGGCGGTCGCGGGCAGACTGTCCGACCGCTTCGAGACCTCGGTGTCCGTCACGATGGGCCGGCGTAAGGGACGGATCACCATAGATGTGGGGGACGCCGACGATCTCCACCGGGTCCTGACGCTGCTCGAGGGCGGGTCGCCGGGTCCGTCACGATGAACTCGATCCGACCACTCGACCTCTCGGCCGTGGACCAGTTGGGACCGCGTGCTCGCAGGTGCGTGTACTGGCAGACCGATGGGCAGCACAGCGACGATCAGCCGGGAGATCCGGAGTTCGAGAAGGAGGCCTGGATCTCGCACGTCTCCCTGGAATGGGGAGTGTGCGGTCAGGTCGCGCGTGAGGGTGACCGCGCGACCGGCGCTGCGTTCTATGCGCCGCCGGCCATGGTTCCTCGTGCAGCATGCTTCCCGACGTCACCGGTGGGCTCGGACGCCATCCTGCTGGCGGGGATGAGTATCGAAGATGGTGCGCCGGGCGGTGCTCCCACCTCGCTGCTCGACGCGGTGGTGTCCGACCTTCGCCGACGCGGCATCAAGGCGATCGAGGCATTCGGGATCTCGGCCTCGGATACCGGGGACGTATTGTCACGTGACATGTGCGGTTCCGAGTCGTGCATCGCGCCGACCGGCTTCCTCGTCGAGCATGGTTTCACCGTGGTGGCCGAGCACGAGACCCATCCTCGACTCCGCCTCGACATCGAGAGCGATCACCTCTGGAAGGCCGACGTGGAGAGAGCGCTCGATCAGCTCTTCGCCGAGCGGGGATTCGCCACCAGGACTCTGCGGGTGTTGTCCGGGGCGACCGCGCGGCACGGTGAGGACATCCCGCTCGCGGCCCCTCAGGCCCCACGGGCGCGCCGTCAGTCCCGCTGACGCTGCTCGTAGTCGATCAGCTCGTTGACGGACATGGAACCCGTGGGGTGATCGTCCTCGTCGAGGAGGTAGAGACGCTTCACCCCGACCAGGATCGAGTCGACGATGGTGTCCTGGGCCGCACGGTCCCCGAGGATGGACAGATCACCGGGATTGTGGGCGTACCCCAGGACGATCTGGATGGAGGGCATCCGCGTCATCCGGAGAAGCGGCCAACTCCGCCCGTGGGTGCGACAGTCACGGAGGTCGGTACGACTGACGATCTCCCGCTGGATGAAGCCGGACAGAGCTTCCCCGAGCATCGACTCGGCTCCCAGGGAGTTGCCGAAGTAGAACGTGGCGATCCCGTTGCCGACCGGGTTGGGATGCCGGTCCAGGCGGAGAGAGATCATGAGATCGGCGTTGAACGCGTTGGCGATCTCGGCCCGTTCCGGGTCCGTCGGGATCATGGCCTCGGGTCGCGAGAGGAAGACCTCGACGCCGGCCTGGTTCATCCGCTCAGAGAGCCGACGGGTGATGTCCCACAACAGTTCGGCATCCGTGATCGTTCCGAGCGGGGTGTCGATGCGGATCGGGTTCTCCGACCCGCTGGGCCCGGGATCCAGCACGATACGCTTGCCGGCGAGCATCGGGCCGGAGGTCCGCGCGCGCTCTCGTTCTACCAGCGACGAGACGTCGCCACCCTTGAACAGCGTCGAGAACTTGCTCAGGGTGTCAAGGGTCTCCGCGCCTACGACGCCGTCGGGGTGAAGACCGCAGTCCCTCTGAAAATCGGTCGCGGCGGCGTGGGTGAGAGGCCCGAAGGTCCCGTCGACCAGTCCCGCGTAGAAGCCGAGCTCACCGAGCCGTCGCTGGAACTGCGCGACGTCGTCCCCGGCCATGGGCTTGGAGACGATGTAACTGAGGTCGCGGGTCCCCAGAACGTAGGTGGCGTCGCGGAGCGCCGCCTGGGTCGACGGGCCCACGATGCCGTCAGAGATCAGTCCACGGGCTTGCTGGAACGCCAGCACGGCGGTCTCCAGATCGGCGTCGAAGACGGCATCGGTCCGGGCGAGGACCGAACCCGTCTCCGGCTCGGTGAGCCCGACGGAATCGATGTTGTGCAGCAGGCCCATACCCGCGAGGGTCGCCCGGATCGAGGCCACCTCGGGCCCACGGTCACCGCGTCGCCACGCCATGGTTCTCCTCCGCTCCACTCGACTGGGTACCCGGATGAACTTACCGCCTCAGGCGCGGACGTGCCCGGCACGCACCCGAGTGGGGCGGCGGCTAGAGCACGTCGCCGAGTTCGGTGCGCAGCGCGGACTTCGACTTGGCGCCGGTGATGCGCTTGACCGGCTTTCCCTCGGAGAACAGCAGCATCGCCGGGATGGCGGTGATCTGGTACTCGGCGGCGAGCTCCTGGTTGGTCTCCACGTCGACCTTGGCGACCGTCAGCTTGTCGGACTCCGCACCGGCGAGTTCGTCGAGAACCGGGGCCATCATCGTGCAGGGACGGCACCACGTGGCCCAGAAGTCCACCAGCACGGGCTTGGACCCGCTGGCGGCGAGGACGGACTCGGCGAAGTCGTCCTCGGTCACGTCGATGATGTTCGGGGTGTTCACGGCCATTGTGGTGGGTCCTTTCGGGGTGAGGTGTGCGGATCCGGGTGACGCGGTCTCAGGGGTCCGGAACGCCGGCGCTGGGTGTCAGGCCTGCTCGGCGAGCCAACGTTCAGAGTCGATCGAGGCGGCGCACCCCGAACCGGCAGCGGTGATGGCCTGCCGGTAGCGGTGGTCCACCAGGTCGCCGCAGGCGAACACACCCGGGATCGAGGTGGCGGTGGTCTGCCCTGTAAGCACGTAGCCGTCCTCATCGACCTCCACCTGGTCTCGGACCAACTCGGACCTCGGGTCGTGGCCGATCGCGACGAACATCGCCGCGGTCTCGAGTTCGCTGGTCTCGCCGGTGACGGTGTTGCGCAGACGCAGGCGCTCGACGGTTCCGCTGGCGCCGGAGAGGACCTCGTCGACCGTGGTGTTGAGGACGAACGAGATCTTCTCGTTCTCCTTCGCCCGCTCGAGCATGATCTTGGAGGCGCGGAACTCCTCCCGTCGGTGGACGACGGTCACGGATGAGCCGAACTTGGTGAGGAAGGTTGCCTCCTCCATAGCGGAGTCGCCACCACCCACGACGACGATCGGCTTGTCGCGGAAGAAGAATCCGTCGCAGGTCGCGCACGAACTCACGCCGCGCCCGAGGTACTCCTGTTCCCCGGGGACGCCGAGGTAGCGTGCGGCTGCGCCCATCGCGAGGATCACCGCGCGAGCCCGGTGCTCCTCCTGGCCCACCCGGACGATCTTGACCTCGCCGGCCAGGTCCATCGACGTCACGTCCTCCATGCGGAGGTCCGCGCCGAAACGTTCCGCCTGCTCCCGCATCTGCATCATCAGGTCGGGGCCCATCATGCCCTCCGCGAAGCCCGGGAAGTTCTCGACCTCCGTGGTGGTCATGAGCGCGCCGCCGAACTGCGAACCCTCGAACACCACAGGGGCGAGCTCGGCCCGGGCGGAGTAGATGGCGGCCGTGTACCCGGCCGGGCCGGATCCGACGATGATGACGTCGTGGAGGGTGTCGCTCATGGGTTTTTCGGGCTCCTTGGCGGGTGGGCGGTTGAACCGGATCTACTATGGCGACAACACCCTGCGGGTCCGTGTTGTTCCCTCAACCGGTGAGGGTGACCCCTTCGAGGAGCACGCTGAGCTTCGCCCTCCCCCGCGAACACCGGCTCTTGATGGTGCCGGGGCGGGTGTTGAGCAGGTGGCAGGCCTCGGCCACCGAGCAGCGGAGCATGTCGACGACGACGACCGCATCACGCTGGTCGGGCGGCAGCTCCGCCAGCGCCTCGGCGACGATGATCGCGTAAGCGGGATCCTGGTAGAAGTGATCTCGAAGTGAGATCTCCTCGTGCAGTCTGGGTGTCAGCTCGGAGTGGGTGCGCAGGCGCTGGGCCCGCATCTTGTCGAGGCAGGCGTTGACCACGATGCGGTAGAGCCAGCCCTGGACGGGACAGGCGTGGCGGAAGGTGTCCGCCTTCCGGTAAGCCGAGACGAGCGCGTCCTGCAGCGCCTCGGCGGCGTCCTCGCGGTTGAAGGAGGTCCGGATGGCCAGCCGCCACAGGTAGTCGTAGTGGCGCCGGACCAGGGCGGAGAAGGCGTCAGGGTCCCCGGCGACGTGTGCATCGAGGAGCTCGACATCGGTGAGCGGGGACCCGGCCGTGGTGATGGGGCGTCCCGTGACCGCGGAGAAGTCGTCGACGGCACTGGTGTTCACGGCGCTCACGTTAACGCGGAGCGTGCCCCGGTGGGGCTGCCACCTCGGCGACGGCGGCGAGGTCGGCGGCCCCCGGACGAGGTGGCCGCGGGGGCTCACCGGGTGAGTTGTACCTCGCTGATGGACGCGCTGAACGACTCGGGCCCGGAGGTTCCGAGTCTGGTGAACCACACGATCAGATACTCCGCGTCCTCGGGATCGTCGATCGTCACGGTGCCCGACCCATCCCGGATGGTCCCCTCACCGAGCAGGGTCGTGTCGTCGAGTGAGTCCGGCGAGGAGCTCTCGGCGATCCGTACCTCGAACTCCACCCCGTCGTCCGCCGAGTGCACCACCACGCGGCGGGTCTCCTGCTCGCCGTCGAGGGTCAGCAGGAGCCCCACCCCGGGCTTGTAGGCGGCTCCGCCGTCACCGAGTTGGTTGCGGTAGGTGTCGGTGGACCACGAGGTCGACCTGTCACCGTCGACGACGTTCGGGGCACTCGAGGAGTTCTCGGCGACGCCGGGTGACCCGGCGGGCTGCCACGACGTGACATCCAGGACCCTGACGGGTGTGGTGGGCGCCGCCCGGGTGGGCTCGGCCTCCCCCGTTTCCGAGCCGTCCGGGGTCGGCTGTTCGGTCGCCGCCGACCTGCTCTCCTGGGCGGCGCGTTCGATCGCGTCGAGTTGCTGGGACAGTGGCGTGTCGTCACCGCCACCGGCGAGCGCGCCGAGCATCCAGGCGGACAACAGTGCGATCACCACCACGGCCACGGCCCCCGTGCCGGCCATGATGCGCCAGCGACGTGTCAGGGTCGCCTCGTCGGGCGGCGAGTAGGCCTCGCCCTCCCGCGCGGTGTCGTCCCCGTCCATGTGAGACGCGCCCGCGTAGGACCCGCCCGCGTAATGCCCGTGCGGGTGAGTCCCGTCCGACCCCGGTCCGCCGGTGGTCGGCAGGTGCGTGGTCTGCGGGCGCGGAGTGCCCCCCCGCGCGCCGCTCCCCGGCCGGTCGACCACACCGACGCGATCGGAGATCATCGACCGCACGGTGGCGGCCGAACTCACCGACGATCCGTCGAGGGACCGCATGGCCAGGACCGCGGAGTCGGGCGGGACGCCGGCACCGACGACGGCGGGATCGATCGGCTCGTCGTCGTCGTCAAGAGGGGCGGCGGGGGGACGCCCGTCAAGGGGCTCGTGGACCTCGGATCCCGCCGGCAGGGGCCCGGGCCACCGACCGGTCAGAAGCGCGTACAGGACCCGCCCCAGGCCCCGGACGTCGCTCCTGGCGTCACTGTCGCCGGGGACGCCGGGGAACGCCAGCAGGGCGCGCCCGTCCTCGGTGACGCGGATGCGGTCCGGTGAGTCCAATCCCAGGATCAGGCCATTCTGGGCCGCACGGGTGGCGGCGTCGGCCAGCCCCCACATCGCGGCCACGGCGGAATCGGGGTCCGGGTCACCGACAGCGGCGGCGAGGCTGCGGCCGGGTATCCATTCGCAGACCACGATGCCCCCGGCGCGGCCGCGGATGACGTCGAGCACCCGGGCGAGGCCGTCCGAGTACACGCGGGTCAGGGCGACCGTGCGGTCCAGGACCCCCGTCGCCGAGCCCGGGGGGTCCTCCCCGGGTAGAGGGTCGACGAAGATCAGCGCGACATCGCGACCGAGTCGCTTGTCACGGGCGCGCCAGAACGCCTGGCCGACCACTCCGCCGTGCGATTCGAGGAGTTGGTAGCGCCCTCCCGATACCAGTCCCCCGACGGTCAGGCGCGGTGGGCCCGAGGGCGAACCCTGCCCCGGAACACCGTTCACATCGCCCACCCGTAGACCTCCTCGACGACGCGGCCGTCCTGCCTATCCGCCCGCTCCTGATGCTCCGAGTGTACGGCCCGCGCGTCCCGGGACACGACTATCGCCTCAGACGCCCCACCAGGCCTCGGAGGACGGGTGCGACGGCGTCCAGCTCCGGGAGGCGTGACCGGGACAGGATCAGACCGGTGACCACGAGGGTGATGACCGCGGCGAGCCCGGCCCGGACCACGAACCCGATGCTTCCGACCGCGTCGGTCAGTGCGTCCATGGGCAGGAGGGTGTCGACGGCGAGGGCGACGAGAGCTCCTGCGGCCGACGCCCCCACCGTCCAGACCGCTGACGTCGCCGTCTCGCGCCCACGCAGGGAGCCGAGCCGGCGCCGGAGCAGGACGTACCCGGCGACCGCGCCCACGACCCAGCCGATCCCGTTGGCCAGGGCGAGGCCGATCACCACGTGGGAGCGCTCGTCGGCCACCATCGGGACGATGAGTGACAGGACCACGCGGACGACGGTGATCGCGAGGATCATGACGGTGGGGGTCCAGTAGTCCTCGCGCGCGTAGAACACGCGCTGCTGGAGGAGGACCACCGCGTACGGCACCAGGGTGAACGCCCCGAAAGCGAGTGTCAGGCCCAGGATCTCGGCATTCTGGGCGTCGAAGTTGCCGTACCGGAACAGGCCGGTGGCGATCGTGGGACCGAAGGCCGTCATGACGGCGATGATCGGCACGAGCCCGAAGAGGGACAGCCTGGTGCCGAGGGAGATGTCCCGCACGACCGCGTCCGTGCGCCCGGCGACGCCGTTGTCGGCCAACCGCGGGTTGATGGCCGTCAGCAGGGTCACGCCGATGATCCCGTACGGCACCTGCAGCAGCAGCCAGTACGTGCCGTAGATGGCGATGGCCGCCTCGTCGGCCGCGGAACCGATGCGGTTGGTCATGACCAGACCGACCTGCGAGATGAACACGTACGCCAGCCCGGCCAGGGCGTTGCCGCCGAACTGGCGGATCCGGGGGTCCAGTCCCCACTGGGGGCGCAGCACCACGCCGGCGCGGCGCAGCGCGGGCAGCAGGACCGCCGCCTGGACCACCACTCCGAGGGTCGTGCCCAGGCCGAGCAGCAGGATCGGTGCGCTCAGGAGATTCACCGGTGCCGCGGGGTCGATGCCACTGCCGACGACCGCGAAGAGCGCGAGGGTCGCGATGGCCACGAGGTTGTTCCACACCGGGGCCCAGGCACCCGGCCGGAAGATCCCGTTGTAGTTGAGCACGGCGAGCATGACCGAGAAGACGCCGTAGAAGAATATCTGCGGCAGCAGCAGGAACGCGAAGGCCGTGGCCAGGTCCGTGTTGACCTCGCCGTCACCGAGGTTGAGCTCGGTGAGCAGCGGCGCGCATGCCACGGCCACGACCGTCGCGACCAGCGCCAACAACGAGGTGGCCGTGAGCAGCCGCCTGATGAACGACACCCCCCCGTCCGGGTCCTCCTGGGCGGCGCGGGCCAACAGGGGCATGAACATGGCGGTGAGGACCGACCCCAGGACGAGTTCGGTGATCATGTTGGGCAGAGTGTTGGCGGTGTTGAACGCCGAGGCGACGGCGGGGCCGAGGATGGTGAGGATGAGGATCATCCGCACGAAACCGGTGATCCTGCTCGCGAGGTTCGCCACCGCCATCGATCCGGTGGACCGCATCACCGAGGCATCGGAGGAGTCGCGGGTGGTGTGACCGGTCCCCCCGCCCCGGGTCGTCGGGGCCGCCGGGACCGGGACCACGGGGTCCGCGGGTACCGAGTCCGGCGCGAAGGAGTCGGCCACGGGCGGCGGCGAGACCGGGCGGGTCGAGACGCAACTGCCCGATTCGCGGCGGCGGCCCCGCAATCCGGGGTCCGGTCTACGCAGCCCGGGTTCGCGGGAACCCTGCTCGTCGGTCACGGTCGGTGCCCTTCGTCCGCGGGGTCGAGGATCCCCCGACGGTAGCGCAGGTACCGGCGGCCCCCGAGGACGAGGGCGAGCGCGGCCGCCGCGATCGCGAATCCCTGGGCCACGGGGTACCCCCCGGACTGGACCGACAGTTCGACCGGGTCGGACAGCCGCGTCCCGTCCGGCCCGTGGAGGGAGAAGACCACGGTGCGGCGCACCCCGCCCTCCGAGTCGGACTGGGTGGGGACCTGGAGGGTCCGGGAACCCGCGGCCGGGATCTGGATGAGGCCGACCGGGTCGACGGTGATGTCCTCGGGCGCGGTGACCGTCACGTCGACGCGGACGGGGAACGGCAGGGCGTTGCGGGTCACCAGCATGAGCGGACTGTTGGGACTGGCCATGGTGAACACGCTGCCCGGGGTGAGGAGATCGACACGCGCGAGCGACGCGGACACCGTCTCGCCGAGCCGGACCAGACGGGCCGCGCCCCGGTCCCGGGCCACCGCGCCGGTTCCCGTGTCGAGGGTGAGCCCGTCGCCGCCCGCGCGCCGACCGGTCTCCGAGATCGCCCGCAGGGCGTCACCCACCAGCGGGGAGAGGTGGGCGGACGCCTCCGCCGCGGTCGGGTCGGAGGTGTCGACAAGGGACCGCAGCGTGCCGGTTCCCGCGAGCGCCGCCGTCAACCGTCCGACGGTGTCCCCTGCGGGATCGTCCGCGAAGGGGTCGGCCAGCCCGGGGTCCGGGGCGCCGGTGGGATCCTCGGCGAGGCTTCCCTCGGGAATCGTCACGGGACCGGCCAGCCGGTCCGGCAGTGACACCGCACGCATGCGGCCGGTGGCGAGCTGGTCACCGAGCGTCTCGAGGAGTGAACCCGCGGAATCGGAGTCGATGTCCCAGACCTGGGGCGGGACCGCGAGGACCCCCTGCTCGACCGCGCTGGCGGTGGCGTCCGGCGCGGTGGCGGCGGCGGCGTCGATCACCGGGGCCAGGATCGCCGCCCTCGCGTCCTGCAGTCGGGCGGGCGGGGTGTCCACATCGAGCCAGTACCGGCTCGAGGGGTCCGAGTAGCGCGGGTTCTCCGGTCTACCGCCGGTCGCCGCGAGCGAGGCACCCACCGCGGCGGAGTAGGTGAGCGCCCGCCCACCGTCGGTCCCCGCCAACGCGACCATCCCCGGGGGCGGGACCACCCCGGTGTCGGTACGGGTGGACGGGGCGGCGACGATCGCCGTACCCCCGCCACCGGACAGTGCCCGGGCCGTCCCCGGGGCCAGCGTGCCCGACGCGGGGACGAGGACGCCGGGGACCGGGACCACCTCGAGGATCCGTTGCACCGAGTCGGAGCGATCCAGCGCCGCGGCGGTCAGGGTGGTGTCACCGACGGCGGCCACCACATCCAGGTCCGCCTGCGCTGCCGGCAGAGACAGCACGCACGCGCCCTCGGCAAGCGTGCGCAGTTCGGTCAACCACCGGGAGGCGTCCTCCCTCAGCGCCTCGTCGACGGTGGGCCCCACCTGCTCGTCGCCGCCCTCCCGCTCCCCGGGAACACGGGGGCCGCTGCTCTCGTCGATCAGGACCGCACGACCTTCCGCGATCTCGGCGACGGTTCCGAGCAGATCGGGGTCCACCCCGAGGCAGGTCGCCCGGCGGAGTTCCTCACCCGCGGGGCCCTCGAAGGCGGCCGATGCCGCCCGGACCAGACCGGTGAGCCGCCCCTCGTCCGAGAGGTCGTGTGGCAGCGATCCGTCGGTGAGGGCCACCACGGGTTCGGGACCCGCCTCACCGGGGACGAGGGCGATGCGGGAGGGCGCAGCGGCCAGCGGCCAGAGCACGGTGAGCGGGACCGGTGCCGGGGCCGGCGCATCCGCCGGCGCAGCGGCGCCCACCTCGTCGTCGACACCCGGTATCGGCGCGGGAGGCGGGGCCTGGAGGACGGGGATCAGGGTCCGGGCGTCGTCGAGGCGCGCCGGCGACCCGCCCTCCGGCGTGCCGTTGACGTTGACGAGGAGCGGATAGACGCCCGGCTCGGTGATTTGCAGGTCCGGACCGGGATCACCGGGGATCTCCCGCGCGGGCAGTGAGACCCGGTAGGGCACCGACTCCCCGGGGGCGAGGCTCACCGCCGCCCGGAGGAAATCCCCCTGCACGGGGAACGACGGCTCCGACCACACGAGGGGCTCGCGGACGGACTCCGCGTCGGGAGAGCGCGGGCCTCGTTGGAGCCGGACGTCCACCGACTCGAGCGGGACGTCACCGACGTTGATGATCGTTCCCGAGACGGTGACGGTGGGGACCCCGGCCTCCGTGCCGACGGCCAGCTGCCCGCCGGCCCCGGCGCCGTCCAGGACGCGGGGCGTGATGTCATCGATCGTGATCCGTGCGAGGGCCGGCGCCGGGTTGGGGACGTACCCCGCGTCGATCGCCTGTTCGGGGGTGAGGGCGCGGACCGGCTGGACACCCCACAGCGGGGCCGAGACCAGCGCCGCGCACAACGACGCCGGGACGACCGCCCGGACGAGCCGCCCACCCGGCCACCGGTTCACGGCCGAGAGTCCTCCGGATCGTCCCGGGGGGGCCCGTCACCGTTCCCGGGGGTTGTTCCGGTCCGCCGCCCGGCCGCCGCCCCGGGCGACCCGGAGGTCCTGGATCGACGGACCGGTGCGGGGCCGCCCGCGCGCCGGGACGGGTCCACGACCTGAGAGGTCTGCGCCACCGGGGATCTACCCGCCAGCTCGGCGCGCGCCAGATCCGGTAGGAGGGACCGCGCGGACTCCACGAGCCGCCGTTCGTCCGGATAGGCGAGCCGCCGGGGTAGGTGATCGAAGGCGACCCACTCGACCTCGGTGATCTCCGGGTCCTCGTCGCACAGCTCGCCGTGGTCGTAGCGGATGAGATGGTGATGGACCGTCTTGTGGATGCGCCGGCCCTCGGCGACGAACCAGTAGTCGATGGTGCCGAGCGGGGCCAGCACGGTCCCGTCCACGCCGGTCTCCTCCAGGACCTCGCGACGGGCGGTCTCCTCCACGGTCTCACCCGGTTCGATGTGGCCCTTGGGCATCGACCACAGCATGCGTCCCCGCCGGTCGAGCCGCCCGATCAGAGCGACCTCGAGACGGGAGAGGTCCGGCTCCGCGCCGGCCGCGGCCGCCTGTCCGAGACCACGCACCACGAGGCCGCCGGCGGAGGTCTCGAGCACCGTCCGCAGGCGTTGACCGTTCCGTGGGTGCCGTCCTCCCCCGCGACCTCCCCGGGGGTTCTTGGTCCCTGTCCCCTTGTTTCCTGTCCCCTTCGAACCGGGCATCTTCGACGTGGGCTTCCCACCCGGCGTGGAACCGGGCCTGGCAGTGCCTTTGGCGCCCTTCGTGCCCTTCGCGCCCGTCTTGGCCGGGGTCGCGGAGCGAGAGGGGTTCGCGGCCGCGGACTGGGCGGATCCGGACCTGGTCCGGTTCTGGCCGCGGGGAGTGCGCGAGGACGGTCGCGCCGAGGTCGCGCCGGCGGCGCCGTCGCCGGACCTGACCGTCTGGGTCGACTGTGCGGGAGCGCCGCCCTCCGCGCCGGGGGTGGTGCGCTGGGCCTCGGGCGTCCTGCCCTGTCCGCCCCGCCGGCCCCGGCCACCGCGGCGACGGCGCCGGCCCTGACGGGGTTGCCCGCCGCCGGACTGACCGGCGTGGTCGGACTGCGCGGGTTGGCCGGATCTGCCGGACTTCTGCCCCTGGCCACCCTGGGCGTCCCGGCTCTCCGGGGCCTTGCCCTGCCCGTGCGCCGGACGCTGAGAACCCTGACCAGCGGGTTCGGACGCCGGTGTTCCCGATCCGGCGGGCCGACGGGCACGCCGACGCCGCGGCGGGTTGGCGCGCGGTTCGTCGGGGCGTTCGGCTTCAGACACCCATCGATGCTACCGGCCGGTGTCGGGTGTTCCGTAAATCGTCGGCGTGCCGCCCGTGGATCGGTCCGGACGCCGGGCGTCTGTGTTCTGCGCGTCCCATGCCGACCCCGACGCCCTGGTGGTGTTCCAGCACTTCCCCGACGCCGCCGCAGCACAGGAGTTCCGGGGTGACCCCGCGTACCCGGCGTGCCTCGAGGAGTCGGGGGAGCTGCTGAGCGGCCCCCGGTGGTCGAGGCCGTGGAGCCGCTGTGGTCCGAGGCGGGCGGACCGACTCGGTAAGGTCTCCGCTGTGACAGCCCGCAACCCCCACCCAGATCCGCGCGCCACCTCGGACCGACACGATGCGGCGGTGTTCTCGGGACTGCAGGACGGCCCGGGCACCCCGCCCGACCCGACCGAGTCCGAGGCGCGGCGGGTCCGGCTCCTGGCGGGCGCCCAGTCCACTCTCAACGATCACGCGGACGTGCTCGCTCCTCTCGCGTCGGCGTTCGTCGAGGCCGGGCACGAGCTCTACCTCGTCGGCGGGAGTGTGCGCGACGCCGTTCTGGGCCGACTCGGCACGGACCTGGACTTCACCACGGACGCGCGGCCCGAGACGGTCCGGGGGATCCTCGAGACCTACGCGGACACGGTGTGGGACACCGGTATCGAGTTCGGCACCCTGTCGGCGGTCAAGCATGACGCCGGTGGTGTCGAGCAGCAGATCGAGATCACCACGTTCCGCGCGGACTCCTACGACGGGGTGACCCGCAATCCCGACGTGGTCTTCGGGGACACCCTGGAGGGAGACCTGGTCCGTCGCGACTTCACGGTCAACGCGATGGCGGTGCGGCTGCACCCGGACGGACGTCACGAGTTCTGTGACCCCCTCGACGGGATGGAGGCCCTGCTCGCGGGGGTCCTGGACACCCCTGCGGCCCCGGAGCAGTCGTTCTCCGATGATCCGCTGCGCATGCTCCGGGCCTGCCGGTTCGTCTCCCAGTTGGGTTTCTCCCTCGCCCCCCGGGTGTTCCGGGCGATGTCGGAGATGACCGCCGAGATCGACAGGATCACCGTCGAGCGGGTCCGCACCGAGTTGGACAAGACCATCCTGGGGGACTACCCGATCGACGGGATCAACATGCTCTGTGAGGCCGGGTTGGCCGACCGCGTGTTGCCCGAGGTGCCGGGGATGAAGCTGGAACGCGACGAGCACATGCAGCACAAGGACGTGTACTGGCATTCGCTCACCGTGCTGCGGCAGGCCATCGACCTCGAACCGGACGGCCCTGACCTCGTGTTGCGCTGGGCCGCGCTGCTGCACGACGTGGGCAAGCCGGCCACGCGCGCGGCCAAACCGGGCGGCGGGGTGACCTTCCACCACCACGAGGTGGTGGGCGCCAAGATGGTGCGCAAGCGCATGCGTGCACTCAAATACTCCAAGCAGATGATCGAGGACGTCTCGGGGCTGGTGTTCCTCCACCTGCGCTTCCACGGGTACGGCGAGGGGCAGTGGTCCGACTCCGCCGTGCGCCGCTATGTCTCCGACGCGGGACATCTGCTCCCCCGCCTCCACCGGCTGGTGCGCGCGGACTGCACCACGAGGAACAAACGGCGCGCGGCCAGGCTCCAGGCCAGCTACGACTCCCTCGAACACCGGATCGCCGAGATCGCGGAGAAGGAGGATCTGGCCCGCGTCCGACCGGACCTCGACGGCAACGAGATCATGCGGTTGCTCGACCTCAAGCCCGGGCCGGACGTCGGCCGGGCCTGGGCCTTCCTCAAGGAACTGCGCCTGGACCGCGGCCCACTCGACCGCGACGAGGCGGAGGCCGAACTCCTCCGGTGGTGGGCCGAGCGGAGCACAGACCCGCAGAACGGCGACCCGGCGTGATCGGCGGCGCGGTCGACCGCTATCTCGGCTCGACCGCGGGCAGGGCCGTGGCCGCCGTCCTGGCGACGCTCGGTACGGTCCTCCACACGGTCGGAATCCCGGGCCTCCAGAACCTCCCCCCGTACCGCATCGACCTGGACGTCTACCGGGTCGGCGGGCAGGTGTTCCGGGACGGCGGCGATCTCTACGGCGAACTGCCCCGGCTGGCGGAGGGGGCCCACCTGCCCTTCACCTACCCCCCGCTCGCGGCCCAGATCTTCGCCTTGTTCACGCTCGTCCCGTTGGCGGTGGCCTCGGTCGTCATCACGCTGGCCACCATCGCCGTGCTCGCCTCCGTGGTGCAGCTGGTCCTCAGCCGCACCTGTGCTCGTCCGGTCCGCGAGCTGTGGTGGCTCACGGTCGCGGTGATGGCCGTCGCGCTGTGGTTCGGACCGGTCCGCGAGACGATCGGGTTCGGGCAGATCAACGTCTTCCTCATGGCGTTGGTGCTGGTGGACGTGATCCGTGGCCGGGGTCGCTGGTGGGGCGGGATCCTCACCGGCCTGGCGATGGCGATCAAGCTCACCCCCGCGGTGTTCCTGTTGTACTTCGCGCTGCGTCGCGACTGGAGGGGTCTGGGGACCGCGGTCCTCGCCGCGCTCGCCTTCACCGGCCTCGGTCACCTGCTGACCCCGGCCGACTCGGCCCGCTACTGGTCGTTCGCGATCCGGGATCCCGCCCGAATCGGCGCACTGTCGTTCTCCTCCAATCAGTCGGTCAACGGGTTCGTGTACCGCCTCGGTCTCGAGGGCTCGGCGGCATCGGTGGCGTGGTTCGTGGTGTCCGCGCTGGTGGGCCTGGGTATCGCCTGGGTGGCGTGGCGGCTGCTGCGCCACGGGCACGAGGTCGCCGCCGCCGTCGCGGTGGGGTTCGTCGCGCTGTTCTGCTCGCCGGTGTCCTGGGGACACCACTGGGTCTGGTCGG
Source organism: Dietzia sp. JS16-p6b (assembly GCF_003052165.1). Taxonomy (NCBI): domain Bacteria; kingdom Bacillati; phylum Actinomycetota; class Actinomycetes; order Mycobacteriales; family Dietziaceae; genus Dietzia; species Dietzia sp. JS16-p6b. Next base: position 3,699,614 of record NZ_CP024869.1, on the reverse strand, counting down.
TGCCGGCCGTCGTTCTCACGGCGGTGTGGGCGGCGCGCGCGGCCGAGAGGGATGACGACGACGAGCGTGGCTGGCTCGCCCTGGCGGGCTCCGGCATCGTGGTCTTCCTGACGACACCACAGTGGTGGTTCCCCCATGACGAGGGGCGTGAACTCGCGTGGGGGCCGATCCAGCACCTCGTGGGCGACGCCTATCTCCTCTGGGCGTTGGCCTTTCTCGTCGTCGTCGGCCTCCGGGCCGCGCGGCTCGGGGATCCGGATCTGCACGGGGATCCGGACAGGCCGGTGCTCCTGGTGCGCAGCGACTCCCGCTGAAGGGTCGGTCAAGAGCGTCACTGCCCTCTGTGGAGGGAGGTCGGGTTGTCCACAGATCGCTGCTCGGCACTGGCCCGCGCCACCAGGCCGCGACACCATTTCGGGCATGGACTACTTCTTCGGAGACGGCGTCGGTGAGCCGACGCACTGGCAGGGCACGCCCGACCTCACTCTCGGGACCGGTGCCGCAGACGCGCTGTGGCTGGACTTCGACGGCGACGGGCACGCCGACGACGCCCTGTGGGACTCGACCGGCGACGGTATCGCCGACCGCGTGGTGACCGATGTGGGCACCGGCGCCCAGGAGGTCTACTCGGACGCGGGGGGCCGCGGGGTGTGGGACGTCTTCGCGGGCGGGGCCGGTGCGCTGGCCGCGGGATCCGTGGGTGCGGGTTCCGTTGGCGGGGGTTCGGTGGGTGCGGGGTCCGTCGGCGGTGGTTCGGTCGGCGGTGGTTCGGTTGGTGGGGCTCGGTTGGTGGGGGTTCTGTCGGTGGGGGTTCGCTGGCGGCCGGGTCGCTCGCGGCCGGCGCCGCGGGCGCGGGTGCGCTCGTCGATGGCGCGGTGACGGCCGGTTCGGACGCTCTCGGCGCGCTCCCGGACTGGGGTGCCCTCCTCGCGGACGCGGTCGGCTCCCTCGATCATGGTTCGCTCGGGTCGGAATGGGCCAGGTGGACCGCTCCCCCGGTCATCGAACCGGGGCCGGGAGCACCGCCCGCGCCCGCCGATCAGGCCCCGCCACCTGCCCCGGCGCATCCGGGTCCCGTACAGGGCGGAACGACTCCGGATCCCGCTCCCCCGATCGTCGAGACAGATGGTTCGCTGACGGTGGACACCGGCAGTGGGCTGATGTCGGTCATCGACGCGAACGGAGACGGCCACCTGGACGTGGCGCTTCCCCACGGTTCGGTCGACGTGGGCTCCATCGACGCCGGTGCGCTGGGCGCGGGGTCCGTGGCGGCCGGGTCCGCCGCGGCGGGGTCGACCGCCGCGGGCTCGATGGGTGCCGGGTCCGTGGGCGCGGGGTCCGTGGGCGCCGGTTCGGTCGGGGCGGGCTCTGCGGGTGTGGGTTCGGTGGGAACGGGTTCTGTCGGGGGCGGTTCAGTCGGTGGCGGCTCGGTCGGTGGTGGGTCGGTGGCGGCTGGTTCGCTCGGCTTCGGCTCCTGATCGGAGACCCGTCGCGACGGCGACCGTGGCCGCGACGACGTACAGGGCGACCGGAACCAGCATGAGGGGCACCGAGCGGCCGTCGGCGGGGACGAAGGGCAGGACGACGATCATCCCCACGACGAACGCCGAGTTGAACAGGGCGTCCTGCAGTGCGAACACCTCGCCCCGTCGGGCGTCCGGGACGTCGGTCTGCATGGCGTTGTCGGCGACCAACTTGACCACCTGCGCGCCGAGGCCCAGTGCCAGGGCCCCGGCCACCAGGGCGGTGGGGTCGAGTGTGGGCCCCACCGCCAGCTGGGCCACCGCGGACACGGCCGCGCCGGCCGCGACGACCAGGATCCGGCGGGCCCGCGCGATGGCCCACGGGGTCACCACCGCGGCCAGTCCCATTCCGGCGGCGACAGTCGCGGACAGGAGCCCGAAGCCGCCCATCCCGGCGACCACCGGGCCCCCTCCCCCCTCGGACTCCACATCGCGCAGCAGCAGGACCGCGAGCATCGTGGTGATACCGAAGGCGGCCCGACCGAGCGTCACGCCGGCCAGCGCGACCCAGACCAGGGTGGTGGAGCGGGCGGCGCGCACGCCCTCGGCCAGACCCCCGGCGAACAGCCCCAGCGCATCCCGGGCCACGCCGTCACCGGAATCCGTGGTGATCTCCTCGTCGTCGGGTCCGAGGTGTCGCGGGGGCAGCGCCACAATGGCCCACGCTCCCAGGACGGCGGTGACTACGGCAGGCACGAGCGTCCAGGAAACGGCCGCGTCGCCTGCGCCCAGCACCGCGAGGACCGCGAACGCCGCGACCGCACCGACCGCTGTCACCACCGATCCGACTGTGACGAGAATCGAGTTCGTGGCCGCGAGGATCCGCTCCGGCACCACGCGGGGCATCGACGCGGTCATCCCGGTGTTGATGAGCCGGCCGAGTCCGATCGCCACCAGAGACAGACCGAACAGCGCGGCGAGCCCTGCACCCGAATGCACGGCGCCGACGGCGATCAGCGCGATCGTGGCGATGATCGCGACCGTCCTGATCAGCGCGGCCACCGCCACCACGACCCGTCTGTCCCAGCGGTCGAGGGCGGCGGCGGCGAACGGGCCGACGATCGAGTACGGCAGCAGCATCACGGCGAACCCGCCCGCGATCGCGGCCGGGGTCGTGGCGGACTCGGGGCTGAAGAGCACGATCCCGCCGAGCGCGGCCTGGTGGATCCCCTCACTGAGCAGGGCGGCCAGGCGGGCGGTGGACAGGCGGCCGAGCCCGTCGGACTCCCGCAACGCGGCGGCCAGGCGACCGCGCCTCGTGTCGGCCGGTCCTGCGGTCGGAGAGGTCACGGGAGCCACCGTAGCGAGACCTGATCGAGGGGACGGGGATGTGGTCGGGCGGTGGCGCGGGCATCATGGTCGCATGGACACGGGACCGGACGATCTGAGCGGCGGGGGCCTCTTCGGTGACCGCCTCTACGACGCGATGGACAAGCGGGATCCCGTCGCCGGTTCGCTGCTCATCGCGGCGCCCGACATGCCGGACCCCAACTTCCGGCGGGCGATCATCTACGTGATAGAACACGACCATTCCGGCTCTCTGGGGGTGGTGATCACCCGACGGAGCGAGACACCGGTCGAGACGATCCTGCCGGCCTGGGCGGAGATGTGTGCTCCACCGGCGGTGTTCCACATCGGGGGCCCGGTCAAGCCGGACACCGGCATCGCGCTGGTGGTGCTCGCGTCGGGGGTCGACGGCGAGACCTACTCGGGTCTGCAGCAGATCGAAGGACGGGTCCACGTGGTGGATCTCGACAGCGATCCCGACCAGCTGCGGGACAACGTCGAGGGGATGCGCGTGTTCGTCGGCTATACCGGCTGGGCGCCCGGCCAACTGCAGGGGGAACTGGACCGCGGCGACTGGTACGTCGCGCCCAGCCTCCCCAGCGATCTGCTCGGGCCGTCGCACGTGGACGTCTGGGGCACCGTGCTCCGCCGCCAGGAGATGCCTCTCCCCCTCTACGCCACCTATGTCAGCGACGGGGACGTGAACTGATCGGTCAGTCCTCGGACGTCGGGGTTGTCCTCCCGTTCAGCCGCTCGCGCGCGGTGGCGCCACGCCGACCGAGGGGGAGGGTCCCCGTCGCGGCGGCGAGCCCCGCCCGAGCGCCATCCCCGTAGAAGGTCTCGATGCCCCCCTCGTCCACGACGTAGGTCTCGTGCCAGATCCCCACGGCCCCCGGGTTTCTCCGCGCCCTGGCGTTGAAGTCGCGCCACGCGGGCATGTGTGCTTTCTCGGCGTCCCGGGCGTACCAATAGAGCTGATCGACGGAGTTCCAGTACTGGACAACCCAGGGGCCGTTGGCGCCGAGCAGGGTCTGAGCCCCGAGGAACCCCACGTCCTCGGCCTCTCCCCTGTCGGCCGCCATGCGGATGCGTTCCAGTTCGGCGAGCATCCTGGGCATCGCCCGGAACACCGGGAGCCACAGGTCGGGACGGAGGGGGCGGTGGATGGTCATGCCGATGTGGAAGACGACGAGGCCGCCATCCCGGGCGTGGGTCACGGGAAGAGGCCGCTCCCGGGTCGTGTGGCTGGATGATCGCGTGACCATGTCAACTCCTCTGGACGCTGCCACGGCGCGGTGCCGAGGGCAATTGGATACTTCGGGTATCCGGTGTTGGATACTGCTACTATCCAGTAAAGGAGCGTCGCTGTCGAGAGGGGCGGAGTGAGAATCTCGGAACTCGCCGACGTCACGGGAACGACCGTGACGACACTCAAGTTCTATCTGCGTCGAGGGTTGCTCCACCCCGGACGATCGGTGACCCGCACCCAGGCCGACTACGACGCCGGCCATGTCGAACGGGTCCGTCTGGTCGTGGCGCTGTCCGAGGTGGGAGGCTTGGATCTGGCGGCGGTGGGTCGGGTGCTGGAGGCCATAGAGACCCCCGACGTCGGACGGTTGGACGTGATGGCCACCGCCCAACACGCGCTGTCGGGAGAACGGGCGCACGAGCCCGCGGCTGGGGAGGAGGACACGCCCCGCGGTGACGAACGCACGCGCGCGTGGATCGCCGCCCGGGAGTGGCAGGTCGATCTCGGCGACGTCATCGTCGATCGACTCGCCCAGGCGTGGCGTGCGTGTGACGACGCAGGAATCGGGTTGGACGAGGGTCGTCTGGACGCCTATGCCGACGCCGCCGAGCGGATCGCCCGCATCGATGTCGCCTCGGTCCCGTCCGAGCCGGCGGCGGCGGTGCGACAGGTGGTGCTCGGGACCGTGCTCGTCGAGCCCGTCCTCACCGCGTTGCGTCTGCTCGCGCAGCAGCACGTGGCACTCACCGGCCGCGCTGATCCCGACAAGTGAGATTGGTTAGTCATATAGTAGGACTGGGCGTACTGTCGGCCTGGTGAGGCCCGGACCCGCTGACGACAATAGTGTGGCACCCCGTCAGTGGGCCATTCTCGGGGTCGGCACGCTCGCCGCGTCCTCCGCCTCGGTGTTCGTGGCGGGTGTGGCGTTCCTCCTGCCCTTCCTGCACACGGAGGTCGGCCTGTCGCTCCCCGCGGCGGGCGCGCTGGTGGCGCTGCCCTCGGTGGGGACCGCGCTGACTCTCGTGGCGTGGGGGTGGCTCGTCGACCGGACCGGCGAGCGGCTCGTGCTCGTGAGCGGATCCGTCCTCACCACCGCCGCCCTCGCAGGCGCGCTCATCACCCCGTCCCTGGCCCTGCTCTCGGCGTGCTTCCTGCTCGCGGGCGCGGCCTCGGCCTCCGCTGCCTCGGCGAGTGGTCGGCTCGTGGTGGGGTGGTTCCCCGCGCGACGACGGGGAATGGCGATGGGCGTCCGGCAGATGTCTCAACCCCTCGGGGCGGCGATCGCAGCGATGTCGATGCCCGCGCTGGCGGCCTCGCACGGTCTGCGTGCAGCCCTGGCCGTCCCCCTGGTCATGGCGGGGGCCTCGGCGGTCGCCGCCCTCGTCGTCGTCATCGATCCTCCGCGACCGGACCGCGACGACCCCGCGTCCACCACACTCGCCACGTCGCCCTACCGGGCCTCCCGATACCTGCACCGGATCCATGGCGTCTCCGTGCTGCTCGTCCTCCCCCAGGCCCTCATGCAGTCGTTCATGCTCGCGTGGCTGGTCCTCGGGCACGGGTGGTCCCCCGCCTCGGCGGGCGCGGTGGTGACGGCCGCGCAACTCCTGGCGGCGGCCGGGCGGATCGCCGTGGGCGTGATCTCCGACCGCGTGGGCTCGAGGCTGACACCGCTTCGCGCAGTGGCAGTGTCGGTCTCCGCGGGACTGCTCGCCCTGGCGGTCGCAGAAGTCTTCGGTGCACCAGGGGCCGTCGCCGTGGCCCTCGCCGTGATCGCCGCGGTACTGGTCGTGGCGGACAACGGCCTCGCCTTCACCGCGGTCGCCGAACACGCCGGTCCCCACTGGAGCGGGCGCGCGTTGGGTGTCCAGAACACCGCGCAGTTCCTCGCGATCTCCGCGGTCACCCCGGTGTTCGCGGCGGGGATCGACCGGTGGGGTTATGGGCCGGTCTTCGCCGGAGCCGCGGTGGTCGCCGCACTGGCGGTGCCCGTCGTGCCGCGGCTCGATCGGGCCCGGTGATCCCGGCCGGTGCGCCCGGTCGTCACCCGGTGACCGCATCGGGCGCCGGGTGCCCCCGGTACTGCCCCACCGACCACACGTTCCCCTCGGGGTCTCGGGCGGAGAAGGTGTGATCACCGTAGTCGGTGTCGTGCATCTCCATGACGATCTCGGCCCCCGCCGCCAGGGCGCGCTGGTAGACGGCATCGGAGTCGGCCGTCACGACGTACGCGAGACCCGACCCGGGTGGTGTGGCGTGTGGGTCGTCGTCCCCTCTCCCACCGTCCCCCAGCATGACGCCTCCGCCCTCCGGCCAGAGCAGTTCGGCGTGGACGATGCGGCCGTCGTCGGGGTGCGAGACGGTCTCGACGAAGCCGAGTGTGTCGACGAGCCAGTCGATGACGAGGCGGGAGTCGGTGCAGCGGAAGCAGTGCCAGACGGTGGGCGCGGGTGCGGCGCCGGGTTCGTGAGTAGTCATGCCGATGAGTCTGCTCCGGGGTCGGGTGGCCAGGCTTGGATGTTTCGGAACTCCTCGGCGATCCAGTTCGTCGGTGATGTGCCCGCGTACCGCCGGTAGGCGGCGTCGAGGTGCGCGTGGTCGGCGTACCCGTGGTCATGGGCGAGGTCGGCCAGTCGGAGTCCGACCGGCCGTGGCCCCGTGGACCGGCGAACGGCCTCCCTCAGCGCAGAGTGGGTCGCCTCGAAGCGCATCAGGTCGGCGAGTGCTTTGGTGCCGATCCCCAGTTCAGCCCTGCAGAGCGTCGACAGATGCCGGGGCGTGACCCCCACCTCGGAGGCGACGTCTGCCACCCGCATCCGGCCACCGGAACGCCCGAGCAGGCGCCATGCGCCCACCACCTCCCGGCGTGGCCCGGGCACGCGCTCGTACCTGCCCGCCGCCGAGGCCAACCCGGCGGCCACGAGCGCCGCGCGGTCACGGGGATGGGCTGACGCCACACGCGAGTGGAGCGCCCGGATCCGCGACCCGAGGACGTCCTCGCCGTCATGGGTGAGCTCGGAGAGAGCTGCCGCGGGTACCCCGAGCAGGCGTCGCGCGGCGAGGGGGTGCACCTCGACCTGGACCCCTTCCTCGCGATCCGGTCGTTGCAGATAGACGGGCCGGGTGTGAAACCCGCCGATGCACACGTCGTGGCGCACCCCCTCCCCGCGGGCCCACTCGTCGTAGGAATACGAGCACAACAGCGGAGAGTCCGTGGCCACGACCACGGTGAGGGAGGAGGTGGGCAGTCCCCGGTGGGGTGGCCGTTGCGGCCGCGGGCCGATCCCCTCCACGGCATAGGGGACCAGCCGCCTGACCCCGGGCGGCGGAGTGGCCTCGCGCACGCTCACGGGACCCAGTGTGCCGCCTCCCGTCGGGGGTGGCCAGGCTTCCGCGGTCGTTACACTGCTCGGCGTGCAGTCCGGCTCCTCTACCAGTGCAGAGATCCGCAAGGGTCTGGCCGACTGCTCGACCGTCGGGCTGGGTCTGATCCCTCTGGGGCTGGCGTTCGGGGTGCTGCTCACCCAGGCGGGGTTCGCGTGGTGGTGGGCCCCGGTGTTCTCGGTGATGATCTACGCCGGGTCCATGGAGTTCCTGGCGATCGGTCTGCTCACCGCGGTCACTCCCCTGTACTCGCTGGCGGCGGCGGCGTTCCTCGTCAACTTCCGTCACGTGTTCTACGGGCTCAGCTTCCCGTTGGGGGCGATCCGCTCGCGGCTCGGTCGGCTCTACTCGGTGTACGCGCTCACGGACGAGGTCTACGCGATCACCGCCACCAAGAAGCGCAGTGAGATGACGGGGCCGCGGACACTGACCATCGCGATCACCTGTCAGACCCTGTGGGTCGCCCCCGGCATCGTCGGGGCGCTCGTCGGCACGACCCTGCCGGAGGGGTTGGACGGTCTGCAGTTCGCGTTGACCGCGCTCTTCGCCGTCCTCGCGGTGGACGCGTGGCGCGCCTCGGGAGACCTACCGGCGCCTGTGATCGGCCTGGTGTGCGGTCTGGTGGCGGCGTGGCTGGCCCCGGACCAGATGCTCATCGTCGGGTTGTGCGCCTTCGTGGCCGTGTTGATCGCGCGGTACGTATGGGCGACCCGCGAGGGGAGGGAACCGACGTGAACTCCCCGGTGACCGCCGTCCCGGTGCCAGGGGCCGGCTACCTGCTGGCCGGGTTGGGCGTGATGTTCGTCGTGACGGTGGCACTACGCGCCGCGCCGTTCGTCGCTCTGACCAGGCTCCGCGACTCGAGTCTCGTGCGCTATCTGGGCCGCACGATGCCGGCCGGGGTGATGGCGGTGCTGGTGGTCTACACCCTTCGCGACACCTCCGCCGAGCTCGGCTCGTGGCTGCCCGCCACCGCGGCGCTGGCGCTCACGCTGGCCGTGCACCTGGCGTTTCGGCGCGCGGCGGTGAGCATCATCCTCGGAACGGCGGCCTACATGGTCCTGCTGGCCGGGCTCGGGTGAGGGTGGCCGGGTGAGCGTGGCCCGGCCTGTCCCCCGCCCGCGCCGCCGCCAGCGTTCAGCGAGCCGCTGCTCAGCGGGCTACGGGGCAGGCGCCCAGCTCGACCTTCCACTCGGTGAGGCCGTTGAGCCACCCGGACCGCAGCCGGGTGGGCTCGCCGAGTGAGGTCAGGTCGGGGAAGTAGTCGGCGACGGCGTTGAAGATCAGCTCGAGCTGCATCCGTGCGAGGTTGGCGCCGAGGCAGTAGTGCGGACCTTGGCCGCCGAAGGTCACGTGCGGGTTCGGATCGCGGAGAATGTTGAAGGTGAACGGGTCGTCGAACACCTCCTCGTCGAAGTTGGCGGACCCGTAGCAGATCAGCACGCGATCACCTTTGGCGATGGACACTCCCCCGATCTCGACGTCCTCCATGGCGGTGCGCTGGAACTGGGTGATCGGCGATGCCCACCGCAGGATCTCGTCGTAGGCCGTCTCGGGCCGGTCGCGCTTGAACAGCTCCCACTGGTCGGGGTTCTCCAGCATGGCCACCATCCCGTGGGTTGTGGCGTTGCGGGTGGTTTCGTTGCCGGCCACCGCGAGGAGCGTGACGAACCAGCCGAACTCCTCGGCAGACAGGTGCTCGCCGTCGACGTCGGCCTGGACGAGTTTCGTCACGATGTCGTCCCGCGGATTGGCGGCACGGTCCTCGGCCATGGCGTTGGCGTAGCCGATGAGTTCCATGGACGCGATGGCGGGAGCATCCGGGTCGCCGCCGGCGTCGTAGCTGGTCATGATGTTGGACCACTCGAAGATCTTGTGGCGGTCCTCCTGCGGCACGCCCAGCAGATCCGCGATCGCCTGCAGCGGGAGCTCGGAGGCGATAGCGGTGACGAAGTCGTCGGCGTTCGACTCGGCGGCGGCGGTGACGATCTGACGCGCCCGGTCGGCGAGCTCGTCCCGCATCCCGGCCACGCCTCGGGGGGTGAATCCGCGGGAGATGATGCGCCGGTGCTTCTTGTGGATCTCGCCGTCCTCGTTGACGAGCATCTCCCGCTGGGCCTCGATGATCGAGCGGTCGGTGCCCTCGGAGAAGCGCGGGATCATGGTGTTCTCCCCCGCGGAGAACAACTCCCCGGTGAGGCGCGAGATCTCCTTGACGTCGGCGTGTCTGGTCACCAGCCAGTAATGGTCGTCGTCGAAACCGTCTGAGCCGGGCCGCTTGTCGACGCGGCGGATCGGCTCGGACTGCCGGAGCTGGCGCCACTCCTCGTGTGGGAGCCGTTTCTCGAACAGGTCCGGGTTGGTGAAGTCGAATCCCGCCGGGATGGTCACGTTCACGGTGTCTCCTGCGCCTCGTCCCCCGCCGGGTCGGCAGGGGTGGGAAAGGTGAATAGTGGTAACTATATACACGTGGCGCTATCCGTGAGTGAGATTCTCGACCGCGCGTTGATGCTGGCCGAGGAGATGTCGGGATCGATCGAACGCGCCGCGGCGAACTACGGCCTCACCGTTCCGCGGCTCGAGTTGCTGTTCGTCCTGGGGCTCGAGGGCGAGTGCAAGCAGGTGGAGCTGGCGACCTTCCTCGACTGCTCACCGCGCCAGGTCACCGCACTGGTCGACGGTCTGGTCGCGAGCGGCCACGTGGTCCGGACCATGCCGCCGGACGACCGGCGGGTCCGGCTGGTCAACCTCACCGACGAGTCGCGTCGGATCGTGGACGAGGTCGTGTCGGCGCGGGTGGCGTTGGCGGAGTGGCTGTTCGAGGGGCTCGACGACGACGACCTGCAGACGTTCGGCACCGTGTCGGAGAGGCTGGTCTCCCGGATGAGCGGGCGGGCCCTGAGTCGGCTCTCAGCCCAGTGAGTCAGCCCAGTGACTCAGGCCTGGGCCAGGGCTGTGCAGTCCGTGCAGCCGGTGGATTCCCGGGCGTATTCGACGAAACCTCGGGACAGGTAGTTCGGTATCGCGGCAGGGGAGTCGTCCACGCAGGTGTGCAGCCAGACCCGGCGGCACCCCGGGACCTGCCACGCGATACGGGTGATCTCGGAGAGGAACCATCCGCCCAGGCCCAGGCCGGCGAACCGGGGGAGCAGCCCGAAGTAGACGATCTCGACATCAACGCCGTCCGCAGGGTCGTCGAGTTCTGTACCCGGTTCGTCTCCGCACGGGCTCATGCGCAGTTCGGCGAATCCGGCGGTCTCGCCCCCCCGGCTCGCCCGGAAGGTGGTGACGCAGGGGTCAGCGCAGTAGGACGCCCAGCGCCCGTCAGACCATTCGAGCCGGTCGGTCCACTTCCAGTCACCGCCGATCTCGCGGTACATCTGCGAGTTGAAGGCGGGCTCGGCCGGGAAGACCCGGGAGATCGTCAGGTCTGCGCGGCGTGCCGGGCGCAACCACGACGCGTCGGTCTGCTGCAGATAGGTCACGCTGGTCATCGCGCTATTCAAGCACCGCCGCCCTGCGGCCACCCAACCGGAGTCGGAGGCCGCAGGGCGCGGTCGAGGTCGGCGTCAATTGAAGTGGATCTGCGGAAGGCCGGGAATGTCTAGCCCGTTGACCGATCCGGCGAAGCTCTCCTGCGCCTGGTTGATCGCGTGGTTGATTCCGTTCTGTGCGCCGAGCGCCGCATGCGGATCAGCCGCGATGAGTCCTGCGGGCGCTGCAGAACCAGCGACCACCCCCGCGGCGACCGGGGCCCCGATCGCGGTGGCCGCGGTGACGACTGGGCCAGCGGCGATCGCCGCTCCGGCGACGGGTGCCGCCGAGGCACCCATTCCGACGAGCGCCTGAATGATTCCGGCGCCGACTATGGCGATCAGTGAAATGGGATCCATGACGACTTCTCCTCTTTCTGTGTGCTGGCGAGCGGTGTGGTCAGCCGATGCGAATCGGGTTGAGTGGAATCGGGTCCTGCGGGACCACCGGCGCGCGGTCGAGGTGGAGATCGGGGAATCGGAACTCGGGGGGCGCCGGAGGGGGCGGCGGCGCCGGCGGGATTACAGTGGCGGGCCGGTACGGCTGCCTCGCCGGGGCGGGGGCCGGGGCCGGGGCCGGTGCTGGAGCCGGAGCCACGCGGGCGGGCACGGGCTCTGCTGCGGGCGCCGCCGCGGGTACCGCGCCCGGCGCCGGAGGTGCGGCAGTGGAACTGATTGGCGCTGTCGAGCTCCGCGTGGTCGGTGCGGTGGACGTCGCGGCAGGAGTGGTTCGTCGTGCGGAAGTGGGGTCCGGGAGTGGGCGGGCCGAGGTGGTCAGCCCGGCCTGAGCGGCCGGAGCCTCGGACGAGACCGCCCGTATGTCGGTCCCTGCACCTTCTGCCGAGAGGATCGCGGCCACCGCTCCTCCGGTGACCCCCGCCAGTGCGAGACCGGCCAGTATGACCGCGGCGATGCCCGGACGGCGCGCCGCCTTCGCAATGTCGTTGTGCATGCCCGCCCTTGTCGTCGCGTCCGAAGTGTGCCGCCGGAAGCCTCGGCTCCCGGCGTGGGTGCTGCTGTGCTGATGCGGCGAGAACATTAAGGTGGCGTCCCCGGGTGGACAATTGCTTCGTCGACTAAGCATGACGGACCACGCGCGACACGTTGACCTGCTGATACAGCGTCAACATCGGTCCGGCATCGTCGGCCCAGGTAGTGAGCCCGACACGACCGGTGAGGTGCGAAGAGTCGACAAGATGTGAATTCCCACATCATGGGCTACGCGTGACGCAGTTCACCGCCGCAGTGTTCAGTTGCGGTTCAGCCCGACCTCCGTAGGGTCGCGCCCATGACCAGCGTTCTCATGATCCTGTCCGCCGCCGACCACTGGACCCTCAAGGACGGATCCGCGCACCCCACCGGATTCTGGGCCGAGGAGTTCGTGACCCCCTACGAGGTATTCACGGGCGCCGGTTGGGACGTCACGGTGGCCACTCCCGGTGGGCGCGCCCCGACGGTTGATCAGGCGAGCCTCGACGAGGGGGCAGGCGACCCGGAGACCCTCGAGAAGGTCAAGGCCTCACTCGACCGTCTCGAGCCGGTTCTCACCACACCCGTCGATCTCGCCTCCGTGGCCCACGAGGACTTCGACCTGGTCTTCTACCCCGGTGGACACGGCCCGCTCGAGGATCTGGCCGTGGACAGCGTGTCCGGCACCATCCTCACCGAGCGCGTCAGCGCCGGGTCACCCCTGGCACTGCTCTGCCACGCCCCGGCGGCGCTGCTCGCCGCGTCCGAGGACCCGGCGTCCTCACCGTTCGCCGGATTCCGGGTCACCGGTTTCTCCAACGTCGAGGAGGAGCAGGTCGGTCTGGCCGCCAACGCCCCCTGGCTCCTGGAGGACAAGCTGGTGGAGCTGGGTGCCGACTACTCCAAGGCTCCCGAGCCGTGGGGTTCGTACGTCGTGGTGGACCGGAACCTCTACACCGGGCAGAACCCGCAGTCGTCCGCCGAACTGGCCGAGCGGCTCATCGCGGACCTCGCCGGCTGAGCCGATGGATCACGTCGTCGACCAGCACGCGATCATCGACGGCCACCGCGTCGCCCACGGCGTCCACGGGGCCGGGGAGCCCGTAGTGCTGGTGCACGGCACCCCGTCATCGTCGTACATCTGGCGGAACGTCGTGCCCCGGCTCGTCGACGCCGGGTACCGCGCCCACGTCTTCGACCTGCTGGGCTACGGCCTGTCCGAGAGGCCGCGCGACCCGGCCGTGGACACGTCGATCACCGGGCAGGTCGCCGTCCTCGAGGGACTTCTCGACCTGTGGGGGTTGGAGACGTTCCACCTGGCCGCGCACGATATCGGCGGCGGCGTCGCCCAACGGTTCGGGGTCCGCTCGGCCGAGCGCCTGCGCACGCTGACGCTGATCGACGTCGTGAGCTTCGACTCCTATCCCTCCGAGCGCACCCGGCAACAGATGGCCGACGGGCTGGAGGTGCTGGCGAAGAAGCCCGACGACGAGCACCGCGAGCATTTCCGGGAGTGGTTGCTGTCCACCCACAGCGACCCCTCGGGGTTCGACCCGGAGGCCCTTCGGATCTACGTGGACATCATCAGCGGTCCGATCGGTCAACCGAGTCTGTTCCAGCACCAGGTGGCGCACTACGACCCCGTCCACACCATGGAGATCAGCGACCAGTTGGACACGCTGGGCCGGGTCCCGGTCCAACTGATCTGGGGTGCGGACGACACCTGGCAGGTCATCGACCACGCCCACCGGCTGCAGCAGGCGATCCCGGGCAGCGCGCTGCACGTGATCGAGCAGTGCGGCCACTTCGCCCCGGAGGAACGCCCCGCCGAGGTGGCGGCCGCGCTCCGGGAGTTCCTCGACGCGCACCGGGGTTGACCGCTCTCACGGCGGGCTGGGGTGCTCACGCCCTGGCCCCGGACGGGTTGTCACGCCGCGGGCGCCTCGGTTCCCTCCGCCCGTCCGTAGTGACCCGCCAACCAGGCACACACGATGAGCTGGATCTGGTGGAACAGCATCAGGGGGAGCACCAGGAGCCCGACGGGTTGGCCGACGAACAGCACAGCGGCCATGGGAAGCCCGGTGGCCAGTGACTTCTTGGACCCGCAGAACTGCACGACCCTCTTGTCCCGGTCGGCGAACCCGAGCGCGCGGGAGATCAGTTCGGTCAGCCCCAGCACCACCGCGAGCAGGACGCAGCACGCGGCGATCAGCCACGTCAGCTGGGCCGGTCCGACCCTCGACCAGATGTCGTCGGCGACTCCCTCGGAGAACGCCGCGTAGACGATCAGGACGATCACCGACTTGTCGAACAGCGCCAGCCGCCTGATCCTGGAGATGACCGGCAGGACCCACCGTCGCAGCAGCTGGCCCAGCACGAACGGCAGCAGCAGCTGCAGGGCGATCTTCCCGACCGAGTCCCACGTGATCACCACCGCTCCGTCCCTGGTCATGAGGGCGAAGACCAACAGGGGAGTGAGGACCACCCCGAGGAGGTTGGACACCGACGCCGAGACCACGGCCGCACTGACGTGGCCGCGGGCGATCGCGACGAACGTGATCGAGGACTGCACGGTCGACGGCACGAGCGTGAGGAAGAGGAACCCGGCGGCCAGCGGCCCGCCGAGCACCGGCGTGAGGGCCCAGCTGCCCAGCAGGCCGAGTGCCGGGAACAGCAGGAACGTCGCGGCGAGCACCACGGAGTGCAGCCGCCAGTGCCTGAGGCCGGCCAGGAGTTCGCGGGGTTCCAGCCGCGCGCCGTAGAGGAAGAACAAGACGGCGATCCCGATGGTCGTGATCCAACCGAGCGCTGTGGCGGCCCCGCCGGTGGCCGGCAACAGCGTCGCCACCACGACGGCGGCCAGGATCGCCAGGATGAACGGCTCGATCCGGAGGCGTCGCAGGAATCTCATCGGCCCATCTCACCACTCCGCGGCACGGGAGGTCTGGGCGAGGCCCCGGGACGGGTGAGGTCCCGGCAGGCGCGGGACCCCCGGTGCCGCCCGATAGGCTCGGAGCATGACAGACACCGCCCGCCAGGGATGGCGGCCCAGGTCGCTACGCGACGGAGAGGAGCCGGATCCGCGGTTCACGCTCGCCAACGAGCGGACCTTCCTGGCGTGGATCCGCACGAGCCTCGGCCTGATGGCGGGAGCCGTGGCGATGGAGGCCTTCGCCGGGGACGAGATCCCGGAGATCATCCGCACTCCGCTGGCCTGTGTCCTGCTGGTGATGGCGGCCCTGTTGGCCACCGTGTCGTTCCGACGGTGGATCCGGATCGAGGCCTCGATGCGCCACAACAAACCGCTTCCGGTCCCGCAGGCGTCGATCCTCCTGGTGCTGGGTATCGCGATCGGTGCGATCCTGCTGGTCCTCGCGATCCTCGGTGGCACCATCGCATGAGCGTTCCGCGGCGGCGGATCGGTGTGCGCCCAGAGGCCGTGCCGCCCGATGTCGGCCTGCAGGCCGAGCGCACCAGTCTGTCGTGGGCTCGGACCTGGGCCGTGGTGACCGTCAACATCATCCTCGTGGCCAAGCTGATCGCGGAGACCGCGTGGATCTGGGCGGCCGTCTTCGCCACCCTCTTGGTGGTCCCGCTTCTCGCGCTGCTCAGGGTGCAGCGGCACCACGAGCAACGGGTGGGGCGGTTCGTCCGGGCGGGCGAGGTCCAGCAGACCCAGGCCCGCTACAACATCGGGCTGGTGGTGATGGTGCTGGTGATGGCCGGGTGCGGCCTCGCCGCCGTCCTGGTGCGGGTGCTGTCGTAGCAGGAGCACACGGCCCGGGGGACATCCGCACCCGCACCTGGCCCGGGACGATCGGCGCCGATCAGGTGTTCTTGAGTCGACCGCTCAGGGCGTCGCGGAGCCGGTCCACCATGCCGACACCGGGCCCGAGCGTCATGTGGAACAGCTCGGAGTGCGGCGACCCGGGGTGCGGCCGGGTGGGGGCGATGGTCTTGGCCGCCTCGACCTTGCGGCCCAGGTCGAGCAGATCCTCGGCGGAGACGGCCGCCCGCAGCTTGGGGAACTGGTCGGTCTCCTCGTCGTCGGCGTGGTGGTCGAGAAGCTCCTTGAACCGCTTGACCAGGGCCATGAACTCGGCGCTCTCGGCATCCACGCCCTCGAGTTCCTTCATCACCTCTTCGATCTCCTGGTGCTCCTCCTTGTCGTGCTCGACCTCCTCGGTGCCGTCCGGGACCTCGCGCTCGTAGACGGGGTAGACGAACAGCTCCTCGGCCACCGAGTGCCGGGTCACCTCGGCGATCACGGAGTCGGCCAGCGAACGGCGCTCCTTGGGGTCGGTGGTCTCCTCGATCATCTCGATCAGCCCGATCATCTCGCGATGGTCGGCGGTGAGGATGTCGACGACGTCCTTGTTGGACTCTGTCGTGGACTTCTGGGCCATGGCGAGCTCCTTCACGATGTGGGTCGGATGGACCTCTGACCGTAGGCAGCGTGCGGGAAGCGGGCCACCGGTCGGGCCGGGACGCGGGCCCCACACCGGCCTCCCCGCGCTGTCCTACCGGGTGGTGGCGCTCTCCGATTCACACATGCCCTGCAGGGCGCACGATCCGCAGCCGCCGGTCACGCCGCAGTCGGCGGCGGGGTCCGCGGGGTCGGTGGGGGAGTCGCCGCAGGTACCCGCGCCGGGTGCGTCCGGTGGGTCGGTGTCGCCGGCGGAGTGGCCGCCGCATCCGCCCCCGGAACCACAGCCGCAGCCGCCCTCGTCCTCCTCCTGCGCGGCCTCCCAGAGCGCCGCGGCGCGCGAGCCGGCGAGGCCGGCGACGCTGAGCAGGACGAGCGCACCCAGAAGGGCGACGACGACGACGAGTCCACCCACCCAACCCCCGATCAGACCCACGCCCAGCGCACCGAGCAGGAGCATCAGGCCGGAGCCGAGAAGGGCGGGCCCGGCCGCGCGGTTGGCGAGCGTCCAGGCCTCGGGGGAGCGGCGGGTCTCCGGGGTGCGGACGCCAAGAACGCCGTTACCCGGCAGTCGACCGAGCAGTCCCAACAGGCCGGTGACCCCGACCACGAGGGCGAGACACGCCAGGAGCACCACGACCACCACGAGCACTGCGTTCACGCCCCCGAGGGTACGCCCGCGACGGGGGATTTCCGATTCGCCTCATCCCCCGTCGGACCCTCCCCGGCAGAGCCCTCGACGAGCGCGAACAGGCGCGCGAGCTCGCGCTTGCCCTGCTCGTCGAGGCGGTCCAGGAACTCCCGGCGCACGGTGGCGACGTGGTCGGGTGCGGCCTCCGCGATCTCCCGCATGCCCTCCTCGGTGGCGGAGACGAAGGCGCCCCGGCCATCGGTGGGGCAGCTCGTCCGCCGGACCAGTCCCCGTCGGACCATCCGGGTGACCTGGTGGGAGAGCCGGCTCCGCTCCCATTGCAGGACATCGGCCAGCGCGGTCATCCGCAGCGGTCCGTCGGCCTCGCTGAGGTATACGAGCACCTCGAACTCCGGCTCCGTCAGGCTCGACGTGGCCTTGAGGTCCCGCTGGATGGCCAGGTGGAGGCGGCCCTGGATCGCGAGATAGTCGCGCCAGAGCGCCTTCTCCTCATCGGTCAGCCATCTGACGCCGTCGGTCACCGGGGATTCTCTCATGGGCCCAGTCTACGCCAATAGTTGACACGACACCTAGTGCGGCGATAGAAGTGTGTGACGCATCATCAGGATGCGTGACCCGAAAGGACTGACCCCGTGAGCGCCTCGAAATCCGTCGCCCCGACGCCCGCCCCCCGTACCGGCGCGGCCGCCACCCTCGTCGCCGTACCCGGACCCGTCCGCGACATCGGCCTCCTGCTGACCCGGGTCCTGCTCGGCGTCGTGCTGATCGCCCACGGTTGGGAGAAGCTCGTCACCAACGGCGCGGGTGCCACCGGCGAGTTCTTCGACTCCGTCGGCGTCCCGGCCGCCCAGGCCGCCGCTGTGTTCGCCGGCGTGGTCGAGCTGGCCGGAGGAATCCTGCTGGTGGCGGGCCTGCTCACCCAGGTGGTGGCGGCGCTCGTCGTCGTCGTCATGTTCGGCGCCTACCTTTTCGTCCACCAGGGCGCTGGCATCTTCGCCACGAACGGCGGGTGGGAACTCGTCGCCGTGATCGCGCTGGCCGCCACGGTCTTCGGCCTGGCCGGCCCCGGGCGATACAGCCTCGACGCGCTGATCGTCGCTCGCCGTACCGCCGGGCGCCGGACGGCGACGGCCTGATCGGTCCCGGCCCCGCACACAGCGGTGCCCACACGCCGAGGAGGCCCGGCCCGCTCCAGGGTTTAGGCTGGACACGGCCTGCGCGTGGGCACCGGCGAGGATCAGGGAGAGCAGACAACCGTGAGCAGTAGCGACGAGACCGTCACCGCAGATCAGCCCGCCACCGGGTCGCAGGCCGAGCAGGCGGGGCCCGCCCACCGCTACGGCGCCGATCTCGCCGGTCGCATCGAGTCGCGGTGGCAGCGCGAGTGGTCCGAGCGCGGGACGTTCGAGGCCCCCAACCCAGTCGGCCCTCTCGCGCCCGCCGACGGGTCGGCGCCGCCCGAGGACAAGCTCTTCGTGCAGGACATGTTCCCGTACCCGTCCGGCGCCGGCCTGCACGTGGGCCACCCGCTGGGGTACATCGCCACCGACGTCTTCGCCCGCTATCACCGCATGCTCGGGACGAACGTCCTGCACACCCTGGGGTACGACGCGTTCGGTCTCCCCGCCGAGCAGTACGCCGTGCAGACCGGCCAGCACCCGCGGGTGACCACCGAGGCCAACATCGTCAACATGGAGCGCCAGCTCGGGCGGCTTGGTCTGGGCCACGACCGCAGGCGCGTGGTGGCCACCACCGACACCGAGTTCTACCGCTGGACGCAGTGGATCTTCCTGCAGATCCACGGCGCCTGGTATGACCCGGAGGCCCCCGCCCGCACCACAGATGGTGGCGCGCATCCCACCCGCACCGGCCGCGCCCGGCCGATCGCCGAGCTGCGCGAGCAGTTCGTCTCCGGTGCGCGGCCGCTGCCCGAGGGGTTCGCCGGCCGCGCCTGGACCGACCTCACCGCCGCCGAGCAGGAGAAGGTGCTCGACGCGCACCGGTTGGTGTACCTGTCCGACTCCCAGGTCAACTGGTGTCCCGGGCTGGGAACCGTGCTGGCCAACGAGGAGGTCACCGCCGAGGGCCGCTCCGAGCGTGGCAACTTCCCGGTGTTCCGCAAGAACCTGTCCCAGTGGATGATGCGGATCACCGCCTACGCCGATCGGCTGGTCGACGACCTGGACCGTCTGGACTGGACCGACAAGGTCAAGTCCATGCAGCGCAACTGGATCGGCCGCTCGCAGGGCGCCCGCGTGCGATTCGCGGTGGCCGACAGGTCCATCGAGGTCTTCACCACCCGCCCCGACACCCTCTTCGGTGCCACCTACATGGTGCTCTCGCCCGAGCACCCACTGGTCGACGAGCTGGCCGGGCCGTTCTGGCCGGACACCCAGGGTGCTGTCGGCGCGGCCGGCGACGCGGGCCCGGGTGGAATCGACGAGCGGTGGACCGGTGGGCACTCCTCGCCGGCCGAGGCCGTGCAGGAGTACCGCCGCCGGGCCGCGACCAAGTCCGATCTGGAGCGCCAGGAGAACAAGGACAAGACCGGCGTCTTCACCGGCGCCTACGCCGTCAACCCGGTCAACGGGCAGCAGGTCCCGGTGTTCGTGGCGGACTACGTGCTCATGGGCTACGGGACCGGGGCGATCATGGCGGTGCCCGCCCACGACTCCCGCGACCACGAGTTCGCCACGGCCTTCGGTCTGCCGATCGTCCAGGTGGTCGCCCCGGCCGACGGGAGCGAGCTCGACGTGGCGACCGAGGCGTACGCGGGTGACGGCGTGGCCGTGAACTCCACCAACGAGCTCGGGCTCTCTCTCGACGGACTCGGCGTCGACGAGGCCAAGGCCGCGACCATCGCCTGGCTCGAGGGCGAGGGCACCGGTGAGGGCACCGTCCAGTACAAGCTGCGCGACTGGCTGTTCGCCCGCCAGCGCTACTGGGGCGAGCCGTTCCCCGTGGTCTACGACGCCGAGGGTGTCCCGCACCCGCTGCCGGACGAGATGCTCCCCGTCGAGCTGCCCGAGGTCGAGGACTACAAGCCCGTCTCGTTCGACCCCGACGACGCGGACTCGATGCCGTCCCCGCCGCTGGCCAAGGCCACCGAGTGGATGACCGTCGAGCTCGACCTCGGCGACGGCGTGCAGACCTACACCCGCGACGCCAACGTCATGCCCAACTGGGCCGGCTCCAGCTGGTACCAACTGCGCTACATCGATCCCACCAACTCCGACGAGCTCTGCGCGCTGGAGAACGAGCGCTACTGGACCGGACCGCGGCCCGAGATCCACGGCGAGGGTGATCCCGGGGGAGTGGACCTCTACGTCGGTGGAGTCGAGCACGCGGTGCTGCACCTGCTGTACTCGCGCTTCTGGCACAAGGTGCTGTTCGACCTGGGGCACGTGACCAGCGAGGAACCGTACCGCAGGCTGTTCAACCAGGGGTACATCCAGGCGTTCGCCTACACCGACTCGCGCGGCGTCTACGTACCCGCTGCAGATGTAGTGGAGCGGGACGGGAAGTTCTACCTGGATGACTCTCCGGATGCCCCCGAGGTCTTCCAGGAGTACGGGAAGATGGGCAAGTCGCTCAAGAACTCCGTCTCCCCCGACGAGATCTGTGACGAGTACGGCGCCGACACCCTGCGCGTGTACGAGATGTCCATGGGACCGCTCGACACCTCCCGGCCCTGGGCCACGAAGGACGTCGTGGGGGCGCACCGCTTCCTGCAGCGACTGTGGCGCGTGGTGATCGACGAGTCCACCGGGCGGGCCCGCGTGACCGAGGACGAGCCGTCGCAGGACGTGCTCAAGGCGCTGCACAAGGCCATCGCCGGGGTCCGGGACGACTACGCCGGTCTACGGGACAACACCGCGATCGCCAAGCTCATCGAGTACGTCAACCTCCTGACCAAGAGCTACCCGACGGAGGGGCCGGGGGCACCGCGGTCGGTCGTCGAACCGCTGGTGCTCATGGTGGCGCCCGTCGCCCCACACCTCGCCGAGGAACTGTGGTCCCGGCTGGGACACACCGGGTCGCTGGCCCACGGACCGTTCCCCGAGCACGACGAGTCCTATCTGGTCGAGGACTCGGTGGAATACCCGGTGCAGATCAAGGGCAAGGTGCGCTCGCGCATCACCGTGCCCGCGGACGCCTCAGCGGCCGAGGTCGAGGCCGCGGCCCTGGCCGACGAGAAGGTGCAGGCGAACCTCGACGGGGCGACCCCGAAGAAGGTCATCGTGGTGCCGGGCAGGATGGTCAACATCGTGCCCTGACGGGGGTCGCGCCGGCGTGCTGTGGGCTTGCGCGCCCGGAATGGTCCCGTCCGGGCGCGCACTCCGCCCGAGTGCGTACAGAGGGGCCGCGCAAGTCGGGGTAGGTGGGATGACGAATCAGCCGACCTGGACGAACACCGCCGAGGACGAGCCGATGAGGTAGGTGGTGGTGACCATCCACATCGCGTAGCTGGCGAAGAGCCACGGACGCCACCTGATGTGCTGCTTCCACCGCCGGTAGGTCTTGACACCCGCCGTCACGGACAGGCCCACCGACAGGAGCAGGGGCAGAAGCACCACCTCGACGCGGTCCTGTGTCAGGCACGTGCCCCCGGGTTCCGTGCACTCCTCGCCGATGCCTCCGCCGAATGCGACGAGGGCGACCGCCAGGAGGACGACGGCCGAGGCGGAGAGCAGGACGTAGCGGATGGCGTCGGTGGCCTGGCGCTCGTTGCGCTCGAGGCGCTCCAGGGGGTCGTCGGATTCGCCGATCGGCTGGAACGTCACCGTCCGCTCCCCACGAATCCGTTGTGCCCGCCGGCCTCGGCCACTTCGTCGACCGTCGCGATCCCCAGCTGCTCGTCCGTCACGGGTGGGAAGAGCGGACCCCCGCCGAAGGCGCCCCGGTGCGACAGCGGCACGCCGCCGTCGTCGTTCCTCAGCCCCTTCTCGCGACCGTACTCGGCGGTGATGATCGTGGACCCGCTCAGCCGGGGGAGCGACGGGTCCTCGGTGAGGGTCGCGATCACGCGGCCGACGAAGGCCGGGTCCTCGGCGCGGTCGAGGGGGAAGCCGTTGAAGTCGTCCATCCCCAGCGACAGGATGAGCTCGGTCCGGATGAGCCCGAGCCACAGGGACAGGGTGGACACCCCGGTGCCGGCGAGCTCGTGGGCCATGTCGGAGGCCATCTTGTCCAGGGCGGTCTTGCTCATCCCGTAGAGGACGGTGTGGAACGGAGCGCGCGACCCGAACGAGGAGATGTTGACCATCAGACCGGAACCCTGCGGGACCATCACCGCGGCGGCCTCGCAGCACGCGACATAGTGCGCGCGCAGCCCCACGCCCATGAGCGCGTCCCAGTCGCCGGCGGGCCGTTCCCAGAACCTCCCGTTGAACCCCATGAAGCCCTTGGGGTTGGTCCAGACGTTGTTGACCAGCAGGTCGAGTCGTCCGGTGTCGGCGACGATCCGGGCGATGACGGCGGCGATCTGCTCGTCGCGGGCGTGATCGCACTCGAGGGGGAGCACCCGGCCGGAGGCGCCGGCCGCGGCGTCGACCGTGGCCTGCAGTCGCTCGGCCGAGCGCCCCGTGACGTACACGGTCCACCCGGCGTCTGCGAGAGCGGTGGCCACCCCCTTGCCGACGCCGCGGCTGGCGCCGGTGACCAGGGCCACGCGCGCGGTCACGAGTCGACCCCGGCGGCCGCGGGAGCCGCGTCGTCCCCGCGGACGGCGTGGACCTCGGGGTACGTCACGGTGGCGCTGTCGAGAGGACGGGTGATCGACCAGCCAGGGGAGAACAGGCACTCGGCCATGACCCAGTGGTCGTTCTCCAGTACGTAGACATCCGAGTACTCGCCCGTGGACAGGGTCTCGGTGCCGTTCTCCCGGTCCACCTGGCGGAACTGCAACGTCCAGGTGCCGGTGGCGCGCCGCGGCGCGCCACCGTCCGCCGGGTCCTCGACGGCGATGGAGGGCATGAGGCCGTGGTGCATGCCGAGGACGCGGGGGCCGCCGTCGGAGGCGGTCGCCAGGGCGATCTGACGGAAGATCCCGACCATCGTGTCCGGGTCCGTGCGGCCGAGCGGGCCGAAGTCGAGAACGCCGCCCCGTGCCACGAAGCAGGCCCGGAACGCGTGTGGGTCCTTGGCGTCGCACGCCCGCCAGTAGCGGTGTTTGAGCTGCTCGATCGCCTGCCGGGCGCGGAATTCCTGCTCGAACTGCATGCGGGCCACGTTAGCCTAGTGGGCATGAGTCGAACACTGGTCGAGCTGTCGGATCGCTGGGACCTGCAGGACCTGGTGACCAGGTACGCAACCTGTATCGACGCCCGTGATTTCGAGGGACTGGACATGGTGTTCACCCCGGACGCCCGGGTGAGTTATGAGGCCTCGGGCGGCCCCGCGGACGACTATCCGGCGGTGCGGACCTGGCTGGCGGAGATGCTGCCGATCTTCGCCTCCACCCAGCACCTCATGGGCAATCTCGCGGTGACCCTGGACGGCGACACCGCGACCGGACGCTGCATGTGCTTTAACCCGATGGCCCTCAAACCCGTGGAGGAGAAAGACCAGCAGGTGTTCTTCTACGGGCTCTGGTACGTGCTCGGGTTCGTCCGCACCGACGAGGGCTGGCGGATCGACAGTCTCGCGCAGGAGCAGGCCTTCCACCACAACCTGCCCTGACGGACCACGGAGGGGCCCGCCACGCGGCGGGCCCCTCCGTGGTCCGGCGTCAGACGGTGCCGCAGGAGTTCGACGCCGGCACCCCGTGCACCCGCTCCATGAGGTAGCGCGCGTTGGTCTCGCGCTCGGACAGCATCGGCAGGGCGTGGTCGATCACCAGGCCCGGCGCCAGAGCCGGGAGCTCCGCGGTGCGCAGCTCGACGACAGTGCCCTGGGCGCACCAGTTGCGGACCAGGTCGACCGCCGTGTCGTGCGGGACCACGTCGTCGTTCCGACCGATCAGGACCAGTGCGGGGACGGTGGGGGCGACGCGGCCGAGGTTGTAGCTCTCGAGTACGCGCAGGATCTCCGGCTCGGACCGGGCGGCGTCGGCCAGGGAGTTGCCGTGCACGGTGAACTCGGTGGTGCGGCGCAGACCGTAAGCGAACGCCGTCTCGCCCACGCACTGGGTCGAGGTCACCTCGAGCATGCGGCGCCCCTCGTCGTTGAGCTGGCGGTCGAATGCCGGGCGCAACTCGGGGTGCACCTGCAGGATCCCGTTGATGGCGTAGCCGACGGCCCCGGTGAGGACGCCGCCGTCGACGCGCTCGAGGGTGCCGAGCATCTCCGACGGCGGGGCTCCGGCCGCCACGCCCACCAGGTTGAGTTCCGGCGCGTACTCCCGGTGCATCTCTGCCGCGGCCGCGGCCGCACCACCGCCCTGGGAGTACCCGCTCACCACTGTGGGGGACTCGAGGGCGAGGTCGGTTCCCGCCAGCTGCACGGCGGCGCGGGCGGCGTCCAGCGCCGAGCGGCCCTGCGAGACGCGGTTGACGTAGGGATGGTGGCCCGGGGTGCCCAGGCCCTCGTAGTCGGTGACGACGACGGCGAAGCCCTCGGCGAGCAGGGAGTAGGCGTCGATCAGCGAGTACCCGGCGGCCAACGATACCGGGGCCGTCCCGATGCCCAGCCCGACCTCCATGGATTTCGAGGGCGCACACTGGTCGCCCTGACCCTGCGTACCTGGGGTGACCACGGCGAGCGGGCGTGGACCGGAGCCGTTCCACGGTGCCCTGGGCTGGAGATAGGTGCCGGTGACGGCGACGGGCCCACCCGCCGCCCCGGTGGAGCGGTACATGATCCGCTGGGCGTCGGCGGTGAGCGTGCCCCCCGCGACGATGTCGGGGAAACTCGGGGTGATGACCATGGGCTCGCTGCGGATGACGGTGCCCGGGACCGCCGGCAGATCCGCTGGTGGGGTGTAGAACGCGGTCCGGTCCGGTGCGTTCGACGAACCCTGCGCGCCCGCCGCGGGCTCCGCGCCCGCCACCGGGGCCGGGCCGGTCGTCAGCGCCGGAGCCAGGGCCATGACCAGACCGAGTGCGAGCGCCCCGGCCAGGGTGGACCCGCGGGGGGTCGTGGTCCGGTCCGCTGACGGTGATCTCACGTGTACTCCAGGGTGTCGGGGCCGCGGGTACGGCGGGGTGGCTGCGTCCTGCGTCGAACAGGACTATAACCGGTGTCAGTTGTGCTGGTGGTCCAGGTCACAGGCCGGCTGCGCGTCGCGGGTTCGGCTCAACGGAAACGAATCGGTGGCCGGTGTCCGCGCCCGTTGCTACGGTGGCGCCGTGCAGAACGACGTGTTGATGTGCTGGCGGAGCGACTCCGAGTGGATCCGCGCCGCCACCGCCGCCCCGGCGTAGCAGGCGCCTCACGGGTCCACCGGGAACGGGTGGGCCGAACGACAGTCGGGCAGGCGGACCCACCGGGACCCGGGTCACCGCCGGACACCCGCCGCGGCCGAGACAGGCCGAGCCCGACCTGATCGAGGAGAACGACCAGGTGACCGCAAGTCCCCGCACCATCCACCTTCCCTTGTCGGAATCGGATGTCCTGGTGAGCGCCCGCTCCCTGGACGAGTACACGGACATGTTCGACCTGGACGCCGTGGACCTTGGTCGCCGGATAGTCGACTGCCCGGGTGGGGCGGCCAGCGCGGTCGCGGAGATCTCCGCCGCGGGCGGTGACGCGGTGGCGGTGGACCCGCAATACGCGCTCGGTGGTCGTGATCTGAGGGAGCGGGTCCTGGCGGATCTGGATCGATCGCTCGCCCACTTCCATTCCCGGGATCTCGAGTACGACTGGGACGTTCGCGGCGGCGTCGTCGGTCACGAATCCGTCCGTCGGGCCGCGGCCGAGTCGATGCTCGCGGACCTCGAGGCCGCTCCCGGCCGGTACATCGCCGGGGCGCTGCCTGAACTGCCTCTCGCCTCTGACTCGGCCGACCTCGTCCTGTGCTCCCACCTGCTGTTCACCTATGCGGACCGGATGAGCACGGCCGACCATGTCGACGCGATCGTCGAGATGGCGCGGGTCGCGCCGGAGGTCCGCGTCTACCCGCTGGTCGACCACTCGGGCAATCCCCTGCCCGAACTGGTCCGCAGCGTGATCGCGAAGCTCAAGAAGGACAGGTTGACCAGTCGTATCGAGCCCGTCGTCCGGCCCTTTCAGCTGGCGGCCACCACGAGGTTGGTGGTGGAGAGGATGCCCCACCGGCGACCGTGACGCGGCGGTCGTGACCCGCGACCGTGACACGGTGGTCGGTGCTCAGCCGGGGGTGAGGCGCAGGACCTGCTGTCCGGTGAACGGGGAGGTCTCGATGCTGGTGAGCAGCGGCTGGGGCCCGCCCACCTCGAGGGCCTGCCCGGCCTGGAAGATGGTCCCCGAGCCCAGGGTGTACGCGACCAGGTCGCACATCTGCCCGTAGAGGGCGCCGGGGGGCGCGGCGACGTCGAGCCGTTCGAGGTCCAGTCGACCGAAACGCCCGAGTCCGGTGGTGTACACGCACGACGTGGTCTCGGATTGCATGCCCGCCCTCACTCCGACCAGCGCCGGGACGGGGAGCGGGTTCCCGGTGACGAGATCCCGGTAGGGACCGGCGGGCAGGGTCGCTGCCGCTCCACCGATGCTCACCGCGATCGCGCCGGTCAGCGCGGTCAGCGCGGCGGTCACCGTGGCCACCGCGAGTTCGCACCGGAGCGTGTCGAGCCGGGGGTCCAGGTAGTCGGGTTCGCCCGGCTCGCCGTCGTCCCCCACCGGACCGAGGCGGAAGGCGGCCACGACGACCTGCGACCGGTGAGAGTCCACCACACCCTCCCCGCCGTTCCAGATGGCGAGGTTCTCGGTGTACCGGGACGCCTCGCCGTCGGCCACGGGCAGGTCGAGCGGGGTCACCACCACCGTGACGTCCTCGACGGACACGGCGGTCGCGGGGTCCTCGTCCGTTCCCGGATCGACGTCGTAGGAGCCCTCGAAGATCTCGGCGAGCAGCTCGGTGATGTCGCGGTGGCCGGGTGCGGGGCGGTCGAGAAGGACGATCGCGACCGGGGTGCTCTTCCAGGACAGGTCCTCGCCGGTCCGCGGGTCCACGGCGCCTCCGCCCCCGGTCCCGCCGCCGGTCTGCTGGTCGGAGCGCGCGTCGGCGGTGGGCTGGTCGGGCTGCGGCGACTCGCTCATGTCCCCGAGGCTAGCGGGTCAGTTGAGCAGGAAGTCGATCACCAGGCGCTCGAACTTGTCCTTCTGCTCGATCATCGCCCAGTGGCCGCAGCGCGAGAAGGCGTGAAGCTCGGCGCGGGGGAGCTGCCGGAACGCGAAGTGCGCCTGCTCGTAGGGCAGCATGCGGTCGTCGCGGCCCCAGATGAGCAGCGTCTCCTGGCGGATCTGGGAGGCCCGCGCGTACAGCGGTGTGTAGGCGTTCTCGGGCTTGAGGATCGAACCGAAGATGGCGTACATCCGCTCGACCGCGCCGGGGGCGGTGGCGGCCTCGGTCCTGGCCCGGATGAGCTCGTCGGATACGACCTTCTTGTTGCCCACCATCGTGTCCACCCAGGCGGCCATGGACTCGTCGGAGGGCGAGGCGAGGAAGTCGAACAGGCGCCGGGAACCCTCGCTGGGTTCGGGGGTGAACAGCGGCGCCGCAAGGCCGCCGGGGCCCATGAGCGCCATCTTGCGGACGCGGCCGGGGTAGGCCAGCGCGGTTTCACAGGCCACGTTTCCGCCCATCGAGTTGCCGATGATGTCGACCTTCTCGATCCCCTTGGCCTCGCAGAACGCGTCGATCGCCTCGGCGGCGATCAAGGGATAGGCCTTCTCCCAGTCGAGGTCCGAACTCCTCCCGAAACCCGGCATGTCGAGCAGGATCGTGTGGAATCGCTCGGCGAAGACCGGGAAGTTGCCCGCGAAATTGGACCATGCGGTGACGCCCGGGCCGGAGCCGTGGAGGAAGAGCACGGGCACGGCGCTCTCGGGCTCCGCGACGCTCTGCTCTCCCGCCTCGTGGAAGTGCAGCTCGAAGCGGCCGGCGGTGAGGGTCTTGCTGGTGGACTCGAAGTCGAGGGCGCTCATGGGGGCCACGATACTGGAACAGGTTCTAAGTACCGGTGGCCTCGACCGAAAAGGTGGCCTGAGGGGGCGAGGGTCGGCCAGGGGCCGAGAAGGTGGCGGGGTGAGAGACAAGTCAGCCGCGCGGGGAGTCCCAGAACATCCCCGCGCGGCGATGACGAGGACTCTACTCGGAAATTCTCATGTGACAAGTAGATAACGATTGTGGTGTCGGTCACATCGTTGATATGGCCTCGACCGGTCACTGCCGCGCAGGATGGACGGCGGCATGTTGACGGTGTGTCCAGATTCCGCTCTACTGTCAGCGCATCACACGACTCAGGAACGCGGTGGCATCCGGTATCGCCGCGTAGACCGTCCCGCTGTGGTCCCTGTCCGGATAGACGTGGAGTTCGAGCGGTTGACGGTTCAGTGTCATTTCCGCCGCGAGCGACAGCGCCGAGGGCGCGGGCACGTCCAGGTCGAGCAGACCCTGGCCCAGGAAGACCGGGCGATCGTATCCGGTGGCCGGAGTCCCCATGTACCGCTGCAGGAGCCCGAAGACGTCCGGGATGTCCCTGACCGGCCTGGTCAGGGCCTGCGATACCTGGAAGTCTCCCACCGCGTCCCGCATGTCCTCGTAGCAGAGGTGTTCTGCGGCATCGACCATCTCGCGGCCGCGAGGGGTGAGGAAGGCATCGAGTCCCACCTCGGGGTGCTGGTCACGAAGTCCGGCGAGGATGTAGAGGGCGTAGAGGTTCAGGCCCGTGGGCAGTGACACGGGAGGGAAACCGGGCCCACCCCACTGGAAGAGGTGCTCGAGGTTGGCCGGCGCACCCGTGGCCACGACGCCCCGGAAGTCCAGCCCCGACGGTGCGCCCAGTTCGGTGGCCCGGGTGGCGGTGACCAGGGCGGCGCCTGCGCCCTGCGACTGCCCCACCGCCGCCCAGGTCGGGGAGAGCGGGAGGCCGTCTGCCCGTGCGGCTATCACCGCGTCGATGATCCCGCGGGCCGCGACCTGTCCGTTGAGGTAGCTGAGCAGGCCCGGAGTCCCGAGTCCCACGTAGTCGGCCGCCACGACGGCGTACCCCTGCCGCAGCCAGTGCCCGAGGTACTCGGCGTCGCGCTCGGAGCGCGGGTGCGTCGAGGGTGCGCAGTCGTCACCGAGACCGGTGGTCCCGTGTGCCCAGGCCACCACGGGCCATCCGCCCGGCGGGGGAGTCCCGTGCGGCAGGAACACCGCCGACGTGGCGATCGCGGGGCTCCCGTGCTGGTCGATCGTGCCATACGCCGAGCGCACCGCCCGCCCGGCCTCCGGCAGCGCGAGCGAGTCTTCCAACGGCACCGTCACCGCGGTGGCGCCGGGCGCGGGGATCGTTCGGTCCCAGTGGCGGGTGTCCAGGCCCGACCACCGCGGTGCCGTTTGGCCGGAGGCCGCCGGCGCGGCGCCGGCGGTGGGAGCGGTGAGGGAGGTGACGATGACGAGGGCGGCGACCGCCGCGGTCAGCGAACGGCGGGGGCGGGAGGCTGAGGGGCGCATGAGCGGAGACTAACCGCCACTTTCAGTGGGTTTGCGTCTTCCGGTCCAATCCGAAATGCTCGGCCAGCCGGGCAGAGTGAACTCCTGCCGGAGCTTGCACGCGCTGTTCTGGTTGGCGAACATCCCCTTGACCCAGAACGCCTCGGATCGTGGGACGCTCACCCACCAGCGGACCGGCACGGCGTACTCGGCGTCGTCGTCGCTGTCCGCGACCCCCGGTGGGCCGTGCCTGTACGGAGCGCTGAGCTCCTGATCGGCGAGGTGAACCCACTTGCCGTCCACGAGGACCGAGGCCTGGTCGAAGCGGGTGGCGGGGCGAAGGACCTCGCCTATCGCGACGTACCCGCTCTTGGGGATATGGACGTTGACCCGCGCACCAACCGGGAGGTTGTGCAATGAGCCCGAGTACCAGGTCCCACCTCCCGCGGAGATGAAGCCGAAGCGGCGACCGTCGTCCCAGGACCGTGTGCCCTCCTCGCCGAACGAGACGAACCAATCGGTCCCGTTCCACTCGGCCCGTTTGCCCTGGTAGTTGCGGGGGGACGTGCCGACGCCTGTCGCACCCTCCTCGCTCGCGGCAAGCCAGGATCGGGCGAGGTAGCGTCGGCCGTCGTCCTCCAGAAAGGTGAAGAACACGACGTTGACGGGAACGCCGAACTCGCGGAGATACGTGACGATCCTCTCGGAGCTGGGGTCCAGGTCGGTGGCGACCACCACCAGAGTGAGCGCGCCGTTGAGCTCATCAGGAGGCGGGGTGCCGAAGACCTCCTCAAAGGCGGTTTCGAATGGACGGTCGAGGTGGCCGTTCGCGAGATCGATGATGCTCTCGTGATCCAAGGTCGTGACCCATGAGCCGTAGTCGAGTACCTGCGCCACCACATCCCGCGGCGTCCTGTCCCGTTTGAGTTCCAGCACGTGGAGGTTGCCCTCGGCGTCGACGGCGAGCAGGTCGATGAGCTTCTGGTACGGCGTGCGTACCTGCCTGCCGATGACCAGGAGCCGATCACCGAGCAATGACGGGTCCCGCTCGAGGAACTCCTCCAGCATCACCTCGGTCGGCATCGTGGTGGGCGACAGTCGGTGAGGCCTGTCGCCGTCCATCCGCCAGATTCCCATCTCGACCGGCACAGCTGTCTCCTCTCGTCGGGTGTCAACGGCGTCTGCCCGACTCCCGCTCCTGTCCACCCGGACGCTGTCGCGAATTACCGTAGTCTCGACCGCCGGCCCGCGGTCAGTAACCTGGGCTCCGTGGCGCACACAGGAATCGACGTCCCCGACCTCACCGGCCAGACGTGGCTCATCACGGGGGCGACCAGCGGAGTCGGCCTGGAGACCGCCCGTGCCGCGTCGGATCGCGGCGCGCGGGTGATCCTCGCGGTCCGGGACACCGTGCGGGGACGCGACATCGCGGCCGCGCTGCCGGGACCCTCGCGGGTCGTCGAATTGGACCTGGCCTCGCTGGAGAGCGTGGGGCGCGCCGCGGACGAGTTGAACGGGGCGGAGGCCGAACCGGTCGACGTGCTGGTCAACAACGCCGGTGCCATCACGACCCGTCGTCGCGAGACCACAGACGGATTCGAGATGCTACTCGGCGTCAACGTGCTCGGGCCGTTCCTCTTCACGAACCTCGTCCTCCCGGGTGTGCGGCGTCGCGTGGTGATCGTCGGGTCCAACGCCCACAAGGCCGGGACCTTCGATTTCGACGACCCGCACTTCGAGCGGCGTCGGTGGTCCGCCGCGGCGGCCTACGCCCAGTCCAAGCTCGGGGATATGTTGTGGGGGCTCGCATTGGACCGGCGGCTGCGGGACGGTCGCTCGGAGGCGGCGGCGACGGGTGTGGACGTGCAGCTCACGCACCCCGGCTGGGCGGCGACCGGCATCTCCAATGCCAGTGGTAACGCCGCGGTGGACAGGATCATCACCGGGTTCTGCTCGGTGTTCGCCCAACCCGCCGACCAGGCGGCGCTCACCACGATGGCCGCGGCGACCCGGCCGCTCCCGTCGTGCAGCTACACCGGGCCGGACGGTCTTCGGAACCTCAGAGGGATGCCCACGCTCATCGGCCGGAGTGCCGAGGCCTCGGACCCGGAGATCGCCGAGCGGTTGTGGCGGTTCGCGGAGTCCTCCGTCGCCAGGGCCTGACCTCCGGCTCCACGCGCTCGCGTCATCGCGGCGACTGTTCGGCGGCCACGATGCCCGACGCCCACCCTGGCGCCGAGCCGTCACCCGGCGGGCCCAACGCCGCGGCATCGATCCCCGAGGTCTGCAGTAGCCAGGAGATCAGCGAGTTCGAGTTCCACATCTCGCCGGTCCCGGTCGCATCGCGGCCCCACGTGTGACGAGGGACCTCGGCGACGCGCCCCAGCAGGCCGTCGGCCTCTGCCGCGGAGAACGCGATCACGGTGGGCGGGGCGGGTGCCCACGCGAGATCCGGGATCCGGCCGTCGACCTTGCAGCGGACCTCGTACCGGAACAGGCGCGATCGGCCCAGCCAGCTCAGGCCGACCGGGCCGGTGGCGACGACCCCGTCCGAGCCGCTGAGCGGCCCCCAGGCCGGCGCCATTTCTATGGCGACACGGCCGTGCCCGGTGAACACCTCGAGCGCGGCGTGGAACAGCGGCCGGCTGGGGCGGTGTTCGCGACGCGCGTGGAACTCCTCCCACCAGCGGCTGGTGTGGACCACTACGTGGCCGCCGGCTCCGACCGGCAGCCACCACAGCGCCACGCCCGTCTGCCTCACGCCGTCCACTTCACGCCGCCCTCCTCACGCCGTGTCCCTCACTGCGCGCGCCAGGGCGGCCTGACCTGCGCGTTCGGCCCACCGCGCCGGTGCCGGCGCCTGCGTCGTGGGCACCGGATCCCGTGGCGGGAAGCGCCACAGCCGCACACCGGGCGCGAGCACGGCGACGCTCACGCCCAGGCCCGCCAGGTGGAACCCCACGTCAGAGACCTTAGTCACCGGGGCGCCGCACCCACCGTCGACGACTACCACGTCACCGCGCGCCGAGGAAATCCACGATCAGTCGCGTGACCAGGTCGGGGCGCTCCACCTGGAGGAAGTGGCCGGCGTCCGGCACGGTCTCCACTCTGCTCCCGTCCGGGAGAACGGACGCCGCGAACGTGGTCCACTCCGCGAGCATGCACCCGTCGTCACGTCCGTGCAGGTAGAGCATCGGGACCGTGGTCGGGCGCAGCATCGCTCGCTGGGCGGCGGCCTGCTGGGTGGGCACCGTCCACGGACGGGCCGCGTGGCGGTAGTAGCGGAGGACCTCGGTGCGCCGGGTCTCGATCGCCGACCACGCCGCGTCGAGGTGGGGGCCGGCCTCGAGACCGGGCGACCACCGGCGCCACAGGAGGGGGACCACGGTGGGCAGTGACCGTTCCGCGAGCACCGGCAGCTGCTGGAACGCGATGTACCAGCTCATCCTCGCCTGCCTGAGCAACCTGGAGACGGAGGCGAGGGTGCCACCGTCCCGCGACATGAACGCGGCCGGCGGGGGTACGGCCATGGTCACGATGCGGCGGTAGGGCTGGTCCACGAGCCCGGCGACGGCGTGAGCGGCGAGCGCGCCCCAGTCGTGACCGACGAGGACCGCCCGGTCGTCACCACCGAGCAACGCGTGCAGCTCGATCGCGTCGTGCGCCAGACTGCCGATGTGGTAAGACCCGTCGGTGGGCACGCCGGAGGGCGCGTAACCCCTGGTGAACGGGGCGACCACCCGGTAGCCCGCCTCGACGAGACCCGGGGCCACCTCCCGCCACGAATGGGGCGAATCGGGGTACCCGTGCAGCAGCACCGCGAGGGGAGCGTTCTCGGGACCCCAGGACAGTGCGACAAAATCGACGTGGCGACCCGCGAGCCGGATGATTCTGTGCTCCTCCATGGGTGCCCACCTTATGACCCGCCGGGCCTCCCGACGCGGATCCCGGCGTATCCCGCACCGGCCCTTTACGTGAGGTGGTCGTGCTCGCCGTCGACCCACTCGGCGTAGCGCTCGGCCGAGCGCTGTACGGCGTCGTCGGCTTCGTGGGGGACGCAGCCGCCGAAGTTCGCGTAGATCCGGTCGAAGTCGTAGCGCGAGACGTGGTCGGCGATGCGCCGGACCACCGCCCCGGACAGGGGCATCCAATTGGGGAACGAGCGCATGAACGTGACCCAGCGGGGGTCGGCGACGGTGCCGATGGTGTCGCCGGTGAACAGCACCCCCCGGCCGTCGCGCGCCGTCCAGTGGACCACCGCGCTGCCCGGGAAGTGGCCGCCGGGTTGCGAGGCGCGGACACCGGGCAGGATCTCGATCTCGTCGCCCTCGTGGCCGCCGCCCCAGACCACGGTGTTCCGGGGCCGCAGACCCAGCCAGTGTTCGTCCGGGGCGGAGACGTAGACGGGGGCGTCGTCGAACGCCGCGGACCACAGGGACTGGACCCCGTACATGTGCGGGTGGGAGGCGATGATGGCGGAGACCCCACCCCACCCGCGTACCGCGGCGACAGCCTCCTCGGTGATGTGGTTCGGTGCCTCCACCATCACGTTCCCGTGGTCCGTGCGGATGAGCGCCGGCTTCTGCCCGATACCGGGACAGTCCCGGTGGACCAGATTGATCACATCCGGCTCGCGCTCGGTGAACTCGATCCGCGCGCCACGCGCCGTGGACTCCCCGGGGTGGGTCCAGCGTTGGCCGCCGGCCGGGACGTACTGCCGATCATCGGCACAGATCGGACACACCGCAGGCAGGGGTTCGGCGCGCTCGGCCCCGCAGGTGGCGCACTGGGTGACGGACCCCACCGCGAGGGGCGTCATGAGATGTCGCCCTCCGTGGCCACGGAATGCCATTCCTCGCCGACCAGCACCTCGAGGTCGCCGTTGACCGGACGGGCGTCGGGCTGGAGCGTCACGGCGTGCTCGAGCGCCTCCTGGGCGTTGTCGAACTCGCCCAGATCGAGGGTGCGGTCCGGAGTGCGGAGGCGGAATGTCGACATGCCTCCCAGTGTCCCCGCAGGGCCGCGACGGTGCATCCGGCGTGCCCCCGACGGAAACCCGTCCCTGGCTCCGGGGGCAGGAGCACAATGTGCAGCAACACCGACGCCAGAGGAGGACTCATGATGTCGTCGTCCCCGATCCCGCCTCGCGACCAGCCGCACGATCCGCCCCGCGGCTACCCCGACCTCGGTCCGGAACCCGTGGACGGCGTCCGCCTGATCAGCGCGCCCGCGGTCCCCACGGCGGTGGTCCGGGCGACGGCCGTGCCCATGGCCACCATCGCTCAGTTCTTCGACACGGCGTTCCCCGCGCTGTTCGCCGCGGACGTGAGGCCGGCTGGCGCGGCGTTCGCCCTGTACACGAGGATTGCCGAGGAGCCGGAACCCCACGCCGATCTGGAGGTCGGGTTCCCGCTGGCCGAACCGCTGCCCGACCAGCACGCCGGCGAGCCGGAGGAGGGTGCGATGCGCGTCGTGGCATCCGAACTCCCGGCCGGCGAGGTCGCCGCGACGAGTCACCTCGGCTCCTACGACGGGCTGGGTGAGGCGTGGCAGGAGTTCATGGGTGAGATCGGCTCCCTGGGGCGGGCCCCGGCGACACCTTTCTGGGAGTCGTACGTCACCGAGCCCTCGCCGGACATCGATCCCGCGACTCTGCGCACCGACCTGTTCTGCCCGGTCCGGACGCCCGACGACGCGGCCTGACACCCCCGGTTGCCCGCCCGGACCGGGTCATCCGACCCGCCCGTTCGGAGGCGGGGACAGGCCCGGTTACTCCATGTCCTCGAGCGAGCGGCCGGTGGTCTCGGGGATGAACCTGGCCACGAACAGCAACGACAGCAGCGCAGACACCGCGTAGAAGCCGTAGGTGAACGTGAGGCTGAACTCGGCCATCGGCGGGAACGCCGTGGAGACCGCGAAGTTCGCCAACCATTGGGCGGCGGCGGCCAGACCGAGCGCCGCCGTGCGGATGCGGTTGTTGAACATCTCGCCGAGCAGCACCCACACCGCCGGGCCCCACGACATACCGAAGAACACGACGAAGCCGTTGGCGGCGATCAGCGCGACGAGCCCCTGGGTGTCGCCGAGTTGGGGTGCGAGTTCGCCGTCGGCCCCCGGGCCCATCGTGGCGGTGCTGAACATCGCGGCCATCACCGCGAGCGAGACGGTCATGCCCACCGATCCCGTCATGAGCAGCTTGCGACGGCCGATCTTGTCGATCAGCGCGATGGCCACGATCGTCACCACGATGTTGGTGACCGAGGTGATCGCGGTCTGGGTGAGCGCGTCCGCCTCGGTGAAGCCGACCGACTGCCACAGAGAGGTGGAGTAGTAGAAGATCACGTTGATGCCGACGGCCTGCTGGAAGACCGACAGGATGACGCCGATCCACACGATCGGCAGGAGGTTCCGGCCACCCGGGGTGAGCATGTCCTGCCAGGACCGCTTCCTCTCCTGGCGAACCGTTGCGCGGATCTCTGTGATCCGGTTGTCGACGCCGCTCGACTGGATGGTGCGCAGCACGTCTCTCGCCTCGCTGACCAGCCCCTTGGCCAGCAGATAGCGGGGGGACTCGGGGATCATGAGTGCCAGCACCCCGTAGGTGACGGCGGGCACCAGCTCGGTGAGGAACATCCAGCGCCAGGCCTGGATACCCATCCAGAGCTCCTCGATCGCGCCGCCGGCCACGGACGCCAGCCAGGCGTCGGAGAGCAGGGCCACGAAGATGCCGGAGACGATCGCGAGCTGTTGGAGGGAACCGAGGCGACCGCGGATCGAGGGCGGGGCCACCTCCGCGATGTAGGCCGGAGCGATGACCGAGGCGGCGCCGACGCCCAGCCCGCCGACCACGCGCCAGATGATGAGATCCCACGGGCCGAATGCGAGTCCGGACCCGAGTGCGCTCGCGGTGAACAACGCCGACGCCAGGACCATGACGCGGGTACGTCCCCAGCGGTCGGCGAGGCGGCCCGCGAGGTACGCACCGGCGATGCATCCGAGCAGCGCCGAGGAGACCACGAACCCGGTGAGCCCGGCGTTCATCCCGAACGACTCCTGGACGGCGTCCACCGCCCCGTTGATGACCGCGGTGTCGAATCCGAACAGGAACCCGCCGAGCGCTGCGACCAGGGAGATGATCACCACCCGCCCGGTGTGGAAGGACTCCTCGTCCGAGCTCTTGGCCGAGACGTTCGGTGTGGACATGGCGTACCCCGTTCCCGGGCCGGATGGACGTCCTGCTCTCTGGTGAACGGAGCGTAGGCCCGTGGCGGGTGTGGCGCAAGTCACATTATTTTCATTCGCTACCCCGTACCGATCCTCGTGACGAGAACACGTTCTAGGCTCGAGTGGACTCGACGTCTCACCGAAAGGCCACCGCCGTGAGTGCTTCCCCTGAGCAGATCCGTGCCACCGCAGACTCCTACATCGCCGCGCTGGTCGCGGGCGACCTCGAGGCTGTTCTCGACCTCTACGCGGAGAACGCCACGGTCGAGGACCCGGTCGGCAACGGCACGGTGCACGAGGGCAAGGCGGCCATCCGCGAGTTCTACTCGTCCGTGGTGGCCCTGAAGATCGAGGGCGAGGTGCTCGAGGCGCGGGTGTGCGGGGACGACCTGCTGTTCAACTTCGAGATCACCACGCACTTCGACGAGAACTCCAGCGCCACGATCAACGTCTGGGACCTGATGACCCACGACGAGCAGGGCAAGGTCGCCTCGATGCGCGCCTACTGGACCCCGGAGAACATGCGCTGAGCCGAGGCGGGCTCGGGCTCGGGCCGGCCGGCTTGGACTGTGCGTCCCGGCAGCGCGGGCTGGCTGGCGCGCGTCGTCTGCTCGATCCGGCGAGTCCTGTGACGTATCGCCCGAGAGCGGGTCGCCGAGAACGCGACGGGGATTCACAGAACGCGCCCGATCAGCCCATGGCACAGGACGCGAGACGCTGGCCGCGGGGCGGCGTCAGCTGGACTAGCCTTGGTTGACATGATCACCGCCATCGTCTTCGTCCACGCCGAGACGGCGCGCATCCCCGAGGTCGCCGAAGAGATCGCCGAGATCGACGGCGTCTCCGAGGTGTACTCGGTCACGGGCACCATCGACCTCATCGTGCTGGTGCGGGCCCGCCGTAACGAGGACGTGGCCGACATCGTCTCCGACCGCCTCAACAAGGTCCCCGGTGTGGTGGACACCGAGACGCACATCGCCTTCCGCGCGCTGTCCAAGCACGACCTCGAGGCGGCATTCTCCCTGGGGTACGACGAGTAGCCCTCTGTCGTCCGACCGTCTGCCGTCTCGCCACCTGTCATCCGAATACATGCGGCGGTCGACAGGTGGGTCGGTTCGACTATCTGAACTGCATCCGCGCGAGCCGTCGTGCCCGTCGCCGCGCCCGCTGCAACTCCGCGAGCAGCGCCGCGCCCGTCCACCGGAGTCGGTCGGGTCCTGCCCGCTCGGCCTCGTGAACCAACTCGACCATGTGAGCGCACGCGGGCGTCGCGACCCCGAGCCGCCGGCCCATCCGGACGACCTCTCCCTGGAGGATGTCGATCTCGGTCGGCCGTCCGCGGACCAGGTCATCGTTCATCGACGACGTCCCGTCCGCATCGACCCGCATGATCGTCCTGGCGAGTGTGCGGAACACCGGCGTCGGCAGCCGCATGACGAACGGAAGCATGCCGGCCGGCACGGCGATGGGTACCCGGGGCACCACCCCGGCCGCGGTGAAGACCCGGATCGCCTCACGCTGGCAGAGCGCGACGCATCTGCGCAGGTCACGATCGACGAGTTCGTCCCGCAGAGGAAGTCCGGACAACGCCTGGACCGCGTTGTTGAGATTCAACAGGACCTTGCCGTGGAGCACCGCCTGGATGTCGTCGGTCGCCCGCACCTGGAGTTCGGCCTCCTCCATCACCCGGAGGAGCGGGGCGGCGAGGGGGTGTTCGGCGATCCGGATCTCACCGGTGCTGGTCCGCCGGTAGGTGGCGGGCCCGGTGCGGGCCACGTTGAAGGGGATGACCCCGGCGATCACGGGGTTCGAGCCGACGCCGTCGCGGATGGAATCGGCCGAGTGCAGGCCGTTCTGTAAGCCCACCACCAGGGTTCCGGGACGCAGGAACGGCACGAATTCGGCGGTGGCGGCCGCGGAGGAACCCGCCTTGGTGCACACGAGGACCACGTCAGAGCGGCGGACGGATTCCGGCGTCTCGGCGAGCGTGAGCGCCTCGGACGGCACGTGGATGCGGTCGTCCACGCCTTTCCCGGACTCCACGGTGAGTCCGCTCGCACGGATCGGGTCGAGGACATGAGGACGCCCGACCAGGGTCACGTCCGCGTGGCGCGCGAGTCTGCCGCCCAGGTAACACCCGACGACGCCGGCACCGACGACGGTGATGCGCAAGGGGGTGTCGGAGCCGACCATGGTGCTGGACGATACGACATTCGCGCCGGTCCGGCGAGGGATCGCACGTGGCCCCACCGGGTCGAGGGGATCTCAGTGACGTCGAGGTCGAACCACTATTTCGGTCGGGTGGGCGTCGGGTGTCGAATCGAGCGCGTGACGCACCGCGGTCGCCACGGAGTCCGGTGTGAGGTGGTCCGACGGATCGTACGCCCCGCCCTCGGCGGCGACGATCGCCCTCTGCATGTCCGTGTCCACCCGGCCGGGATGGATCGAGGTGACACGGAGGGCCGGCTCCTCGCCGCGGAGCGTGTCGGTGACGGCACGGAGTGCGAACTTCGAGGCGCTGTAGGAGCCCCAGCCCGGCTTGGCGGTGGTCCCCGCGCCGGAGTTGATGACGACGACGTGGCCGCGGACCGCGCGGAGGACTGGGAGCAACACCCTGGTGAGCTCGACCACGGCGAGGACGTTGATCTCGAACGCGCGACGCCACTGGGCGGCATCGGTCTCGTCGATCCGCCCCAGTTCGGCCACCCCGGCACAGTGGATCACCCCGTCGAGAGTGGCGACGCCGTCCGCCACCGCCGAGACGCCCTCGGGCGTCGTCAGGTCCGCGGTCACCACCCGGGCGGACCGGCAGGTGCGTGCCACGGAAGCCAGGGCGTCGGCGTCGCGGCCCACCAGGATCAGCTCGTGATCGGCGTCGAGCGCCCTGGCCGTGGCCGCGCCGATCCCACGGGAGGCGCCGGTGATCATGACTGTGCCCATGCCCGGTGAGGGTAGACGCCCGACCGGCCCGGTGGGAGATCCCGATGGAGTCGACGACGGGTGGTTCAGTGCACGGTTCCGGTGCTGTCGATGGCGTCGAGCAGCGCGTTGAGGGCGGGAACCGCCGCGGACAGCGACTCCCGGTGTTCCGAGGACAAGAGCGACAGGTGGGCGGCGAAGTCCTGGTCGCGCTCCTCGAGCACCTGGTCGATCCGTGCCCGTCCGAGGTCGGTGAGTTGCACGCAGACGCCACGGCCGTCGGACTCGTCCCGCACGCGCTCCACGTAGCCCATACCCTCCACCACGTTCACCGAATTACTGGTGGTGGGGACCCTGACGTTCTCCAACCGGGCGAGGTCGCTCATCCGCAACCGTCCGTGGCTGGCGAGCGTGTAGAGGATGGAGGTCTGTGCGCGGCTCAGCGCGTACTGGGTGTTCTGCCGCCGTACCAGCAGGTCCAGTCGGAGGAGGATGGGTCGGAACTGCGTCGCCAACCCTGCGGTCGCCGGCCCCCTCGCCGCCGCGGACGGCGTCTGCCCCCTCGCCGCCCCGGACCGCGCCGGCCCCCGCGGCGCCGGATGCCTCGCCGTCACTTCGCCTGCCACAGTGTCCACGTCGTGCCCCCTGACCAGTTGGTCCCCTCGGTCGCATGGGAGATGTAAGCACGATCACGAGCGGTCGTGGGGCGTCATCTACCGCTGTGAGGGATACTGCCGGCATGGATTTGTATCACCAGGTGACCGGTTCCGGACCGACGATCATCCTCATGCACGGTGTCTGCCACCGTGCGCACGCGTGGGACCCGGTCGTTCCGCTGCTCGCGGACCGGTACCGAGTGGTC
Organism: Dietzia sp. JS16-p6b; assembly: GCF_003052165.1. Classification (NCBI taxonomy): domain Bacteria; kingdom Bacillati; phylum Actinomycetota; class Actinomycetes; order Mycobacteriales; family Dietziaceae; genus Dietzia; species Dietzia sp. JS16-p6b. The sequence goes on along the minus strand of NZ_CP024869.1, from coordinate 3,659,027 downwards.
GTGGTGGACCTGCCCGGGCACGGGAGGTCAGCGGATCTGCCCGAGGCAGGTGACGCGCTCGAGTACATGATCGACCAACTGACAGAACTCATCGCCCAGCTCGTGCCCGCCGGGGAGCGCCCCCACGTCGCCGGGAACTCGCTCGGCGGATTCATCGCGCTCGAGTTGGGTGCCCGCGGCCTGGTGGACAGTGTCACCGCGCTCTCCCCGGCCGGCTTCTTCCGCTCCGAGGCCGAGTGGCGGTACACGATCACCGTCTTCCGGAGTCTGCGCCGGGGAGCCGCGAAGCTGGGACGGCACATCCCCGTCGTGACCGAGCGGGCCGCGGGCCGTGCGGTGATGATGGCGGCGTTCTGCGCCCGGCCGTGGCGGTATCCGGCGGAGGCGGCGGCGATCGACGGGGAGGCGATCGTCAGCAACACGGTGCTGGACCGCGCGGACCGCGGCACCTTCGTGTTCTCCGCGCCGGTCGACGAGGAGCTTCCGATCACCATCCGGTGGGGCCGGTTCGACCTGGTTCTCCCGGTCCGTCAGGTCTCCCTGGCGTCGAGGCTGTTCCCCCAGGCCAGAGTGGAGATCTCGGCGGACGGACACGTTCCGATGTCGGACGATCCGGAGGGCGTCGCCGCGTCGATCGCCGCGACGGTCGAGCGCGGGCTGGCGCATGCGGGGTCGGCGGGTCGGGTCTGACCGGTCGGCCCCCGGCCGGCCGGCGGGCTGCGCGTCGGGGCCGACCCCGTGCCGACCGCGGGCCGCACCGACCCCGCACACGGTCGCTCAGGAACCGAGCGATCCCGCCGGCAGGGAGCCCCCTGAGAGTGATCCCGTCCCGCCGGTGAACCCGTCCTTCCACGCCACGACCGTCGACGGCCGCGGCTGGCTGGTGCCGCCGTCCGGCCAGTGGGAGGCGGGGTTCTCGATCGAGGCCCCGTCCTTCTCCCCGGGGTGCTGGACGTTGACGATCGCCCGATCGGAGAAGACGAGCGGACCGCAGGTCTCCGCACCCACGGGAACGGTGAGGAACAACTTGGTCTCGCCCCGGTTCGGTCCCTCGGTGGCCACCGAGTAGAGCCCGTCGTTGAATCCGAGCGCGTTGCCGTCGGTCGACACCCACAGCCCACCGGCGGGGTCGAAGGCCACGTTGTCCGGGCAGGAGATCGGGCTGACCTTGGACTTGTCGAAGCCGCCGAAGTAGGTGTCGGCGGTCGCGGGGTCGCCGCAGACCAGGAGCAGGTTCCAGCCGAAGGTCGTACCGGCGTGGTCGTCGGTGATCTCGACGACCTGACCGTGCTTGTTGTCGTGCCTGGGGTTGGCCTCGTCGACCTGGCCGACGGTGCGGCGGGTGTTGTTGGTCAGGGCCAGGTAGACCTTGCCGGTCGAGGGGCTGGGCTCGACGTCCTCCGGGCGGTCCATCTTGGTGGCGCCGACCGCGTCTCCCGCCATGCGTGTGTACACGGCGACCTCCTCGGCGCTCATGCCGGGGACGTGGGAGACGGCGTTGCCGGCGGAGTCGACGGTCAGGAGCGGGATCCAGGCACCCGTACCGTCGAATGCGCCGTCCGAGGGGAGGGCGCCCGTCCCGTCGATCTCGGACTCCGGGGAGTTGCCGGTGAAGGTGGCCACGTAGAGGGTCCCCTCGTCGAGGATCCTCATGTTCTGTTCCCGGGCCGCCGGGGTCCGCCCCGGCACCATCGTCCGGCTGGAGATGAACTTGTACAGGTAGTCGAATCGCTCGTCGTCGCCGGAATAGATGACGACGGTGCCGTCCGCCGTCACGTGGACCGTCCCGCCCTCGTGCTTGAACCGGCCGAGCGCCGAGTGCTTGACGGGCGTGGAATCCGGGTTCCACGGGTCGACCTCGACGACGTAGCCGAAGCGGTTGACCTCGTTGGGTTCGACCGCCAGGTCGAAGCGGCTGTCGAAGCGTTCCCACTTGCGCCCGGACTCGCCGACCGACACCCCGTAGCGCCGGAGGGCCTCCACCCGCGCCGGGTCGGTGACGGAGCCGGTGGTGCCGAAGTACTGGTTGAAGTTCTCCTCGCCGGACAGGACCGTCCCCCAGGGGGTGTGGCCGCCGGCGCAGTTGTTGAGGGTGCCCAGCACGCGGGTCCCGGTGGGGTCGGCGGTGGTCCGGGTCAGCGGGCCGACGGCGGGGCCACGCAACTCGAATGGCGTCGTCGCGGTGATGCGGCGGTTGTACGAGCCCATCACGGGATCGAGCCCGCCGTCGTACCGTCGGCTGGCGAGTTCCACCACCGTCAGGCCGTGTGCGGCCCAGGCGATCTCGACCTGCTCCCGGGTGGGGCCGCGGAGTCGTATCCGCGGAACATCATGGGTTCGGTCGTGTACTCGTGGTTGACCGTGAGCAGGAACCTCTCGTCACGGTCGTCCATGGGGAACAGGACCGCCAGGTCGCAGTTGAAGCCGTACTGCACCGCCTGCGCGGCGGCCGACTGGTTCTCGAAGTCGAAGGCGGGGCCTCCGGGGATCACCGGATCTCCCCACCGGATCACCACGTCGCTGGAGTGCCCGGCCGGCACCGTGACGGCGTCGGCGGTGTTGGGCGCCACGGGGACGAAGCCGGTGTCGAGTGTGCCCCCGCCGGCCGATCCGAGAGCGCCCGCCGACCCGGTGCCGAGGGAGCCCTGCGCGGCGGCGGTGGTCGGCAGAACCTGCGTGGCCCCCACGGCGAGCGCGACCACGCCGGCCGCCTTGAGGGCCCCACGGCGGCTGATCTCGGCGGCGACGTCGCCGAAGTACGGATTCCCGCTGGCGTTGGGGGCGGGTGACGCGCACTGGTCGCCGCACCTGTACAGGCAGGTCAGGTGCTGGCGGCTGGAGATGCCGGGCGTGGCGATCGGAAGCGGGCGGCGGACTGACAACGGTTCTCCCTGAGGACGTGTGGGTGCGCACGGGCGCACGAGGACGGTGTGACCCTAGGGAGGGCGGGCGACGGCACGGGCGTGGTGAGGACACGTGCGGATGAACTATGGGCGCAGTGCCGGTGAACTCCGGTGTCGTGGCGCTACAGTCGTCGTGTCAACCCTCTACTCGGATCGTCCGGCACGTTCCTGCCGGTGAAGGGAAAGTGCTCGCCATGGCTTCGGTGACCTTCGAGAACGTGTCCATCGTCTATCCGGGCGCCGCACGGCGCAGTGTGGACCGGCTCGATCTGGAGATCGCCGACGGCGAGTTCCTGGTCCTGGTCGGCCCGTCCGGTTGCGGCAAGTCCACCACCCTCCGTGCGCTCGCCGGGTTGGAGGACGTCTCGGCCGGTCGCATCCTCATCGGCGACAAGGACGTGACCGGGATGGAGCCCAAGGACCGGGACATCGCGATGGTGTTCCAGAACTATGCGCTCTACCCGCACTACACGGTGCGCGAGAACATGGGTTTCGCGCTCAAGCTGGCCAAGGCGTCCAAGAAGGAGATCGCCGAGCGGGTGGACCGCGCCGCCGAGATGCTCGATCTCACGGCCTACCTCGACCGGAAGCCCAAGGAGCTCTCCGGCGGACAGCGTCAACGCGTCGCCATGGGCCGGGCGATCGTGCGCAACCCGCAGGTGTTCCTGATGGACGAGCCGCTGTCGAACCTGGACGCCAAGCTCCGGGTGGCCACCCGCGCCCAGATCGCCAAACTGCAGCGTGACCTGCGCACCACCATGATCTACGTGACCCACGACCAGGTCGAGGCCATGACGATGGGGGACCGGGTGGCGGTGCTCAAGGACGGTGTCCTGCAGCAGGTCGACACGCCTCGGGAGCTCTACCACAATCCGGTCAACGCCTTCGTCGCCGGTTTCATCGGATCGCCGTCGATGAACCTCTTCGACGCCCCCGTCGCCGACGGCAGGGTCGCCCTGGAGGGGTTCGGCGAGCAGGTCCCGGCCGGCACCGGGGCGACGGTCACGGTGGGGGTGCGGCCCGAACACCTGCGGATCGCCGGGGACGGGGACGGGTTGAGAGTCACCGTCGACCTCGTCGAGGAGTTGGGCGCGGACAGCTACCTGCACTGCTCCACGGGGGACGGCCACCCGGTGGTCTACCGGGCCGAGTCGGGCGACCACCCGGGGAAGGGCGAGACCATGTTCCTGGCCGCGCTCGACGGTGAGGTCCGCTTCTTCGATGTGGAGACCGGTCTGCGGCTGCGCTGACCACCGACCGCGGTGACCGACCGCAACACATGTTGTTGTTAAAGTGTCTCCTGTGATCTGAGTCTCGTCGCCCCCACGGTGGCGGGACGGCGGTGAGTCGGCGAGGTGACCGCTCGTGGTCCTACGTACAGGCCCCCGGTGGGTTACGCTCAGCGGGACCTCAGAGAGACCGGCGTCACAGTGAGACCGGGATCACCCGTCCGTCGGCACACGTCGGCGGTAGGCGAGACACGACAGTAGGAGAGAGCGCATGGCCGTTCACGGCAGGTTCCTCAAGGCGGCGGCGGCCGCATCGATGGTCGCGATGGTATCCGCGGCATGCACCAACGGTGGTGGTGGAGAGTCCGACGAGCAGACGGAGGCCGGCACCTCGGGGGTCGGCCCGATCACCTTCGCGATGGGCAGCAACGACACGGACAAGCTCCGTCCCGTGATCGACCAGTGGAACGCGGAGAACCCCGACCAGGAGGTCACCCTCCGCGAGCTCCCCGCCGAGCAGGACGGACAGCGCGACACACTCACGCAGTCCCTCCAGACCGAGAGCGGCGAGTACGACGTGTTCGCGCTCGACGTCACGGACACCGCCTACTTCGCGGCCAACGGGTGGCTGCAGCCGATCGAGGGCGACACCGAGATCGACACCTCCGGCCTGATCGAGGCCGCCGTGGACTCGGCGACCTACAACGGCACGCTCTACGGCATCCCGCAGAACACCAACGCGCAGCTGCTGTACTACCGCACTGACCTCCAGCCCGAGGCCCCCGCCGACTGGGACGCGCTGGTCGCGTCCTGTGAGGCCGCCGAGGGAGCCGACGTCGACTGCCTGCAGACGCAGCTCAGCCTCTATGAGGGCCTCACCGTCGCCGCGACCCAGTTCATCCACAGCTGGGGCGGCCAGGTCGTGGGCGACGACGGGCAGACCCCGGAGCTCGACACCGACCAGGCTCGCGCCGGCCTCACCGCGCTGGTCGACGCCTACCAGAACGGCGTGATCCCCCCGCAGACCGACGCCTTCACGGAAGAGGAGACCGCACAAGGCTTCCTCGCCGGCGAGACCATGTACTCGTACAACTGGCCGTACATGTACGAGTCGGGCCAGTCCGATCCCACCTCGCAGGTCCAGGGTCGGTTCGAGGTCGCGCCGATCGTCGGTCAGGATGGCGCGGGCCGGTCGACTCTCGGTGGCTACAACAACGCCATCAACGTGTTCTCCGAGAACAAGGCCACCGCTCAGGCGTTCCTCGAGTACATCATCTCGGAGGACGTCCAGATGAGCTTCGCCGAGCAGTCGTTCCCGCCGGTCCTGTCCTCGATCTACGACGACGAGGCGCTGCAGCAGCAGTTCCCGTACATGCCGGCCCTCAAGGCGGCGCTCGAGAACGCCGAGCCGCGCCCGGTCACGCCGTACTACCCGGCGGTGTCCAAGGCGATCCAGGACAACACCTTCGCCGCACTGCGTGGCGAGAAGAGCGTCGAGCAGGCACTCACCGACATGAGCGCCGCGATCGACCAAGCGGCTCAGTGACACCAGAGTCCGGACGGCAGTGATGACGACACGGCGCTGATGGGCCCCGGGGTACTATCCCGGGGCCCATCGGCCGTCGTGGTGAGGGCGGGCGCGATCCGATGAGGAGCTGCAGCGATGACGACGAGTGAGAAGGCCCCGGCGCCACTGGTCGAGAAGAGGTTCGACTGGCGACCGGTGTGGATGGTGGGTCCCGCCCTCGCGATCCTCGCGGTGGTGATCGGCTACCCCGTCGTCCGTGCGGTGTACCTGTCCTTCCGGGCCGACCGGGGCCTCGACCCCGCCACGGGGATGTTCTCCGACGGCGGTTTCGCGGGTTTCCAGCACTATCTCTACTGGCTCACCCAGGCGTGCCCGGCGAGGGGCGGCGACGGCACCGTCCCGTGTCCGCCCGGCGTCTCGGCCGTCGACTTCTGGCCCGCGATGGGCAACACCCTGTTCTTCACCGTCACCACCGTCTCACTCGAGACGGTCCTCGGCTTCGCCATGGCAGTGGTCATGGGCAAGAGCATCTGGGGGCGGTCCCTCCTGCGCGCGGCGGTCCTCGTCCCGTGGGCCATCCCCACGGCGGTCACCGCCAAGCTGTGGGCGTTCATCTTCGCCCCCAACGGCATCGCCAACACGATGCTGGGCACCAACATCGCCTGGACCACCGACCCGTTCTACGCCCGCATGGCGATCATCGTGGCGGACGTGTGGAAGACCGCGCCCTTCATGGCTCTGCTGATCCTCGCCGGGCTGCAGATGATCCCCGGGGACGTCTACGAGGCCGCCCGGGTCGACGGCGCCTCCCGATGGCAGCAGTTCACCAGGATCACACTGCCGCTCGTGCGGCCGGCGCTCATGGTGGCGATCCTGTTCCGGACCCTGGACGCCCTGCGCATGTACGACCTGCCCGTGATCCTCGTGTCGGCCAACTCGGGCTCGCCCACCGCGACGGTCTCCATGCTGGTGGTCAACGAGATGCGGATGGGCAACTTCAACAGCGCCTCCGCGATATCGACGCTGGTGTTCCTGCTGATCTTCGCCGTGGCGTTCGTGATGGTGAAGTTCCTCGGCGCGAACGTCGTCGATGACCGCACCGGCAAGAAGGAGGAGATCCGGTGAGTCACCGAGCGCCCGACCAGTCCACGTCGTCCCTCACGCGGTCGACCACCTCGTCGTCGTCACGATCAGGCGCGCACGATCGGGACCGCGCCGACGACCTGCGCCCACCCCGCAAGCCGCTCGGGCCGAGGATCGGCACCTATGTCGGGGCCCTGCTCATCCTGATCTGGGGCCTGGCGCCGTTCTACTGGATGCTCGTCACCGCGTTCCGCGACAACCGGTTCGTGTTCTCCGCCAGCCCCGTGCCCTCGCACCTCACCCTGGACAATTTCCGCGAGGCGCTGGCGACGGACGCGGGTAACAACTTCTTCGGCGCGATCATCAACTCGGTGATCATCAGCTCCATCACCACCGCGCTGGCGTTGCTCTTCGGCGTGTTCACGGCCTACGCGCTCGCGCGGGTGGACTTCCGAGGCAAGTTCCTCGTCACCGGCGTCATACTGGCCGCGTCGATGTTCCCCGGTGTCGCGCTGGTCACGCCGCTGTTCCAGTTGTTCACCGACATCGGGTGGATCGGCACCTATCAGGCGCTCATCATCCCCAACATCTCGTTCGCGCTGCCGCTGACCATCTACACGCTGACCTCGTTCTTCAACGACCTGCCGTGGGAGCTGGAGGAGGCCGCTCGCGTCGACGGAGCCACGCGCGGCCAGGCCTTCATCAAGATCATCCTGCCGCTCGCCGCGCCGGCTCTGTTCACCACCGCCATCCTGGCGTTCATCATCACGTGGAACGAGTTCCTGCTGTCACAACAGCTGTCCAACTCCTCGACGGAACCGGTCACCGTGGCGATCGCGCGGTTCTCGGGGGTCAACCCCTACATCCCGCCGCACGCCGCGATCATGGCGGCGGGCGCGCTCGTCACCGTCCCGCTGGTGATCATGGTGCTGATCTTCCAGCGACGGATCATCTCCGGCCTCACCGCCGGCGGTCTGAAGAGCTGACCCGGCCGTGGCGCGGAGCGGTGGGGACGCACTCGGAACCCGGCAGCGGCTGGAGGTCCTGGGCGGGTTCGTGGGGTTCTTCACCGTGATCGCGCTGGTCAACGCGGTCGGCCTGATCGTGGCCGGGCGCCCGTCGATCCTCGCCTCGTTCGTGCTGGTGCTCATGCTCGCGGCGTCCTGGTACACCTTCCGCGTGTGGCGGCGCGCCGACCGCGCCGTGGGCCGCGGCTGACCCGGGCGTCAGTGGTCGTCCCGCCAGGCCACCAGCGACTCCACCAGGTCCAGCGGGTACTCGGGCCCGTTGAGGCCCACGGTGAACAGCGTGACGCCCTCGGCCACCAGGGCATCGGCCGAGCGCCGCGCCTCGTCCGCGGAGGAGGCGCCGCCGATCTCGGTGGAGCGTTCGATCTCACCGGGGTCCCGGCCGACGTCGGCGCAGTGCCGGGCCAGCACCGCGGACTTGTGCCGGTAGGTCTCCACGTCCACGAACGAGTGCCAGATGTCGGCATGGCGGGCGACGTGCCTGAGCGTCTTGCGCTCGCCCCCGCCGCCCAACAGCACCGGGATGTGCCGGGTCGGGGCAGGGGTGAGCCGGGCGAGGCGCCGCTCGATCCGGTCGAGGGAGTCCCCGAGGTCGTCGAGACGCGACCCCTTGGTCCCGAAGTCGTACCCGTACTCGGCGTAGTCCCGCTCGAACCACCCGCTGCCCAGCCCCAGGATCAGCCGCCCGCCCGAGATGTGGTCGACCGTGCGGGCCATATCGGCCAGCAGGTCCGGGTTCCGGTAGCTGTTGCAGGTGACCAGCGCGCCGATCTCGACCCGCTCGGTCTGCTCGGCCCAGGCGGCGAGCATGGTCCAGCACTCGAAGTGCGCGCCGTCGGGGTCGCCGTAGAGCGGGTAGAAGTGGTCCCAGTTGAAGACGACGTCCACACCCGCGTCCTCGGACCGACGGACGGCATCGCGCAGGAGGTCGTAGTCGGGCGCGTGCTGCGGTTGCAGTTGGACGGCGATGCGGACCGGGCGTTCGGTGTTCGGGGTCATGCGCCCAGTGTGGTCCGTTCCGCCGCCCCGCGCACCCGACGCGCACCCGACCCTGGCCACCGTGCGCCCGACCAGGCCCCGCGTGCGCGGTCGCTACCGCTCGCGCTCGAGGACGAACCAGAAGTGCTCGCCCTCGTGGAGGGTTCCCCGGCCGTTCATCACGGCCAGCAGGGTGTCGGGATCGACGACGGCGAAGTGGTCGATCACCGGCAGCCGGTCGTAGACCATGGACGCGCACGGGCGGCCGCGGAACGAGACCTCCCACAGCGACGCCCCGCCTCCGCCCGTGGCGGAGATGTCCGGGACAACGGACCCCGAGTCGTCGGTGACGAGGATCGGGTCCACCTTGCGCGGGTCGGTGAAGTCCTTTCCCCACCATCGCATCTGCCCGAGCATCGCGAACATCGGATGCCCGGTGTCGAGGCCGGCGCCCCTCCACCGGCTGCCGGCGATCGCGTCGATCCGGGCGGGCTCGAGTGAGTCCCAGAGCGTCGTCACCCGGTCGGTGGGGACGGTCTCCAGGGCCCGGATCGCCTCCAGCTCGTCAGCGTGCGGTGCGCTCACAGCCCGTAGGTCTTCCCGATGATGTCCCGCTGGATCTCGTTGGTGCCGCCGTAGATCGTGGAGACGACGGCCTGTCGCACCAGGCGTTCCATGCCGTACTCGGTGGCGTAGCCGTAGCCGCCCATCGACTGCATGCACTCGAGCGTCACGCGTTTGCTCAGCTCGGTCGCCTTGAGCTTGGCCATGGAGGCCTCGCGGGGGAGCAGGGCCGCGGGGTCCGACTCGTCGACCTTCCTGGCCACGGCGTAGACCAGCAGGCGGGTGGCCTCGATCTCGGTGGCCAGGTCGGCCATGCGGTGCCGGATGACTTGGAACGACCCGACGGGTCGGCCGAACTGTTCGCGTTCACGGATGAACGTCAGGCAATCGTCGAAGGCCCGCTGCGCCACCCCGAGCTGCATGGCGGCCAGGATGAGCCGCTCGATGTTGAGCCCGGCCATGAGCTGCTTCCAGCCGCCCCCGACCTCGCCGATCACGGACTCGGCGGGCAGGCGTACGTCGGTGAAGTAGAGGTCGTTGACCTCTCTACCGCCCATGGTGTCGATACCGCTCATCTGCAGCCCCTCGACGTCGGCGGGGACGTCGAACATGGTGATTCCCTCGTGTTTGGCGCCGGTCGAGTCGGTGCGCGCCACCAGCAGGATGCGGTCGGCGAAGTGGGCGTTGGAGCACCAGGTCTTCTGTCCGGTGATCACCCAGTCGTCACCGTCGCGGACGGCCTTGCAGCGCAGCGCGGCCACGTCGGACCCGGCGCCGGGCTCGGACATGGAGATGGCCAGGGTGCCGCCCGCGACGACCAGTTCGAGGGCCCGCTTGCGCTGCTCCTCGGTGCCGAACTTCTGGATCGCCGCCGCGGTGATGAGGGTGGGGCCGATGCCTCCGATCGGGGCGAGGCCGCGCAACGAGCGTTCGAGCAGGAGGCAGAGTTCCACGGCCCCCGCGTCGGCGCCCCCGTACTCCTCGGGCACGGTCAGGCCCAACCAGCCCAGCTCGGCCATTTTTGCGTAGATCTCGGGGGAGTGGGTGCCGCCCTCGGTGGTGAGCTGCCCTCTCTTCTCGACGCTGCCGACCTCGCGCGCGCAGAAGTCGTCGATGGATCTGGCGAAGTCCTGCTGCTCCTCGGTGAGGATGTCGAACACGGCTGGCCTCGGCTTTCTGACAGGGGGTGACGGTGGCGGGCAGGGTGGACTACTGTGGCCCGTATCACCGTAGGCTACATCAAATATATGTGATCGAGAATGGAGTGAAGTCGAATGACGACAACCGAGCCCAGCAAGACCGGCCCCGCGTTCGCGAGCCTGGACCCCCGCGACGGCACGGTCCTGGCGGAGTACCCGATCGCCGGGGCGGAAGAGGTGGCCCTCGCCGTCGAGCGTGCGCGCGCCGCCGCACGGTGGTGGGCCGCCCAGGGGCCGCGCGGCCGCCGGGAGTGGCTGCTGGAGTACAAGCGGGCCATCGCCTCCCGAGCCGAGGAGCTGGCCTCACTCATCTCCGCCGAGACCGGCAAGCCGGACGAGGACGCCACGCTCGAGGTCATGCTCACGGTGAGCCACCTGGAGTGGGCGGCCAAGAACGCCGACAAGGTCCTGCGGCGCCGTTCGGTGTCCGCCGGCCTGTTGATGAGCAACCAGGCGGCGTACGTCGAATACCAGCCGTACGGCGTCGTCGGCGCGATCGGCCCGTGGAACTATCCCGCGTTCACCCCGATGGGCACGCTCTCCTACGCCATGGCCGCCGGCAACGCGGTGGTGTTCAAGCCCAGCGAGCTCACGCCCGGGGTCGGCGTCTGGCTCGCCGAGGTGTGGAATTCGCTCGGCGCCTCGCAGCCGCTGTTCCAGACCATCACGGGCGATGGTTCCACCGGCGCGGCGCTGTGCCGGGCGGGTGTGGACAAGCTCGCGTTCACCGGGTCGGCCGCGACGGGCCGCAAGGTCATGGCCGCCTGCGCGGAGACGCTCACCCCCGTCGTCATCGAGGGCGGCGGCAAGGACGCGTTCCTGGTCGACGCGGACGCCGACCTGGACTCGGCGGCCGACCAGGCGGTCTTCGGCGCGATGGGCAACGCGGGGCAGACCTGCGCCGGGGTCGAACGCATCTATGTCCACCGCGACGTCCGCGACGCCTTCGTCCACAAGTTCGCCGCGAAGGTCCGGGCACTGACCCCCGGCACCTCGGTGACCTCCAGCTACGGCCCCATGACGCTGCCGGCCCAGATCGACATCGTCCGCCGCCACGTCCGGGACGCGCTGGCCCGGGGCGGCACGGCCGTCATCGGGGGCGAGGGATCGGTCGGGGAGAGGGTGGTCGAGCCGGTCGTCCTGGTCGACGTGCCCGAGGACTCGACGGCGATCACCGAGGAGACGTTCGGGCCGACCGTCGTGATCAACTCGGTCGCGGACCTGGAGGAGGCGGTCGAGAAGGCCAATGCCAGCAGCTACGGCCTCGGTGGCGCGATCTTCACCGGTAACCGCAAGCGGGGTCTGGCGCTGGCGGAGAAGCTCGACGTCGGCATGGTGTCGGTCAACTCCTTCCTGGCCTTCGCCGGGATCCCGTCGCTGCCGTTCGGTGGCTCGGGCGACTCGGGCTTCGGCCGGATCCACGGGGCCGACGGGCTGCGCGAGTTCGCCCGGCCCAAGGCCATCACGGCCCAGAAGTTCGCCGCTCCCCTCAACCTCATGACCATGACCCGCAAGCCGAGGGACATCAAGGTGGTCAAGTGGATGATGGCCAACGTGATGGGAAGGCTGTGATCTCTGGATGACCGCCACCGTCCCAGGGGTGTTCGGACCGATCCCGGCCGAGTTGGTGGCCGACGCCGCCGTCGAGCACCCGCTCACGGCGTCGCTGCCGCTCAAGCCGGGCCGCTGGTACTGGCGGGATCTCGTCGCGACGCTCGATCCCGTGGCCGATGCGGCGGAGATCCACCGCATCACCTCCGCCTACGAGTTCCCCTGGGACTACCAGAGGGCGCTCGAGCTGGCCCTGTACCGGACGTACTGTGTGCCCTCGGTGTCGGCGGTCCTCGAGGAGGCCGGCCAGTTCCGCGATGAGCCGCAGAAGCGATACGACGACACTGCGCTGCTGATGGTGGAGCTGGTCGAGCACGGCTACGACTCCCCGAGGGGCAGGGAGGCGCTGCGGGTGATCAATCGCCAGCACGCGCGGTACGACATCTCCAACGACGACATGCTGTACGTGCTGTCGACGTTCATCTACGAGCCGCTGGAGTGGATCGATGCGGTCGGGTGGCGGCGCCTGCACCCTCACGAGCGACTGGCCGCGTTCCACTTCTACCGCGGGGTGGGGCAGCGGATGAAGATCGCCGACATCCCGGAGGACATCGGGGAGTTCCGCCGGTGGCGCGACGACTACGAGGCCCGCACCTTCCGCTATGACCGCAACAACGAGCTCATCGGCACCTACACGCTCGATCTCATGTGTTCCTGGTATCCGGAGGCGATCCGCCCCGCCGTCCGCACGGCGGTCCTGTCGCTGGTGGACGACGACATGACCCGGGCCTTCGGCTTCCCGTGGCAGCCGCCGGGAAGACGCAAGGCCGCGTACGCCGCGCTGCGGGCCCGGTCCGCCGTGGTGAGGTGGCTCCCGGTCCGTCGCCGGGCGCTGGGGTCACGCGGTACCGAGAACAGGACCTATCCGGGTTACCCGAACGGATACCGCCCCGCTGACCTGGGGGCCTGCCCGATCCGGCCGAGAGACCGCGTGGAGGGGTGCCCGGTGATGACCGCGGGCGGCGACGGCCGGTGACGCGACGGCGAGTGCCGGGTGCGGCGTCCCGGTCTCACCGGCAGCGCCGGACCTAGCGTTCCGGGGGCAGGAGTACGGTCCGGGCCAGCGCGGCGAATGTCGCCGCGGCTCCGGGATGGAAGCCGGTCCCCTGTCCGCCGTCCAACACCACCGCCAGTGCGGCGTGGACCCGGATCCGGGCCGTGGCGTCGTCCACGGTGGACCCCGCCGGCGCGGCCCCGCGAACCAGTCCGGCCCAACGTTCGAGCTGTCGCAGTTGGGATCGGCGGATCCGCTTCCTGTCGTGGAGACCCAGTGTGCCGAGCTCGGAGTGGTAGAGCATGAGTTCGGGTCCGTGGGAGAAGGCGATGGCGACGTACTGGTCGAGCAGGTCGGCCAGCGCCCGGACCGGTTCGTCCTCGTGACCCCGGTGGGCCTCGTGTCGGTCGAGAAGGTCGGAGACCAGCGTCGCGGTCCGGTCGACGGCTGCCGTGAGCAGTGCCGACTTGCCGGCGAAGTGTCGGTACAGTGCCGAGGCGGCGACCCCTACGTCGGCGCCGATCGCCTCCATCGTCACCTCGTCGTAGGTGCAGGAGTGGAACCGCGCTATCGCCGCGGTGATCGCGCCCTCCCGGGTGGCCGCGCCGCCGCGTAGCCGGCCCGTCGGCCCCGCACCGGGCGCCGACCGGTCTCCCGCCGACACGTCGTCCCTCCGTCGGCGCGGTATCACCCGGATAGTCGTGGTGACGGATTCGGCCAGGTCTGCCGCGATCGACTGCATCAGGGGGACCACCGCGTCGGAGGCCTCGATGCGGTGGTGGCCGAGCGAGGCGATGCACGCGAGGATCGCCCCGGCCCCGGCCCCGGCCCCGGCCCCGGCCCCGGCCCCGGCCCCGGGTGACGAGGCCGCGTCGTCACCCCGGATCGCCTCGGCGAACCGTTGCCGGATCCGGACATCGGCCGCCACGACCGCCGCTCGGTCCTGCGGGGTGAGATAGCGGATCTGCCAGCGGTACAGCGCCGCGCGGGAACGGTGGGTCAACGTCGCCCGGGTGACCGAGGCGACCAGATCGTCAAGGTCGTCGAGGCCCGACGTGGCGGTGTCGAGTTCGGCGACGAGTGTGGCGACCGCGTCACGGAACATCGCGTACTTGCCCGGAACATGGCGGTACAACGCACCGGGGGTCAGGGCGAGGCGGTGCGCGATGTGTTCCACGCGGGTCGCGTGGTACCCGCGCCGCGTGAACTCCTCGGCCGCGACCAGTGCGATCTCCGCACGTCGCGAACCCGGAGGAGGTACGTCCGGGAACCACGTGGGTGGAGCGGAAGGAGACGTCATGGCCTCTCGGATCTCGTGATGGCGGTTCGGGGTGTGATCTTGACAACAAGCAATACAGTGGAGATAGTAAACCCGAATTCACAGATATATGTGATCGAATCCATGCGAGTGAGTCGAGCCGACCGTGCGGATCGACCGACCCGAGAGGGGACACCCCGCCATGTCAGTGCCCGATGCCTACATCTTCGACGCGGTGCGCACGCCACGCGGCAAGGGAAAGTCCAGCGGTTCGCTCTACAGCGTCGCCCCGATCGATCTCGCGGTCGGGGTCCTGCGGTCGATCGTCGAGCGGAACCCCGGCCTCGACCCCGCGCAGATCGAGGACGTGGTCATGGGGATCGTGGGACCAGTGGGCGAGCAGGGCGCGGTGTTGCCGCGCGTCGCCGCCCTCGCCGCAGGGCTACCGCAGACCGTCGCCGGTGTGCAGGAGAACCGTTTCTGCGCCTCCGGGCTCGAGGCGGTCAACCTGGCCGCACAGAAGGTCCGCGCCGGCTGGGAGGACCTGGTCATCGCCGGCGGAGTCGAGTCGATGTCCCGCGTGCCCATGGGCTCCGACGGCGGCGCCTGGGCGCAGAATCCCCGCGTCAACTATGAGACCTCGTTCGTCCCCCAGGGCATCGGTGCCGACCTCATCGCCACCATCGAGGGCTTCACCCGCCGCGACGTGGACGAGTTCGCCGCCCGCTCCCAGGAACTGGCGTCGGCCGCGTGGGACGACGGTCGGTTCGCCGCCTCGGTCGTGCCGGTGGTCGACGTGGCCGGTCGGCTGGTCCTCGACCATGACGAGCACATCCGCCGCGGGACCACCGCGGACGACCTCTCGGCCCTCCGCCCGTCCTTCGCCGCGCTCGGGGACCAGGCCGGGTTCGACGCCGTCGCGCTGCAGAAGTACCACTGGGTCGAGCGGATCGACCACGTCCACCACGCGGGCAACTCCTCGGGGATCGTCGACGGCGCGACCGCGCTGCTCGTCGGCAACGCCGCCGCGGGTGAGCGGAACGGGTTGACGCCGCGGGCACGGATCGTGTCCGCCGCGGTCGTGGGATCGGAACCGACGATCATGCTCACCGGTCCCACCCCGGCCGCGCGTAAGGCGTTGGCCAAGGCGGGACTGACGATCGACGACATCGACCTGTTCGAGGTCAACGAGGCGTTCGCCGCCGTACCCATGAAGTTCGCCAAGGACCTCGACGTCCCGATGGACAAGATCAACGTCAACGGTGGCGCGATCGCCATGGGCCACCCCCTCGGCGCCACCGGCGCGATGATCCTCGGCACCGCACTCGACGAACTGGAGCGCCGCGACGCCCGCTTCGCCCTGGCGACACTCTGCGTGGGCGCCGGCATGGGGATCGCCACCATCATCGAACGCCTGTAGACCCAGCCGCCGGCCTGACGCCATACAAGGACGAGAACACCCAATGAGCAGCGAATACACCAACACCATCTCGTACGAGCGCGATTCCGACGGCGTTGTCGTCCTCACCATGGACGATCCCGATCAGAGCGCCAACACCATGAACGCGAACTACCTGGCCTCGATGGAGGCCGCCGTGGACCGACTCGAGGAGGAGGTCGACGACATCACGGGCGTCGTCCTGACCTCGGCCAAGAAGTCGTTTTTCGCCGGCGGCGACCTCGGCGACATCCTGAGCATCCCGGCCGACGGGGCGGACCTGGCGGTCGACACCGTGGAGCGGGCGAAGGCCCCTCTGCGCAGGTTGGAGACGCTGGGCAGGCCGGTCGTGGCCGCGATCGGTGGCGCCGCGCTCGGCGGCGGGCTCGAGATCGCGCTGGCGACCCACTACCGCATCGTCGTGGACTCCCCGTCCATCCAGCTGGGCCTGCCCGAGGTGAGCCTAGGTCTGCTGCCCGGGGGCGGCGGGATCGTCCGCACCGTGCGCATGCTCGGGGTGGTCACGGCCCTGATGGAGGTGCTGCTCGAGGGCAGGCGCCTGCGCCCGGGCAAGGCCCGTGAGCTCGGACTGGTCGACGACCTCGTCGCGAGCCCGGATGACCTGATCCCCGCGGCGAAGGCGTGGATCGCCGCCAACGCCGACGACCCGGTCGCGGCCACCCAGCCGTGGGACCGGAAGGGTTACCGCATGCCCGGGGGGACCCCCTCGAGCCCAGCGCTCGCGGGCAACCTGCCCGCGTTCCCCGCCATGCTGCGGAAACAGCTCAAGGGCGCCCCCTACCCCGCCCCAGTGGCGATCATGGCGGCCGCCGTCGAAGGCGCCGGCGTCGATTTCGCCGCGGCCTCGACGATCGAGGCCCGCTACTTCGCCCGGCTGGCCACCGGCCAGACCGCCAAGAACATGATCCGGGCGTTCTTCTTCGACCTGCAGAAGGCCAACGGGCTGGCCGGGAAGCACGGGTCCGCCGACCGCGCGCCGGTGAGGAAGGTGGTCGTCCTGGGCGCCGGGATGATGGGTGCCGCCATCGCCTATGTCAGTGCCAAGGCCGGGATGGAGGTCGTCCTGAAGGACGTCGACCAGGCCGCGGCCGAGCGGGGCAGGGGCTACTCGGAAAAACTGGTCGCCAAGACCGTGGCCCGCGCCGCCGAGGGCCCGGCCCGTGACGCCGCGCAGGCGAAGGGCGAGGCGCTCCTGGCGCGCATCACCCCCACCACCGACCCGGCCGCGGCCGCGGGCGCGCAGGCCGTGATCGAGGCCGTGTTCGAGGACCCCGAGGTCAAGAAGACGGTGTTCGCGGAGATCGCGCCACACATCGCCCCGGATGCGCTGCTGTGCTCCAACACCTCGACCCTTCCCATCACCATGCTCGCGGGCGGCGTGGACCGGCCGGCCGACTTCATCGGCCTGCACTTCTTCTCGCCCGTCGACAAGATGCCGCTGGTCGAGATCATCAAGGGGGCCGAGACCTCGGAGGATGCCCTCGGGCGCGCTCTGGCCCTGGTCGCGCAGATCGGCAAGACCCCCATCGTCGTCAACGACTCCCGCGGGTTCTTCACCTCGCGCGTCATCGGCACCTTCACCAGCGAGGGGATGGCCATGCTCGCCGAGGGCGTGCCCGCCCCGACCATCGAACAGGCGTCGGCGCAGGCCGGATACCCGGCCCCCGTGCTGGCGCTGATGGACGAGCTCACCCTGACCCTGCCCCGCAGGATCCGCGACGAGACGCGCGAGGCCGCCAAGGCGGAGGGGCGCGAGCTGCCCGACCACCCGGGTAACGCCGTGCTCGACCGCATGATCGACGAGTTCGGCCGGAAGGGTCGCTCGAGCGGCTCCGGCTTCTACGAGTACTCCGACGGCAAACGGGGCGGACTGTGGCCGGGGCTGACCGACGCCTTTGGTGGTGCCACCGAGATCCCGCTGCAGGACGCGATCGACCGCATGCTCTTCGCCGAGGCGATCGAGACCGTCAAGTGCCTCGACGAGGGCGTGCTGGAGACCACCACCGACGCCAACGTCGGATCGATCCTGGGCATCGGCTTCCCGGGCTGGACCGGTGGCGTCGCCCGCTACATGGACCAGTACCCGGGCGGTCTGCCCGGCTTCGTCGCCCGCGCCGAGCAGCTCGCCGAGCGCTACGGGGACCGGTTCACCCCGCCGGAGTCCCTGCGGTCCAAGGCCGCCTCCGGTGGCACCTACGAGGAGGTCCACCCGTGATCCGTACCCGTTTCACCGAGGAGTTCGGTGTCCGTCATCCGATCGTCCAGGGCGGCATGATGTGGGTCGGCCGCGCCGAACTCGCCGCCGCCGTGTCCGAGGCCGGGGCGCTGGGCATCATCACCGGGCTCACCCAGTCGACGCCCGAGGACCTGGCCCGCGAGATCGCGCGCTGCCGGGAGATGACCGACCAGCCGTTCGGGGTCAACCTCACGATCCTGCCCGCCATCTCCCCGCCCCCGTACGCCGAGTACCGGCAGGCGATCGTCGAGTCGGGGGTGAAGATCGTCGAGACCGCCGGGTCCAATCCCAAGGACCACCTACCGGTGTTCCACGAGGCCGGCATCAAAGTCATCCACAAGTGCACCTCGGTCCGCCACGCACTCAAGGCCGAGCAGCTCGGTGTGGACGCGGTGTCGATCGACGGCTTCGAGTGCGCGGGCCACCCGGGTGAGGACGACGTCCCCGGTCTGGTTCTCATCCCCGCCGCGGCGGCCCGGCTGACGATCCCGATGCTGGCGTCCGGAGGCATCGCCGACGCCCGCGGTCTCGTGGCCGCACTGGCCCTGGGGGCCGACGGGGCCAACATGGGGACGCGGTTCATGTGCACGGCCGAATCGCCGGTCGCGGACCAGGTCAAGCAGCAGATCGTCGCCAATTCCGAGCTCGACACCACGCTCATCTTCCGCACGCTGCACAACACCGCGCGGGTCGCGGCGAACGCCGTCTCGGCGGAAGTGGTGGCCAGGGAGGCCGAGGGCGTGGAGTTCTCCGACATCCAGCACCTCGTCGCCGGAGCCCGGGGCCGCAAGGTCTTCGAGGACGGCGACCTGGATGCCGGCATCTGGTCGGCGGGTCAGTGCCAGGGCCTGATCGACGACGTGCCCACCGCGGCCGAGCTGGTCGACCGCATGATGGCCGAGGCCGAGTCGATCATCACCGACCGGCTGTCCGGCATGGTCGCCGCCGCGGAGTCGGTCCGATGACCGCCACCGGACGCGACGCCGTCAAGGTGGAGACCGACGACCTCGGCGTGACGACCATCAGCATCAACCGGCCCGACCGGATGAACGCGCTCGACCACCACACGGTCGGCGCGCTGATCGGGCTCATCACCGAGCACGGTGCGGATGCGGGCACCCGTGTCATCGTGCTCGCCGGCGAGGGAGCGGCGTTCACCACCGGGGCGGACCTGCAGTCCATCCGGGAGGGAGCCGCCGACGCTCCCAGCCCCGACGTCACCATGGACAACGCCGCGGCCCTGGTCCGCGCGGTGCTCACCGCCCCGGTCCCGGTGATCGCCGCGGTCAACGGTCCGGCGGCGGGGGTGGGCGTCTCGTTGGCGCTGGCCTCCGACCTCGTTCTCATGTCCGACGACGCGTACCTGCTGTTCGCGTTCACCAACATCGGCCTCATGCCGGACGGCGGGGCCAGCGTGCTCCTGCCCGCGGCGGTCGGCCGCTCGGTCGCCTCCCGGATGCTGCTGCGCGGGGACGCCGTGTCGGCCGCGGAGGCCCAGCAGGTGGGCCTGGCGCTCGACGTCCTGCCCGCCGCGGACCTGCGCCCCGCGGCCGCCAAGCTCGCGCGCCGACTGGCCCGGGGTCCTCGCCGCGCACTGGAACTGACCAAGCGTGCCGTCACCGGGGCCACGCTCTCCGAGCTGGACGCAGCTCTGGCGCGCGAGCACGAGGGGCAGTGCGAACTCCTGGTGTCCGCCGACTTCGCAGAGGGGGTCGCCTCGATCCTCGAGAAGAGACGCCCCGACTTCTCCTGACCTGGTTCACCCTCACCGCTCCCCACGAAAGGCCGGATCATGACCACCACCACGACGGACCCCGTCGCCGAGCTCCACGCCGCCCGTCGCAACCACTGGAATTCCTGGGTGGCCACCCACGCCGAGATGAACCCCGACGGCGAGGCACTGCGCTACCTCGGCCAGACCACCACCTGGTCGCAACTGCACGAGCGCAGCGGCCTCTTCGCCGACGCACTGGCCCGTCGCGGGGTCGCCGGGGGTGATCGGGTCATGCTCATCACCCTCAACACCCCGGAGTTCGTCGAGGCGGTTCTCGGCATCAACGAGCTGGGAGCCATCGCGGTGCCGGTGAACTTCCGTCTCACTCCGCCGGAGCTGGCCTACCTCGTGAGTGACTGCGCGCCGAAGGTCGTCGTCACCGACGCGATGCTGGCCCCGCTCGTCGGGGCGATCCGCGCGCAGGGACAGGAGCCGGGTGACCACATCGTCATCGGGGGCGAGTCCGGTACGGAAGGCCAGACCACCTATGCCGACGCGCTCGCCGAGGAGGGCGCACCCCATCAGCCGGTCGACGTCCCCGAGGACTCTACGGCGCTCATCATGTACACCTCGGGCACCACGGGCCGGCCCAAGGGCGCGATGCTCTCCTATGAGAACCTCACCGCTCAGTCCTTGACCTGTATCCGGGTGTTCCGGCTCTTCGACGAGGACGGGCGCGCGCTGTGCGCGGCCCCGATGTTCCACATCGCGGCGCTCGGGTCGATCGCCCCGAGTCTCCAGCTCGGCGGCGTCACGGTGGTCCATCCGCTGCAGGCCTTCGACCCCGCGGCGGTCCTGGACACCCTCGAGGCGGAGCAGATCACCAGCGTCTTCCTCGTGCCCGTGCAGTGGCAGGCCGTGTGCGCCGAGCAGCAGGCCCGCCCGCGGACGCTGGTGCTGCGCAACATCTCGTGGGGTGCGGCCCCGTCCACGGACACGATCCTGCGCGCCATGTCGGAGACGTTCCCGGACGCGCTGAACTGCGCGGTGTTCGGTCAGACCGAGATGAGCCCCATCACCTGTGCTCTCGACGGCGACGACGCGATCCGCAAGCTCGGGTCCGTCGGCAAGGTCATCCCCACCCTCCAGGCCCGGGTCGTCGACGCCTTCGGGGAGCCGGTCGGGCCCGGCGAGGTGGGCGAGATCGTCTACCGCGGACCCACCACCATGTCCGGGTACTGGAACAAGCCGGCGGAGACCGCGGAGGCCTTCGAGGGTGGCTGGTTCCACTCCGGTGACCTGGTCCGGATGGACGACGAGGGCTTCGTCTACGTCGTGGACCGCAAGAAGGACATGATCATCTCCGGCGGCGAGAACATCTACTGCGCCGAGGTCGAGAACGTCATCGCCGGCCACCCCCGGATCCGCGAGGTCGCGGTGATCGGTCGCAAGGACGACACG
Source organism: Dietzia sp. JS16-p6b (assembly GCF_003052165.1). NCBI lineage: Bacteria > Bacillati > Actinomycetota > Actinomycetes > Mycobacteriales > Dietziaceae > Dietzia > Dietzia sp. JS16-p6b. Next base: position 3,637,782 of record NZ_CP024869.1, on the reverse strand, counting down.
TGGGGCGAGGTGCCCGTGGCGATCATCGCCCAGCACCAGACGGACGAGCCCGACCTCGGCCTGGACGACCTCGTGGAGTGGCTGCGGGACAAGCTGGCCGGATTCAAGCTTCCCAAACACCTCGTCCACGTCGATGAGCTCCCCCGGAACGCCAGCGGCAAGGTGATCAAGGGCTCGCTCCGCTCGGAGCACGGCTCCACGGGTGTCTGACCCGGCGGACGAGACGACGTCGGAACCCGGATACCACTGACATGGTCTTCCAACTCCCCGCGGGCCGAGGCCCGGTGGTCGATCTGGCGGGACAGGTCGGATCGCTGGTCGGCTACTCGGTGTTCACCCTGCTGAGCTGCGTGCGCACGGTCGCCAGGGGGCGGCTCTCGCTCGCCGAGACCCGCGACCAGGCCCTGTTCGTCGCGCGGGTGTGCTCGGTGCCGGCGCTGCTGCTGATGCTGCCGGTCGGCGTGCTCGTGGCCGTGTCGGTGGGGGAGTTGGCGGGCCGACTGGGGGCGGCCGGGTATGCGGGGGCCGTGGTGGCCTTCGTCGTGGTGGGGCAGGCGTCGGCGTTGGTCTGCGCGCTCATGCTGGCCGGGGTGGGTGGCTCGGCCATCTGCGCGGACCTGGGCTCCCGCACCATCCGCGAGGAGGTCGAGGCCATGGAGGTGATGGGGCTCGACGTGATCGAGCGACTGGTGGTGCCCCGCGTCCTCGCCACCGTGCTGGTCTCCCTGGTGTTGTGCGCCCTGGTCACCGCGATGGGTGTGACCGCGTGCCTGATCTATCAGGTGTACGGCCAGGGGGAGTCGGCCGGGGCGTTCCTGTCCACGCTCAGCGCGTACGGCCGCCCGTCCGACCTGTGGATGGCGATGGCCAAGTCGGTCGCGTTCGCGGTGGTCTCGGCCCTGATCGCGACGTTCAAGGGACTGCACGCCAGCGGCGGGTCGAGCGGTGTCGCGGACGCGGTCAACGAGACGGTGGTCCTGGCCTTCGTCACCGTGTTCGTGATCAACACCGTCCTGTCGGCGGTCTACGGGCTCGTCGTGCCGTCGGTGGGGAAGTACTGACGTGACCTCGCTCCGGGTGACGGACACCAGCGCCGTGCAGAAGTTCCGGGCGTCCCGGCCCGCCGCGGTCCTGGCCCGGGCCGCGTCGGCGATGGCGGAGGTCGGCCGCCACGTGAGCTTCGCGGGCCGGGTGATCCTCACGCTGCCCACCGCGCTGGTGCGGTACCGCAAACAGGTCGTCAACGAGGTCGTCGACGTGGGCTTCGGCTCCAAATCGCTGATCGCGGGCGGCGGCACCATCGGGATCGTCCTGGCGATGTCCGCGGTCGCGGCGATCATGGTGGGCGTCGAGACCTACCGCGGTCTGGATCTGATCGGCATGACCAGTCTGTCCGGGATGCTCTCGGCGATGGCCAACACGCGCGAACTCGCGCCCGTCGTGGCCTCCATCGCCCTGGCCGCCAAGGTGGGCACCGGTTTCACCGCCCGGCTGGGGTCGATGCGGATCTCCGACGAGATCGACGCCCTCGACGCGATGTCCGTGCCGACCGTCCCCTACCTGGCCGGGACGCGGGTCATCGCCACGATGATCTGCATCGTGCCGCTGTACGCCGTCGGGCTGGTGGCGACGTACATCGCCACGCGGGTGGTGGTGGTCCACGTCAACGGCGGTTCGGCGGGCACCTACGACTACTTCTTCCACATCACCCTGGGGCCCGAGGACGTCCTCTACTCGCTGATCAAGGCCGTGGTGTTCGCCCTGGTGATCGTGCTCGTGCACTGCAGCTACGGGTACCACGCGACGGGCGGGCCCGAGGGTGTCGGGCGGGCCGCAGGCCGTGCGCTGCGGACCAGCATCCTCCTCATCGGGTTCATCGACATCGTGCTCACCTTCGCCCTGTGGGGCCTGGTGCCCGAGGTCCCGGCGTTGGGGATCACGTGAGGCGGCGCGTGGCGGGACCGACGCCCGAGCGGACCCTGGCGGTCCGCGGGCTGGTCGCGAGTGTCGTGGCCGCGGCGCTGGCGGGGTTCCTCGTCGCCCGGGGCGCGGGCGTCCTCGACGCGGGGGCGACGGTGACGGCGGTGCTGCCCTCGGAGGCGGGCCGGGTCCCGGTCCACGCCCCCGTCCATCACCTGGGGGTGAAGGTGGGTGACGTGCGGTCGTCTCTGGGTGACAGTTCGGGTGACGACGACGAACCGGGCACCAGGATAGAGATGCTGATCGCCCCGGAGCATGCGGAGCGCATCCCCTCCGACGTCGTCGTCCGTGCGGTCCCGCGGACGCTGTTCGGCGACATGCGCCTGGACCTGGTGACCCCGGGCGTGCCGGGGACGACGCGCGCCGCCGGCGGGCTCGACAGCGGAGACGTCCTGGCCGCCGACCGCTCCGAGGAGGCCGTGCTCCTCTACGACGTGTTCACCCGCGCGAGCGACCTGCTGGTCTCCATCGAACCCGAGCGTCTTCAGGTCACGCTCACCGCACTCGATCGGGCCCTCGACGGTCGGGGCGAGATGCTGGGCAGGGTCATCGGGGACGTGGACCGGGCGGGTGAGCACCTGTCGCCCGCGCTGGAGGAGACCGCCGAGGCGTCCTCCGCGCTCGCCTACCTCACCGAGGACCTGGCCGCGGCCGGCCCGGCCATCGTCGAGACCCTGCAGGAGGCGACGCGACTCTCGCAGATCGTGGTGGGCCGCCCCGATTCGCTCGGGCGGCTGCTCGACGCGGGCCTGGCGGTCACCGGTTCGGGCGCGCACATGGCCGACCGGACCGTGACGGGTGCGATCCGACTGGTCGACGACACCGGGGTGGTGTTCGACCGGACCGCCCGGAACCCGCACGGGGTCATCCGGACCCTCTACGCCATGCGACCCATGGGGGAGGCCGGGGAGGCGGCGTTCTCCACGGGGCGGTTCGCCATCACGGCGGTCCCGTCGTTCTCCGACCCCATGCCGTACGGGCCCGAGGACTGCCCCCGCTATCCCGACCTGGCCGGGTCGACGTGTTCGGGTGTGGCGTCCCCCCACCGCAGGACCGGCCTCACGGTCTCCGCCGCCTCGGAGCGGGACCTCATCCGGGAACTCCAGGCGGCCGCCGCGTCCGAGCCCGGGTCGCCGGTGCCCCCGCCCGCCGATCCCGCGGTCGCGCCCGATGCCGCGGCGTGGACCATGCTCGGTCCGCTCGTGCGGGGTACCGAGGTGACGATCCGATGACGAATCAGCGCGCTCTGCGTCCGGCCCTGGGGCTCTTCGTCTACTGCCTGGTCGGGGTCCTGTGCACGGTGCTGGTGGTCAACACGCTCCGGGTGCCGATCGGCTGGGGGGCGCGGGCGTACGGCGCCGAGTTCACCGACGTCGGCGGGCTCGGCCCGGGCTCCGAGGTCACGGTCGCCGGCGTCCGCGTGGGCAGGGTGCTCGGAGTCCGGCGGGAGGTCGGCCCCCCGGGCGAGACGATCGCCGTCGTCGACTTCGAGGTCGAGCGCTCGACGCCGGTCGCGAGTGGCGCGCGCGCGTCGGTCCGCTACGGGGACATGCTGGGCATCCGCTACCTCTCCCTCGATCCCCCACAGGACGGCGGACCGGCCGTCGGCGGTGCCGACCCTCTGCCGGAGGGGACGCGTATCCCGCTGGAGGCCACCACCGATCCCGTGGACCTCACCGCGCTCGTCAACGGGTTCAAGCCACTGTTCGAGGCGGTGCGGCCGGACGAGGTCAACACTCTCTCGCGCACGGTGGTCGCCGCGTTCCAGGGCGAACCGGGTGCCATGGACGTCCTGCTCGCCCGCCTGGCGCTGCTGAGCCGGGACATCGTCGGCAGGCAGGACGTGTACACCAGGCTCGCGGACAACATCATGGCGCTCACCACCACGCTCACCGAGCGGGAGGCGGACCTCCAGCGGCTGGTCAGGGGACTCGACACCGTCTCCGGGGCGCTCGCGGACGGCGACGGGAACGATCTCGCGGCGCTCCTCGAGCGCGGGGACGCGGCCACCGCGACACTGGCCTCGATGCTCCGCGAGACCGAGCCGGATCTGCGCGCGAGCCTGGACGCCGGTCGTCACACGACCGACGGGTGGATCCCCAACACCCCGGCGTTCGACACCGCGATGGGCAAGGCCCCGCTGTTCGCCCGGGAGGTCAACGCACAGGCCCAGAAGGGCGGCTTCCTGGCGCTCTACATGTGTAACTTCACGGTCAAGTGGGACGCCTGGGAGACCAGCCTGTTCGGCTACCGGAACTCGGGGGCGTGCCGATGAGTCCGATCGCCATGGTGCGGGAGAGTCTGCTCGACCTCGTCCGCGACCCGAGGCACGCTCGTCGCGGCAACACCGTCTTCGTGGGGGCCGCATCGATCCTGCTGGTCATCGCGGTCTTCGCGGCGAGCATGGCCCTGCCCCGACTCTGGTACGTCCTGCGTACCCACCACTACGCGGCCGAGTTCGCCAACGCCGGGGGGTTACGGACGGGGGACCCGGTGCTGGTGGCCGGCGTGCCCAGTGGCCGCGTGGATTCCCTGGCGTTGGAGCGCGGGCTCGCGGTGGTGGGGTTCCGGCTCGACCGGGGCCAGGTCCTGGGCGAGGCGAGCACCGCCACGATCGGTCTCAAGTCGATCCTCGGGAACAGGTTCCTCGAGGTCACACCGGCGGGTGGCGGGGACCTCGGCCCGGACCAGCGGATCGGGGTGGAACGCACCACGTCGCCCTACATGATCGACGACATCGGGGGAGCGGTCACGGACCTGGCCGAGGCGCTCGACACGACTGCCGTCAGCGCGATGATCGACAGCCTGGACAGCATCCTGCCGCAGGACGCCGGGGCCGCCGGTCAGTCGATCGACGACGTCTCCGCGGCCCTGGGTCTCCTCGCCCGCGAGGACGCGCGGATGTCCGGGGTGGTCACCACGACGCGCGAGCTGACCGGCGTCCTCGTCTCGCAGGAGGCGAGCATCCGGGCTCTGACCGACCAGTCACTCGTGCTGGTCACCGTGCTCGCCCAGCGTCGTGAGGCGCTCAGCTCGCTCGTGTCGTCCCTGGAGGATCTCGCGACCCGGGTGCGGGTGCTGCTCGACGAGGAGGCCGAGGACGTGGACCGCGTGCTGGGCAACATGCGCTCGATCAGCGAGACCTACCGGAGGAACATCGACGCGATGGACGAGGTCCTCACCCGGATGCCACCCGGACTCCGCGCGGTCACGGACGCGACCGGGAACGGCCCGTGGACGGATGTCGCCACTCCGACCGGCCCGATCCCGGATTCGGCGCTCTGCGCCCTGGGGGTGATGGACGGATGCAACTGAGACGTGTGAGCCGGTCCGGGGTCGTCGCGATCGTCGTCACCGCCCTCGCCGCCGTCCTGGTGGTGGCCTACCTGCTCTCCGGCGTCCGGGGAGACGGCGGTCGCCACGTGATCACGGCCGAGTTCGCCTCCGCCGAGGGCGTGTACGTCGGTTCGCAGGTCCGGATCGTGGGCGTCGAGGTGGGGATCGTCGAGAAGGTCGAGCCGACGGGGGAGTTCGCACGGGTGCGGCTCTCACTGGATCCCGGTACGCGGTTGCCCGCGGACGTGGGCGCTGTGGTGATGAACCCGGCTGTCATCGCCGACCGGTTCGTCGAGCTCACCCCCGCCTACGTGGGCGGGCCGACGTTCCCGGAGGGCGGGGTGATCCCGGCCGAGCGGACGCGGGCGCCCCTCGACTTCGACGAGTTCGTCTCCAGCCTGGACACCCTGAGCGCGGCGTTCTCGCCCGGCGCCGACGAGGTGGCACGTGGTCTCGACAGGGGGGCCGAGGCCCTCGACGGCCGGGGGGAGACGCTGAGCCGCGCCATCAGGAACCTGTCCACGGTCTCGGCGGTCGGCGGGGACCGGGCAGAGGACGTCGACGCGATCATCACCGAGCTCGCGGTGCTCATGGACGCGGCGGGCGGTCGCGACCAGACCATGCGCGACCTCGTGCTGGGACTCGACGACCTGGGCCGGCAGCTCCGGGACGACAGGATCGACGTGGCCGCCCCGGTGGAGGACCTGCGGGTGATCCTCGACGAGCTCGACGCGATCGTCGCCGAGCGCGGGGACGACATCACCGCGACGACCACCGCGACCCGCGAGGTGACGGCACTGTACGCACGCCACCGCGCGGACTTCGCCGAGTTCCTGGACCTGTACCCGGTGATGATGGAGAACCTCGCCGCAAGTATCGGGCCCGACGGCCGCGCGCGCATCCGCCTCAACGTCTCGTCCAACATCACCCACTTCGCCCGTGGTCGCGAGCTCTGCCGGCGCGAGCCGCTCCCGCTGTGCACGGGCGCGGGACTGACCAATCCGCTCATGTTCCCGGTCGAGCAGCGTGACCCGATCGGCCTCCTCGGCGCGTTCGACCGGGTCGCGGGGGGTGGATGAGGGCCATGCGTGAGACCGGAACCCGTCCGCACCCGGTGCGCGGACTCGTGACCCTTCTCGGGGTGGCGCTGCTGGGGGGTACGGCGATGGTGGCCGTGAACACCCCGCAACTCGCACTCCAGTCTGTTCCCCTGGGAATGGAGACCGGGGAGGGCTCGGCGGACGTGGAGATGCGGTTCGAGCGCGCCGACCGGCTCGCCCCCGGAGCGGAGGTCCGCTTCGGCGGACGCCTCGTCGGCCGGGTCCGCAGCGTCGGTACCGATGGAACCGAGGCCGTGATCGGCGTCCGCCTCGAGGGCGACTCCGGCGTACCCGCCGGCGTCTTCGCCGAGATCCGCCTGCCCACCGCCCTCGGCAGCCCGTTCATCGCGCTCACCCCGCCGGAGGCGCCCTCGACCGGTGCACTGCTCGAGGACACGGGGGTGGTTCCGCGGGCGCACACCGGCGTCGGGCCGGATCTCGAGTCCAGCCTCGCCTCGCTGGGGCTGCTGCTCAACGGGAGTGGGATCGCTCAGCTCGCCTCGGTGATGGAGGAGCTCACCGTGGCCCTGGACGGGCGAGGTGAGGAGATCGGGCGCATCCGGGAACGTGGTGATCGCGCCCTGGAGTTGTACGAGGCGAACCGCGACGAGATCGACCGGACGGTCCTCGCCCTGGACCGGGTCAACGCCTCGCTCGCCGGTCGCCGGGAGCTCATCGACCGCGGCATGCGGGTGTCCGCCGACCTCGTCTCGGAGGTGGCGGCGAGTCGGGAGACGATCACCGCACTCATGGACACCACCACCGCCCTGACGGTGCAGGTCGAGCAGTTCACCTCGGCCACGGACGGGCGCCTGACGCCGTCGCTGCGCACACTGACCGTCCTGCTCGAGGACCTGGAGGGCTTCGGGGACGAGGTGGCCCCCACGCTGGACGCCCTGCAGCGCTTCGTCACGAACTTCGACGTCGCGGTCCGCGGTGACCACATGATGTTCGACGGCGCGCTCGACCTTCCCGGTTCGCTGGACGCCCTGGGCACCGGCGGGGAGGTGCGCGCGGGTCGACCCCTGCCACCCGGTGCCACCGGCCCGCCCGACGCCCAGCCGCCCGTGGGGGGTGCGCCGTGAACCGCCACGTCGTCACGCAGGCGCTGCTGTTCGCGGTCATCTCGGTGGTGGCCATCGGGTACGGCATCAGGTACATCGGGGAGGACGCCGATGTGGCGAGCGGTTTCCGGGTGGTGGCGCACGTCGAGGACGCGCGGGGCGTCGGGCCCGGGGTGCGCGTGACCTACCGCGGCGTGGACGTGGGCGAGGTCCAGGACGCCGTTCTCGACGGGGCCGGCGGGGTCCGGCTCCGACTGAGGATCATCGACGGGACCCTGATCCCCGTCAGCGCCCACGCCCGGGTGGTGACCAGCACGGCCCTGGGAGACAACCGGCTCGACGTGCGGCCCACGAGTGACACCGGTCCCTACCTGGGGGACGGTGATGAGTTGCTGGTCCCCGAGGACGAGCAACCCGCGTCGATCGAGCACCTCATCGCCGACATCGACACCTCGCTGCGGGCGCTGGACCCGGAGTCACTGGCCTCGTTCGGGGACAGCGTGGCCACCGCGCTCGAGGGCAACGGCCCGCGGCTGGGCGCGATCCTCGAGGACACGGCACTGCTCGCGGAGGTGGTGTCGGAGCAGGCTCCCACGTTACGGGGGCTCGTCGGTGACGGGCTGGTGACCGTACGCGCGCTGGCGGCGCGCCCGGATCCCCTCAGCGGCTCGGCCTCGGTGGCCCGCGACATCGCCGGGCAGCTGTCCCGCCGGGAGGACACGCTCGTGTACCTGCTCGACCGCTCACCCGAGTCGATGCTCCGGGCCCAGGTGCTCCTCGACGCCAACCGGGAGGACGCGGCCGGCCTGCTCGCCAACACCCTCGTCGTCACACCCGTGTTCCGCGATCGGGGACCCGCCTGGGAGGCCGGCCTCACGCAGGGCGAGCGGGGACTGCGGGCCCTGGCGGGGACCGTGCGTGACGGGCGCGCGGACTTCCAGCTGGTCGCCACCCAGGGGCCGGTGTGCGTCTACCCGTACGAACCCCGGGACATCGTCGACCACTCCCCGCGTGAACCGGACCTGCGGTTGTACTGCCCGCCGGGCGAGGACCTGGAGCAACGGGGATCGCGGGCGGCTCCCCGGCCGAACGACGAGGGGCTGGCGGGTGCGACCGAACCCGGCACCAGGATCGGCCCGGACATGGCGGTCGACCCGGTGCTCATCCCGACCGGCAGAGAGATCGCCGCGTACTGGGCGACGATGATGGAAGGACTGCGCGATGGCGGCTGAGGCGACCACGGACGGCGACGTCTGGGAGGACAGGGCCCCGGAGGACAGGGCCCGGGAGGACACCTCCACGGTGGACGACGATCCCGTCGAGGGCACGGACGCCCCGCGGAGGAGCACCGCTCGCATCGTGAGCGCCCTGGTCGTGGTGGCATTGGTGGCCGCGTGTGCCTGGTTGGGCTATCTCGTGTGGTCTGACCACCGGGAGGACGAACTCCGACGCAGCGCGGCCGAGGACGCCACCCGCCTGGTCGTCCAGCTCGCGTCCTACGACCACGCCGACGTGGACGCGAACATCGAGGCGGTCGTGGCGGAATCCACCCCGGAGTTCGCCGACCGCTATCGCGAGGTGTCCGAGGGGCTGCGCGAGTTGCTCGCGAACGGACAGGGCACCTCGACCGGGACCGTCACCCACGCGGGAGTCCAGAGCGTCGACACCGAACGGGCCGTCGTCCTTGTGTTCCTCGACCAGGAGATCACCAACGTCACCGTGCCCGAGGGCCGGGTCGACGCGAGCCGCATGGTGGTGACCCTGGTCCGCGGAGGGAACCGCTGGCTGCTCGACTCCGCCGAACTCGCCTGACCCCCGGCTGATCCGAACGACCAGCCCGAACCGAAGGAGAACCACCCGTGATCACCGAACTCCACCGCACTCCCGCCGCCCCGGTTCCCCGGGCCGTCCCCCCTGGGGTCGCCGACGCCGTCGACTCCATCGGGGCCGCCGGCGGAGTGGCCAACGTCATCATGCAGTTGTCCTGGCCGGAGATCGGCTGGGGTGTGCGGGAGAGCCGCGTGGACACCGGGAACGTCTACAAGCACCCGCTCAAGCGCGCGCGCACGACCTTCCAGTACCTGGCGGTGGCGACCCTGGGGAGCGACGACGACAAGCGGATCTACCGCGAGGAGGTCACCCGGATCCATCGGCGTGTGCACTCCACCCCGGACAGCCCGGTGACCTACAGCGCCCTCGATCCGGAGCTGCAGATGTGGGTGGCGGCATGCCTCTACGTCGGATTCGAGGACGCGTTCGAGTGGCTGCACGGTCCGATGACCGACTCCGATCGAGAGGCGTTCTACCTCTCCGCACCGACGTTGGGCACCACGCTCCAGGTGCGGCCCGAGCAGTGGCCGTCCACGCGTACCGAGTTCGAGGACTACTGGCGTGAGGGGATGTCGCGGATCCGATTCGACGACCCGGTCCGCGAGCACCTGGTGGGGCTCGCCGAACTCCGGATGCTGCCGCAGCCCACGACCGTGTTGTTCGGCAGACTGAACAAGTGGGTGACCACGGGGTTCCTGCACCGCGAGTTCCGGGACGCACTCGGGCTGCCGTGGAACCCACGGGATCAGCGCCGTTTCGAGCGGTTCCTCGAGGTGACGGCGGCGGCCAATCGACTTCTGCCGTGGCCGGTGCGCACGCTCACCTACCGCGTCCTGCTGCTCGAGCTCAGGTGGCGCCTGCGGACCGGACGACCGCTGATGTGACGCTCCCGCCCCGCCCCGCCCCGCCCCGCCCCGGCGCGGAGCGGAGCGGGGCGGAGCGGGGCGGCCTGACGTCGTCGCGGGTCAGGCCGGAGCGATCGATGTCGCGACGCTGCCCCCCACACGGTCGTCCTCCCCCTCCTCCGCCCGGTCACTGTCACGCTCCTCGTCCCACACGCCGGCGCGCTGGAGATGGGCGATGAGCAGATCGGCCCCGTTGCTGAACTCGGCGTCGATCACCGCATGGGCCGTCTCCACATCCCCGGTGCGCAGCGCCTCGAGCATCCGCCGGTTGTCCACGAGTGCGGCCGCGCGCCAGGCCGGATCGTCCGCGTAGAGGCGATAGGGCATGTAGCGCGCGGCGTTGTTGAGGAACCGGGACAGCTTGTCGGAGCGGGACGCCCGGTTGATCGAGCGGTGGATGGCGTACTGCGCACTGACCACGCGGTCCGGATCGCCCGCCGCGGCCGCTGCCTCGAACTCCTCCACCAGGCGGGCGTGCTGATCGAGGGCCGACTCGTCGAACCGCGTGATGGCCCGGTCGACGATCCGCCTGGACAACTCCGCCTGCAGCCAGAAGATGTCCTCGACGTCCTGCCTGCTCATCGGCGAGACGAGGTACCCGCGTCGCGGGACGAGGTCCACCAACCCCTCTCCGCGAAGCGTGAGGAGGGCCTCCCGCACCGGGGTCACGCTCACCCCGAGGGCGGCTGCGGTCTCGTCCAACCGGATGAAGTCCCCGGGGCGCACCTGGCCGCTCATGATCCGGGTCCGCACGTGGTCGGCGACCTCTTCTGACAGCTGTGGGCGCTGCGCGAGTCGTGTTGCGGCCATTTCCGACACCCCATCTCCGGTGAAGAGGACCGGCCGGGGGACGCGGCCGGGAATCGAAATCAAATATATCGAATGAACCCGGAAAAGCCCCTCATGGCGCGGGTGCCGGGTGAGACTGGGGAGATGACCTCCCCCGAGACCCGGCCCGCCGTACGCAGCGAGCGCCGCGATCACGTCCTGCTCGTCACCCTCGACCGCCCCGAGGCGCGCAACGCCGTCAACGGCGAGGTGAGCACTCTCCTGGGTCGGGCCCTGCACGAGGCCGACACGGACCCGGAGATCCGGGTGGTGGTCATCACCGGCTCGGGGGAGCAGTCCTTCTGTGCGGGAGCGGACCTCAAGGCCCTCTCGCGGGGAGAGGACATCTTCCCCGCGGAGAACCGCCAGTGGGGGTTCGCGGGCATGATGCAGCACCCCGTCTCGGTGCCGGTGATCGCCGCGGTCAACGGCACCGCGCTGGGCGGGGGGTGCGAGATCGCGCTGGCGTGCGATCTCGTGGTGGCGGCCGACCACGCGGTCTTCGGCCTGCCCGAGGTCAGGCGGGGCCTCGTCGCGGCGGCGGGCGGCGCGTTCCGGCTGCCGGCCCAGGTCCCTCACCGGGTGGCCATGGAGATGATTCTCACCGGTGAACCGGTCACGGCCGCACGGGCTCTCGAGCTGCACCTGATCAACCGCGTGGTCCCCGCCGGGGACCTGATCGACGCGGCCCTCGGACTGGCCGGGGTGATCGCCGCCAACGCCCCGCTGGCCGTGCAGGCGAGTAAGCGCATCGCGCTGGGGATCACCGACGGGGCCCGGCCGGACGAGGAGGAGCGGTGGAAGGTCAGTGACAGGGAGATGATCACCGTCATGACATCGGAGGACGCCGCGGAGGGCCCGAGGGCGTTCGCGGAGAAGCGGGACCCCGTCTGGAAGGCCCGCTGAGACCGATCCCACATCCCCGACCGGGTGTGCGCAGCCCCCTGAGAGCACTACATTTCCTTCATGGAAGCCGAGTTCAGGTCTGCGGTGATCGAGGAGGACCTCCAGGTCCTCGACACGGAGAGTCGGGAACTGGCGCCCAGGGCGTCGGAACTACTGGCCCACCGCCCCGGTGACATGGTCGCCGAGGAGGTACGGAACTGCGTGATCCGGACGCGCACCCGTCCGGCTCACACCGCCTCCGACCTGCGATCGGGGCTCCTCGCGGTACGCGAGGGGCTGCGCCGGGTGGGTGAGCCCCGCGGCCTCACCGTCGCGGCCGCGGGTGCGGTCCCGCTCGTGCCCCCGGGGTCGGCGCTGGTGGACGAGAGCCCGCAGATGCGTCGACTCCTGGCCGACTACGAATTCCTGGCCCGGGGTCAGATCTACTGTGGCAGCCGCGTCAGAGTGGACGCCGTGGATGCCGACGAGGCGGTCGCCCTGGCGTGCCGGATCGCTCCGCACCTGCCCGTGTTCCTCGCACTCACCGCGAGCTCGCCCTACCTCCGCGACGGGTCGGACTCCGGGTACGCCAGCTGTCGCTCGGTCTCCGCCTCCCAGTGGCCGACCACCGCGCCGGTGGCGGGCGTGTGCTCGGCTCAGGAGTATCACGCACTCGTCGACGACCTCGTCGGCAGCGGGGTCATCAACGATCGCTCGATGGTGGGCTTCGGGATCCAGCCGGGCGCGGACGGGCGCTCGGTGGAGATCCTGGTGTGCGACGCCTGCCCCTCCGCCGACGCGACGGCGTTGGTGGCCGCGCTGTTCCGCGCGCTGGTCCAACGAGAGGCCGCCGCCCTGGCCGGGGGTGCGGAGCCCGCCGCCCCGGTGGAGACGAGGCTCCGGGCGGCGCTGTGGCGCGCGGCCCGTTCCGGCCTCGAGGGCTCCCTGGTGGATCCGGTCAGCCTCCGGCCACGTCCCGCGGCCGACGTCATCACCGACCTGGTCGACTCCCTGACCGGTCAGCTCGAGGCCACGGGTGACCTGGACATGGTGCGGGAACTGGTCCACGACGCCCTGTACAACGGCAGCAGCGCGTTCCGTCAGCGTCAGACGCTGCGTCGCCGCGGTCACGTCCAGGACATCGTGGACCTGCTCGTGGTGGAGACCGGCGGCACCAGCGGCTCCCGGTCGCCGGTGCCCGACGCGCACGCGAGGCTGTTCGGTGTCTACCTGCCCATCGAGGGACTCGACTCGGATCCGAGCTGGGACGAGGCGGTCGAGGTGGGCGGGCGACCGCGGGCCCCGTACGACCCGGTCCTCACCGCCCTGCAGAGGATCGGCACCGTGAGGCTCCGCGCCCGGCAGGTGAGGGCGGAACAGGAGGCCTCGGTCGCCGGGGTCACGTTCCGGGTCACCGGCCAGGAGCGGCCCCACGCGTTCCCGATGGACTTCGTCCCACGGATCCTCACCGCAGAGGTATGGGAGAGGCTCGCCGCGGGCATCGAGCAGCGCGCCCGAGCCCTCGACGCGTTCCTCGATGACGTCTACGGCGAGCAGGAGTTCGTGGCGGCCGGGCACCTCACCCCCGAGGCCCTGGACCGCGCGCCGGGGTTCCGGACCGGCACCGGGCAGGCACCGGGGGCGGGCCGGGTCCGGGCCCACATCTGCGGGATCGACCTGGTGTGCGCTGACGACGGTCGGTGGTTGGTGCTCGAGGACAACGTCCGCGTCCCCTCGGGCATCGCCTTCTCCACCGCCCACCGCGAGATGACGGCGACCCTGTTCGGAGATCTCGTGGACGAGTTCGATCTCCACTCGCCCGACCAGGCGTTCCCCATGATCCGCGACACCCTGCACGCCGCGGCTCCACCGGCGGCGGGTGACACCCCGAACATGGTGGTGATGTCGTCCGGTCCCGCGGACTCGGCGTGGTTCGAGCACCGCCTCATCGCCGACCGGACCGGACTGCCCCTCGTCACTCCCGACGAGGTGGTCTTCCGCGACGGGATCCTGCACCGCAGGGCCGGGGACGAGCTGGTCAGGGTCGACGTGGTGTACGCGCGGATCGACGAGGACATGCTGCTCAGCTCTCCGGGGCTCGACGGCGAGCCGCTCCGGGACGGTCTGCTGGACGCCCTGGCCGGAGGACGGTTGACGCTGGCCAACGCCCTCGGGAACGGGGTGGCGGACGACAAGGCCGTCTACGCTTCGGTTCCCGCGATGATCGACTTCTACCTGGGCGAAACCCCGATCCTCGACCAGGTCCCGACCTATCTGTGTGCGGACCGCACCCAGCGCGACCTGGTGCTGGAACGGTTGGGCGAGCTGGTGGTCAAACCGATCGACGGGTACGGGGGGCTGGGGATCACCATCGGGCCCGAGTGCTCCGAGGCGGAACTGGCCGCACGGCGCGAAGAGCTGCTCACCCGACCCGAGGGGTTCATCGCCCAGGAGGTGGTGGCCCTGTCCACGCTTCCGACCTTCGACGGCACCCACATGCAGCGGAGGCACGTCGACCTGCGTGCGTTCGCCCACCTGAGGCGCGAGGGGGGCCGGACGACGGCGCACGCGGTCCCGGCCGGCCTCACCCGGGTGGCGCCCGCCGGGTCGTTGATCGTCAACTCCTCGCGCGGGGGCGGCGGCAAGGACACGTGGATCATGCGCTGAGTCCCACGTCCCGAGCCCCGGGCCCTCACCCCGCCACCTCTGCCCCCTCACCCCGGGCGCCCCGCCGCGGGTGCGGACCCGGACCGGTTCCCCTAGCGTGTCCCCGATGACCGACGGACAGCGATGGATCAGGATCGAAGAGGAACTCCACCTCGTCGATCTGCGGACCCGGCGACCGGTACGACGCGCACCGCAGGTGCTCGAGGCCGCCGACGAGAAGGACGGGGGCGCCCGGGACGGCGGCCCGGCCGGTGAGATCGACGGCGCCCGGATCGCCTCCGCCCGGCACGGCGCGCTCCTCGTGTCGGATGTCGGCGCCCACACCGGGCTCGCCGACATCGGAGAGGCACTACGTCGGACCCGAGCACGGCTGGCCAGGGCGGGACGCGGGATCCGGACCGGCGTGGTCGCGGCGGGATCGCTCGCGTCCCCGGGGGTCGAGTTCGACCCCACCCCCGAGGAGCCCCACCCCGCTCCGGGCCGCGAATCGCAGACCCGGGCGGCGGCGAGGTTCCGGGTGGTGGTCCAGGTCGCGGATGCGGACGAGGCCCAGTACGTCGCGCGACGCGCCGTCACCGTCGCACCCGTGTTGCTGGCGATGGCCGCCAGTTCGCCCTACTGGGCGGATGGCTCGGACTCCGGATACGCCTCCACGCGCACCTTCGAGGCGCGGTGGTCGCCCGCGCACGTCACCGCCGTGGCGACCGATACCGCCGACGGGGTGCAGGCGGCGGAGGACGAACTGCTCGGCACCGGTGTGGTGGTGGGCCGGGAGTCGATCGAGGTCGACATCCGGCCCTCCCGGGACGGGTCGGGCGTGGAACTGGGGGTGTGCGATTCCTGCAGCACGGTGGACACCCTGGTCGTCGTCGCCGCCCTGTTCCGCGCCACGGTCGACCGCATCCTCTCCGGACGGGGCGCCGATGACGGGTGGCAGGACCCCTCGCCCGTGGTCCTCGACGCGGCGTGCTGGCGGGCCGCGCGATCGGGGATGGAGGGCGATCTGGTGGACGTGACCACCGGTCTGCCGCGCCCCGCCCCCGAACTCCTGGCCGACCTGGTGGGGGAGGTGGCCGAACAGCTGCGCGCCGGCGGCGAGGCCGACCTGGTGCACGACCTCCTCGACGGCATCCGCGGGGCCGGCACCTCGGCCGCCCGCCAACGCGCCGCCCACCGCCGACGCGGCCGGCGCGGCGACGTGGTGGCGGTGCTGCTGGCGGAGACCGTCGACCGGATCCGGCCGCGCGACGTGGCCGACGATCGTGACATGCGGTCCATGCTCGCCGCCTACTCACCGCTGGGTGAGGCGGTCACCGAGGAGGTGCACGACGAGGCGATCACCGAGGACGGCGTTCCACGCCCCGAATACGTGGACGTGCTCAAGGCCGTGTCAGATCTGGGCCCCGACACCCTGTGCGACCGCAAGGAGAAGGTCGACGACAGTCTGCGCGACCTCGGCGTGACGCTGAAGGTCTACGGCAGGGACGAACCACAGGTGTTCCCGCTGGACGCGGTCCCGCGCGTCATCCCGGCGGACCAGTGGGCCCGGATCTCGGCGGGAATAGAACAACGGGCCCGGGCGATGGAGCTGTTCCTCCGGGACATCTACGGTCCCGGTGAGATCATCCGCGCCGGCATCGTCCCCGCCGAGGCCCTCGACCGCGCCCCGGGCTTCCGGCCCACCGGCCGGTCGGTCCCGGAGGGGGCGTTGCACGCGCCGGTGTGCGGCGTCGACCTGGTCTCCACCGCCCCCGGCGAGTGGGTCGTCCTCGAGGACAACCTGCGGATGGCGGGGGGTCTGGCCATGGCGGTCGCCCTGCGCGACCGGATCAGCGAGGGCTTCCCCGAGTTCGGCGCGCGGTCCGAGGTCCACGATCCCCGGGTCGGCCTGGAGATGCTGTCGGAGACGCTGCGTGCCGCCGCACCGGGCGGCGTCGACGATCCCGCCATCGCGGTGGTGATCGCCGAGGACGAGCGCGAGGCCTTCGACCTCAACAACGCCGCGGCGGCGATCGGCGGCGAGATCGTCACCCCGGACGAGCTGACGGTCGACGACGGCCGCCTCTGGCGGGCTCACGGTGGCGACCGCACCGCAGTCGACGTGCTCTACGTCCGTATGGACGAGGAGATGCTGCTGTCGTCGGCGGGCGCGGACGGAACGGTGCTGCGGCGCGGACTCCTCAGCGCGATGGCGGAAGGCGGCGTGGCCGTGGTGAACGCGCCCGGGAACGGCGCCGCGGACGACAAGGCGATCTACGCCCGCGTGCCGCAGATCATCGACTTCTACCTGGGCGAGAAACCCCTCATCGGCCAGGTCGAGACCTATGTCTGTTCGGACCCCGAGCAGCGCAGGCAGGTCCTCGACCGCCTCGGAGAACTGGTGGTCAAACCGATCGACGGGTACGGGGGCTCCGGCATCACCGTGGGCCCGGAGTGCTCTCCCCGCGAGCTCGACGAGCGGCGGGACGAGTTGCGGCGGCACGGTGAGAGATTCGTCGCCCAGGAGGTCCAGTCCCTGTCCACACTGCCGACGTTCAACGGTCACGAACTGCAGCGCAGGCACGTCGACATGCGGGCGTTCGTCATGCTCCGGAGCGGGGCCTCGGGTGAGATCCTCGCCTCCGCCCCGCCCGTCGCACTGACACGCGTGGCCCCGGCGGGCACGATGGTCGTCAACGCCTCGAGCGGGGGCGGGGGAAAGGACACCTGGATCCACCGTGCATGACACGACCGAGATCACCGAGGAGGCGGAGTCGCTGGACCTCGCCGGCCCGCCCGACGACGCCGTCGGGGGGCCGGGAGAGATCCGGCACACCACCTCGCCCTGCCTGTCCCCGGACGGCTCGATGCTGGCGTGCGTGGTCACCGAGCGCACCGGCTACCCACGCGCGGTCCAACGGCCTCTCGGCCTCGGTGGCCTGGACGGGGCCGGTCCGGAACGCGACGTGGTCCTTCCCGTCAACGGACCGGTGCGACGCGTCGCGTACTCGCCCAGCGGCAAGTGGCTGGCCTGCGAGGTGGCCCCCGACGGTGGCGAGCGCGAGCGGATCTGGCTGGTCACGACCGACCCCGCGGACCGGGACGTCTATCCGATCGACACCCACGACGACGCCACCGAGCAGATCGTCTGCTGGGACGGCGATCTGTTGGCCCTGACCGCCTTCGACTCCGAGGGGCTGGCCGAGGGCAGGCTGGTGGACCCGGAGACGGGTGAGAGCACGATCGTCGACTCCCGGATGGGAGGCGCGCTCGTCCACGCCCGCGACGGGGCGGCCCTGTTCCGGGTCGGGGCGCGCGGCCACCGCGAACTGCTCCGCATCGTTCCGGACGGCCGGTGGTGGCCGCTCCTGCCCGTGGACACCGGGTCGACCACCGACGCCGGCGTGATACTCGACGCCGGCGGCGGTGACCGGCCCATGAGGATGATCGTGCGCAGTGATCACTCCGCGGACCGGATGGGACTGCTCGCGGTGGAGGCGGACGAGGAGTTCACGGAGTCGTGGCCGCTCGCCTACCGGGAGGACGCCGACCTCGATCGCGTCGAGGTGAGCCTGGACCGCACGACCGCCGTGCTGCTGTGGAACGTCCGCGGGGGACTGTCGGAGATCGAGGTCCTGGACCTGCGCCGGAGCCGACCACGGGTGATCGTCAGACCGCCACTGCCCGACGTGGTCGCGTCCTCGCCCACGCTCACCGCCGACGGGCGTCTGCTGGCGCTCACCGTCCAGAGTCTCGACCAGCCACCGCGCATCGTGATGTACGACGTGGAGCGACGGAGGTGGACGGGGGAGCCCCCGAGGCAACCGGACCCGGTCCCGCAGCTGGTCCGCTTCACGGCCCGCGACGGTCTGGAACTCTCGGGGTGGCTGTACCGCGCCGATCCGGCCGACGAGCCGACGCCCACGGTGGTCCACCTCCACGGCGGGCCCGAGGGGCAGTCCCGACCGGGGTACAACGACCTCGCCCGCCGGTACCTGGACATCGGTGTGACCTACTTCGAGCCCAACGTGCGCGGGTCCACCGGGTCCGGCCGCTTCTTCAGCCACGCCGACGACCGCTACGGCCGCTTCGCGGGGATCGACGATGTCGAGGACGCGCTGTTGCACCTCGTCGAGCAGGGCATCGCCGACCCCGACCGGGCGGTGGTCTCGGGCCGCTCGTACGGCGGGTACCTGGTCAACGCGACCCTGGTGCGGCATCCCGGGCGCTGGCGCGGGGGGATCGCGGCGTGTGGGATGAGTGATCTCCAGACCTTCTACCGCACCACCGAGCCGTGGATCGCCGCCGCCGCGTACCCCAAGTACGGCAACCCACTCCAGGAGCGTGAACTGCTCAGGGAGGCCTCGCCCCTGCACCTGTACCACCACGTGGACGTGCCCGTGCTCTTCGTCCACGGCGCGCACGACACCAACGTGCCGCTCAGCGAGACCGAACAGGCGGTCGAGGCGTTGCGGCGCCGCGGGGTACCGGTGGACGTGTTGCTCTTCGAGGACGAGGGTCACGAGTTCGTGAAATTGGCCAACAGGCAGCTGCTCGGGGACCGGGTGGTCGACTTCTGTCAGGAGGTGTTCGGTGTTCGGACGCAAGAAGGGTGACACCGCCGACGCGGGCGGGTTCGAGGGGCGACTGATCGGGTGGCGGCGCCACATCCACACCCACCCCGAGTTGTCCTACGAGGAGACCGAGACCACCGACTACATCGAGGGTGAGCTCCGGTCGATGGGGCTGCGGCCGACCCGGTTCCGCATCGGCACCGGCCTGTGGTGCGATGTCCCGGCCGCCGAGGGCGCCACCGCGACGGACGTCGTGGCCCTGCGCGCGGACATCGACGCGCTCGCGATGAGCGAGGACTCCGGCGAGTCCTTCGCCTCGGAGGTCGACGGGGTGGCCCACACGTGTGGCCACGACGGTCACACCGCGATGCTGCTGGGGGCGGCCGAGATGTTGGTCGCCGACCCGCCACCGCGCCCCGTGCGCCTGATCTTCCAGCCGGCCGAGGAGACCATGCCGGGCGGCGCCAAGGAGTGCGTCGAGGAGGGCGTGGTCGAGGGCGTGGACCGGATCCTCGCGCTGCACTGCGATCCGCACCGCCGCGTCGGCGAGGTGGGGGTGACGGGCGGCGCCATCACGTCGTCCAACGCCAAGATCGGCGTCACCGTCCACTCGAACGGAGGCCACACGGCGCGGCCGCACGAGACCCAGGACACGGTCTTCGCGCTGGCGCAGATCGTCACGGGGGTGACCGCCGTGGTGGACCGGACCATCGACCCGCGCTCGGGCACGGTCCTGACCTGGGCTTCGATCAAGGCCGGGGGGACGGCTCCCAACGTCATCCCCGACTCGGGCCAGCTGTGGGGCACCCTGCGCAGCGCCGACCGCGACGTCTGGGCCACGGCGGAACCCGTCGTCCGCGGGGCCGTCGAGTCGATCGCCGCGACGTACGGGCTACGCGCCGAGGTGGAGTACGTCCAGGGTGTGCCACCGGTGGTCAACGACCAGGCCTGCGCCGACCTGGCGGCGTCCGCGGTCGAGCAGGTGCTCGGACCGGACGGGGTGGGTACGGCCGTGCAGTCCAGCGGCGGCGAGGACTTCGCCTGGTACACCGAGGAGATCCCCGGCGTCTACCTGCGGCTGGGGGTGTGGGACGGGGAGTCCGAGGAGACCGACCTGCACCACCCCGGGTTCGTCCTGGACGAGGCGGCACTGCCCCACGGTGCCCGCATCTTCGACGCGTTCGCGCGGCTTCACCGCGGGGAGTGACGGAAGGGGGTATCAGAAGTGAGTGAGCACGAGCAGAGTGACGAGGGGACGTACTCGACCGTCGGACTCATGGCGGACCCAGGTGCGCCCGACAGGGTGGCGGCCGCGATCGCGGACGACCTCGCCGACGATCTGACCCGCGAGCTCCGGGGGGAGGTGGCGGGTCGAGGTCGCCCGGGAAACACTCCCGCTCGGTCCGGACGGCGAGGTCCGACTCACCGAGCACGCACCCCGTCTGTTGCAGCAGCACTCGTGGGATTTCGTCGTCTACCTGACTGATCTGCCGAGCCGATCCGGCGGGGACCCGGTGTTGTACGACGTCAACGACTCCACTGCCGCCGCGCTGGTATGTCTGCCGGTGCTCGGCGTAGTCCGGGTGAAGGCGAAGGTCAGGGCGCTCCTTCGTCGCCTGGTGAGGGCGGGCACTCGCCGGGACGGTGTCGGCCCGTCCGGTTCGGACGATCTTCCCCCCGCCACGTGCAGCGGGGCGATGAGCAGGATCCGGCTACTCGGAGGGATGGTGCTCAACAACAGGCCCACCCGGATGGTGACAGGATTAGCCGGTGTCGTCGCCGCCGGGGCGGGCACCGGCGCCTTCGGCGTCTTCTACGGCAGCATCGCCTCCCTGGCGGTGGCACTACATCCGATGCGGTTGCTGCTGATCGGCGTGCTGGGTGTCCTCACGCTGGTGTCCTGGCTGATTCTGCGCAACGGGATGTGGACCCGTTCCGATGACGAATTCGGACGGGGTCATCGGCGGATGGACAACGCGGCCACCGTGCTGACGGTCGGCGTCGGTGTGGGAATCATGTTCCTCGCCCTGCTGGTGGCGATGTTCGTGCTGGCCATCGTGGTGTTGGACGCTGGCTACCTCGAGACCCAGCTCGGGCGGCCCGTCAGTGTTTCGGACTACTTCCGCCTGGCGTGGCTGTCCACCTGCCTCGGGGCGTTCGCCGGCGCGCTGGGGTCGAACTTCGACGACGAGGACGTGGTCCGCGCGGCCACCTACAGTCTCCGGTGGCACGAACGCCGCACGATGTTCGACGACTATCAGCGGCGAGCCGGCGAGCGTCGGGAGCAGCGGGAGCGCCAGCGGATCGAGTCCGAGAACTCCGAGGACTCCGGGAACTCCGGGGGCCCCGGGAACTCCGAGGACGACGCGAACGGCGCCGGGGGGACGTCCACGGTGGAGGATGACCGCCCGAGAGGGTAGACAAGTCACATGACAGCCGCCCCGACCCAGATCGCGTCCCCGGCCTCCGCCCCCGCCCTGCCCGTCGGCAGCGGGCCGCTCTCGGAGGCCGTGGTCACGGCGCTGGCGACGGGCCGGACCGATGGGCTCCCGGACGTCTCGGCGGACACAGATCCGATGGGTCGCGACCTCCAGCTCGCGCTCTACACGCTCTATGAGCTCCACTACCGGGGCTTCGCCGGCGTGGACTCCGACCTGGAGTGGGACCCCGAACTCCTGCGCCTCCGTCGCGCGCTGGAGACCCTGTTCCTCGATCATCTCCGGGGAGCGGTCGAGCCGGGTGACGATCCCGTGGCCGAGATGGACGCACTGTCCGTCGAGGCGACCTCCGGCACGGGCCCGTCCTGGTACTTCAAGGACGAGGGCACCTGGGACCAGCTGCGCGAGTACTTCGCCCACCGGTCGCTCTACCACCTGAAGGAGGGCGATCCCCACGCGTTCGCCATCCCGCGGCTGCAGGGGCAGGCCAAGGCCTCGTTCGTCGCCGTGGAGTTCGACGAGTTCGGCGGCGGGCGCGGAGAGCGGGTCCACCAGCAGCTCTGGGCCGATCTCATGCGGGCCGCCGATCTGGACCCCGGCTACCTGGGGTACCTCGACCGGGTGTCGGCGGCGACGCTGTCGACCGTCAACCTGATGTCACTGTTCGGGCTGCACCGGTCCCTGCGCGGCGCCGCGATCGGGCATTTCGCCGCCATCGAGATCACCTCGTCCCCCGGGTCCGCGCGACTGGTCGCGGGCCTGCGCAGGCTGGGGGCGCCGGAGGAATGCGTGCACTTCTACGCCGAACACGTGGAGGCCGACGCGGTCCACGAGCAGGTGATGCGCCACGACGTCGTGGGGGATCTGGTGAACCGGGAGCCGCATCTCGCGGCGGACGTAGTGTTCGGGATGCGTGCTCTGGACCACCTCGACGAGGTGGCGGCGGGCGGGATGCTGGCCGCGTGGGGCCGCGGGGAGTCCTCGCTGCTGCCCTGACGCAGCGTTCGTTTCCCGCTCACACCGGGACCGCCGACCCCGCCGACACTGCGGCACCGCCTCCCGCCGGCACCGCCGACCCCGCCTCCCGCCCCGCTCCGCGGCATCCGCTCGCGCGCCTGCAAACCCGGCTGGACATCCGCTCGTGCGCCGGTACGCCTGACGCACTGCCGCCCGCCGCGATGCACTCCGGCGCGCACAAAGGCGCACGCGGGCGTTCATCGCGGCGAGCGGATCGCGAAAAGGGAGAGCGGATGCCGAAAAGGGAGAGCGGATGCCGAACAAGGGGGGAGGGGATGCGGACAACGTGGGGCGGGAGCGGCGGAAGGGGGAGCCCACGGCCCGGGCCGAGATCGGTCGTGGTCGCAGGCTCAGCCGTCGGCGCCGGCTGAGGCGTCGGTAGGGGATCCGGGAGAGGTGGCCCGGATCTTGCGACGGTGGCTGGTGTCGCACAGCGGGTAGGTCTTGCTGCGACGGCAGGTGCACACCGCCACCATGAAGCGGTCGGAGCAGACGCGGGCCCCGTCGTCGGTGACCAGGTCGACCGGCCCCTCGACCAACATGGGGCCGCCGGGGACTATCCGGACGACCCGCGCGTCGCGGTCACCTGCGGTCGACACGGACCACCACCAGTTCCTCCATTCGTCTCCCCGGCTCGAGCAGGCCCGCGGCCTCCAGTCGCGCCGCGTACCCGAGCATCACCGGACCGAACTCCACGACCTGGCTCGCGACCCGGCGGGCGTCGAACCCGGCCCGCTCGAGCCGGGAAATGGTCTTCGGCGGGTCGGAGAACTCGGAGTGCACGATCAGCATGGTCCCGCCCGGGGCCACGAGGTCGGGGGCGAGGTCGCACAGCTCGTCCAGGACCACCCGCCCGTCGGCGCCGGCGTCCCAGGCCCGGTTGGGTCCGGTCCCGCTCAGCGGCGCGTCCGAGGGGACGTACGGAGGGTTCGACACCACCACGTCGAACGGCCCGGCCCGTCGGGCGTCGGCGAGCGTTCCCACGCGCGCATCCACCCGCACCCCGGCTCGTTCGGCGTTGCGGGTCGCGCAGGCGACGGCGGCGGGGGAGATGTCGAAGGCGACGACCTCCCGCGCGCCGCGCAGTGCGGTCTCGACGGCGAGAATCCCGCTTCCTGTACAGATGTCGAGAACCCGCTTGCCGGCGACCAGGTCGGCATGGTCGAGCGCCTCGCAGAGCAACCACGAGTCGGCCTGCGGCGCGTACACGCCGTCATCGACCTCGATATGCGCTAACCGTGTCTGGGTCATCGGGCCTCCGGTGAGGGGTCGTCGGATGACCCACAGTCAATCCCCGGGCCCGGTGGCCCGCAACCGCTAGACCCCTATCGCTGCCAGTACAGCCCGCCGGGGACGTCGCCGCCGCCGGTCAGACGGCAGGTCAGAATGGTGCCCTCCGGGGCGGTCACCGCCAGCCCCTCCTGCATGCAGGGTCGTCCGAGCATCGCGGGGCCGGTGCCGTCCGGGCCAGTCCCCTCCGGTTGTGGCAGCCACAGCGGCCCGGCGCCACCAGGGTCCTCCTGGCAGAACAATGGCGAGCCGTCCTCCGCCTGGGCCAGTTCGCCCACCAGGTGGCAGGGGCCGCCCGCGCTCACGACGTTCGCGGGCAGCTGGGTCGAACCTGGCGACACCGGCGCGGCGGCGGCCGCCGTCACCGTGGCCGCGGGGACGGGATCGGCGGTCTCGGCCGCGGGCGAGGGGGACGGCGGAGTCGACGACGACGAGGTGGTCACCTGCGTGGTCGGTGTGGCGGGCGCGGCGATCTCCTCCTCCGTACCCGAACAGCCGGCGAGTGCGACTCCGGCCGCCATCGCGAATGCGAGGGCGGCCGGGACACGGCGACGTCCGGTGGTCGAGAGCGGGCGATCCGTCGCGGTGGGAGTCATGCGTTCCTGTTCTTCCTGCGTGTGTCAGGCCCCGATGATGAAGGCCTCGAGTTCGGCGCGGGCCTTGTCGTCGGCCATCTGCTCCGGCGGGGACTTCATGAGGTACGCCGACGCCGGCAGGATCGGCCCGCCGATGCCGCGGTCCTTGGCGATCTTGGCCGCCCGGACGGCGTCGATGATGATGCCGGCCGAGTTGGGCGAGTCCCACACCTCGAGCTTGTACTCCAGGTTGATGGGGGCGTCGCCGAAGGCGCGTCCCTCGAGGCGAACGTACGCCCACTTGCGGTCGTCGAGCCACTCCACGTAGTCGGAGGGGCCGATGTGCACGTTGCGGTCGTGGATCTTGCCGGCCAGGGTGCCCTCGAGGTTGGAGGTCACGGCCTGGGTCTTGGAGACCTTCTTGGACTCGAGTCGCTCGCGCTCGAGCATGTTCTTGAAGTCCATGTTGCCGCCCACGTTGAGCTGGTACGTCCGGTCCAGCGCGACGCCGCGGTCCTCGAACAGCTTGGCCATCACCCGGTGGGTGATGGTGGCGCCGACCTGCGACTTGATGTCGTCGCCGACGATCGGGACCCCCGCCGAACGGAACTTCTCGGCCCACTCGGGGTCGGAGGCGATGAAGACGGGAAGGGCGTTGACGAAGGCGACCCCGGCGTCGATGCAGCACTGCGCGTAGAACTTGTCCGCCTCCTCGGACCCGACCGGCAGGTAGCTGACCACCACGTCGACCTCGGCGTCCCGCAGGGCCTGCACCACGTCCACGGGCTCGGCGCCGGATTCCTCGATGGTCTGACGGTAGTACTTGCCCAGGCCGTCGAGGGTGGGGCCGCGCTGGACCGTGATGCCGGTCGGCGGCACGTCGCAGAGCGCGAGGGTGTTGTTCTCCGAGGCGGTGATCGCCTCCGCGAGGTCCATCCCGACCTTCTTGCCGTCGACGTCGAACGCGGCGACGAACTCGACGTCGCGGACGTGGTAGTCGCCGAACTTCACGTGCATGAGCCCGGGGACGGTCTGGTCGATCGCCGCGTCCTTGTAGTACTCGACGCCCTGCACGAGCGAGGACGCGCAGTTGCCGACGCCGACGATCGCGACGCGCACCTTCTGGTCGGTCATTGGTGTTCTCCTTGTGATGGGTTCTCTGTCTGGATGAGTTCGTTGATCCAGCGCAGCTCGCGCTCGCTGGTCTCGAGGCCCAGCAGGGTGAGTTGCCGGGCGTAGCGCAGTTCGGTCGGGCCGGCGCGTGTCGCCGCGTCCCGTTGGCCCTCCCGGCGCTCCTCGAGGACGCGCCGTCGGCCCTCGAGGAGCCGCACCCGGGCGGGCCCGGGGGTGCGGTCGAAGAAGGCCAGGTGGACGCCGAAGCCGTCGTCGGTGAACGAGGAGGCGCCGGGCGAGTCGAGCAGGGCGGCCAACGTCGCCTCGCCGACGGGGGTGATGCGGTAGGTCTTGCGACCGCGTCGTGCGGTGGCCGGTGGACGCGTGGCGGTGGCCGCCGTCGCGTCCTCGACGATGTCCCCCTGGTGCCGGAGGCGACGCAGGGTCGGATAGAGCGAACCGAAGGACACGGTGCGCACCGTCCCCAGCATCTCGGAGAGGCGTTTGCGCAGTTCGTATCCGTGCATGGGGCGCTCGTCGAGCAGCCCGAGGATCGCCAGATCGAGCACTCCACCCCCTCACGTCGACGAGTCATGCCTGCGGGTTTCCGCGACGGTGACTGAGAGTACACCCTGTGATGTATCGCGCCGATATACCGGTTTGCGGCATCGGCGAGACGCGTCGAGTCCGCGCGGGGCCGGAGTACGCCGGGTCGCGCCCTCGACCGAGGCCTGTTCCCCCCTCGGGTTCTCCGACCCCGGACGCGCGCGGGGACCGCGCCGGGGTCGTAGGCTGGCCCCCGTGGACCAGGCCGACTCCCGCTACCGGCGACCCGGCCCCCCGCCGGGGCCGGAGGACCCCACCGGCCGAGAGGCGCTGCGGCGTCGCCGGGTGGTGGACTTCGCCCTGCGGCGCCGAGGGGTGTTGGCGGATCTCCGCGAGGGCGTCTCGGCACTGCGGGAGGTGTGCGACGCGGACGTCTATCTCCTGCGTGCGGCCGGGTTCCACGGCGTGGAGACCGAGACCGTGTGCCCGGTGTGCCGCAAGGAGAACCTCACCGAGGTGTCGTGGGTGTTCGGCGACGACCTGGGTTCCGCCTCCGGCTCGGCCCGGAGCGCGGATGAGATCGAACAGCTGGCGCTGACCCACGACGCGTTCACCGTCCACGTGGTGGAGGTGTGCCGCAGTTGCTCGTGGAACCACCTGATCGAATCCTATGAGGTGGGTCTCGCCTCGGGCGAGGGCAGGCGCGTGCGCCGGGCCGCGAGGGACCTACGCCGACACCGCTGATCGCCCACCGCCGACACCGCAGCTCGCCCTCCGTGAGCACCGCAGGGTGCCGTGCCCGGGTGCACTGGATTCCGGGCGGAGCGCGATTTCGTACACAATGGACCCCGATGCACCGTCAGCGGGGGTCGCCCGTGCCGGTCGTAGCTGTTCGCAGGAGGGTGGAAGATGTCGCAGAGTGACAGGACGCGTGGGGGATCCGACGGGGGTCGGGACGACTCCGCGCACCGGCGCGGCTGGTTTCGACGCCACCCGGCCTGGACGACGCTGATCCTCGTCGTCGTCGTCCTCCTGGTGATCCCGCTCGTGATCGTCGGGGTGGTCTACAACCGCACCGAGATCCCCCGCCCGGGCAGCGTGGCCACCAACCAGATCTCCGAGATCTACACCAACGACGGCTCGACCATGATCGGACGCATCGTCCCACCGGAGGGCA
Source organism: Dietzia sp. JS16-p6b (assembly GCF_003052165.1). Taxonomy (NCBI): domain Bacteria; kingdom Bacillati; phylum Actinomycetota; class Actinomycetes; order Mycobacteriales; family Dietziaceae; genus Dietzia; species Dietzia sp. JS16-p6b. The sequence goes on along the minus strand of NZ_CP024869.1, from coordinate 3,610,478 downwards.
ACCGGACCCTGGTGGAGGTCGACGCGATCCCCGTGCACGTGCGCAACGCCGTGATCGCCGCGGAGGACCGCAGCTTCTACACCAACGAGGGGTACGACCCCACGGGCATCGGGCGCGCGGTGATCGGGCAGATCACCGGTGAGTCCAGCGCCGGCGGTGGTTCGACCATCACCCAGCAGTACGTCAAGAACACCATGGTCGGTGACGCTCCCACCTACGAGCGCAAGGCCAAGGAGATCATCATCGCGGCCAAGATGACCAACGAGTGGTCCAAGGACCAGATCCTCGGGGCCTACCTCAACACCATCTATTTCGGCCGCGGGGCCTACGGGATCGCCGCCGCCTCCACCGCGTACTTCAACAAGCCGGTCGAGAACCTCACCATCGAGGAGGGCGCGCTGCTCGCCGGCGTCATCCAGTCCCCCTCCGCCCTGGATCCGCTCAACAACGCCGTGGCCTCCGAGAACCGCTGGAACTACGTGATGGACGGCATGCGGGACATGGGAGCCATCGACGCCCAGCAGCGTGGCGCGGCGGTGTTCCCCCAGGTCGTCGAGGATCCCCAGGCGGTGGACCAGAACGTGGGCGACCCCACCAACGGGGCCATCCGGCGCCAGGTGTTGGCCGAACTGGCGATGGCCGGCCTCGACGAGCAGATGCTCAACACCCGCGGGCTCAGGATCACCACCACCATCGACCCCGCGACCCAGGAGGCGGTGGTCCAGGCCGCCCGCAGCAACATGCAGGGCGAGCGGCCGGAGAACCGCACCGCGGTGGTCTCGATCGACCCCCGCACGGGCGGCGTGATCGGCTACTACGGCGGAGAGGACGCCGAGGGCTGGGACTACGCCAACGCCCCGTTGCAGACCGGCTCGACCTTCAAGATCTTCGGCGTGGCGGCCGCCCTCGAGCAGGGCATCGGTCTGGGCACCCAGATCTCCTCGGCGCCGGTGACCACCGGCAACGTCACCGTCACCAACGTCGACGGCCAGTCCTGCGGGTCGTGCTCGGTGTCCCTGGCGCTCAAGATGTCCCTCAACACCTCGTTCATCCGCCTGCAGCGGATGCTGGAGAACGGGGCCAACGACGTGCGGGACATGGCCCACCGCGCGGGCGTCGCCAAGGAGATCCCCGGACTGCCGTGGGAGACGCTCACCGAGCAGGGCGAGGACCCCTATGACGGCCTGATCCTGGGCCAGTACCCGATCCGGGTGCGCGACATGGCCACGGGCCTGGCCACGTTCGCGGCCGAGGGGGTCCACCGGCCCACCCACTTCATCGAGAAGGTCGAGACGGCCGACGGCGAGGTCCTCCTGGACAATTCGGAGCCCGAGGGGGAGCGGGTGGTGGACGCCGACGTGGCCAACAACCTCACCTCCGCGATGGAACCGATCGCCGCCTACTCCAACGGCCACTCGCTGGCCGGTGGCCGCCCCTCCGCGGCCAAGTCCGGCACCACCCAGCTCGGCGACACCGGCTACAACAAGGACGCGTGGTTCGTGGGGTACACCCCGTCCATCGCCACCGCGGTGTGGGTGGGGACCGACGACAACCAGCCCCTGCTCAACGCGTGGGGCGGCACGATGTACGGGTCCGGACTGCCCGCGGACATCTGGAAGTCCGCGATGGACGGCGCCCTGTCCGGCACGGAGTGGGAGAGCTTCCCGACCCCGGGGTACATCGGCGGACAGGCCGGCGCGTCCCAGTGGGAGTCCGCCGGGGGGTCGGGAACCGGCACGACGGGGGGCACCGCGGGCACCCAGCAGGCCGTTCCCCAACCCAGCGCCCCGCCCGCTCCGGCGGAGCCCGCGCCGGCTCCCGGTGCGCCGGGCCCGCTCACGCTCAACGTCCCCGGGCTGCCGGAGATCGTGATCCCGGGCGCCGGAGCTCCCGCTCCCGCTCCCGCGCCCGCCCCGGCTCCTGCTCCCGCCCCGGCCCCGGTCCCCGGCGGGGGAGCCGGCGGCGGAGGCACGGGCGGTGGCAACGGCGCAGGTGCGGGCGGTGGAGGCGGCGACGCGGGCGACGGTGGGGCCTGACCTGGCGGGCTCTGACCGGCCGGGGTCCGGCCCGGACACCGTGCACTAGGGTGTGGTCGTGCAGAGCAACGGCCACCACTCCCCGCTGCCGCTGGACGAGGACCCCCGCTCGCTGAGCCCGCGGGACCGGGTACGGCCTAGTGACGGGGCCGGCAGGACGGTGATGGACGCGTGGGGTGGCCCGGTCGGGAGGCACGCGGTCGTGGGACGGCAGCGCTTCTGGACCCCACTGCGCGTGATCATGCTGTTCGCGGTGCTGTTCCTGTCCCTCGGGTTCTTCTCCAAGGCCGCGTGCCTGGTCACCACCAGCCCCACCGACGGGTCCGAGCCGGGACTCAACTGGACCGGTCAGCAGTACTACAAGGCCTGCTACGCCGATCCGCTCCCGCTCTACGCGGTGCAGGGCCTGGCCGCGGGCGAGCTGCCCTACCGGTACATGTGGGTGGGTGACGACGGCGGCGTCCGCTACATGGAGTACCCGGTGTTGTCCGGGATGTTCCAGTACGTCACCGCCCAGGCGGCGCAGGCCTGGCACGCCCTCGCCCCCGGCGGCCCCATCGAGGTGGTCAAGTACTTCGTGCTCGGGTGCGTGATCCTGGCGTTCCTGTGGATGGTCGCCGTGTGGGCGACCTACCTGTCGGCCGGGCGCAGACCGTGGGACACGCTGCTCATGGCGGCCAGCCCGCTGATCATCTTCCAGGCCTTCACCAACTACGACCTCATGGCGGTCGCGTTCGCGTCCGTGGCGTTGCTGCTGTGGGCGCGCAGCAGACCGGTGTGGGCGGGCGTCGTCCTGGGTCTCGGCGTGGCGGCCAAACTCTATCCGTTGTTCCTGTTCGGGGCGCTACTGGTGGTGGCGCTCCGGCGTCGGCGTCTCGTGGAGTTGGGCAAGGCGGTCGCGGCGGCGATCGCGGCCTGGCTGGCGGTGAACCTGCCCATCATGATCCCGTTCCCGGAGGGGTGGAGGGAGTTCTTCCGGCTCAACTCGGACCGGCCCGCCAACCCCGAGAGCATCTACGCCGTCATGCAGACCCTGACGGGCTGGGAGGGGTTCGATGCCGGACGCGCCGCCGGCGAGGCGCCCGCCACCCTCAACGCGGTGTCCCTGGCCCTGTTCGCCCTGGGCTGCGTGGCCGTTCTGGTGATCGGCCTCACCGCGCGCACCACCCCGCGGATCGCCCAGTTGGCGTTCCTCATCGTGGCGGTCTTCCTGCTCACCAACAAGGTGTGGAGCCCGCAGTACTCGCTGTGGCTGGTCCCGCTCGCGGTGCTCGCGGTGCCGCGGGCCAGACTGCTGGTGCCGTGGATGGCCTTCGACGCCCTGCTGTGGGTGGCCCACATGTCGTATTTCCACGGGGTCGCCGAGAAGGGGATCGGGGCGGAGACGTTCCACCCGCTCGTTCTGGTGCGAGACCTGTTGGTGGTGGCCATCTGCGTGGTGGTGATCCGCGAGATCTACCGGCCGCACCTGGATCTGGTCCGGCTGGCGCACCAGGGGACACCCGAGGGCCCGGACCCACTGGCCGGGGTGCTCGCGGACCCCGGGGAACCGTTGGTGGGGCCACCGGCCGGTGCCGACGACAGGGGCGAGGACCGTGACGACGACGATGACGAGTCCCGCCGGGTCCGTCAGAAGGAGGACACCACCGGATGAGCACCACCGCGATGATCTGGATGTTCCTGTGCATCCTCATCGGATTCGTCTGCATGGTCACCGCCGCCGGCGGGCATCGTGCGGGCTGGCGCCAACCCGTGTGGATCTCCTGGACCGTGGCGGCATTCCTCTTTCTCACGGTGATACCCGTGGCCCTGGCGTTGACGATCGGACTGCGACACGGGTGAGGCAACCGGATCGGTGGTCAGTCGCACAGGTCGAACGGCTCGGTGTCCGGGAAGTGACGGGCCCATTCCTCATCGGTGAGCTGCACCCCGCCCGCGCACGCCTCATCGATCACGCGGCCCACGTCGAGCCGCCACGTCCAGATGGCGCCTTCCGCGCCGACGGCGAGCACATCCCCCTCGGGAGATGCTGCCCGCGCCTGGTAGAGGAGGGCGTCGGTGGTGCCGCCGAGGACGGCCCACGGCTGCGGGGAGTCGGGGTCGGTGATGTCGACGACGGTGACCTGTCCGGTACTCGAGGTGAGCACGAGTCGCGAGTCGTCCGCCGAGAACGCGGCCCAGTAGATCTCACCGGGCGGCGCGATGAAGGAGGACAGTTCGCGAGGGGCTGTGGCGTCGCTCGCATCCCACAGTCGTACGGTCTTGTCGCCCCCCGAGGTGACCATGAGTGGCGAGTCGTGCGCGTATCCCGCCGCCGGCGAGCCGCCGATCCCGGTGGTGAGCCGGTGCGCGAACGAGGGCCTGTCGGGGTCGGTGGTGTCGATGATCACCGTCTCCGGTCCGAGCGTGGGCACGACGAGCTGCCGGGAGTCCGAGGAGAACTCGGCCACCACGCACGGGTCGGGGAGCGGGACGGTCACGCGCAGGCTCGGTCGCGTCGGGTCACTCACGTCGACCAGTCCGAGCTGTCGGTCGGTGTCGCTGCACACGGCCAGCGTGCGACCGTCCGGGCTGAGAGGGGTGGCCACCACGACCCCGTTGACGACGGGCAGGCTCGCGGTCGAGCGCGTCGCGGCGCCGAAGGGGGCGGTGAACAGCTGGATGCCGCCGTCCGCGAGTCCGGCGTAGACCACCCGGCCGTCCGGAGACATGGCGACGGAGCCGCTGAACCTGGTCTCGGGATCGGGGACGACCCGCCCGGTCTCCACCGGTACGGGACCCGTGGTGTCGACGATGGTGTGGTGGAGTTCGGCGGCGGTGACGCCGAGCACCCCGGTCGTCCGATCCGCGGAGGAGCCGGTCTGGAAGATGGAGTTGGACTCGGAGGCCGCACCCAGACGGTCGAGCGGCCAGAGCCTGACGAGGCCGTCGACGGAGTAGGTGAGCAGGTGGTCCTCGTCCATGAACCGTGCCCCGGTGGCGACCTGCGAGGCGGGGAGCTCGATGAGCATCGCGCCGGTGGGCCCGTAGATGCGGATCCTGTCGTCGGACCCCGCGGCCGCGAGTCGCCCCTGGTCGTCGTAGGAGACGTCGTTGACGTAGGCGTTCCACCCGTCGAGGGAGGACAGGGGGCGGGCCCCGGAGAGGTCGCCGCGCTCTATCGCCCACCGTTGGACTGAGCGGTCGGTGGTGCCCGCGGCGATCCGGGTGCCGTCCGGGCTGACGGCGAGGGAGAGCGGGATGGCGACCGGTCCGGTGTCGAGGTCCGGACCGCGCCGTCCGGCTCCGTCGGCCGCCGCGTCGAGGAGGGTCTTGACGCCGAACGTGCGGTTGGTCGCGAGCAGGGTGGAGGAGTCGGACAGCCATGCCAGGGACTCCACCGGCCTGACCGTCTCCGAGCCGGGGTCGGGGGTGGCCACCCTGGCGCCAAGGTCGGTGACGGTGGGGATCCCGCCCCGCTCGGCGATCGGCCAGCGCAGGACGCGTCCGTCGTGTGAGCCGGCGGCGAGCGTCAGGCCGTCGGGTGAGAACGCCACGGAGTGGAACGGGGCGGCGGCCGGTTCCAGCGTGGAGAGCGCCCGAGGCGCCGAGGTGTCCCGGACGTCGACCAGGTAGACCCCTCCCTGCCCGGCCACGGCCAGGACCGCGCCGTCCGGTGAGAGATCGGCGGCGTGGAGTTCGTGTCGGTCACCGGAGGTCAGGCCGAGCGTGGCCCGGGGTGCTCCGCCGTCCTCCCCGAAGATGCGGAGGACGCCGTCGGACCCCACCGCCGTGAAGGTTCCGGTGTCCGGCAGCGGGATCACCCGCCCGCTTCCGGCGGTGGTCTCGTAGCGGAGAGGCACGTCGGCCCTGCTGGTGTTGAGCAGAGCGGACCGGGCCTCGGTGGTGGGGTGGATCCGGTACGCGGCCAGCGCGAGCATCCGGCCGAGGGCGGGGTCGCGATTGAACGCGGTCGCCGACGAGACCGCTCCGGAGCGGGACAATGCGGAATCCCGGGTGTCCTGGGCGGTCGCGGTGGCGCGGAGTGCGAAGCCGGTGGCGGCCAGCGCCAGGACGGTGACCGCCGCGAGGGATGCCGCGAGCGAGGTGAGGGTCCGGATCCGCCTACGGTCCCGCCGTGCGACGGCCTCGTGGTGGGCGGCGGACGCGTCCAGGAAGTCGAGTTCCGAGGGCGAGAGGTGCACCCCGGTCTCCTCGTTGTTCTGCCGCCACTCCTGGAAGTCGGCGCTCGCCGACGCGGATGCCAGGGCGCCGTCGTCCCGTCCGCTGCTCTCCCAGTCCGCGGCGCCGGAGCGCACCCGGCCGAGCACTCGCAACCCGTCCCGGTCGGAGTCGATCCAGTCGGCCAACCGGGGCCAGGAGGAGAAGACGACCTCGTGGGTGGGTGTGACCGCCTCCCCGTCGACCGTGAGCAGCCCCACCTCGGCGAACGGTGCGGCCACGGCGCGGAGTTCCTCGGAGAGTTCGGGGAGGGGGGCGCGGCGCCGGACCGTCCGAGCCGAGCGGACATCGACCAGGCGCAGGAACAGGCCGCGGCACGCCCGTCGCCCGCCCGGGCCCAGCTGCTGGTAGACGGCCTCGGCGGTGGCGCGGATCGCCCCTTCGGTGCCGCCCGACGCGTAGTAGTCATCGACGGTTATCCGTCGCCGGCGACTGCGCTCCCAGCAGACCAGGAGGACGTGGGAGAGCAGGGGAAGCAGGGACCGCTCGTCCCCGCCGCCGTCCGACGGGGCCACGGTGTCGAGCAGTAGCGTCACCAACGAGGGCTCGACGGTGTATCCGAGCGATCGGGCCGGTTCGACGATGATCTCCGCGAGCGCCTCTCGGCTCGGCGGGCCGATCACCACCGGGTCGTCGAGTGCCTCACGCAGGATCGGTTCCGCGAGGGCGGGCTGGAAGAAGTCGGCGCGCAGGGCGGCCACGGTCGGCAGGCCGCGTGCCGCCCGCTGCGCCAGGAACTCCAGGACCCCGGCTCGCGTGGCGTCGTCGACGTCGGCGCCCCAGAGCTCCTCCAGTTGGTCGACGATCAGGTGGTCCGCCGACCCGGCCAGGTCGGCATCCACCTCCTCGGGCCGGGCGATCACCACCGACGCCCCATCGTCCGCCCACCGCGGAGCGACACCGGCGGCCAGGAGTGAGGACTTCCCGGAGCCCGACGCCCCGACGACGACCAGGATCCGCGTCCGCCCTTCGGCGACGCGTCGCAGGACCAACTCGATCTCGGGCGCCCGGCCGTGGAAGAGCGGCGAGTCGAAAGCGTCGTAGGGGCGCAACCCCACGTAGGGGCTGTGGGAGTCGGATGGTCGGGGAAGTGCCGAACGCGGGGGGACCCGGTCCGGCCCCGAGGGCCTCTCGGGGGACGCGCCGTCCGCGGGCCGAGGTCCTGTACCGGGCTCTCCGGGGCGGTCCGCGTCGGCTCCCCGATGCCCGACTCGTCGGGGTCCGGGGCGGGAGCGGACCCGTTCGACGGCCGCGAGCCACTCGTCGGTGTACCGGGATGCCCCGAGGAGGTCGAGCACGGTGACGAGGGTGGCCTCGCTCGATCGGGTGGGGACGTGCTGCCCGGAGAACCACCCGGATGCGGTGCCCAGCGTGAGAGGCGGAACCAGCCGCACCACGTCCCGGACAGACAGCCCGGCGGTCACCCGGAGCGCGGTGAGCGCCGCGCCGAGCTCTTCGCGCGTCTGAACCTGAGAGGGATCTGAAGCACTTCCGGGAGGCTTCATATCCTCGGGAGTGGTGTTCACAGTAAACATCGTACGGTCGGGTTTTGGGATGCAGGGCGTCCTGATCAGCATCTCCCTGGGATTTCACACGATCGTACGACGCTCTCGTACGGACTTGTACGGACATCTGGCCCACGGATGACCCGCTGATCCAGGCGCAGCACTATTAGTTCACTCTCACCTGACGGAGGACTTCGTGACTGCGACACTCCCTTTCACGCCCACGCCCACGCCCACGCCCACGCGCCACGCCAACAGCGAGCCCGGCACCCGCTGTGCTGCTGTACGCGACGCCGCCGTGCGCGAACCCACCGCGCACGGCGCCCAGCATCGGCCTGCGTCCCGCCCGGAGCTCAGCGATCGCGAGGTCGAGGTGCTGATCGCCTGGCTTGCCTGCGACAGCAAACGGGAGGTCACCGAGCGCCTGTTCCTCGCGGACTCCACGGTCAGCACCTACATCCAGCGTGTGAGGTCGAAGTACGACGCGGTCGGCCGGCCTGCCCGGACCAAGGTGCGACTGCTGGTGCGCGCGGTCGAGGACGGGTATATCGGACTCGACGATCTCTAGACGGGGCCTGCGGGTGCGCGGCCTCCGGGGATTTCGTTCGCCGAGCGCACGCGGGGTAGCCTTAGCGGGTTGCTGACGCAACGACCCTCCTGCCACGGAGATCCCGTGGCCGAATCTGTAGTCCACAGGAGGTGATGAGGTCCCATGCGTCAATACGAAGTGATGGTCATCCTCGATCCGAGTCTCGACGAGCGCACCGTGGCGCCGTCGCTGGACACGTTCCTCAACGTGATCCGGCAAGAGGGCGGTTCGGTCGACAAGGTCGATGTCTGGGGCAAGCGCCGCTTCGCCTACGAGATCAACAAGCAGACCGAGGGCATCTACGCCGTCGTGCAGATCAAGTCCGGCCCGGACGCGGTCAAGGAGCTGGATCGTCAGCTCGGCCTGAACGAGAACGTGCTCCGCACCAAGGTGCTCCGCGCCGACAAGTGACCCGGACTGTCCGGCTCGCCCGCTAACCTGGGCGGGGTCGGTCGAGTTCCGATCACATCCACCTGAGCGTCAACACGGAGGACAAGCGCATGGCACAGGGCGACACCCCCATCACCGTGGTCGGGAACATCGTCGCGGATCCCGAGCTGCGGTTCACGCCGTCGGGTGCCGCGGTGGCGAACTTCCGGGTCGCCTCGACGCCGCGCCGCTTCAACTCCCAGACCAACCAGTGGGAGGACGGCGAAGGCCTGTTCCTCACCTGCAACGTGTGGCGCCAGGCCGCCGAGAACGTGGCGGAGTCCCTGCAGAAGGGGATGCGCGTCATCGTCAACGGTCGTCTGCGCCAGCGGTCGTACGAGACCCGTGAGGGCGAGAAGCGCACGGTGTACGAGGTGGAGGTCGACGAGGTCGGCCCGTCGCTCAAGTACGCCACCGCCAAGGTGACCCGCACCAACCGCGAGGGCGGCGGGGGCGGATTCCAGGGTGGTGGCCAGCAGGGCGGCGGATTCCAGTCCGGCGGCCAGGCGCAGGGCGGTTACGGCGGCGGCCAGGGCGGTGGCCAGCAGAACGACGATCCGTGGGGCAGCGCTCCCCGGGCCGGCGGTTCCGGTGGCTTCGGCGGCATGGACGACGAGCCCCCGTTCTGATCCCAGGGTCTTTTCCCTCGGGGCGCGAGATGCGCCCCACCCCATAAGCAAGAGACATGACCTCGCGAGAGTCCGGCCCCGGTCGGCTCGTCGGAGGAAAGAAAGGTAGACGGATCATGAAGCTGATCCTCACCGCCGACGTCGACAAGCTCGGTGCGCCGGGCGACATCGTCGAGGTCAAGGGCGGATACGGTCGCAACTTCCTGCTCCCGCGCGGGCTGGCCATCGTGGCCACCCCGGGCGCCGAGCGCCAGATCGAGTCCATCAAGCGGGTCCAGGAGGCTCGTGAGGTGCGCGACTCGGACCACGCCAACGAGCTCAAGCAGAAGCTGGAGTCGCTCGCCGACGTCAAGGTCGCCGTCAAGACCTCCGACACAGGCAAGTTGTTCGGTTCGGTGACCGCGGGCGATGTCGCCTCCGCGATCAAGTCGGCCGGGGGGCCGGCGGTCGACAAGCGCGCCGTCCACATGCCCAAGGAGCACATCAAGTCGACCGGCGCCCAGAGCGTCGTCGTCGAACTGGGTCACGACACGACCGCCAAGGTCGCGTTCGAGGTCGTCCCCGCCTGATCTGCCACGAAGGCCCCGGTCGTCGTCTGTGACGACCGGGGCCTTCGTCATGGTCTCCCCGGGGTTGTGGACCGCCTGTGGATAACGCCGGCGGCAAAATACAATGGTGTCGGTTTCGATACCGATAATGTTCATCTTTCGTTACCTATTGCGTCGACGTGGGGTTCGTGTTAACGGCAGCTCTCCACCGACCGCCGAAGCGGCAAAGCCGGGCGTGACCAGCACGTTTGTTCATTCGCGACCGGCTTCTCCACTGGTTGTCCACACGACGCATGGCGCCGGCCCAGCGAATCGCACATTCATCCACAGTTGTCCACAGCCGGCCACCAACGATTGTGGAGAAGCCTGTGGATAACGTGACGGGTGACTGCCGGACGTCTCGCTGCGGTGGCCTACAGTGAACTGGTCACGCGGAGCAGGCGAGTCGGCTCGGGAGTACCGCACGCGAGGGCGTGAGGGGGAGAGGAGAGGTCATGGCGCAGGGGGGATTCGACGGATCCGACGAGATGCCGCCTCCGCCTGACGAGGGTGGGGGTTCGGACTTCGGTCGCACCCCGCCGCAGGATCTCACCGCGGAGCAATCGGTGCTCGGCGGGATGCTCCTCAGCAAGGACGCCATCGCGGACGTGGTGGAGGAGATACAGCCGGGCGACTTCTACAAGCCGTCGCACCAGGCCGTCTACGACGTGATCCTGGACCTCTACGCCCGCGGCGAGCCGGCGGACGCCGTCACCGTGGCCGCCGAGCTGGATCGTCGTGGTGACCTCCGGCGTGCCGGCGGGGCCGCGTACCTCCACACCCTCATCTCCACCGTGCCCACGGCCGCCAACGCGGGGTACTACGCCCAGATCGTCTCGGAGAAGGCGATTCTGCGCCGCCTGGTCGACGCCGGGACGCGGATCGTGCAGTTCGGCTACTCGGGGTCCGAGGGAGCCGACGTGGCCGAGGTCGTGGACCGCGCGCAGGCGGAGATCTTCGAGGTCACCGAGCGGCGGACCACCGAGGACTACGTGGTCATCGAGGAGCTCCTGCAGCCCACGATGGACGAGATCGACGCCATCCACACCGCCGGTGGTCTGAGCAACGGCGTGCCCACGGGTTTCGCCGACCTCGACGCCATCACCAACGGGTTGCACGGTGGCCAGATGATCATCATCGCCGCCCGCCCCGGCGTCGGTAAGGCCCTCGCCCTGGACACCGTGCTCCCGACCCCGGACGGCGAGACCATGATGGGCGACGTCGTCGTAGGCGACCGGGTCCTCGGCGCCGACGGGCAGCCGACCGAGGTGGTGGCTGTGACCGAGGTGTGGGAGGACCGTCCGTGCTTCACGCTCCGGTTCAACGACGGCGCGGAGATCGTGGCCGACGCGGAGCACGAGTGGCGGATCGAGATGGGCGGCACCCACCAGACCGTCACCACCAAGTCCCTCGAGACGCTGATGCTGGTGAGCGATTTCGGGATCCTCGTGCCCGAGAGTGCCAGTTCGAGCCGCCCCGATCGGTTGATCATCGACGTCCGGGGCGCGCACAGTGTGCCGGTCAGGTGCATCGAGGTCGCCGCCGACGATCATCTGTACCTGGCCGGCCCCACCGCGATCCCCACACACAACTCCACCATCGGCCTGGACATCATGCGCTCGTGCTCGATCAAGAACGGGCTCTCCTCGGTCCTGTTCTCCCTGGAGATGAGCAAGACCGAGATCGTCATGCGCCTCATGAGCGCCGAGGCGCGCGTCAAGCTCTCCGACATGAAGTCGGGGAAGATGAGCGACGAGGACTGGACCCGCATGGCCCGGCGGATGGGCGAGATCTCCGAGGCCCCACTGTTCATCGACGACTCGCCCAACCTCACCATGATGGAGATCCGGGCCAAGGCTCGCCGGCTCAAGCAGAAGCACGACCTGCGGCTGATCGTGGTGGACTACCTGCAGCTGATGTCCAGCGGCAAGAAGGTCGAGTCCCGCCAGCAGGAGGTCTCCGAGTTTTCCCGCCAGCTCAAGCTGCTGGCCAAGGAGCTCGACGTCCCTCTGATCGCCATCTCGCAGCTGAACCGTGGCCCAGAGCAGCGCACCGACAAGCGGCCCCAGGTCTCCGACCTCCGCGAGTCCGGCTCGCTGGAGCAGGACGCCGACATCGTCATGCTGCTCCACCGCCCCGACTCCACCGAACGCGACGACCCCCGCGCCGGCGAGGCCGACCTGATCCTGGGCAAGCACCGTGGCGGTCCGACCTCCACCATCACCGTGGCGCACCAGCTTCACTACTCGCGGTTCGTCGACATGGCGCGGGGCTTGTAGGTGCCGTGTCGGTTCTCAAACAATCTGTCAGTTTCTCACCGGTGTGTCACACGGTTCGCAGCAATCTGTCACCTTCCCGATCTGGCGACACCACGCGCCTGAGTAGGCGGGCGGCGCGCGGCTGCGCTTGGAGGCTATCTACGCTTGGATTCGACCGCGCCGCCGCTGATCGCGCGGATCGATTTTCCACTGGGGGTGTCGGGATATTCGACTCTGACGGGTTTAGGGCGGGGCGGAGGGATTGCAACCGCCGGGGCGATGTTGTCTGCGGGTGGATGCTCTAGCAACTGTTGCTGTCGCACATGCTTCACAGAGCCCACGCACTGGCGGCGCTTGTTCGGCCGGTCGAAGTGCGGGACTAGCTTGCCGTTACTTCCCAGCTGTGAATGCTGGCCACAGTCGTTGCACGTAGCCCATCTGACACTCTCGTCGGACGTCATCAGACGGTTCAGCTTGCCTTGCTCAGTGTTCGGTAGACGGCCGGCAGGAGCTCGCCGAGCAGTGCGCGGGCCAGGTCCTGGTTGTTGAGGATCTGGGCAGACAGGTCCGCCGAGGAGTCCATGGATCCGATCACGGCGTCGGTGAAGGCGACATCGATGTCGGGGCTCGCGCGGAACTGAGCGAGTGAGTTGTTCCGCGCCTGCGTCTTGAGGGTCTCGCTCTCTTCGAGCCGGTCCTTGATGTGGGTGACCACGTTGCGGACGGAGGAGTCGGGGTGGTCGCCGGCGAACAGATCGTTGATGCGGTCGATAACCGGCTCTTCCGGATCCGGAGTGCGTAGCGGGGATGCTGCGGTGATGCGGTGAGGCACAAGATGTAGGGGTCCTGGGGCGTGTGAAGATGCAAGTTCCTACACCAGCACTTCGCATCCCCAGGACCCGCTTTGAACGCTACCGCCAGCCTGCTCGCCGACACCATCTGCCGCACCGTCGAGCTCGGGGTGACCATCACCGACGCCGCTGTGGCTGACGAGCTCACGCACCTGTTCTGCGCCCCGGTCACACTCGACCCGATCTGCGCCGAGTGCGGGATGGCGGGCCGTTTGCGGGACCACGTCCAGCGGAAGGTCACGGATCTACCGATCGTCGGGCATCCCACCAGACTGCACGTGCGGGTACCGCGCTTCACCTGCGACAACACCGAGTGCGCTACGAGGATCTTCCAGCAGCGGATGCCGGCGTTGGCCGAGCCGCGGGCCAAGACCACCCGCCGCTGCAGCCGCTGGATCCTGCAGCGTCTGGCGATCGACCGCACCAGCGTGTCCGCCGTGGCCAAGGCCCTCGGGCTGGGGTGGGACCTGGTCAATGACCTGGCGGTCTCGGAGGTTCGCACGATGGTCTACGAGCAGCCCGGACACTTCGACGGAGTCCGCGTTCTCGGTGTCGATGAGCACAAATGGAAGCACGTGCGCGGCGACGGCAGCAGTGCGTTCGTCACCGTCCTGGTCGACCTGACCCCGGTCGTGGACGGCACCGGCCCGTCTCGCCTGTTGGACATGGTCCCGGGCCGTTCGGCGAAGGTCCTCACCGAGTGGCTGGACGCCCGTGACCAGGTGTTTCGAGACCGGGTCAAGGTTGTCACGATGGACGGGTTCGCCGGCTACCACACCGCCGCCGCCAGCGCGGTGCCCGCTGCCCGGACGGTGATGGACCCGTTCCACGTCGTGCACCTGGCCGCCGACAAGCTCACCGTGTGCCGCCAACGCATCCAGCAGGCCACCACCGGGCACCGGGGCCGCACGGGCGACCCGCTGTACGGCATCCGCCGCACCCTGCGAACCCGCGCTGAACTGCTGACCGACAAGCAGAAGATGCGCCTGTTCCAAGCGTTCACCGCCCATGACGCGCACGCGGCGGTGGAGGTCACCTACGGCGTCTACCAGCGACTCATCACTGCTTACGAAGCCTCGGGCAAGCGGGAGGGCAAGATCGCTATGTACAAGCTCCTCAAGTCGATCCGGGCCGGTGTACCCGCCGAACTCCCCGAGCTCGCGCAGCTCGGCCGTTCGCTGTGGAAGCGGCATCGGGAGATCCTGGCCTACTTCGACGTGGGCGCTTCCAACGGCCCCGTCGAAGCCATCAACGGACGCCTCGAGCACCTCCGCGGAATCGCCCTGGGCTTCCGGAACCTCAAGCACTACATCTTGCGGTCACTGATCCACTCCGGACAGCTTCAGGACCGGATCAATGCACTCTAAAACCGGAAGGGCCCGATAACCTCGTTGAGCGCGACCATGTCGGGGTCGCGGACGGTGCCGGTGCCAGCCTCGCGCGCGGGCTCGAGCGGCGTCCCGCCGGAGAGCTCACCGTCACGGGTGGCCTGCCGGTGATGGCCGAGGTAGTCGATAGCCACCGCAGACAGATCGATGGGGGTGTCCTTCTCACCACTGCTCAGCTGCGGGGCCAGGAGCTTGAGGAACAGCGCGAGCTTCTCCAGCCAGGGGTTCTCGTAGTCGAACAACTGGGACAGGAACTCGTACTGCCGGACGTAGGTGCCGACGTCTTTGCGGAACATCTGCAACTCGTCGATCTCCACCGCGTCGGAGGCCTCGACCGCCGACCGCATCCGAACCGTGAAACGGTCGGCAGCGGGAGCGACCCACTTCACCAGCGCGTTGTGGCCTTCACGGCCGAGGAATGCATTGGCGAAGCCGTCGACCTCGGAGCGTTCGTAGATGCCGGCAACGGAGAGTTTGCGTTCGGTGTCGTGGACGATGTTCGGGTCGGTGACGTCGGCCAGAGTGGTGGCCTCGTAGTAGGGCGCGAAGGCGTCGACGATGTCGTCGACCTCGTTTGTGAAATCCAGTACGAAGGTCTGGTCCTTCAGAGGCGGGAACGTCCGGTTAAGCCGGGATAGGGTCTGCACGGCCTGAACCCCGCCGAGCCGCTTGTCGACATACATGGCAACAAGCTTGGGCTGGTCGAACCCGGTCTGGAACTTGTTGGCCACCAGCATCACCTGGAACTCGTCGGTTGCAAACGCATCCCGCAGGTCGCGGCCCTGGAGCCCGGGGTTCATGTTGATCTCGGAGAACGGCTCGTCGGTGCCGGACTCAGGGTCAGCCACTTCCCCGGAGAACGCGACCAGCGCGGCGACGTCGGTGTAGCCGTTCTTCTTCACGTAGTCATCGAAGGCAAGTTTGTAGCGCACGGCGGCCTTGCGCGAGCTGGTCACCACCATAGCCTTGGCCTGCCCGTTCAGCCGCCAGGCCACGTTCTGGCGGAAGTGCTCCACGATGATCTGCACCTTCTGCGAAATGTTGGTGGGGTGCAGCTTGACCCAGTTCATCACCGACTTCACTGCGGCGGACCGGTCCACCAGGTCGTCGTCGCTGCCCTCGGTGGTCACGGCGACGGTGCCTTCCCCGGTGTCGCTGGTGGCGTAGGTCTTGCCGTTGTGCGACAGCCGGAACGCAGTCTTGTACGGGGTGTAGTTGCGCAGGACATCCAGGATGAAGCCCTCGTCAATCGCCTGCTGCATCGAGTACAGGTGAAACGGCTGCGGCGTGCCGTCGGGGCCGGGGCGGCCGAACAGCTCGAGCGTGGTGGCCTTGGGTGTGGCGGTGAAGGCGAAGAAGGAGATATTGCCGGCCTCAGCGCGGGCTTTCGTCTCGGCAGCGATCAGGTCCTCGGCCGACACGGCCCCGCCTTGGGCGACCTCGTCGAGCTCGGCCTGCGACAGGACCTGCTTGAGCTTGTTGGACGCCCCGCCGGCCTGGGAGGAATGAGCTTCGTCGGCAATGATCGCAAAAGACCGACCCTGGAGAGTGGTGCGGTCGGAGATGGCGTCCAGGGCGTAGGGGAAGGTCTGGATGGTGACGACGACGATGTGGGTCCCCGACTCGAGAGCTTCGGCCAGTTCTGAGGATTTCGAGCCGGTCAGCCCATCGATGTGGGCCACGACGCCGGTGGTGCGGTTGATCTGGTGGATGGCCTCTTGCAGTTGCGCGTCGAGCACGGTCCGGTCAGTGACCACGATGACGGAGGAGAACACCTTGTCGTCGTCGTCGTTATAAAGGGTGGCGAGTCGCTGCGCGAGCCAGGAGATGGAGTTGGTCTTGCCCGAGCCGGCGGAGTGCTGGACGAGGTACTTATACCCGGGCCCTTCAGCGCGGGCGGCGCCGACGAGTCGGGTGACGGCGTCCCACTGGTGGTAGCGCGGGAACAGCAGGGTCTCTTTGCGGGTCTTCTTGCCGGTGTCCGGGTCGCGCTTCTCGGTGATCTCCAGGTGCAGGAACCGGTCGAGGATCTCCAGCCAGGTGTCGCGGGCGAGGATGATCTCCCACAGGTAGGCGGTGGCCGAGCCGTGCGGGTTGGGCGGGTTGCCGGCGTGGTGGCCGTTGCCGCGGTTGAAGGGCAGGAACACGGTGTCCTGGCCGGCGAGCCGGGTGGTCATGTGCACTTCGGTGTTGGAGACGGCGAAGTGCACCAGGGCGCGGGTGGCAAAGCCGAGCAGCGGCTCGCCCTTGGGCAGGCGGTCCTTCTTGTACTGCTCGATCGCGTGCTCGACGGATTGCGTGAAGTCGGTCTTGAGCTCAGCGGTGGCGACGGGGATGCCGTTGACAAAGAAGACCAGGTCGATGGCCTTGCCCGGGCGGGACCGCGAGTAGTGCACCTGCCGCATGACCCGCAGCCGCACGGCCTGATGCTTGGCGGCGGTGGTGGTGTTGAGCCCGGAGTTGGGCTTGAACTGGCACATCGCGAAGTGCGCGTTGAAGTCGGAGAAGCCGCGGCGCAGCACGGCGAGTGTTCCACCGTCAGCTTTGAGATCCGCCGAGAGGGCTTTGGATAGCCGCTGAAGCAGCGCGGCCTTGGATTTCTCCTGCGCCGCGGGTGGGTCTGCGGGTTTGACGCGCTTCTCCCACTCGTCGGGCTGGGTGTGCTGCAGCCACCAGAACACGTCTTCGGGGAAGAGGGCTAGTTCGCGGTCGTACCCGGCATCGTTGGGCGAGTACTCCCAACCGTTCGCGGCCAGGTGGGCGCAGATCTCGTCTTCGAGCACGGACTCGTGATGCTGGGCCATGACTACACAGCCTCCCTCACGTCGATCTTGCCCGTCACTGCATTGGCGATCAGGGCGGAGCGGTACTCGTGGAGTGTCTCGATCATCTCAAGCGACTTAATAATCAGCGCATCGATATTTGCGCATCGTGCGTCCAAGAATTTCACGACCGCGTGCTGCTCCTCAATTGGCGGAATCCAGATCGGTGCCGCGCCCAAAGACTCGTGGTTCACTTTCGGCATCGCGACTC
Organism: Dietzia sp. JS16-p6b; assembly: GCF_003052165.1. NCBI lineage: Bacteria > Bacillati > Actinomycetota > Actinomycetes > Mycobacteriales > Dietziaceae > Dietzia > Dietzia sp. JS16-p6b. The sequence continues at coordinate 3,592,952 of NZ_CP024869.1, read as the reverse complement.
GCATCGACGAGTCAATTACATAATCGGTGAAGGGCTGAGACAACAGTTCGTACATAAGGAATCCGGAGGCGAGCTCGTTCTGATCGGTTGATAGGCCGTACATGTCTGCGCTGCAGAGGCAGTCAACTGGCGCTATAGTGACCTTCGCCAGGTTTGGTCGAATTTTCGAATAAATCACTTGACCAGCCGTAACTCGATATTTGCCGCTATCTGCGGCCTGCTCGTCGGCGGTCTCAGTCTCAATCAGCCTGCCTGTCCCCGATTCCACATGATTCGGCGCGATTAGGATCATTTCGCGGTACGGTTCGTTCCGAGGATCTACTTGTCCGGAATTGATCGATACATGGCGACTGAGCCTGCTGAAGATCCAATGCTGGGGGAGGGCGTCAATCCACCTGGTGCCTGTTTCCTTCAAGTGCGTCTCTGGAGAGAGCCCTCTAGTGACCGCGTGGGTGATTGTGGCGGCGCGGTCCTCGCGCAGGGTGGCGATAAGCTGCTCCTGCTTGTCGATCAGCGCATCGATCTTGGCGGTCTCGCGGTCGAGGAATCGAACTATCTGCTCTTGTGCCAATAGTCCTGGATGCGCAATCATAAATCCTTTGATGAGGGGCATCCGCAATGAATCTACAGTTGTTTTTGCGCTTCCATCTAAAGCGACTTTCGCGAACAATGCCGAGAGGTAGTAGTAGAAGTATCTTCCAGATACTGCCCGAAAATTGAAGAACGCATATACGCGTTGATGGTAATCAAACTTCCCGACGTAATAGTGAAAAACTTGCCCCACAGCGCCATCTCCAGGAGTTAGCACGGCTTCGCCATCCATGGACCAAGTGTCGATGCGCTGTACATTTTCAGATCGAATGAAGAATGGATATTCACCGTCGTCAACGCGATGCACGGTGTCGCGATCACCGGTCTGAACATCGCAAATGTAGCGAAGTGGCCGCACTGACCAATCACATGGAATTGCGCCGATCCACTCGACGTCGGACTCCTTGTATTCCGTGTACGCAGGCCAGGTCATGCCCCCACCTCCGCGAGCATGGCCTGGATTTCCGTCACGAGTTTGCGGAGGTCCTTCTGGATTTCTTCGAGGGGGCGGGGCGGGGTGTATCGATAGAAGTGGCGGGTGAAGGGGATTTCGTAGCCGATGCGGGTCTTGTCGTGGTCGATCCACGCGTCCGGCACGTGGGGCAGGACCTCGCTTCCGAAGTACTCCTCGATGTCCTCGGTCAGCGGGACGTTCTCTGTGTCCCGGAGTGAGGTGTCGGGTTCGGGCTTGCCCTTGGTGGTGATGACGTCGGCCTCGGGATCGTGTTCGCCGATCGTCGTCCAAATCGTCTTGATCACCGGGGCACCGACCTTGGCCATGCCCGCAGCCTTCAGCGCGGCCCTGAGCTCGGTGACGAAGGCATCGCGGTTGGTCCACTCGCGGCCCGAGAGGCCATCGAGGGCGCTGCGGATGGCGTCCTGGTCGGCCGCAGGGAGCTTGGCGATGGCCTTGGTCGCGAGCACGAGTTCGGCGGTGTCGTCGGCGATGTGGAATCGCAGCTGCAGGGGCCGCTCAACGGTGATGGTGCGGTATCCGAACTCCGAGTTGTCGAACACCTTTGACAGGGCGGGCGCCTCGTCGTCGTTTTGGTGGTTTTCAAAGCCGTCGTAGAGTTCGCAGATCTTCTCGATGTCCTGCTGGCGGAGTTCCTTGCGCTTGGAGCCGAGGGACTTGCGCATCTTGCCGGACATCTCGACCGCGTTGATGAGCTGGACCTTGCCCTTGCGCTCCTCGGTCTTGGCGTTGTCCAGGATCCAGATGTAGGTAGAGATGCCGGTGTTGTAGAACATGTCCGTCGGCAGCGCGATGATCGCGTCAAGCAGGTCGTTTTCGATGATCCACTGCCGGATATTGGACTCGCCGGAGCCGGCGCCGCCGGTGAACAGGGGCGAGCCGTTGAGGACGATCGCCAGCCGGGAGCCCTTGTCCTCCGGGGAGCGGACGGGCCGCATCTTGCTGATCAGGTGCATCAGGAACAGCAGAGAGCCGTCGGAGACCCGCGGTAGGCCGGGACCGAAACGGCCCGCGAAGCCCCGCTGCTCGTGCTCGTCCTTGACCGCCTTCTGCTGCGTCTTCCACTCCACCCCGAACGGCGGATTCGACAGCAGGAAGTCGAAGTGCTCGCCGTGGAAGCCGTCGTCGGTGAGCGTGTCACCGTTGTAGATGTTCCCCACGCCCTGGCCCTTGATCACCATGTCCGACTTACACATGGCGTACGAGCGCGGGTTGACCTCCTGGCCGTACAGCACCGGCTTGGCGTCGGGGTTCATCTCCACCAAGTGGTCGTAGGCGACCGAGAGCATGCCGCCCGTGCCCGCCGCGGGGTCGTAGATGGTGCGCACGATGCCGGGAGTGGTGAGCTCGAGGTCCTTGTCGGCGTACAACAGGTCGACCATCAGGGAGATGACTTCACGCGGAGTGAAGTGGTCACCGGCCTGGGCGTTGTTGGACTCGGCGAACTTTCTGATGAGTTCCTCGAAGATGTAGCCCATGTCGTGCCCGCTGACCCGATCCGGGTGCAGGTCGACGTTCGCGAAGTCCTTGACGATCAGGAACAGGCGGTCCTTCTTGTTAAGATCATCGATCAGTTCGGGGAGCTTGTAGCCGTCGAAGACGTCCCGGATGTTGGGCGAGAACCCCTCGATGTAATCGATGAGATTGTCCGCCAGGCCCGCCGGGTCCGCCGCGAGCTTGCCGAAGTCCCACGCCGAGGTGTTGAAGAACGGCAGCCCGAACCTTGACCGCAGAACCACGAACGGGTCGATGCCGCTGTCCTGCAACCGCGCGTACTCGGTGAGCACCTCCGCCTTGGTCGGCGCGAGGATCGCGTCCAGGCGCCGCAGGATCGTGAACGGCAGGATCACGTCGCCGTATTGGTTGGGCTGGTAGGGCCCGCGCAGCTTGTTGGCGATGGACCAGATGAAGGCGGCGTTGGTGGTGGGCAACTCGGGTAGTTCCTTAATCGAGGATGGCCGACTACTTAAACGTAGTGGTCGCACCTGGTGTCCGTGGTTAAGACGCACCGCCGCCAGGATCGGGCGCATTGGACATCATTGGCCATTGACCACCGACAGATGTCCGTGATGAGATGGGCGGATCGGAGACAAGCTGCCCCGAGCCGAAAGAAGGGAGGTCGACCGAGTCGCTAACGCGGCTCTGCAGACCGACCAGGCGTCGGGTGCAGCTTCGGTCCTTCGGTATGAACAAAATTCCGCCCGCACGGCTCGGTGCGCCACGACGCGCAGACCAGCCGATCGATGACCGCTCGCCGACGCGCATCCACCTGTCTCTGCCCGGATGGCTTGTCCGCGAGTTGTACGGAGCCGCGCTCCGTGAACACCGCTCAGTCTCATCCGTCGCCGCCCTGGCGTTAACGGATTTCCTCGACGTCGCCGAACCACCGGAGGCGTCTGAAGCGTAGAGACCTCGCGCAGGGGCGCGCATCGAAGTACCCCAATAACCGCTGCTCCAGCCATTCTTCTGAAGTGGGGGCGGCGACTACTGCTGCGAAATCGCCACGAGCCGGGCGGCCACCCGGCTCGTGATCACGCGAAGCGCTCAGGCTTCACACCAATTCTTCTCTCCTGAAGGAGAGAACGTCATCATGACGCATACCCAAACGCAGGTCAATAGTGCAGATTTGACCACCTCAGACGACACGCCCTCGGGATTGACGCGTCTCGCCTCGCTACGTGAGGTGACGGCGGAGCTACGCCAAGGAAAAGACTCGGAGCGGTCCGTCCCGTTCGCCGAGGTGACTTGGCACGATGTCGCTGACTCGGATCCCTTCCGGACCTTCCGCGCCTACAAGGGGCGCCTGCACTACGACGGACTGTGGTGGTCGTCCACCGTCGGAAAGCACGTCGGTTACGAGTCGCTGCACGAGCGGTCATTCCTGGCTACCGCAGACGCTGATCCCGACGTAGTGCACATTTCCTCTCAACCACTGCAGGTCTCGGGTCCGGATCTGGTCAGTGACCGTCTACGTACCCGGATCCCCGACTATCTGCTGACCTACGCGGACGGCTCCGTGGAACTGGTCGATGTCACCACGCCGAAACGGGCAGGCACCGAGCGTGTTGCCGAGGCCAGCGCATGGCTTCGCCAGGCGTGCCGGCTACGTGGATGGCACTACCAACTGTGGACAGGCGACGACCCGGTGCGACTACGAAACACACTGCACGTGGCCGGCTACCGCAACCCACGACTGGTTGACTCTGACGACCTCCGCGTCGTGCGGGAAGCAGTAGCGACGTCTGGCATCTCGTTCAGGCAGCTTCTAAGCGACCTGCCGCCCCGGGTCGAGCGGTACCGAATAGTCCCGGCGGCGCTGCACCTGGTGTGGCACGGCCATCTCAGCTTTGACTGGTCGAAACCGCTCAGGCTGAGCACTGTGCTGTGGCCAGCGACGGCATCGGCCGACGTGGAGGTGGCCTGATGAGCTCGACATGGGTGCCGAAACTGGGCGACACAGTGAAGGTGAAGGAAGAGCTGATGACCATCACCGGCCGTCAAGGCACGGACATCGTGCTGCGCTCGGTGAACTCGAGATTCACCACCACGATGAGCATCGTGGCGTTCATTCGTGAGGTGAAGCAAGCGAATCCTGCTGAAGAGAACTCGATAGTCACGGGTGTCGACCTGCTCTCCCCGGAGGAACTTGCCGACCTGGAGAAACTTGTCCGGCAGCTCGCCTGGATCACTAACCCAGTCGATGATCCGGACGCGCCAACGCACGTCGAGCAGCGGGTAGAAGCGGTGGCCGAAGCAATGGGTGTCTCCACACGAACAGTGCGTCGCAAGCTGAAGAGGTTTCGCGAATCCGGGGCCAACGGCCTGGTATCAGGGGACATCACTCGCCGGCGAGGACTTCGCACAGATCAGAGATGGACCGAGATCGCGCGCGAGGTCGTCGGTGAGCAGGCCCGTCAGACCACTAATAGCCGCAAGAACCTGATGTGGGAGATCAACCTCAGGTTCAGACAGGAGTGCGGCGACGAAGCGAAACTACCCAGCCAACCAACCCGCTATCGGCGCTTGAACGACATTTCAAAGGGCGCGGCGACCTTCGGCGCTACGAAACACCGGGTGTCGATAGCTGACGCGCCGAAGACGGCCCACGGGCAGATGGACATCACGCGTCCCGGGCAACTGGTCGTTCTCGATTCTCACCGGATCGACATCCTCGTCGTGGTACCGAAGACGCGATTGCACGAAGACATGGTCACACGCGTGGAACTCGCCGCGGCGATGGACTACTGCAACCGAACCATCGTCGGCGTCGTGACTAGTCCGAACAGCAACCGCGTCGACGTAGGCAACGTCATCATGCAGGCGTGCTCGGTAATGCCGGCCCCAGAGGGCATTCCCGAAGAGGCAGCCTGGCGGTACGAGGGCGTTCCCCAGCAGATATCGGTTCCCGCAGGAGAGGTGTGGGGCATGCCCTACGTCGGCCCCGAGGCGATCCTGACCGACCGGGGGAAGCCGTACGTGTCAGAGCATGTGGTGTCAGTGTGCCAAGAGCTGGGTATTTCGGTGTACACGGCGCAGCCCTACAAGCCGACCGACAAAGCCGTGGTCGAGAGATTCTTCCGGACCCTGAATTCCGGGTTGATCTCGATGCTGCCCGGCTACGTGGGAAGCGATCCGACCCTCCGCGGGCTGGACGTCGACAAGGAAGACCTGCTGACCATCTACGAACTGGACAACATGATCCGGCAGTGGATCTGCACCGTCTATCACCACAACAAGCAGTCCGGACTGACGTTTGCAGGAATGCCGCAACGAGATATGTCACCGGCAGAGATGTACGAAGCATCCATCGCGTGTCACGGGCTGCCCCGGCTCCTCGTTCGGCCCGGTGACTGGATCAAGTTTCTGCCGAAGGTCGCCCGCACGATTCAGCACTATGGGGTCCAGTGGGACAACAGGCTCTACGACGGTCCTGCCTTGGACGCCTACCGTCACCGGCAATCGACCGAGCCCCGGGTCGGGCGACCGGACCATTTCCGTTTCGCCTACGACGTCAACGACATCCGGAAGATCTACTTCCAAGACCCGGAGACGAACGAGATCCACACACTGTGGTGGACGCAAGCACGGGGCCTCGATGCGCCGTTCAGCGATGCCATGATGCAACTGGTCCGAGCCATCGGGGCGGAGGATCTACCCGACCGCTGGATGAAGGAACGCGAGTCTCTCGACGCGGCGCTGGAAGCGCTGGGTGAGAACCGCAAGCTCCGCTCACGAGTGACGAGCGATGGATCCCGGTTGCCGAAGGTTATTTAGAAAGTCGCCGCAGCGGATAAGGAGTGGGCTCAAACACCCCTTCACGATGAGCTCCCACCGATCGAGGACGAGCCCGTCGATGACCTCGACGATCCGGACGGCGAAGACGACGTGGTCGACGACATTTCCTTCTTGGCGATTGCTGATGAGGACGACGAGTGGGCGGGTGCTCTTGATGAGCATTGATCCGCACAAGAAGACCTGGAAGGCATGGCAGAAATACTGCGACACCCCCTATCTGCAAAGGCCGGACATCAAGACCCGAGACCAGCTTGCTGGAATGAACCCATCGGAGCTGAGTAGCTACAACGAACAACGCAATCGCTACCACTCCTTTATGCCCCCCGTGCAGACCTCGCTCATGCGCGAAGTTCACGACATCGTTGAGTTGGTCCGTTCGACAAACCCGGTCGGGGGCTACGCGGCGCGCAACGCCGTGGTCATCGACGGCGCCCCCACCGTTGGCAAGACCACCGCCATCACACACTTCGCCCGCATGGTGGACCGCCGCTCACGGCAGAGCAATGGCGACCGCACGGATTCGGGAGCCTATCGGATCCCCACAGTGCTGATCGGCCTCAGTGGGAACCCCTCGATGAAAGACATGTCCCAGTCGATCGCCACATTCCTCGGCGTGCCAGAAGCCAAACGAACCGGTGAAAGATGGACAGCGGACGCATTGAAGGCACTCGCGAAGGCTGAGACCGAATTTCTGATCGTCGATGATCTGCACTGCATCAATGCTGGTAGCCGCGACGGGCAGGCCCTGACCGACCACCTCAAGAGGCTGCTCGATGACTTTGCGGGAACATGCGTTTACGCCGGGGTCGACCTCGACGACAAGGGACTATATGACACCTCCGGCCGACGTACCCACGGCCGGATGGACCAGACCGCACGACGCTGGACACTAGTCCGCGGCGAAAGAATCTCTGCCGCGGCCAAATCCGGACAGACCGAATGGAAGCAACTGGTCGCGACGCTGGAGTCTCAACTGGCGCTCTGCGCCCACCCGCAGGAACAGCTTGTTGACTCTTGGGACCTGCTCTACGAACGAACCACCGGAAGTGTCGGAACGCTCGTCGAGCTGCTGAAACGAGCGTCGTTCCTCGCGATGCGAGCCGGCACCGAGCAGATCGACGAGCAGCTGATCAACCGGACACCGCTCCCGGTGGGTGCCGATGCAGCGCGACGAGCCACTGCGGCGGAACTGCGCGCTGTCAGAGGGCAGGGCAAGAAGGGCAGAGGTCGTGCTCGGTGACCCAGCGCCAATGGCGATCACCAAGATGATGAAGCCGGGACAGGACCTGCATAGCTTCATCGAAGCTGTCGCCAGCGACAACGGCCTATCCGCCCGAGAGCTTTTGAGAGCACTCGGTGTTGGTGTGTCGGGCCGGCCGTATGAACTGGTCGAGGAGGCCCAAAGACCGTACAAAACGATGGGGATCGCCTTCGGGGTGTCCGCAGTGGAGCTTGAAGCGGCGACGTTCGCCTCTCTGCCGCACCGAGAGCTCAAGGCCAGTGATGGCGTGGTCCCTGCCACCTTCGAAAACCGGGGAGAACATAATCGGAGCCGCAAAATCTTTCGGCGTTCCGGGGCTCGATGGTGCCCGGAGTGCCTTCGGGAACGACGCGGCGCGTGGCGCCTTTCCTGGTTCCTGCCGGTCAGCGTGGCGTGCGTGAAACATGCGGTTCTGCTGACCGACAGGTGCGCTGTCTGTGATCGGATTCCGCATTCGGGCGAGAACCGACTGAGCGTCGTGCCGGCGAACCCCACGAGGTGCCTGCATGTCAAGCCTAGGCAGAGCGAATCGGTGACAAAGACACGGATCAGACCTCGGTGCGACGCTGATCTTTCCGCTGTCTCGCCGATTTATCTTGGCCCGGAACACCCGTATGTCGCGGCGCAGCGTGTGATGAACCAAGTCCTTGCTGGTCTGGACAATGAAGCGGCGGTCCAGACTTGTGGGCTCACTGTGCCCGTCCACGAGGTCTTATCGTCGGTGATCCAGATCGTCAACGCCCTCGTGGTCAACGAGTCGGACCTGACGATTGCGGTGACCTCGCACATCGCTCCGGGGCGACGAATCACTGCAGGTACCGGTTACGTCGCCGGCGAACACGGAAACGGCCCCGGCCCCATCTATGGCTCACAGCTTTCCGCAGCAGAGTACGGGGCTCTCATGACCAGCGCGGTCGATGTCATCTCCGCGCCATCGCTGGACGTGGCAGCACACGCGCTCGAGCGGTACGAAGATCTTGGTCAACCACCTCCAGTGCCTGGCAGCGGCCGAGTACGGCCCGTGCCCCAGCAGCAGAGCCGCAACCGCGGCAACCTCACTGCCGCGATTCGCATCCGATCGAGACAAGAGCAGATGAAAGTGGCAGACAGGCTGACACACCGCACCAGTGCTGTAGTTCCGCGTCTACCGGCTGCGGACTACTTCGCTCGATCCGGCTGGCCATATCCCGAGACTGCCCTGCAATCTCTGCAGAGTCGGCACCTGCCACAGTCGATATGGCCAGATGTCCTCAGTGCCTTGCCGGCCGTGTCGACGAAGGACACTGGGGCCGCTGCGGTGACTTATTCCATGCTTTTCGCCCGCATCGGAACGCGGGAGCGCTGGTTCGAACTGGCGGCCAGTTTCAACCTCCCGCGATCTGCAGCGCGCACCGTCAGCGCTCACCTGCAGCGATTAGAGACACGAGGACTTCTAGCCGAAGCACTAGACCTCTTAGACCGGCAGTGGGAATCACTACTTCGCAACCCGCCACCGATCGACTACGACCGGCGTCGATGGACGTTTCGGCGGCCGCCAGCACTCGACGATCAGCTACTAGAGGACCTGAGAGGTCATGGATTCGTGCTCACGCCCGGCCGTGAACGTTTCATGGCGACCCGCCTCTGGGAGCTACTCACCGGCAGCGACAACCGCTACGCGGTACTCAGCGAACCGCTAGCGGCTGGCCGAGAACGCACCGAGTACCGACACATGCTGATTGAGCATTCGTCGATACTGCACGATTCGCTTCAGGCAGCAGGACGACGACAGCTTGAGGCTCACGGCATCCGTGAGCCACTGGAATGGAGCCCTCCTTCAGACAAGCCGACCGAAGGCGCCAGAGTCCGCGCCGACCCTAGGGGAGGCCCCCCTGAACCCACAGGGTCATCGCAATGTCCCTCAAGCGTGACAGTCGCGAAGCCGAGCCCGGCGGAGAGGGCGCTCGATCTCGCGACGCTACTGGACCTAGTGAGAGACAAGCCCGAGCAGTTCACGCGTCGACTCACTACCTACAGAGACGTGTTGACCTGGGAGCGGTGGCCGTCCGACGGGAAACGTCTGATCGCACATGAGGTGGAACGCCTGACCCCCGATGACAGGCGCCACCACCGTGCCGAGTCTCACGTTGAAGACATAGCCACGTTCTTGCACGCGGCCGTCGAGTTTCTCCCGCCATGGCAACCTGACCGCCAAGTGGACCCTCAAGGGGCTGCCACAATCCCGACGGGCACGGCCATGCCGGCCAAAACCAGCGCTTCATGAAACCAAGAGACCTAGCGGCCACGCTGCAGCTCTGCCCGGCTCCCAGGTGTATCAGTAGCCGACGAGCACAAGGCCCTATCCGCCGTGCTCGTCGGCTACACGGACGGCACGCACCATCCACGCATCGACGTCACCTGTGTCCGGGCCGAAGATGGCGCCGTATGCCAGCCCCACCTGCTCGGAGTGGATCTCAGTGTTGTTGTTGGAGTGGTCGTAGATCGCTAGTGTCGCGTGGCTGGTGCTGTCGGGGTCGCGGGTGACTTCGACCTGGTAGCGGCGATCGAGACGGGCCCACCAGACGACCCAATCGCCGTCGGTGGGTTCGGTGCTGTCCCAGTCCATGACCGGTCCGACAGGCGCGGTGCGGATCGGCTGAGGCAGGCCAAGGACAGCACCGTCGAGGCTGACTAACCCCTCTTCGACGGCGGCGTGCGCCAACTCCCAGGGCATCGGCACATCGAGCACCGCCGACACTGTCTGCAGATACAGGTTTGAGCCCCATAGGTCGTCCCCGTGTCGTTGCCCGAGCCACAAGCCGGTCAGGGCGGCATCGACCATCGCCCGCAGAGTCTTGGGTGTGGCCTCCGGAAAGAGGTGCCGAAGCGACAGCGCCCGGAGGTAGGCGGTCACTGGGCGGTAGGCGCAGTCGGCGTCGCCGCGGAAGCTGAACGTCCCGCCTCCAGCTTTGACCACGTGCTGCAGAGAGCACTCGCACAACAGTGACGACATGCTGAACCCCTCGACGTCTTGACGAACCCAGGCGACGCGATGCCAACCATCACCTGGCGGGACGTGCAGCACGAGCCGTGACCCCGGCTCATCGTGCAGGGTGCTGTTCAGCTTCGCAGTGGGGACACCGCTGAAATCGGGCGGCCACGTCGACTCTCGTGGGACCGGCTGCTCGGCATGGAACGGGAACTTCTCCGCCTTCACCTCGCGGAGTGAGGGATAGCGGGGCGCGGTGCGCATCCGTGCCCACACCAGCGGCGTCACCGTCGCCTCTGGGTCACTGTCGGCGATCGCGTGCAGGAAGGCGGCATCGGCCGCCGGCCAGGTGTCGAGTTCCTCGGTCGGCGCGTCGATGAATACAGCCGACGTGGACTCCAGGCTCGCCGCGTGCAGTGCGGCGAGCTCGTCCCATGGCCTGAAATGGCCCAAGTCTTGCCGCGGGAGGTCAACCGTGACAGTGGTCGCCTCCCCTAGGGTGTGTCTCCTAATGTGCGCAGCCAGGTCAGGATTGCGCAGAGGGTGACGGCGGCGCGGTAGGTGATTGCGAGTTTGTCGTAGCGGGTGGCCAGGGCTCGCCATTGCTTGGCCAGAGCGAAGGATCGCTCGACGACGTTGCGGCCTTTGTAGAGGTCAGCGTTGAGTTTTGGTGGTCGGCCGCCGCGGCTGCCTCGGCGCTGGCGGGCGGCGATGGTGTCGCTTTTCTCCGGGATGACAGCGGCGATACCGCGCTCGCGGAGCTGACGGCGGATCGTGCCGGACGAGTAGGCCTTGTCTGCGATCACCGCGTCGGGGCGAGTGCGAGGTCGGCCGCGACCTTGGCGGGGGACGTGGATGTCGGCCAGGACTTCGGCCAGCATCGCGCCGTCGTTTCGTTGCCCACCGGTGACCACATTCGCCAGCGGCCGACCGCGACCGTCGACGGCACTGTGAATCTTGGTCGTCAGCCCACCCCGTGAGCGACCGATGCCGTGACCTGCAGGTTCACACTTGCTGATGGGCAGATTCTTGTGATTCGATCGTGCCCCCTGTGTCCTGCTCCGGGCGGGTCGTATTTGTGCCGTGCTGATGAGCACGGCAGATGGTGGCGTCCACCGAGAGGTTCCAGTCGACATCTCCAGCCGCGTCGGCTTCAGCAAGGATGGCCTGCAAGACTCGGTCCCAGGTCCCATCACGGGCGTAGCGGGCATGCCGCTTCCACACCGTCTGCCACGGACCGAACTCTTCGCGGGGCAGATCCCGCCACGGAATCCCGGCTCGATAGCGGTAGGCGATACCCTCGACTACCTTGCGATTGTCGCGAAACGGATGCCCCTGCCGCCCTTCATTCGAGGGCAACAGGGGTTCGATCCGTTCCCACTGCTCGTCGGTGAACTGGCGAAACCGTGACTTCGTCTGACCCATACGGCCACGGTCTCGCGGGTCACCGCTCAGCTATGGGAGACACGCCCTAGTGGGTCGTTGATTGTCTGGAGCTGCATCGGTGGCCTCCTTCTCGGCCCGTCGGGCCAACCACGACCTGAGATCAGCCCTCCGGCTGTGGGCTGAGACCGCGGCCGCCTGTCAACGGATGACACCACACGGCTACGACAGACGCTAGAAGCCTGATTCTCCCGCACTGATCGTCCTGCAGCCAGTGAAGATACGGACAGCCGTACCGACGAACGAGGTCCCTCGCCTACTTTGCTTTTCGGAACCGCCGATGGATCAAGAGTAATTCCAGAAGCCAGTTCGAGATCAACCGCCAGATGGCCCGTACGTGATCCGGCTGCACGACACCTTGCTCGGGGTGACAATGGCACTCATGGACACGCCACAGGCGCCCGATGACTCGGGGGGGGGGGCATCGAGCGTGACCGTGTTCTGGACTCGAAGATCGGACCGTTCTACACCCCCGCATCGATGGCCCAAGTCTTGGATATTTCGCTGTCAGAGACCATGCGCAGGCTTGAGGCAGAGGAAGTGCTGGGCGCCCAGCTGGCAGACGGTGCCTGGGTGTGTCCAGCATGGCAGCTCACAGACAGCCAGGTACGCCCCGAGTTCCTAAGTCTGTGGAGGGTGCTGGTCACCAGCGCTGACGCGTGGACCGCGCTGCTCTGGATATGCGCCCCACACCCCAACCTGGACGACCAGTCCCCGCAGCAGTGGATCGAAAACGAGCAGCCCGCACAGCTGGCCGAGACGCTAGCTGCGAACACCGCCTCACGCTGGGCCCAGTAAACCAATGGTCCGCGCGAGTTGACTCAATTCAGCGTCCGGTAGCCCGCGAGGTCAGACACTGGGACGGTGGCGCACTCGGATCCCATCAACCCCACCCAGCTCGCCGTGTCGAATTGGGTCGCCGACGGCAGCCCCGACGGGGTGGTGCCCGCCCGAGGGACGCATTAGACCGGTGGGAACTGGACCACGCGAAAGCGTGATCCAGTCACGTCGAGCAGACCACAACCAAAGTCATCGGCAAAGTCAAGAACTGCCGATTCTCCGCGGCCACATCGGGCCGAGGTCACAAACAGAATGATGCGGCCTGTGGATCCATTGGGTTGCTGACCACGTGGCCGCTGGCAGCCGGCTCGAGGTCGTCCGCCAACACGACAGAGGACCGGGCTACGAGCCTCTTTCCCGAGGTGAACCACTTGAAATGGATTCGTGGCTGCCGGTCTTCATCGGTACCGGTCAGTCGGGGTTAGACGACTGATTCTGGGGACTAGCCGGTCGTTCAAGTCGCTGGCGTGCGCCCAGCTGATCGAGCCGACCAGCAAACTCGACACTCCCCGTGCTCGCCTCCTTGACGACGTAGAACCCGCTACTTGGCGCCTGTCGAGCATTGCGCCGCCGCGACGGCCGCAGCTACCCCTTCGGCGCCCTCAATCTGCAGCGAACCGACCACGGGGAAGGCGTGCTGTCGAGGCGCGGCGCTGGTGAGGCTTGCTGGCCACCCTCGATCTCCCGCGTCCAGTAACTGATTCTTCAGCGGTTTGTTATCGGGCTGTACAGGATTCCCGAGCAGTGGTTTCAGGAGCTGCCAGCGGCGATCTGGAAGCTGCACCACCACGCCCCCTGGCGACAGGAGGCCGGCCTGCTGCGCGAGCTGGTCGGCAACCTCAAGTTCGATCGGGAGCACGAACCTATAGACGCGCAGGCCAAGCTCACCCACATCACCGCCCAGGTCGAGGTGATGGCCTAGGAGCAAGCTGCAGCTTGACCCACGTTCGTACGAAGTCAGGCCGATTGGGACACCCGTCAACTTAAGCGTGCTTACACTTTGCTCGGGCCGGACTCGCGGCACCAACGCCTTGGGGTCCACTCACCCCACTTAACCGAGAAAGCTTCTATGATTCCAAGAAAATGGACCGCCGCTACGCTTAGTGCGTTCACAGTTGTTGCAACAGCGATAGCAGCGCCGCCGGTAGCTTCAGCGTCAAATCCGGAAGTGTGCACGCCAGTCGTAGTCATCCCACTCCGCGGATCCGGCGAGGGCGCGGTAGGCGGCCGCAGTGATGGCTGGCAGGGCCCCACCTTAGAGAAACTACTCAGCCGAGCGGACCTTAGAGGCGCCCCAGTCCTGCAAGTGGGAGCTCCGGAATACCCCGCCGTGGAGGCAGCATGGGAGCATCTGGGCGGCGATGATGAGGCAACTCACTTGTTTAAATCAGCCAACATGGGAGCGGTTGCGGCGTACAACGCGTACAACAGCTATGTCTCCTCGCAGCCCTTCATGTGCGCGTTGCCAGAGATCATATTCTTAGGCTACTCCCAAGGTGCAATAGCCGCGCGCATAGCTGCAATACAGCTCGCCGGCGAGAACCCTGCAGACGAGAATGGTCCTGTTTCTGCAGTTCACCTTGTCGGAGATCCCCTGCAGCTCCCTAATAAGTCGACTACATTCGGCGGTGGATCCAATGGTTTGGGGATCGCGAGACCATTCGGCGGAAAGTATGACAGCTACTACGACATTCCGAATATTCGCCGGGCTTCGATATGCCACGCTAGAGACCCGATCTGTGTTGCACCCTCAGACATAAGTAACTTTTCCACCCATGTAAACTACTTCGAGCCGGGGGTGAAGTTCGTCCACGGAGCGGGTTACGACGCCACTAGCACCGACGAAGTGGACTTCATGGGTAGGGCACTTTCTACATCCATCCGGGAGGCTCGTCTCAGATTCGGAATGGGGCCCCGCGTGGACCCGATAAAGGCCCAATACAATCCGGGCGAAACAGTTAACGCGCTGTACGCGTGGTCCACTCCCGCTAGGAACGGGGACGTCTTCAGATCGATTTCAATGTATAACGCCCTTGGCGAGTGTGCGATGGGATTGAATGCTGCGCGTGTGAGCGGACCTCTTACTAAAGTCACGGATTTATTTGAGGTCACGGTCAATGGCAATCGGGTGCGAGATGTGTTCGAGTTGTTCGAGGGAGTTCCACTGCGCGCGGGGCAAACGTCTACCTCCGTCTCGATCCGTGTCAACAATGCCGTTCTGGCCGACGCTGCCGTCAGTAATTTTGGGCCCGCCGGCACCATGTCCGGCGGCTTCGGTAGGGTAGACCAATTCGACGTCAATCGGAATGGTCGTCTCGATGGGCCCGAACTATTCACGGCGTACGATCACATCTTGTCCGGATACTGCCCCGGTGGTCGCTTTGCTGAACCGTGGTACGGATTCTGGCACGCTAGTATAGGCAGCGCAGGTTTCGGCGGAACGACCATCGCGGAGTGGGAAGACGGTCCTGCAGTGAAGTTTTCGATGTTGGCAAGAGGTGCGGTTCCTCCGTCACTGTTCATTCCGAGGAAGCAGCGTGTCGGAGTTGCGGCGAATGGTCTATCTCCCAATACGAGATACCGGCTGAGTATGCAGTCTGATCCCACTCTTCTGGCAGAATTCACCACCAACGAGGATGGTTTCGCCGACGTCCTTTTCGATCTTCCTGCCGACGCGGCAATCGGATACCACCACTTTGTCATCGCGTCGGAGCACGGGGCAGAAATCCTGCGAGTGAGATTTGCGGTGAGGGAAGGAGAGAACTCGCCTGACCCCACGTTTGTGAGCTTCTCCCCAGAGAGTAGCGAACCGGGCGACCCCGGCGACCCCGGCGACCCCGGCGAACCGGGCGACCCCGGCGACCCCGGCGAACCGGGCGACCCCGGCGACCCCGGCGGAGCTTCGGGGGGAAGCCTGGGGAGTCTCGGCTTGGGTAGCTAGTTCCCCAGCGCACGTAGGGGTTGCCGTCGAAGTGAACCGCGCTGGCTCCGTCGGAGGGTCTTGGTGAATCGGGCGGCCTGAGGCTTGGTCGCCTGATTGGAACGGTACGTCGCCTCGCATTCGACGAGTGGCCGGTAATCGATCGCGGAATGCCAAACGCTCGTCGTTGAACCACTTCACCCAGTCCGCGGCCTCGCGTTCGACCTCGTTGCGGCCGGTGCACCTGCGGGTGGTTTCCAAGTCGATCAGTTCAGTCTTGTACAACCCGATTGTGGCCTTCATGAGGGCATTGTCCAAGGCGTCGCCGACGCTACCAATCGACCTCTGCCCGGCTTCGCGTGGGCCAGGGGCACGTACTGGGTCCCGGCATCGCTGCGATGGACGAGACCAGTCGAGGTGAACTCGAACGAACCCCGTCACCGGGTTTGGATCGCCTGCTCGAGCGCCGAGAGGACCGGATCAGAGCAGTACGCCCGCCTCGTCGAACTCTATGGAGATCACATTTTCCTGCCCAGCCCAATCCTCGAGAACCGCGACTGCGTCGTCGCTGAGCTCTTGAACGAATAGCAGTGCAAGGTTGTGTTTTGCTCGCGAAGCGGAGACGTAGAAGAGGTTGCGTGAGTGCGGGAAGCTCCCGGCCTGCCTGAGTTCTGGTTTGCTCTGCGGAGCGTGGGCGGCGATCATCTTGGCGAAGTCGTACTTAGTCCAGCCGCGCCCAACAAGGACGATCACGTCGTCAAACTCTGCGCCTTTGACAGAGTGTTTGGTTGAGAAAACGGTACTGTCTTCCAAATAGGAGCGGAGTGCGCGTATTTCGGCATACGGTACGGACCGTAGCGACCGATGCTCCACCAGCTTTCGCGGCTCTTCTAGTTCCTCTCCAGGGCCGAGAGACAGTAGTGCTTCTTCTAGGTCGCGTCCTCTCTTAACTACCCGTGTGGGCACGGAGAAGAGATTCTGCGAGTTCAAGAGGTCCAGCACATCACCGATCGTGCCCGTACTGCTGGTCGAGATGAGCGAATTAAAGAACTCGGACCAGCGATGCTTATCTTTCGGTGCGGTGAGTGTTGGTCTCTTGCTTCCCAGGAGGCGAAACAGCTCTCCGTACTTGTGCTCGGAAAACGCCTGCATAGCGGGTTCCGCAGTGTCGACAAGGAACTCGATCACCGGGTCTTCCTTATTGGCGAAGGAGTCGTTGGACGAGAAGACACCCGGAAGGCTGGGGTAGCCCAACTCGTTCGCGATCGTCGCGTGCGTGAGCATCAGGACTTTCAAGTCCTTTGAGTTCTGGATCCATGTGCTACTTGGGGACGCGACTTGGAGCCATTCCAGACATGCCTGGGTAGCTTCCTGGGAGATCTGACCCTTCCAGTTTCTGCCCAGACGGGCGCCCGGCCAAGTGTTGGAGTGGTAGACCGTCACTGTGCCCTCGTCAGCGTCGGCCCGAGGTGCCTGCGGAAGCTCCGGGCGTAACTTGTTGAGGAAGTCGACGACTGATCGGTCTGATCGGAAGTTGGCGTTCTTGGGGATCGATGTGAGCGAAGAATGCTCGATCGAGCCACAAGTTCTGTCGTAAATCTGTTGCCAGTGGTCGCCGAAGAAACCCACGACAGGGCTTGTGCGGTCTTCCCCGTGACCGGACAGAACCGCTTCGGCAAGCCCAGATGGGGTGTCCTGGTACTCGTCGATGAAGATAACGGGGAACCGGTCCGTGATTAGCGAGCGGAACTTCTCATTGCCGAAGAGCTGAATCGCAAACTCGGGGATGTCGTTGTGATGGAGCGTGATTCGATCCTCGTGAAGGCCACGAATACCTAGGTCGTACTCGATCGCCAGCCCGCTGATATCTGAATTCTCGGCGAGACGCTCCTGCCAGGTTTCCGACGACCGGAGAGCCGTAGCGAGTGCCTTCTGGTATGGGCTGATCATCTCCCAGAGGAACCCGTGAAGGGTGTCGGCGAAGATGGCGGGGTCTTCGTCGGTTCTTGCTTTGATTTCGTCGCGGGCGACCTTGGTGTACGTCAGGCAAGCGACTCGTTGATCGCTGCGGGGAAGGTAGACGGACTTGTTTTTCAGGATGCGTCGCAGGGCTTGGATCAGTGAGTAGGTCTTGCCTGCTCCAGCGCCCGCTTCGAGTTTGAAGTTCCTGCGACTATCGAGTGCGGCAAAGAGGGTGGCGAGAGCTTCCTCGCTTGCCCTCTCGGCGTTGTCAGCCGCGGCGCTCTCCCGGGCGGTCATCGAACAACGACTCCGGTCTCGCCTGGAGCCTCGGACCCGGCTTCATGTCCAGGAGGGCTACCGAGTAGCCAGTCGAGTCCGCGTTGGATGTATCGAGGGGTCTTCCAGCCGCCCTCATCTACGGCGAATCGCAAAGCGAAGTCGCTCTTCTTTAGGCCATCTACAGCATCGCGGACGCGGATCTCGTCCTGTTTGGTATCGCCCGTGAGCGCGAGCTCCTCAGCGGATGGGTTGGCGAGGAGGAAGGCGTCTTCGAAAGTGCGGCCGCAGGCTTCCCCCTTGCTCTCGGGGACCTGGAACGCCAGGTACCGGTTGCCGCTGATGATGGCGTCCGTCTCCGCAGCGGCCAGCAAGGCAGTTGGGTTCTGCGCGTCGGTGTCGGTGTTTGGGGGCTCTTCCGGATCCGGAGTGCGTAGCGGGGATGCTGCGGTGATGCGGTGAGGCACAAGATGTAGGGGTCCTGGGGCGTGTGAAGATGCAAGTTCCTACACCAGCACTTCGCATCCCCAGGACCCGCTTTGAACGCTACCGCCAGCCTGCTCGCCGACACCATCTGCCGCACCGTCGAGCTCGGGGTGACCATCACCGACGCCGCTGTGGCTGACGAGCTCACGCACCTGTTCTGCGCCCCGGTCACACTCGACCCGATCTGCGCCGAGTGCGGGATGGCGGGCCGTTTGCGGGACCACGTCCAGCGGAAGGTCACGGATCTACCGATCGTCGGGCATCCCACCAGACTGCACGTGCGGGTACCGCGCTTCACCTGCGACAACACCGAGTGCGCTACGAGGATCTTCCAGCAGCGGATGCCGGCGTTGGCCGAGCCGCGGGCCAAGACCACCCGCCGCTGCAGCCGCTGGATCCTGCAGCGTCTGGCGATCGACCGCACCAGCGTGTCCGCCGTGGCCAAGGCCCTCGGGCTGGGGTGGGACCTGGTCAATGACCTGGCGGTCTCGGAGGTTCGCACGATGGTCTACGAGCAGCCCGGACACTTCGACGGAGTCCGCGTTCTCGGTGTCGATGAGCACAAATGGAAGCACGTGCGCGGCGACGGCAGCAGTGCGTTCGTCACCGTCCTGGTCGACCTGACCCCGGTCGTGGACGGCACCGGCCCGTCTCGCCTGTTGGACATGGTCCCGGGCCGTTCGGCGAAGGTCCTCACCGAGTGGCTGGACGCCCGTGACCAGGTGTTTCGAGACCGGGTCAAGGTTGTCACGATGGACGGGTTCGCCGGCTACCACACCGCCGCCGCCAGCGCGGTGCCCGCTGCCCGGACGGTGATGGACCCGTTCCACGTCGTGCACCTGGCCGCCGACAAGCTCACCGTGTGCCGCCAACGCATCCAGCAGGCCACCACCGGGCACCGGGGCCGCACGGGCGACCCGCTGTACGGCATCCGCCGCACCCTGCGAACCCGCGCTGAACTGCTGACCGACAAGCAGAAGATGCGCCTGTTCCAAGCGTTCACCGCCCATGACGCGCACGCGGCGGTGGAGGTCACCTACGGCGTCTACCAGCGACTCATCACTGCTTACGAAGCCTCGGGCAAGCGGGAGGGCAAGATCGCTATGTACAAGCTCCTCAAGTCGATCCGGGCCGGTGTACCCGCCGAACTCCCCGAGCTCGCGCAGCTCGGCCGTTCGCTGTGGAAGCGGCATCGGGAGATCCTGGCCTACTTCGACGTGGGCGCTTCCAACGGCCCCGTCGAAGCCATCAACGGACGCCTCGAGCACCTCCGCGGAATCGCCCTGGGCTTCCGGAACCTCAAGCACTACATCTTGCGGTCACTGATCCACTCCGGACAGCTTCAGGACCGGATCAATGCACTCTAAAACCGGAAGGGCCTGTTTGGGACGCCCTTCGGAAAGCGCGGTTCTGATGATCGGGTAGCGGTCGGACGGGCATCGGATAGCGGCATCTGCCCGTCCGACCGCTGGGCCGCTATGGCGTTGCCGTGGCGAGGTGTCGTCTCATGTTCGGGCCGTCGAGGGCGATGATCTCGGCGCCGGCGACGATCCGGTTGAGGATCGATTCGGCGATGACCGCGTCTTGGAGCGACTTGTACCAATCGGGCGGATCGAACTGCGAGGTCACCAGAGTCGAGCCCCGGCCTTCCCGAGCGGCAAGGATGTTGAGCAGCTCCGCCGCTGTGTGCGGAGCCACCGGCGTGGTCAGGAAGTCATCGAGAACCAGCAGGTCGCAGTTGTGCAGGTCGGTGAGGAAGTCCAGCCTGCGCTGCGAGGTCGGCTCCAGAACGGCGAGCCGGTTGGCCAGGTCGTCGAGTCGGAAGAACCTCGCGGTGTAGTACTTTCGGCACGCGGCATTGAGCAGTGCCTGGGCGAGGTAGGTCTTGCCCACGCTGGACTGGCCGAGCACGACGAGATTACGAGTGGCGTCGATCCATTGACAGCTGGAAAGTCGTGCGATTAGCTCGCGGTTGACGTTGCGGTCAGGCAGGTAGCGGATCTCTTCTACGCAGGCGTCAGGGTTTGGCGATCTGGAGGCCTTGAGTAGTTTCTGGGTCCGGCGTTCCTGCCTGGCCGTGATCTCTTTGTCCAGGGCGTGGAAGATCTTCTCCGAGAAGGTCCACTCGTCGCAGGCGGGATCGTTGGCCAAGTCGATGACGGTCTGGCCGAACGCGGTCATCCGCAACTGGGTGAACAGTGGCATGTCGGCGTCGGTGAGATGACGATCAGTCACTGCAGCTCCTCCTGCCCCGCGGTGCCGCTGCTCGGGCTCGGGCCTCCTGTGAGGGCGGCGAGGCTGAACTGCTCGGGCCCGGCCAGATGCGCCCCGGTGGTATCTCGCCGACCCGGTGGCGGCTCCAGCCGGTCCGTCGTAGCCGCCACCGCCGGCTGCGTGGTGGTGGGCCGGGCGGCGGCCTGGGTCCTCAGGGCCGCCAGCTGCTGCTTGACGGCGGTGTAGCTGATCGCCCGGCGGGAGGTCTCGGAGACGAGTTGGCCACAGGCCCGCTCGAGCAGCATCTTGTTGTCCCCGCGGGCCAGGGCGAGGATGTTCTGGCACGAGCGATAGCCCTGAGCCTCGATCCGCTGGCGATCGAGGACCTCGCTGATCGCGGCGACGGTGTGCGGTCCGATCTTGTGGGCCTGGCGCACGAAGTACGCCCGCGACCATAGGTCCGAGGTCTGCAGATGCTGCGCGGGAACATGGTCAGGGTCGGTCACGAAGGAATGTCGCCTACCGGAGACGGCGTGGGAGGCGATGACCTCCCCGCCAGCCATGACCGTGAGTGTGGGGCCGGTGATCTTCACATCGACGTGCTGGCCAGCGAAGGTGTAGGGCACCGAGTACTTCACCGTGGCGATCTCCACGTGGTAATCCCTGTTGACCTTGGACTTCTTCCAGATGACTGGCTGCCAGCGGGCCTCGGGAAGGTCGAACAGTTCCGACTGCTCGTGCTCGGTGAACAGCTCCCGGCGGCTGGTCTTCTGGCCGCGGAACGGGGTCCGGTCGTTGATCGCCTCCACCTCGGCGGCGATCGCGTCGTTCGCATCGTCCAGGCTCGCGAAGCGCCGATCGGCCAGGCGTCCAATCACCCAGTTCGTCACCACTTTCACTCCGGCCTCGACGTTCCCCTTGTCTGTCGGGCGCACCGGCCGAGTGGGCACGGCAGCGGTCTGGTGATACTCGAGGAAGTCCCGGTACTCACGGTTGACCTCGCGGGCCCGGTCACCGCGGGCGATCTGGTTCGACGCCGTCGAGGCGTTGTCCGGGACGATCACCTGCGCCGCGCCGCCGAAGTACTCGAACGCCCGCAAGTGCGCGTCGAGCCAGTTCGGCATCTTCTCGTCCAGACAGCCGCAGGCGAAGACCATCCCCGAGTACGGAAGCGACGCCACGAACACCGACACTGTGGTCTTGGTGCCGGTGACGGGATCGAAGATGGCCATCTTCGTGCCCGCCCAGTCGACTTGCATCGTGTGCCCGGGCACGTGCGTGATCCGCATCGTCAGCTCGTTGACCTCGACGTACTCGCCGATGATCTGGCAGAACCGCTGGTAGCTGTAGTGCCGCTGCCCCGGCGTGCCGTCAGTGTCGAGGTAGTTGGCCCACAGCACCCGCAGCGGCAGCTTCTTCTTGCCCGTGCGCTTCTTCACGGCAGCCGCCACGTCGAAGGCGACGAACTCCTTCGACGGCGTCTTGCGCCCATCGGCGAACAAGACGTCGATCTCCTCGACGCTGAGCGCCTCGACCTGGCTCGTGGCGGTCAACCCGTGCTCGTGGCAGACCTTCTTCGCCTTCGCGACCGTGCGATGCGAGCAACCCGCGATCGCCTCGATGTCCCGGTAGGACCTGTCCTGCAGCAGTAGCGACATCACCAATCGGTAATCAGTCACCCGTGCCTCCTGTTCGGATCCACGCGCAGCCTGGTTGCCACGCGTAGAACCGACACGAGCACACGAGGACCGGCACCGCTATCCGATGCTCATACTCGCGCTACCCGATCATCAGAACCCTGCTATCCGAAGCACGTCCCTAACAGGTGTCGGGGAACCACTTCTTGATGGTTGCGTTACTTGTTGATGTGCCTTCGTGAACTGTCGTTGCTCCGTCTCGCTTCTTGCCGTCGACCGGGCCTACTGCATCGAGGTCGGTGATGATGAGTGCTGGAATGCGGAGGAAGTCAAGGAGCGGGAAGAATATGTGGGCGTATGCGCCTCCCACTTCCATGAGCGCAACGTATTGGCTGCTGAGCTCATGTTTGGCGTTTCGGATGGCCGCGGGAACGATCAGCCGTTCGCTTGTGCCTTCCACGAGTATGGCTTTGTCGGCGAAGAAGAGGTCGGAGCGGGTGAGGGTCAGGTACTGGTGCAGGAACTTCTTATTGATGTCTTCAGCGTTGGTGAGGTCGAGGACATTGGCGTGGTGGCCTGGGCCACCTTTCGGGTCGTTTTCGACACGGAAATATCGGATGGTTGAGAAGTCCGCACGGTTGGCAACATGAGACGAGTGGGTCGAGACCGCGAACTGAGGCCACCAGGGCTGCCTCTTTTCATCCAGCGTCGGGAAAAGCTCAGCGACCGAAGCTAGCTGCTCGATGAACACCTCCTGCATCTGCGGATGAAGATGCGCTTCAGGCTCTTCGATGAAGACCAGGTGCAGTCCAGGCATGTTGCCCCTCGTCGCATACTCGCGGTAGTAGCTAAGAAGCGTGAGCAACATTAGGATGAGGTTGCGAGACCCCAGTCCGCTGTAAGACTCAGGGAGTGATACCGGCTCTTCCGGATCCGGAGTGCGTAGCGGGGATGCTGCGGTGATGCGGTGAGGCACAAGATGTAGGGGTCCTGGGGCGTGTGAAGATGCAAGTTCCTACACCAGCACTTCGCATCCCCAGGACCCGCTTTGAACGCTACCGCCAGCCTGCTCGCCGACACCATCTGCCGCACCGTCGAGCTCGGGGTGACCATCACCGACGCCGCTGTGGCTGACGAGCTCACGCACCTGTTCTGCGCCCCGGTCACACTCGACCCGATCTGCGCCGAGTGCGGGATGGCGGGCCGTTTGCGGGACCACGTCCAGCGGAAGGTCACGGATCTACCGATCGTCGGGCATCCCACCAGACTGCACGTGCGGGTACCGCGCTTCACCTGCGACAACACCGAGTGCGCTACGAGGATCTTCCAGCAGCGGATGCCGGCGTTGGCCGAGCCGCGGGCCAAGACCACCCGCCGCTGCAGCCGCTGGATCCTGCAGCGTCTGGCGATCGACCGCACCAGCGTGTCCGCCGTGGCCAAGGCCCTCGGGCTGGGGTGGGACCTGGTCAATGACCTGGCGGTCTCGGAGGTTCGCACGATGGTCTACGAGCAGCCCGGACACTTCGACGGAGTCCGCGTTCTCGGTGTCGATGAGCACAAATGGAAGCACGTGCGCGGCGACGGCAGCAGTGCGTTCGTCACCGTCCTGGTCGACCTGACCCCGGTCGTGGACGGCACCGGCCCGTCTCGCCTGTTGGACATGGTCCCGGGCCGTTCGGCGAAGGTCCTCACCGAGTGGCTGGACGCCCGTGACCAGGTGTTTCGAGACCGGGTCAAGGTTGTCACGATGGACGGGTTCGCCGGCTACCACACCGCCGCCGCCAGCGCGGTGCCCGCTGCCCGGACGGTGATGGACCCGTTCCACGTCGTGCACCTGGCCGCCGACAAGCTCACCGTGTGCCGCCAACGCATCCAGCAGGCCACCACCGGGCACCGGGGCCGCACGGGCGACCCGCTGTACGGCATCCGCCGCACCCTGCGAACCCGCGCTGAACTGCTGACCGACAAGCAGAAGATGCGCCTGTTCCAAGCGTTCACCGCCCATGACGCGCACGCGGCGGTGGAGGTCACCTACGGCGTCTACCAGCGACTCATCACTGCTTACGAAGCCTCGGGCAAGCGGGAGGGCAAGATCGCTATGTACAAGCTCCTCAAGTCGATCCGGGCCGGTGTACCCGCCGAACTCCCCGAGCTCGCGCAGCTCGGCCGTTCGCTGTGGAAGCGGCATCGGGAGATCCTGGCCTACTTCGACGTGGGCGCTTCCAACGGCCCCGTCGAAGCCATCAACGGACGCCTCGAGCACCTCCGCGGAATCGCCCTGGGCTTCCGGAACCTCAAGCACTACATCTTGCGGTCACTGATCCACTCCGGACAGCTTCAGGACCGGATCAATGCACTCTAAAACCGGAAGGGCCGTGATACCCCGGCTACACCGTCGTAACGAATGCTGGTGTGGTTCCCCAGCACGCGTTCGATGTCCAAGGTTGTTTCAGCTTTGAGGCCGGGATCAGAGAGGCCGGGGTATCCGAAGCTCCGAAGTGCCGGGATGATTCCCTTCACCATCTCGCTGACTTTGGTACCTAGATCCTGCTCGATGTCAGCGACTGCTACCGTGAGCGCATCGGCGGTTTCTTTCTGGGTGCTTCCGTCGTCCGCTTTGGAGGCGGCGTCAAACAGGTTCTGGAAGAGGCTGCCGATTAGGTCTTTTGGTCGTTCCTTTTCGTCATCGAGTCCGCGTTGGGCTTTCAAGAAGTGAACGGTGAGTATGCGCCGCATCGCTTCTGGCGCGATGTCGCGCGTGTTTGAGGCATCTCCTGGATCGATTGCGCTGATCGACCGTGCGAACATTCCCTGAACTCGGTCCCCGACGATGCCCAGTACGCGCTCGAGATCCGGGTCCTCACCAGTGTCCGGGTCGCCTGCAACCCCTTCAAAAAAAGTCCGATAGGCGCCCACCTTCAAGTGCGTATTTGAAATGAACCATTGCTGTTGTGCAATCTGGGTCGAGGTCGACTATAGCTGCAGCTAGAGGACCGTATTCCGGCAGCTCTTTTGAGTACGAGATCTCCACGGTGAGGGAGATCTCAGGCAGGAGACGCCTCGCAAGTTCTTCGTCTCCTGTGGCGTAGGCCTCCCACGCTTCCAGGAACTCCGGGTAGCTGTCGGCGGAAAAATCGGCCACGGTGAAGTTCAACGTCGACGGCTGCAGAAAGCGCGTAAAAGACTCCGCGAGCGTTGTCTTGCCGCTGTTGTTTCGGCCAACCAGCACGGTTGTGCGGCCACCAAGGTCAATATCCACGCTCCGCAGCAGGCGGAAGTTACGCACCTTAATGCGGGAGACCCTCATGGGGGCAAATGGTTTCATCGGCTCGTCGCTGGGGTCTGTGGGCGCAGTCTGCTGGGTCATTCGTGGTCCTTAGCTGAAGGACCACCGTCGCGGCGCTCCTGCTGAGTCAGATGCTCATCGTGATACAAGAATGCCCGAGCAGCCCTCCTGAGTCGATCCGGACACGCCAGGCGTAGCTCTCACGTGCCGACCTACGGATGAGAGGATCAGGCCGTGACCAAGATCAACTTCGATGAGTTGGATGAGCGGACCGCGCGCGCTGGTGGCCTGTGCGTCGGGGCCGGGTGATCCCGACACGGATCATCTGGTGCAAGTTCTGGACCCGATGGAGACGCTGGTGTTCTTCCTGAATCCGCCGGACTCGGGTGCCCTCTCGCCGCTGGCCGACACGGAGTGGGTGAAGACGGCCACGTCGGGGTTGAGCATGCGTGACGCGCAGGAGGCCTTCGAAGCGAGCGAACGGATCGGATGATCGGGCTGGTAGTTGGGCGGCGGGGAGAATCCGCCGAACAGCTCGAGTTTCGCGCCGTCTGTTGGTTCCCGAATTAGGATGCCGGGCAAGCGATTGTCGCGGTCTTCAGGATGGTGGAACCATCCAAAGATGCGTTCAGGCTGTATTGCTTCATAGGTCATGAAATTAGCGCCCGGGCCCACCGCAGGCGTCAAGTCGGGTGACCGTTTCTAGCCGGTCACCGATACACCACGCCTTCGGCGTCGAAGATCGTGTCGAGCACATTTCGATCGGTTTCCTCGGCGATGCGCTGATCGACGCCCGGTAAGGCCAGGTCGAGGTCGCGCAAGGAGCCGTCGCCCTCGGCGATCGCGGGGCAGCACACGCCCCTTTCCCGTGCGGTCGCCCTGCGCCCGTTGTCATTAGATGTCAGGAGCTAGGATCCTGCCAACTTCGTGACAATCGGCGACTGACAAGCGTGTGACAACTCGCAGGTGGGCCCGCGTTGAAGTGACAGACTAGTCGGCAACCGACACCGTGTCGGTTTTCAAACAATCTGTCAGTTTCTCACCGGTGTGTCACACGGTTCGCAGGGACATGTCACCTCCGGTGGCAGGGTGTCCTGATTGACGCTGATTCTCCCGTCTGAGGAGGGGAACAGGGGCCAGGTGCTCCGATCCGGAAGGCGCGATCCGAATGCTGGCCCACAGAGCGCTGGAGACTCCGCGACACTTCTTGACGTAGAAGCCAGTGCGACGATGAGTGGACGGCAGTGGTGCAACCTCGCGCAATCCAGCCATCGCCGGCGACCGTGAGCGGCCACGGGAAGACGGGCGACCTCTACGTTGCGGCGCGTTCTTGAGGAGAGGAGTGCAGTCGCTGGACCGTTCGTGAGGTGGGCACAGTGCTCGGGTCGGGGTTGGTTCCGAAGAGCCGGTCGGCGGTTCCGGCCGTGGTGACCGTGAACCAGTAGTGTTCGCTCTTGTAATGGTGCAGGCGGTGGTTGCGCCAGACCGCTCGGTACCACCGTGACTTTGGCCGATAGTCGCTGTGCAGCAGGTAGTGGGCCCATTCGTAACCCGATAGCAGCACGTAGGCAGCGACGACCATCGTGAGCGTCGCCGGCCACCCCGGCATCACCAGCCAGGCGATGCCGACGATCACCACAGGGAGATAGAGCTCGACCTGCCATGGGATGAACACCAAAGGGATAGTGCGGGGATTGCCATGGTGCTCGCGGTGCTTGCGCGATAGCAGCGGGTCGATGGTAAGGCCCGCGAGCTTCCGCGGCCGCCAGTGCAGGATGCAGACATGGATGAGCCATTCCGCGACCGGCATCGCCGCCAGTAGCCCGACGGGGATCAGCAACTCCCACCAGGAGCCGCCGCCGATGAGGCCCCGTGCGAGGATCGCCGCGGAGAGACAGGTGGCGAGGATATACGGCGAGGGGTGGCGCCAGAACTCACGGAACACCTGCCCCATGCTCTGGGAGTTGCGACGCCGAGCGCCCGCGAGGCGCGCCTCATCGTCATCGACGCGCTTACGGGCGAACTCCTCGATCTCTGGGCGGGTCATCGCGCCTCCTCCCCGGCCACGTCCAGAGCCGTCATCAGCGCGCGCGCCGTCGGAGCGAGCACCCGCTCGGCGGCCGCGCGCGCCGTGCCGGGGTCGCCAGCCGCGATCGCCGTGGCAAGGACGCGGTAAGGATCGAGCAGACCCACCTCGGCCTCCAGCCACGCCGCGAGAACCGGCACAGCCGGCTCGTAGGCGGAACGGAGGCTGTTGAACATGAGCCGGTAGACGAGCGAGTCGCCGGCGTCCACCACGACATCCCAGAACTCCAGCACCTCGCGCTGCCACAGCACCGCGTCGGTGGTCGTGGCAAGACGGTCGAGGACCTCGCCGAGCGGCGCCGTGACCGCCGGGCCGCCGCGCTCCGCGGCCAGCGCCGCAATGCCGGGAGCGATCTGAGTGCGCGCTTCGACCACACTGCGGGCGATGGCCACATCGAGCTTCTGGCCGCGCACCATGAGCCGCGGCAACAGGTCGAGCCCGGCGTGCCGATGGAAATCGCGGACCGTCGTCGTGCCGCCGTGACGAACCTCGACCACACCGGTCTGAGCGATCCGCTGAAGCGCCTCGCGCACCGCCGGCCGAGAGACACCGAGGACCTCGGCCAGACGTCTCTCACTGGGGAGGGCGTCACCGGCCGCGAGCTCGCCGTCGACAACCTCGGAAAGTACTTGGTCGAAGACCTGGTCGGACACGGACTGCCGCTGTACGGGACGAAGTGCCATACACGCACAGTAGAGAACACTGGCCATGTGGTCAACTGGTATGACCATAAGATTGCGGAGGAAAGTCCCTAGGGACGTAGAGCCCGAGCTCCGCGGCCGCGTGGGCAAGCCGGGGTTGTCGAGAGCGTGACCACCGGGCTGGTGTGGTGAACGGGACGGCGCGCGCAGCGCCGGGCCCGGCCTCGGCTGGGACGAACCGCCGCCGGGCTATGGTCCCGAGAACTCGGCGGGAATGGGCGACTCTTCGCCACCAAGTGCTGCGATGAGGGACCAGACGAGATCGGAGCGCGTCTTCCGAACGTATTGCCTCCGCAATCGGGCCGTGACAATCGTCTCGTCTAATCGTCCCGATTGAAGCTCCCACTTCTTTCGCGCTTATCAAGCGCATTTCACCTGGCCGGAGTCACGTCCTGTCATGAATGGAGGACCCATGTCCGTGCAGAGCCTTGAGGCCACACCGCCCCAAGCCCCCGTTGCGGCGCCTGCCCCGGGCCTGCACAATGCCGACCTGGCCCCAGTGCCCAAAGAGAAGAAGACCTGGGGATGGTTCGAGATCTTCAACGTGTGGACCAATGACGTCCAGTCGTTGGCCGGATATACCCTCGCCGCCTCACTTTTCATCACCTCCGGACTCAATGGCTGGTGGGTTTTTGCCGCGATCATCCTCGCGGGTGCCTTTGTCAACTGGCTCGTCAACCTCACCGGCTCACCGAGCGTGAAACACGGGGTCCCCTATGCGGTGATGGCACGGCTGTCCATGGGTGTTCTGGGCGCGAAGTTCCCGGCCTTGGTCCGTGGCATAGTGGCGATCTTCTGGTACGGGGCGCAGACGTACTTCGCCTCCACAGCGGTTGCCCTGGCCATCAACGCCGCCGTCGGAAACCCGGGGGGCGGCACCTTCATGGGGCTAGACGCAGTCGGGTGGATCTCTTACGTCATCGTCGCACTTCTACAGGTACTGCTCTTCACCCGAGGAATCGATGTGATCGCGCGGTTCCTCAACTTCGCCGGGCCTGCTGTCTACGCGGTCATGGTGGTGCTGCTCATCATCATCTGGGTGAGAGCAGGTGGGGACATGCTCCCGGCGGTCGGCTCCATTTTCAGCGATTCCGATGTGACCGGCTGGGCCGCCGTGGCCGCCTTCTTCGGTGTGGTCGGAACGATGATCGCCTACTTCAGCGCGGTCATCATCAACTTCGGTGACTTCTCCCGGTTCTCCCGAACCGAGAAAGAGATGAAGATCGGCAACTTCACCGGGTTGCCGCTGTCGCTGGCGTTTTTCACTTTCCTGTCGCTGTTCATCACCGCAGGTGCATACGTGGTCTTCCAGGACGGGCAGGGTCAGCCCATGGACAACCCGGCGGACATTGTGGAACAGACCGAATCGGTGGTGCTGGCCATTATCGCAGCGGTGACGTTCCTACTCGCCACCGTGGGTATCAATCTGGTGGCGAACTTCATTCCGCCGGCCTACGACTTGGCCAACCTCGCCCCCCAGAAGATCAGCTTCAAGGCAGGCGGGTACATCACCGCTGCGGTGGGCTTCGTCATCGGCGCGTTCTGGGTCGCAGTCATCGACGAAATCGGATTGCCCACCTTCGTCGACACTCTCGGCGCGATGCTCGCGCCGCTCTACGGCGTGCTGGTGGTCGACTACTACATCGTCCGCCGGAAGCACGTTCGGACCGAGGACATGTTCAGCATGAATTCCGACGGTCCCTATTACTACACCCGTGGCTGGAATGTTCGAGCCCTGGTGGCAGTCGCTCTTGCCGCGGTATTCGCCATCAGTGCGGTCTGGGTGCCGGCCCTCGGAATGCTGTCCGGCTTCGCATGGGTGATCGGTGCCCTCATCGGAGGCGTGTTGTACTGGGCCGTGATGCGTAATCACAACCCGTCCGTGCGGGTGGGAGCAGCCCCGCCGCCGCCTGGGATCGACGCGGCCCCCAGTGTGTCGTGAAACCACTGCGTGGAGAAGTCGAGCCATTCGGT
Organism: Dietzia sp. JS16-p6b; assembly: GCF_003052165.1. Lineage (NCBI taxonomy): Bacteria > Bacillati > Actinomycetota > Actinomycetes > Mycobacteriales > Dietziaceae > Dietzia > Dietzia sp. JS16-p6b. The sequence continues at coordinate 3,562,537 of NZ_CP024869.1, read as the reverse complement.
GTAGTGGCCCATCGCGCAGTGGTCGTCACCCGGGTAGAGCAGCAACTCTCCGAGCGGCGCCCCGTCCGCCAGGTCCACGGTGTCTAGCGTGCTGATCAGCGTGTCGTCGTCACCGTTGATCGCCAGGATCGGGATGGTGACGGTCGGGTAGAGCCGCTTGATCGACAGCTCATGGAGTGTGCGGCCGAGCTCCACGAGGTTCCGGGCGCCGGTCGTCCGCTGCAGGGTCCACAGCATGATGCCGGGCATGCCCAGGGTGGCCGCGAGCCCGAAGCTGCGGTGGTAGAGCCCTCCGTTCGACACGACCGCCTTGAGGCGGTGGCTGCGGACGGCCATACGGGTCGACCAGTGGGCTCCGAAGCTGATTCCCATCATTCCCATGCGCTCGGCGTCGACTCGAGGATGCGCGGCGAGTTGCTCGATCACCGCCTCGTACATGCCCTCGGTCGCTGCGGAGAGTGGTAGTCGGTACTGAAAGGTGCCGGGCATCTCCATCGTGACCATCGCCATACCGCGGTGGCGATGCCGCAGCGCCGGGAGCAGGGCTTCCTGGATGGTCCCCTCGAGGCCGTTCGTGACCAGCACGGTGGGGCACTCGTGGTCACCCTCGGGAAAGGTCCCGTAGGCCACGGCGTTCTCGCCCGCGATGTCCAGCGTGATGCGCTCGGCGTGGAAACCCAGGTGCGGCGCGATGCCGAGGAGCAGGACGTGGAGGAGGCGCTGGGACTCGGCGTAGGCCCGGAGCCGCTGCGGTGTCCAACCCGGCCATGCCGCGGCGAAGAGGTAGGTCATGGCCTTGACCAACTCGTCGATGGCGACGGCTTCCCGACGAGCGTCCGGATTCGCGGCGAGGAAGTCTGGCAGCAGGGTCCGGCCGTTCTCCGGGGTCCTGTCGGTGAAGATGGTCGCGGCGGGGGCGAGGACGGCCCCCAGTTCCGCGGCCGTCGACTCCCCGCCGGGACCGAGGATCTGTTCTGTGGGGGGCGCTCCCAGGCTCCGCAACTCGACGTCGGCGGCGTCGAGGTGGACCCGGGCGCACTCGCCCCAGTAGTTCGCCCAGGCAGTGTCCTGGAACGTCCGGCAGTCCTCGAGCTGACGGATGAACAGTTCCCTGTCGAGGCCGCCCATGTTGACGAACCTGTCGACGAACAGTGCCGGGAGGAAGTACCGGGCCCCCCGTCGGCGCGTGGCTCGCTCCGTCGTCTTGGTCAGTGCGCACCAGGTCACGAAGAGGTCCTTGGTCCACCGCGGCATCCGCGAGCTCCGTTTCCGTCGAGTAGTCGTCGGTCGGATGCTAGTTCCAGAATTCTCCTTAAAGCAATGGGATTTGCGTTAGTCTTCTGTTGTGGACGACAGAGGCAGCAGGCCAGGGGGGCGTTCCGCAGTCGTGCGGCGGAAAGTCCTCGACGCGGTCCTGTCCTGCCTCGACGAGGGCCTGGTCAAGTCGAGCATCCCGGATATCGCCGCACGTGCCGGGGTCGCGCCCTCCTCGATCTACCGGCGCTGGGAGACCCGGGAGAACCTGGTCGCCGAGGCGTTGCTCACGGAGAGCGACGAATCGATCCCCGTTCCCGACACCGGTGCGATACGGTCCGATCTCATCGGCTTCGCCGAGGGCCTCGCCGCGTTCCTGGCCTCCCGTCGGGGGACGGCCATCCTGCGGGCGATGATGATGATCGAGTGGTCCGAGGAGCTGTCCGAGCTCCGTGCACGGTTCTGGGACCAGCGATTCGCCGCCAGCAGCGTGATGATTCAGCGAGGGATCGACCGGGGAGAGCTCGCCCCCGGCACCGACGCCCGTCTCTTCCTGCAGATGCTGATCGCGCCTCTCCATCTGCGTCACCTCCTACTCGGGGGCGACCCCGCCACCGCGATCGCCGAACAGGTCGATCTGCTCCTCGCTGGCGCCGGAAGGACACCGTGAACCACACAGCCGCACCCACCCGCGTCCGTCGTCGCCTCGTCGGCGGGCTCCCCACCACCGAGGTCATGCTCGACGGGGCCTGGAGACCATGGGAGGACGGCGGCGCGGACCCGCTGGGTATCCCGCCCGGCATCCCGGAGCGCACACCCGCCCCCCAGAGGGCCCAGGAATCCGGGGGTGACGTGCTGACACCGTTCGCGCCCCTGTCGTTCCGCGACTTTATGCTCTACGAACAGCACGTGATCGCCGCGTCCCGGGGGATCGCCCGCACCTACCTGCCCCGGGCCCACCGGTTCACTTCCCTGTATGAGCGGGTCACCAGACGGACCTTCCCGAAGTTCGCGCCACCCGCCCTCTGGTACGACCAGCCGATCTACTACATGGGCAACGCGCTCACCTTTGTCCCCTCGGGCACCCCGGTGGCCGCCCCCGCGTACGCCGACTCCCTCGACTACGAACTCGAGCTGGGCGTCGTCCTCAACGCCCCGCTGCGCGATGCGACGCCGGAGGAAGCGGCCGGCGCGATCGGTGGTTATGTGGTGCTGAACGACTTCTCGGTGCGCAATGTCCAGCTCAAGGAGATGCGCAGCGGGTTCGGCCCGCAGAAGTCCAAACACTTCCTGTCCTCGATGTCGGCGGACCTCGTCGCCGCCGATGCCGTGGACGTCACCGACCTGGCCGCCAGCGTCAGTGTCAACGGGACCGTCGTGGCCACCGGCTCGACCCGGAATCCGGCCTACTCGCTCGGCGAAGCGCTCGCTCACGCCTCGCGTGGCGAGCAGCTCTATCCGGGGGAGTTGTTCGGTAGCGGTACCCTGCCGGGCTGCTCCGGCATCGAGGCCGGGGTGGTGCTCAGGCCGGGAGACGTACTCGAGCTCGACCTCAGCGGTGTCGGCACCATCCGGCACCCGATCATCGAAGGGAGCCAGGCGTGAAGATCGAGCAGGTCACCGGGACCGTCCATCTGGTCACGGGCACGAACGTGAACTGGGCGCTGGTCACCGACGGCGACGCCGTGACCGTGGTCGACGCGGGGTACCCCAATGATGGTCGACTCCTCCTGGCGTCGCTGGAGGCCATAGGGCGCGTACCCCAGGACGTCCAGGCCGTCATCCTGACCCACGCGCACCTCGACCACATGGGCGGCATCCCCTCGCTGCTCGCGGAGCACCGTGTTCCCGTCTACACCGGATCCACCGAGGTCGCCCATGCCCGCCGCGACTACCAGGAGCAGATCACGCCGGTGCAGATGCTCCACCAGTGCACCAGTCGAACCGGCCTGATCTGGGTCGCGCAGACTCTCAAGGCAGTTCTTCCCCACATGACGATGTCGGTCCCGTCCGCGGTCGCGGTGCCGTTCGGCGAGGCGTTGGATCTCCCGGGAGCCCCCGTCCCCATCTCGACCCCCGGGCATACCAGTGGGCACACGGCGTACCTGCTCGACGATCTCGGAGTGGTGTTCACCGGCGACTCCCTCGTCACGTCCCATCCCCTGTTGGCGGGACCTCCACGGCCGCAGTTCCTGCCGTCCTGCTTCAGCGAGGACGAGGCCGAGATGGCCCGCAGCCTCAGCGCGCTCGGCGGCCTGCAGGCGGATGTGATCGTGCCCGGGCACGGGCCCGTCCTCCGCGAAGCCCTGGTCGACGCCGTGGATCAGGCCCTCAGGGGGCGGTAGCGGTAGTGCGTCAGAACTGTCCCTCGGAACAGCCGTCCGGGACGCGCTGACGCCGTTCGCACCCGCGTGCTCGGCGCATCAGGCGCAGGGTCGCCACGGACAGGCGGGCCCGCACAATCCTCGACCCACACCGACGTGGGCGGCAGTCCGCCCGCCCGCACCCGCTGCCCCTCCCGGGGTTGTGCGCCCCCACTGCTCGCCCCTGCCCCGGCTTGCGCGTCGCCTTCGGCCTGCGCGTCCTGTCTGTTCGCCCGTCCCTGGGTTGCGCGCCCTCTCGGGTCCATTCGTGACGCGTACCTAGCTCGCGCTGGATCGGCCACCCACCGTCAGAGCTCAGGGAAGCCGCAGGCCCGGCACTGAGGGAAGCCGCAGGGCGCGGCGCAATCGCGGTCGTGGGGGAGAACGCGCCGCCCGCCGCCCGCCGCCCACCCCTCGCCGCCCGCGGCCTGTGCGCCGACACCGGTATTGCAACAAGTACGTAATAGCTATAATTTCTACGGCATGGCTGACATCGACCGCATTGAGGCGTTGGAGCGTCGCGTGGCCGCGCTCGAGGCGCACAGTGCTCGTACCGGGCACAGCGCGGGCGCCGGGCAGAACACCCGCACCGGGCACAGCGCGGGCACCACGGCGCCGGAGCGGGCCGCCGACGACGACACGTTCTGGGCACTCGAGGGCCTGCGGTCCCGCACGTCCGACCCCGGAGCGGTGATGATGGTCGGCAGCGTGCGGACCCCGAAGGGGTATGAGGCCCGGTGGCAGATGGCCGAGCAGGCGGACGACCTGTTCGCCTCGGACTTCGCCGACCGGGCGGAGTCGCTGTCCGCGCTCGCACATCCCGTGCGGCTGCGGATCGTCCAGCGGATCCTGTCCGATGCCGACACGGTGCAGGACCTCGTGGCGACCGGGGAGTTCGGCACCAGCGGGCAGATCTACCATCACCTGCGGCAGCTGTCCTCCCACGGGTGGCTGCGCGCGGCCGGAAGTGGCCGCTACGAGGTGCCCGCGGCCCGCGTCGTCCCGCTGTTGACGATCCTGCTGGGGGTGGACCGATGAGAATCGCACCAGGCCGGGCAGCGGTGGTCGTGGTGGTGGCCTTCGGGGTCGTGGGTGCCGTGCTGGCGACGCTGCTCCGGCCCGGCGTGGGATCGATCGACGGGGACACGCCGACGGAAGGCGACGCCCGGCTGGCCGCCGCGGTGCTTAAGGAGGTCCCCTCTCCCGGTGTGTTCGCCCTCTCCGTTGCCGAGGTGACCCCGCAGGGCACGCGCATCGCCACCGTCGGCGCCCCGCTGGACGGGACCTTCGAGATCGGCTCGGTCACCAAACCGGTCACCGGGATGCTGCTCGCCGACGCCGTGGATCGCGGGGAACTGTCTCCCGACACCACGCTGGGCGAGATCGTCGACATGGGCGAGACCGCGAGCGCTTCCATCACCGTCGGCGAACTCGCGCGGCACGGTTCGGGACTGCCCCGGCTGCCCTTCTCGCTGCGGGGGCTGGTGGACTCCTACCGCTGGCTGCTGTTCGCCCGGAACCCCTACCGCGACTCACCCGACGACGTGGTGGAGGACGTGCGCTCGTCCTCCGTGGGGGACAAGGATCCGGAGTACTCGAACCTGGGCTTCGCCGTTCTGGGTCACGCGCTGGCCGAGGTCAGCGGCCACGACTACCCGGAACTGGTCCGGGCCCGGTTGGCGGAACCCCTGGGCCTGGAGAACTTCCACGTCCCCGCCCCGGGCCAGGGCGGTGCGGCTCCCGACGCCGTCCAGGGGCGTGAGTCCTCCGGCCGGGCCCAGCAGGCGTGGGACGACGCCGGCTACGCGCCGGCCGGTGGCATCCGGGCCGACGCCGCGTCGATGGCGACACTGCTCGACGCTCTCCTGGCGGAAACCGCGCCCGGAGCGGCGGCGCTGCAGCCGGTCACCGACTACGACGACGACAACCGCATCGGCGCCGGATGGTTCACCACCGAGTGGGACGGCCGGGAGATCACCTGGCACAACGGGCAGACCGGCGGGTTCGCCACGTGGGTCGGACTGGACCGGGCGCGGGGGACCGCGATCTTCCTCTCCGGGGCGACGACCCGGGACCTCGCTCCAGCAGGTCAGCAGCTCCTGCGGCGGGCGGGCCAGGACGACGACGAGCCCGGAGGCGGCCGATGAACGCGGTGCTCATCGTCGTCGTCCTCTTCTACCTCGGCGCGATGGCCGAACTCCTCGCCGCTGTCGCCCGCAGTCGGGACCGGCGCAGGGTGCTGTTGGCCGCTCTGGCCGTGGTGTTCACCCTGGTCGCGGCCCGGGCTCTGCTGCCGGTGACCGTGGTGACCGTTTGGGGTTGGGTCGCCGCCGTCACGGCCTACGCCGCCGTGGGAGGTCTGGCGTTCCTGCGGGCACGACAGCTCCCGTGGATCGACCCCGACGCATCGCGACGGGACCTCACCGGGTCCGCGATCTGGCTCGTCGTTCTCCTAACCCTGACCACACTCACTCTGCGGTCGCTCCTCTGATCACCTGGGGCGTGTGGGATGCAGACCCATGCGGCCCGGCCGTCGTGGATCGGCCACCGTCGGTAGATTCGGACCGGGTGATCAGGATGACGAATCGGGCAGTCTCGAGAGGCGCGGCCGCGTCACTGCTTCTGGTGGCTTCGATGTCGGTGGCCGGCTGTGCGGAGTGGGGCGCCGCGGTGTCTCTGGAACTCCCGTCGGGTGACTCGTGGAGTGGGGCCGAGGTCGAGCCCCCGGCAGATCCGTCGCCGGTGGAAGAGCGGACGAACGTGAAGCGGGGCGAGAACGGAATCCCGCCCCTGGACGCCAGCGAGAATCTCCGAGACAGTGCCTGCGCGAAAGCGGACGACATGATCGCCAGGGACTACTGGGGACACCACGCGCCTGATGGCAGCGGCGATCCGTTCGTGTTCATCCGTGAGGCCGGCGTCGACTACTCTACGGCTGCAGAGAACTTGTTCTACTCGACTCCGGGCGGGCCCGATCCGGTCGACAGCTGGATGCAGAGTCCCGGTCACAGGGAGAACATCGTCAACCCGGACTTCACCAGGGTGGGCGTCTGCGTGCGGACGGCGGCGTACCAGGGGCTCCCGGAGGCTCATCTCTATGTCCAGCACTTCGCTACTCCGCTATCGGAGAGGTAGCCGACGCCCGAGCACTGTCACCCCCGGAGGCATAGAGTGGCATCGTGAACCCGGAGATGGTCGTTGACGACGCGACCGGCGCGCACGTGGATACTGTCGGCACCCACCCCCGCGCCGATGTCTGACCTCTCTGAGCTGCGGCGGGACCTCGACGAGGCACAGGACCGTTTCGAGCAGTATCGGGCGTCCGTGACCACGATGTTCGACGAGCGCGCTGCCGGCGAGCTGTCGCGAGCCCTCGAGGTGGTCCTCCCCGACCTGGCCTTCTACGAAGGGCAGGCCGTCGCCGCGGCGGTGGCGCTCGAGTACCTCGCCGTCGACCCGTCCTGCGTGCCGAAGGTGCTCGCCGATGAGCTCGTGGAACAGCAGGCCGCGCGACGCAGTAGAGAGTTCCTGGCGGGTGTCGCCACGGTGCTCGCCCGAGTGAACCAGCACGTGCCGAGGTGAGCCCCAGCGGCGATCGTGCCCGCGGCAGCCTGATCCACGCGATATCGGGTGTCGCACGTCTGGGAGCGGTCGCACGACTGGAAGCAACGGTTCACATCGCCCAGTCGACCCGGTCCGCCATCCGCGTCAGGCGTTCTCGGCGGGTCGGATCGGTCGCTCCGATCCAGGCGATGAGCCCGAGGACGTGGGCGCGGAAGTCCGGGTGCCCGGAGTGATTCTGGGATGAGGCCCCGTGTAGTCGGGCGTTGTGCAGGAGGGCGCGCAGGGTGTCGTACTCGGCTCGGCTCACGCGGGGGCGGTCGTTGACCACCAGGCCGGCGAGGTTCTGCCGCTGATGCCGACGCATGATGCGCACCTTGCCCGCGTGAACGGTGAACCCCTCCGAGGCGATCACTCTGAGCACCACCCAGAGGGCGCGGTCTGCATCCATCGCGTCACCGGACAGCGCCAGGTCGTCTCCGTAGCGGGTGTAGGCCAGATCGTTGGCATCGGCGAAACCCTGAAGGCGCCGGTCCAGGGAGCGCATCACCAGGTTCGACAGATGTGGAGACGTCGGCGCTCCCTGGGGGAGGTGGCGTCCGCGCAGGTAGGCGGCGTGGGAGGCGGGCACGTCGGCGAGCTGGTCGGCGGGGGTCGCGGTGGTGCACAGGTGCGCCAACAGCCGGGCGATCGAGGACGGGTACCCGGCTCGTCGGAACACCTCCGCGATGCGCGGGGTGGTGATGCTCTCGAAGCAGTGACGCAGATCGACGCGCAGCACTGTTGCGGACCCGGAGTGTGGCCGGGCGAAAGCACTGGTAGAGGACCCGGGGATGAACCCCGTCGCGGCTGGGTGCGCGGGGATGCGCGACACCAGCAGTCGCAGGATCCGCCGCTGAGCCTCCCGCAGCCGCGGCTTGGGCGCCTCGATCAGCCGGACCCCGTCGCGCTTCTCGCGGGTCCAGACCCGGTAGTGGCGCAGGCGTGGAGGCGCCGTGCGCAGCCAGTTGCCGGGATCGGCGAACCAGTCGAGTTCTCCGGCCGTGAACCCGAGCCACCGGGCCACCTCGGCCTCCGAGTAGAGCTGCGGCAGCCCGTCGACGATGGTGGTACGAGGGGGCGGCTCCGGCAGGGGCACGGTCGTGGGTGCCCCCGCGGGCCGGGTCCACTCCGTCAGTACCTGGCGAAGCGCAGCGGCCGGGTGGCGGGGTTCGTCTGGATACCATGCGAGCAGGATCGGCAGGGCGTCCCGGGTGATCGCCTCCGGGAGGACGGAGTCGAGTGCGCGCCGGAGTTCGGGCCAGGTCCATCCGGTGTAGGTGCGGGAGAACCGGGCCGCGGCCTCACCGACCTCCTCCACGGTCAGGACGGGCGAGGTCATCGACCCTCGAGACGGTGGCTGGGCGGATCGTGGTCGACAACACGGTGGCCGTCGAGATGGTGGCCGACGGGCGAGGTGACCCGACGTTCGTCTCTGCGGTGCCGTCGCGCACGCGGAGCGTGCCGCACGGCGCCGGACGCAGTGTCTCGCTGTGATGTGCACCCAGGGGTTGCCCCTGAGACGGATCGGATCGATCCACCCTCACCTCGCCCGCCGCCCACGCGGGCCAGTCTGCCAGCTCGGGTCCTCACCGGGCGCGTGCTTCTCGCACCTCACCCTCGACGAAAAGCCGCCCCACGGTGTGACTCCGGCAGCCGGTCGCCGTCACCGAACATCCGGGCGCGGAGGGTGCCGGGTTCCGCTGCTCGCGGATACAGTCCGCGGTGCTGGAGCACAGGGATGAGGAACTCGACGACGTCCTCCCAGGTCCCGGGGTTGAGCGCATAGGCCAGGTTGAAGCCGTCGACATCCGTCTCCGCCATGAAGTGCTCCAGGGCGTCGGCCACGGTGTCCCCCGACCCCACCACCACGGGGCCGCCCGTCGCGTTGAACCGGGCGCTGTCGCGCAACGTCCACCGGCCGTCGGGGTCCGCGGCGCCCGAGAGGCTCGACACCGTGGTCTGGATGGCATCGGTGGCGACCGGGTCCAGCGGTGCGTCTAGATCCTCCCGGGAGAGGTCGATTCCCGACCAGCCCGAGTTGAGTACCAGATTCCCCGTCTCGGAGGCGTAGGAGAAGACGTCGCGATACTTCGCGGCGGCCGCCGCGTCGGTCTGGTCGACGACGATCGTGAGCAGCGCATAGACGCGTGCGGCGTCCCGCCCTCGCCCCGCCGCCTCCAGTCCCTCGCGGATCCGACCGACCTGCTCACGGGTCTGCGCGAGAGTCGGGGACGCGACGAAGATCGCCTCCGCGTTCTCGGTGGCGAAGCGGACTCCCCGCTCGGAGGCGCCGGCCTGATAGATGACCGGGGTCCGCTGTGCAGAGGGCTCCGACAGATGAATCCCCGGAACCGTGAAGTACGTCCCGTGGTGGTCGATCGGGTGCACCTTCGCCGGGTCGACGAAGGTGTCCCGCTCCGCGTCGAGCACCACCGCGTCGTCCTCCCAGGATCCCTCCCACAATTTGTAGAGGACCTCCAGGTACTCGTCCGCCCGGTCGTAGCGCTCATCGTGGGAGAGCTGGTCGTCCTGGCCCAGATTCCGCGCCGCGCTGGTGAGATACCCCGTGACCACGTTCCACCCCACCCGGCCCCGGGTGAGGTGATCGAGCGTCGACATCCGCCGGGCGAAGGTGTACGGGTGCTCGGCCGACGTGCTCGCGGTGATGCCGAAGCCGAGATGCTCCGTGACGGCCGCCATCGCGCTCACCAGCATCATCGGGTCGTTCATCGGGATCTTGGCCGCAGTCCGCAGGGCCGCATCGGCGCTACCGCCGTAGACGTCGTAGGGCCCGAGTGCGTCCGCGAGGAAGATGCCGTCGAACAGCCCCTCCTCCAGGAGCCGGGCCAGACGGGTCCAGTGCGTGAGGTCGCGATAGTCCCGGGAGCGGTCCGCGGGATGCCGCCAGAGCCCCGGGAGCTGGTGGCCCACCCCGTTGATGGCGAAGGCGTTGAAGCGGATCCTCCGTGGGTGCCGTGGCGCATCGTGAGGGGCGTGGTGTGGCGTGGTCATCGTTCTCCCGGCGCTGGTCGTGGAGGGGGACCACCTCACGAGTCCGAGCGGCCGGTGGACGCATCGACGACATCCCTACGCGAGTATGAACTCGATCAGGTTCGCTCGGGTGTGATCTCAGCCCGTGGCGGGCACCCCGTGTCACGGCTCAGCCTACTCGCGCCGCTGTGCGCGAGGTGGATGCCGAGGTCGGTGCGGCCGGGCAGAAGGTCCTCCCGTAGGGCGCGGGTACCGCGGTAATCCCCGTCCCGGAGGCGACGGAAAGCCGCGACGGGCTCGGTGTCGATACCGTCCAGCCGGGTGCGCAGCCGATGGGCCTGCGCCTCCACGTCCGCACCGGACAGCCCGTCGGCGTCGTAGACGACGTGCAGGTCCAGTACCTCGATCCCGGTGTACCAGAGGACCCCGTGGGTCACGGGGAAGAGCAGGGACTCGATATCGCCGCTCACGCCACGACGCCCTATCGAGCGCTCGTCCTCCCCGGCGGTCACCACGATGAGGGCCTTGCGACCGGCCAGCCCGCCGTCTCCGTAGCGACGGGGTACGCCGAGCTCGGGGTCGAGGTCGCCGTGGGCGAAACCGGTCGTCATCACCCGGTCGAACCATCCCTTCAGGATGGCCGGCGGCCCGTACCACCACAGCGGGAACTGGAAGACGACGAGCTCGGCCGCCGCGATCTTGGCCTGCTCGGCCCGGACGTCGTCGGGAAGGCGGCCCGCGGCGTAGGCGTCAGCGGACAGCTCGACGATCGATCTCGATCGGCCCTCCGGCTCGCCGAGGTCGCGATCGGACAACACGGGGTCGAAGCCCTGCTCGTACAGGTCCGAGGTCTCCACGGTGTACCGCGCGGACAGCGACTCGGTGCCGGTCCGGAAGAGGTGCTCGTTGAGAGAGCCCGGTCGAGGGTGGGCGTACACCCAGAGGGCCGTGCGGGGTTCGGGCGGGTGCGTGATGGTCATGAGCTGCCTTTCGATTCAGTCTCGGGACGTGACGGACACGATGACTCTGGTGAGCACCTCGTGGGCGTGGGTCGTGGTGATCGAGCCGGTGGTCGCGGCCCGGGCGAGGGAATCGCCGGCGCCGAGGATCGCGACCAGATCCGCGGCCTCTATCTCTCCGGCGAACGGGGTCAGCGCCCGGCGGTACTTGGCGAGGAACTGCTCCTCGGCCTCCTGGCGGACCTCGTCCAACGTCGGCGACCCGGCGAGTGCGGAGACGACGTCGGCCAACTCCCGGCCCTCGGCCACGCAGCAGTCGATGTACGCCGCTGCCACGACCTCCGCCACGTCATCGAGCTCGGTCCCTGCGCTCTCGAGCGCGGCGTCGAGTACCTCGTGCTGGCGGGCCTCGAACTCCCGGTACAGCTCGGCGAGCAGACCGCTCCTGTCGCCGAAGTGGTCGTAGACCACCGGTTTGGTGACACCTGCGCGCTGCGCCACCCGTCCGAGGGTGAGGGTGTCGGTCCCCGCCTCGCGAATGAGCGCTCGAGCCTCCGCGAGGAGCTGGGCGCGGCGCTCCTCTCTGGACATCCGACGGCGCGCGGTCGCTCGTGCATCGGTCATGACAGCTCCTCAACAGAGTGGTTACCATCCGTAGGTTACCAAGAGTAGCCTGCTCGATCGCATCGCGCGACCCCGTTGCGGGCGGCGACCCGGCCGACCATCCTCGACCCCGTGGAGGACATGGCTGACCAACAGCACGAGGCGATCCGAGAGGCGTACTCGGCACGGGCGCTGGAGTACGCGGACCTCTTCGGGTCCATGGAGGCGACTCATCCCTCCGACCGGGCGCTGGTGGGCTCGTGGGCCGCCACCCTGACGGGACCAGTGCTCGATGTGGGATGTGGTCCCGGGCACTGGTCGGGCTTCCTGGCCGGGAACGGGGTGGAGGTCAGCGGCATCGACCCGGTTCGGCGGTTCGTCGACCTGGCTCGCCTCCGCCACCCGCATCTGCCCTTCGAGGTCGGTCGGTCGGACGCGCTCGACGTCCCGACGGGCTCCCTCGGCGGGGTGCTCTCCTGGTACTCGCTCATCCACCACCATCCGCGTCACATCCGGGTGTCGTTGGCGGAATTCGCGCGGGCGCTCCGGCCCGGTGGCAGCGTGGCGGTGGGCTTCTTCGAAGGAGTGGGAGGCCAATTCGACCACGCGGTCACGACCGCCTACCGATGGCCGGTGGCCGAACTCTGCCGGGAGCTGGTCGCGGTCGGATTCGAGGTGCTCGAGACGCACACCCGGACGGCGGGCACCCACAGGCCCCACGGCGCCATCGTGGCACGCAGGACGCGCGACCGATGTGTCCCGGGCCTTATTGCGCGTCGCCGGATCGAGGAGTAGAACTTCTTTCGCGGGAAGAGTAGGTAAGGCACTCCTAAGGCGCCGTCTCGATCTCGCCGCCGGACCGCGCCGTGCGACCCGGGGACCCCGATCAGAACCCAGGTCAGCCGTGTTCCTCGCCAACTTCCTCATCGCCCTCCGTGAAGGACTCGAGGCCGCCCTCATCGTGGGCGTCCTCGTCGCCTACCTCGTCAAGGTGGGCCGCCGGGATCTCCTCCCGCGGCTCTGGGCCGGCGTCGCAGTAGCGGCTCTGATCCCCTTGACCGCGGGCGCGTTCATGACCTGGGGCCCGTACACCATGACCTTCGCCGCCCAGGAGGTGCTGGGCGGCACCCTCAGTCTCCTCGCCGTGGCGCTGATCACCTGGATGGTCCTCTGGATGGGCAGGCACGCCGCCGATCAGAAGGCCGGACTGGAATCGTCGATGGCCGGCGCGGTGGACGGGAGCGGCCGCGGCATCGTGTGGATCGCACTGATCGCGGTCGGCCGGGAGTCACTCGAGACCGCGATGTTCGTCTGGGCCACGACCCGCTCCACCATGGCGACCTCCGCGGTGGTCCCCGCCGTCGCAGTGCTCTGCGGCCTCGCCGCCGCCGCTGTGCTCGGGGCGGGCGTCTACGCGGGGGCCGTGCGGATCGACATCGGTGCGTTCTTCCGCTGGAGCGGGGTCTTCCTCATCGTCGTGGCCGCGGGCATCGTCTCCTACGGCCTCGGCGACCTGCAGGAGGCCTCCGTTCTGCCCGGGTGGGGCGCCTGGGCCTACGACCTCTCCCACCTGGTGCCCACCTCCGGAATCGGGCTCGTCGTGTACACGCTCGCGGTGGCGATCGTGAACGTCAACCTCATGCCCACCTGGCTCCAGGTCCTCGGGTGGGCGGCCTACCTCGTCGTCGTCCTGCCCCTGTTCCTCCGCGCCTCACGGCGTCGGCCGCGCCGGGCTGCGGACGACGTCACGGGCTCCGTCGCGTCCTCAGGCTCCGTCACGTCATCAGGCGCTGTCACCTCCACAGAGGCTGACGCGCACCACACCCTTCCCGCCGACAAGAAAGCCATCACACCGTGAACCGCACCGTCTTCCGCACACCCGTCCTCGCGCTCCCGTTGGGCATCGGCGCCGCCATGGCGGTCCTCGCCGGGTGCACCGCCAACACCGCGTCCTCCGGGCCGGGCGGCGCGGAGCCCCTGGAGGTGACGATCAACGGCGCGCAGTGCGAGGTCTCGGCCGTGGAGGTCCCGTCGGGGACGGCCCGCTTCACGCTGGTCAACGCGGGAACCGAACCCAACGAGTTCGAGATCCTGGCCGACGACAAGCTCCGGATCGTGGGGGAGCGGGAGAATCTCGGCCCCGGAACGACCACCGACTTCACCGTCGTGCTCGAGCCCGGTACCTACTACACCGCCTGCAAGCCCAACATGGTCGGCGAGGTCACGGGCGTCGCGGAGTTCACCGTGACGGACTCCGGCGAGGAGATCGAGGTCTCCGAGGACGAGCAGGCCCTGCGTGACGAGGCGGTGGTGGCCTACACCGCCTACGTCCGGGATCAGGTCGGAGCTCTTCTCACGCGCACCGAGGAGTTCACCACCGCGTACACCGAGGGCGATCGCGACCTGGCCCGCTACCTGTACCCCCGGGCGCGCATGCACTACGAACGAATCGAGCCCACCGCCGAGGCCTTCGGCGACATCGACCCGGCGATCGACCTCCGTGAGGCCGACTCGCAGGAGCTGGGCGGCGAGTGGACCGGCTGGCACGTGCTCGAGAAGGACCTGTGGTTGCCCGCCGGGCAGCGCGCGCTCTCCCCGGAGGAGGGTCGGGAGATGGCCGATGCCCTGAACCGCGAGACCCGGAAGCTGTACGACCTGGTGTACGCCGAGGACTTCACGATCAGTCTCGACGAGATCTCCAACGGCGCCATCGCGCTGCTCGAGGAGGTGGCGACCACCAAGATCACGGGCGAGGAGGAGATCTTCTCGCACACGGACCTCTATGACATCCAGGCCAACCTCGAAGGGGCGTCGGTGGCCTTTGGAACGGTCCGCGACCTCGCCGAACAGAAGGACCCCGAGTTGGTCGCCGAGATCGACTCGCGTTTCGACTCCCTCGCCTCCACCCTCGACGGCTACCGCAGCGGAGACGACGGGTTCGTGCCGTTCACCGACCTCGACGCCGCCGAGCGCAAGCAGCTCTCGGATGCCGTCAACGCCCTGCGCCGGCCACTGGCGACGCTCACGGAGGTCGTGGTCGGCTGATATGGACGACAGAGACGTGCACGGGCCCTCCGGCCACCATCCCCCGGGCGGCGACGCGAACCCGGGCGGCGCCACAGACCCGGGCGGCGCCACAGACCCGGGAGGCACCGCGACCCGGGGGTTCACCCGCCGCGCGGTGCTGGTCGGCGGCCTCGCCGCGGGGGGCGTGGGAGCGGCGGCCGGGTTCGTCGGCGGGCGGGTGACGGCGGAAGGTCGCACCCCGGGCGCAGCCGCGGCCGCGGGCGAGCTGACCTACCCCTTCCGTGGCGACCACCAGCAGGGAGTCACCACCCCCGCCCAGCAACAGATGCACCTCACCGCGTTCGACGTGACGGCCCGCGACAGGGATTCGCTGATCGACCTGCTCACCGCATGGACCCGCGCAGCCGAGAACCTCACGGCCGGGCTGCCCGTCGACTCGATGCGGGTGTCCAAATCGGCGCCCCCCGACGACACCGGAGAAGCGTTCGACCTCGGCGCCTCCGGACTGACCATCACCATCGGCTTCGGCAAGACCCTGTTCCGGGACGCGCAGGGGCGCGACCGATTCGGTCTGGCCGACCGGCTACCCGCGCCGCTGGCCGAGGACATCCCGCGCATGGCGGCCGAGAAGATCGATGCCGCCCGCAGCGGGGGCGACCTCGTGGTGCAGGCCTGCGCCGAGGACCCGCTCGTGGCGCTGCACGCGATCCACAACCTCACCCGGATCGCGTTCGGCTGGGCCACCGTCCGGTGGACCCAACTCGGATACGGGCGGACCTCGTCCACCGGGGCGGGCCAGGCAACGCCGCGGAACCTCTTCGGCTTCAAGGACGGGACCGCGTCGCTGCGCGGGGACCAGGACGAACTGCTGCGCGATTTCGTCTGGGTGGGGCAGGACGACGACGCCGCGGACTGGATGGCAGGCGGGACCTACCTCTGCGCCCGCAAGATCCGCATGACCATGGAGGTGTGGGACGAACTCCCCCTGCGCGACCAGGAGAACGCAGTGGGCAGGGACAAGATCTCCGGGGCGCCGTTGTCCGGAGGGGACGAGTCCAGCGCCCCCGACTTCACCGCGCGCTCGGCGGGCGGCTCACCCGCCATCCCCGAGGCCAGCCACGTGGCGCTGATGCACCCCACCCGGAACGCGGGAGTGCACATGCTCCGGCGCGGTTACAACTACACCGACGGCTCCGACGAGTTGGGTCGCCTCGACGCCGGGCTGTTCTTCATCGCCTTCGTCCGCGACCCGCGTCGACACTTCACCCCTCTCCTCGCGCGCATGCAGTTCGACCTGCTCACCGAGTACTTGCAGCATCTGACGAGCTCCGTGTTCGCGATCCCCCCGGGGCTGAGGGACGGGCAGACCTATATCGGGCAGCAACTGTTCGAGCCGACCGCCGGGTAGGTCATACCCTCAGCCCCGGGGCACAGGCGACCGCGCGGTCAGGCCAGCGCCGCCTCGACGGCCTCGACGAGTGTCGTGGTGGGCCGGCCGAGGAGGGTGCTGAGGGTGCGGGAGTCGTCGAAGAGCTCGCCGGCCGAGACGCCCCGATCGGTATCGGCGAGAATCTCCGCGAACGGGGCGGGCACGCCGGCGGAGACCAGAAGGGCCGTGTACTCGTCCCGGGGCAGATCGGTGTAGGTCACATCCCGCCCGGCCCGCTCGGACAGGGCCGCGGCGTAGTCGGCCATCGTGAAGGCTGAGTCGCCCGCGAGCTCGTAGACCGTGCCCGCGCTGTCGTCGGCGAGCAGGGCGACCGCGGCGGCCTCAGCGTAGTCGGCCCGGGCCGCGGCGCTGATCCGTCCCGATCCGGCGGCGCCGAACACGCCCTGTTCCACCTGGGTGCGGGCCTGGTCGGTGTAGTTCTCGAGGTACCAGCCGTTGCGCAGCAGGACGTGGGGCACTCCCGCGTCCGCGAGGATGCGCTCGGTCTGCAGGTGCTCTGTCGCGAGACTCAGCGAGCTGGAGTCGGCACGGAGGATGCTGGTGTACGCCAGCAACTCGACGTCGTGCCGGGCCGCGGCCTCGATCACGGTGCGATGCTGGGCGGTCCGCTGGCCGACCATGCTGGACGACACCAGGAGCACCCGGTCGACACCCTCCAGTGCGGCGTCCACCGAGTTCGGGTCGTCGTAGTCGAGGCGGCGGGTCACCACGCCGCGGGCTGCGACGGCACTCAGCCGGCCGGTGTCGCGGGCGGTGGCGACGACGTCGCCGGGAGTCACGCCCCGGTCGAGCAGCGCGTCGACGACGAGGGCTCCGAGCTTCCCGGCGGCGCCGGTCACGAGGTAGGTCATGGGTCTTCTCCTGGGGTTCTGGGCACGGGGCTTCGGTCCGTGACCCGGTGGGCGTCAACGAGCTGACACCCACTGACAACCGACCCCGACGCCATACTGTTTCCGAAGTCGGGTACCCACTTTCAAGTAAGGTACTGGCATGAAAGTGAGTCAGGGGCCGGTCAGACTGGCGTCGGCCTTCGGCGAGGGCGTCTACACCGAGAACTGCCCGACCCGGGCAGCACTGAGCCGGGTGACCAGCAGATGGGCGCCACTGCTGCTGGCGGCATTGTCCGACGACGAGCCACTGCGGTGGAACGAACTGCGCCACCGCGCCTCCGGGATCACGGACAAGATGCTGTCCCAGACCCTCCGCGTCCTCGAGGCCGACGGATATGTCCACCGGGAGGCGAGGCCGGTCGTACCGCCGCACGTCGAGTACTCGTTGACGCCCGACGGCGTCGCGCTCACCGCGCGTCTTCTGGATCTGATGACCTTCGTGTCGACCAGGGAACTCGGCACCGCCGACGAACCCTGACGACCGCTGACGCCCGCTGGCGGCACTGTCCGACGGCGAGCCGCCGGGGCGGCGGCGATCGGCGCATCGACGATCGGGGAGAGGCGTCTGCGATCGATCCGTGACAGGCCTCACCCCGCCAGTCTGATGATCTCCTCGACGACCCGCGCGCGTACCGCCGGGTCGAGCTTCTGCGTTTCCAGCGATTCGTACAGCCACAGCCCGTCCGCGGCGAGCCGGGCGATGAAGGTCATCACGTCGTCGTCCACGGCCGCGGGGGCGTCCGGGACCCACCGGTTGTAGACGCGCTCCCAGATCGCGTTGGTGGCGGGATTCTCCACCGCCTCCAACATCAGTAAGAGTTCCGCGCGGTCGGGGAACTGCGAGGCGCGGACGAAGGCGGCGAACCGGGCGTCGTCGTCGACCTCTGCGGCCGGCCCTCCCGCCTCGGACTCCATGCATTGTTCCCACCGCCCGGCCACGTGGGCGTGCAGTCCCCGGAGGAGGTCGTCGCGCGAGGGGAAGTGATAGAGCAGGCCCCCCTTGGTGAGGCCGGATTCCGCCGCGAGGGACTCGAACGTCAGGGCGGTGACGCCGTCGCGCTGGATGAGGCGCTTGGCCGCCTCGAGGATGGTGTCGCGTTTGGACTGTCGCATGGGACCTGCTCCCGGATCGTGGTGTGTGGGTGGTCGGGGGCTGTCGTGGGCCTGTTCAGTGATTGTTCGGGTAGAGCTGCGAGGGCGTGCCCGGGGTGTAGTTCCGCAGCAGCACCGCCGACGCCACGGCGCCGATCACCATCACGGCCGCCACCGCCGTCAGCACGGACAGGAACGCCGCGTCGAACGACTCGCCGGCCGCCGCCACGACCTGCGCGTCCCGGGATGCCAACGCCGCGGCGGGCGGCAGGTCCCCCCAGCCCTGGGACCCTGCCGGCAGCTCGATCGCCCTCGCGTAGACCAGGGTCAGCAGCGAGCCCATGGTGGCCACGCCGACTAGCCCGCCGAACTCGTAGGACACCTCCTCCAGGGAGGCGGCCATGCCCGCGCGGCGCGGGGGAACGTTGCCCATGATGGCTGTCGACGCCACCGACATCGAGGCACCGAGCCCGGCGCCGATGACGACCATCCCGACCACCAGCAACGCCAACGAGTCCTGTGCGGCCGCGAGGACGGTGATGACCGATCCCACGGCCGCCGCGGCGATCCCCCCGCCGATGAGCACCAGCAGACCGACGCGGTGCAGCACGGCGCCGCCGAACAGGGCGAAGGGGAGCGAGGCGACCGCGAGCACGCTCACCACGAGACCGCTCTGGAGGGGGCTGAACCCCTCGACCAGCTGGTAGCGCTGGGTGATGACCAGTTGCAGTCCGACGATGGCGAACACGCTGACCCCCGCGGCCACCACGCCTCCGCTGAAGCCGCGGTTGCGGAAGATCGAGAAGTCCACCAGGGGCTCGGTGTGAGTCGCCAGTCGCCGTTGGCGCCGGGCGAAGACGGTGAGGGTGACGACGGCGACCACCGTGGCGGCTGCCGCCAGTGTCCGGTCCGCATCCGCCTCGGCCCAGGTCTTGACGGCCAGCACCGCCGCGGCCATGCCGACCAGGGCCTGAGCCGAGGAGAGGGCGTCCCAGCGCCGGGCGGGGTTGGTGATGTTGGGTGGCCCGACGACGAGCATGACCGCGCTGGCGAGCAGGACGATGGGGACGTTGAGGAGGAATACCGACCCCCACCAGAAGTGCTCGAGCAACACACCGGACACGATGGGTCCCAGGGCCATGCCCACGGTCGCGATCGCCGCCCAGACGCCGATGGCGAGATTGCGCTCGCGCTCGTGGGAGAAGCTGAGGCGGATGAGCGCGAGGGTCGCCGGCATCATGGCCGCCGCACCCACGCCCAGGAGGGCGCGGGCGGCGATCAGCGTCCACGCCGTCGGCGCGAAGGCCGCCACGAGTGAGGCGGCGCCGAAGACGAGAAGGCCCACCTGGAAGATGCGCTTATGTCCCACGCGGTCCCCCAGGGCACCCGAGCCCAGCAGGAGCCCGGCCATCAACAACGGGTACGCGTTGATCATCCACAACTGTTGAGAGCTGCTCGCCCCCAGCTCTCTGGTCAACGTCGGCAGCGCCGTGTAGAGGATCGTGTTGTCCAGGGCGATCAGCAGCAGAGACGAGGAGACGACGCCCAGGACGGTCCAGCGCTGCCACGGAGGCAGGGAGGTGTCCGGTGTCGTCGACGAGGGCGCGGAGTGCATCCCTAAACTGTACCGTACGGTTGGTACAGTTTCGAACGGCGAGCGCGGGTGGTCGGCTACACTCCCAGACATGACGTGCTTCGCCACAGTGATCCGGGACCGTCGCATCTAGCGGCGGATCCCCTCCTGTAGGACGCTTCCGCCGCTCCGCGGTCCAGCCGGGCGGCGCTCTCGCATGCCCGGGCACTTCCTCTTTCCGGAGCGTCCACACATGCCCACCTATCGGGGCGGCCGACACGAGCACGGCCAGAACTTCCTCACCGACACCACCGTCGTCGACGCGATCATCGACATCGTCGACGACACCTCGGGGCCGATCATCGAGATCGGGCCCGGCCGGGGTGCGCTGACCAGACCGTTGCAGACACTGGGGCGCCCGTTGACCGCGGTGGAGATCGACGCCCGAAGGGTCGAACACCTCCGGCGTGCGCTCACCGCCGGCGTGGATCTGGTCCACGCGGATATCGTGCGGTGGCCGCTGCCCGCCACGCCGCATGTGGTGGTGGGCAATCTCCCCTTCCACCTCACCACCGAGATCCTCCGAAAGCTGCTCCGCTCCACCTCGACGACGACCGCGGTCCTGCTGGTCCAGTGGGAGGTCGCGCGGCGGCGCGCCGGGGTCGGGGGAGCGACCATGATGACCGCCCAGTGGTGGCCGTGGATCGACTTCACCCTGCACCGCCGCGTCTCCCGCCGGGCCTTCCGTCCGGAACCGACCGTCGACGGGGCGGTGCTCGTCCTGGCCCGGAGGCCCCGTCCTCTCCTGCCGGACCGGGATCGGAGCGAGTACCGCCGATTCGTGCACGCCGTCTTCACCGGCCGAGGCCGAGGCCTCATCGCGATCCTGGCCTCGGTGGTGCCCGCGCGGCGACGTCCGGCGGTCCGCGGAGCCCTCGCCCGGGCCGGTGTGTCCCCGGGAGCCCTGCCCAAGGACCTCACCGCGCGGCAGTGGGTGGCGCTCTACACGGCCCTGGGGCGGCGGGGGCCGGACGCGTCCCGGTCCGGGAGGTGATCCACCGGTCGCGCTCGTCCGGGCGAATCCTGTCGGCGCTCTGTGGGCGGGTACTAGTGTCAGATCCGAGGACCGGGCACCGGCATCCCAGCCCGCCGGAGCGCCAGACACCTCGGACAAGGATGGCCTCGATGGCACCTCGCAGTGGGAACGCAGCGATGATCGAGGTGCGTCCGGCGGACAGGTTCGATGACGTGGCGGTACTGCTGGGCCCCAAGAAGAACCCGGATGCCACCGTGTGTTGGTGCCTGAGCCACCGACTGGATTCCGGGACCAACACCTCCCTGCTGGGGCCCGCCCGTGGCGAGTTCGTCCGCGACCTGTGCTCGCGGGAGGTCGCCCCGGGAGTGCTCGCCTATCTCGGATCCGAACCCGTGGGATGGGCGGGAGTCGCGCCGCGCCGCGATCTCCCTATCGCGCGGTCCCGGGTGGTACCGACCGTCGACACGCAACCCGTGTGGTCGATCTTCTGCGTCCGCGTCCGCCCCGGGTACCGGGGCCGGGGGATCGCACGCGAGTTGGTCGAGGGCGCGGTCGAGTTCGCGCGTGATCACGGTGCGCCCGCCGTCGAGGCGGTGCCCGTGGACAACGGTGCGGAGAAGGTCAATCTGACGATGGCATTCGTGGGGTTCCGCTCCCTGTTCGAGGAGGCGGGATTCGTCAAGGTCGCCGATACCACCTCGGTGGCGGGGGGCTTTCCCCGGATCGTCATGAGGCGCCAGATCATCCGAGAACCGATCCGCGGAGAGTGACCATGGGAACGCTGAGTTACACCGCCACCATCTCCATCGACGGATACGCCGCCGACGCGAACGGAGACTTCGCCTGGACCGCGCCGGGCGGGGACGTCTTCAGGTTTCACGTGGAACGAATGGGGTCGATATCGCACGAGATCCTGGGGCGTAACACCTACCAGTTGATGACCTACTGGCAGGCCGAACCCGAGGACGCTTCCTGGAGCCCGGACGAGCACGAGTTCGCCCGTCGGTGGCAGGACCTCACACACATCGCCGTGTCGGAGACCATGGCCGAGGCGGACCTGCTCTCCGCCCGGGATCTCCTGCTGCCGCGTCTCGATCCCGCCCGGCTCCGAGAGATCGTCGACGGCGCGGCGGGCGAGGTCGAGATATTCGGGCCCACCACCGCGAGCGAGGCGATCAGCGCCGGGATGGTCGACGACTTCCGGTTCTTCGTCGTCCCCAGGGTGGTCGGTGGGGGCCTGCGCGCGCTGCCGCCGGGCGCCGAACTCGACCTGGAGTTGGTCGAACATCGCGTCTTCGACAGCGGCACCGTGCTCTTGCATTACAGGCGTCGAGCGACCGGCCGGAGCACCTAGTTCACCGGTGGATCCGGGCGAGCTGCTCGGCGATCCCCGCCACCGCCTGCCGGTCCAGGCCCAGGAACCCGGAGAGCATCCGACCCACGGGGATGGACCCCACCAGGTCCTCGATCGAGGCCCCCACTGCGCCGCTCGCGTCGCCGGCATTCGCGGCGAGCGGGCGGAATACCTCGTCGAGGATCAGTCGTGCGTCGGGGTCCGCCATCGCCTCGGCGATGGTGGACTCGAGGTCGATCCGGACCGGGCGTGGATCGCCGGTGATCGGCACGGTGACCTCGACCCGGATGTCCCTACTGGACGCGGCGGCGGCGAAGACGTACCCGCCCCCTTCCACCAGCCACCTCCCGGCCGGCTCGTCCCAGTACGCCAGGTCACGGCGTTCGACAGCCACCTCCAGGACCCCGCTCTGCCCGGGATCGAGATCGATGTGCCCGAATCCCACGAGCTCCCTCGGCGCCCGCCTGCGCACCGACGCCGGGAGCGAGGAGTAGATCTGGACGATCTCGCGGCCCCGGACCGGGCCGGTGTTGTGGACCTCCACCCGTGCCGTCCACTCCTCGGTGCGTATCGCCTCGGCCCGCACTCCGTCGCCTCGTTGTCCTTCGTCCCCGGCGACGACGGACAGGGACCGGTACTCGAACCGCGTGTAGGACAGGCCGTGGCCGAACGGGAAGCGCACCTCGCGACGCCGGTGGCCGTATCCGCGGTAGCCGACGAAGATTCCTTCGCCGTACCGCAGGTGCGAGTCCTCGGCAGGGAAGTTGTCCCAGCTGGGAGCGTCCTCGATGCGGAGCGGGACCGTCTCGGCCAGTCGCCCGGACGGGGAGGCGTGACCGTAGAGCACTCTCGCGAGCGCCCGGCCACCGCCCTGTCCCAACAGCGCCCCGGACAGAATCGCGGTGGCGTGGGGAACCACGGGGGCCAGGTCCACCACGGATCCGGCCGACAGGATCACCACGATCCGGTCCCGCACAGCCGCGACCGCGTCGAGGAGCCGGAGCTGGTCACCGGGCAGATCGATGTGCGGGCGATCCACCCCCTCCGACTCCTGGTCGTCGGTCAGCCCGAGCATGAGGACGGCCACCTCGGCGTCGGATGCCACAGCGACCGCCTCGGCGAGGAGGCGGCCGGCGTCGTCACCCGCCCCGAAACCCGCGGCGTAGGTGACGCGGTCGTCCCCGGCGATCCGGCGGATCTCCGTCAGGGGCACGTCGACCCGGGTGGGGGAGACGCGGGAGCTGCCACCGCCCTGGATGCGCGGCTCGCGGGCGAACGCGCCGATCACCGCGACGCCGGTGCCCGGGGAGAGCGGGAGCAGGCCGTCGTCGTTGGCCAGCAGCACGATCGAGGCCTCCGCCGCCTCCCGTGCGAGCTCGTGGTGAGTGTCGGTGTCCACCTCCACCGGCTGGCCCTCGCGATCCTGCGAGGCATGCCGTCCGTCGCGGGCGCGGATCGCCAACCGCGCCACGGCGGTGGCGGCCCGCCCGACATGGGCCCGGTCGAGCTCGCCCTGCCGGGCGGCGCGGACCACGTCGGCGTCGTCGAGGTCGGCGGGCCCGGGCATCTGCAGGTCCAGCCCCGCGCGTACGGAGGCCACCCGGTCCGCCACGGCCCCCCAGTCGCTGATGACGGCCCCGTCGAATCCCCATTCGTCGCGCAGAAGGTCGGTGAGAAGCCACCGGTTCTCCGAGGCGTACACACCGTTGATCCTGTTGTACGCCGTCATCACGGACCACGGCCGTGCGTCCCGCACCACGCGTTCGAAGGCCCGCAGGTAGATCTCCCGTAACGGCCGCGGGTCGACGTCGGAGCTCGCCCGCATGCGGTCGTGCTCGGAGTTGTTCGCGGCGAAGTGCTTGACCGAGGCTCCGACGCCTCCCGCCTGCAGGCCGCGGACGAGTTGCGTCGCCATGACCCCGGTGAGGTGGGGGTCCTCGCTGAAGTACTCGAAGTTGCGGCCGGCCCGCGGGTCGCGCTTGATGTTGATCCCCGGACCGAGCAGAACCCCCACCCCGACGGCCAGCGCCTCGGTGGCCAGCGCGGCCCCGATCCGGCGGGCCAGGTCGGGATCCCAGCTCTGCGCCAGCCCCGACGCCGGGGGGAAACACGTGGCCGGGTCGCTCTCGGCGAGTCCGAGATGGTCCGAGGCCCCGGACTGGAACCGCACCCCGTGTGGCCCGTCGGTCAGGACGAGTGCGGGCACCCCGGCCAGCTCCTCGGTGCGCCAGAACGAGGCGCCGCTCCCCAGCGCCGCCTGCTGGTCGAGATCAAGACCGAGGTCGGGGTCGGTCGGTGCCGACCCGGTGTCTGATGTCATGTGGTGGACCCGTCCTGGAGTGTCGTTCTCTTGTAGCACGCGCCCGTGCCTCGTCACCGTCGTACGCCCACCGCGGTGGGGGTGACGCGGGGCCCGGTTTCTGTACGATGCCCCGGTGATCGCCTCGCCCCACCCCGAGAACAGCAGCGGCCCCACCGATACGGCGGCGGATCCGGCCGGCCGGACCGACGCGACCGGTGCGTCGTCGGTTCCGACCGACCCGACCGACCCGACCGGGACGGTCCCCCGGCGCCGGATCATCTTCGCCTCGCTCATCGGCACGACCATCGAGTTCTACGACTTCTACATCTTCGCCACCGCCGCGGTCTCGGTCTTCCCTCTGCTCTTCTTCCACGGCGGCGACTCGGGCGCCGCTCTGCTCGCCTCCATGGCGACCTTCGGGACCGCGTTCGTCGCCCGACCGCTGGGCTCGGTGATCTTCGGCCACTACGGGGACCGGCTCGGGCGCAAGGTCACCCTCGTGGGGGCCTTGCTCACCATGGGGATCGCCACGTTCCTCATCGGACTGCTGCCGACCATCCACCAGATCGGGTTGTGGGCCCCGGCGATGCTCACCATCCTGCGCTTCTTCCAGGGCATCGGACTGGGCGGCGAGTGGTCGGGCGCGGCTCTTCTGGCCTCCGAGACCGCGCAACCCGGCAAGCGGGCTTTCGCCGCGATGTGGCCGCAGCTGGGTGCGCCGTTCGGATTCATCCTGGCCAACGGACTGTTCCTGGTGTTGACCACCTGGTTCGCCTACGACTCCACACACAGCGACCTGGCCGATCCGTTCCTGGTGTGGGGCTGGCGCCTGCCGTTCCTGCTGTCGATCGTCATGGTGGCAGTCGGCCTCTACGTCCGTCTCCGCATCGAGGAGACGCCGGTCTTCGCCCGGGCCATCGCGGACGACCAGCGGGTCAAGACGCCGGTGTCGGAGGTCTTCCGCAGGAGCTGGCGGGAGATCATCCTCGGCACCTTCATCATGCTGGCCACCTACGGCCTGTTCTACCTGATGACCACGTGGATCCTGTCCTTCGCGATCGGCGGGGAGGGCACCGGCGGGCTGGGGTACGGGTACCGGCCGTTCCTCACCCTGCAGGTGCTCGCGATCATCCTGTTCGCCGTGTTCGTGCCGGTGGCGGGGCTCCTGGCCGACGCGCTGGGGCGGCGACGCATGCTCATCGGGGTCACCCTCGCGATCATCGCCTTCGGGCTCAGCTTCGGCTGGTGGCTGGATCCCGAGGCGATCGGGACCGGTGACGACCTCGACGTGACCCGGATGCTGCTCTTCCTCTGCGTGGGGATGATGCTCATGGGGCTGACCTTCGGGCCGATGTCGGCCGTACTCCCGGAGCTGTTCCCCACCAACACCCGGTACACCGGCTCGGGGGTCGCGTACAACTTCTCGGCCATCCTCGGTGCCGCCCTGACCCCGTTCGTCGCGGTGTGGCTCGTGCAGAACTACTCGGTCGCCTACGTCGGGTACTACCTGGCGGGGCTGTCGGTGCTGACCATCATCTCGCTCGTCCTGGCCCCCGAGACCAGTAAGAAGTCCCTGTATTCGTGACCTGCCGGCCACTAGAATGGGGGGTATGAACGCGGTCTCCAGGCTCCTTCTCGGGCTGTTGGTCTTCAACGGGGTCACCGCGGCCGGCGGTGGGCTCGCGCTCATGGTCGGGGTGATCCCCGACGAGCCCTCGTGGATCGAGCACACCGACTTCCCCACCGTCTATTTCGCCGGCGTGATCCTGCTCGCGATCGTCGGGGGCAGCGCGCTGTTCGCCGCGACGGCGTTGCTCAAGCGGAGCCCGGGATGGCAGGCCGCCAGCCTCCTGTCCGGCTGGATCATGGTGGTGTGGATCGCCGCGGAGATCGCCTCGATTCGCGGCTTCCACTTCTTGCAGGTGGTCTACGTGGTCACCGGTGTCGCGGTGATCTGGTGCACCCCGACCGCTCCGTCCTCGACCACGTCGCCCCCGGCCTCCGTGTCGCCAGCCGCCCGGCAGCGGTCCTCGGAGACGGGCGGGTGAGATCGGCGACCGGGTCCGCGGTCGCCGTGGAGACCGCGGACCCCGTCGGCGCGTGGCTGTGTGCGCTCAGCGCGATCCCCCGTGGGACAGCGCGCGGAAGACGTTGAGCGCCCCGAGCACGACGAGGGAGATCCCCAGGAGCCACCACAGGAAGCCGGCGCCCCACACCGGGGTGCTCAACAGGGAGACTCCCGCGAGGACCGAGATGATCGCGAACACGATCGTCACTCCCTTCGCGCCGGACTCGCCGAGGGTGAACAGAGCGGTGAAGCCCTCGATGATCCACATGACGCCGATCATCACGGTGATGAAGATGGCGAGAAAGGCCGCGGATTCCTGCAGTGAGACAAAAGCGAAGGCGCCGGCGATGACCCACAGCAGGCCGAGCAGGACGTGACCGACCCGACTGCCCGTCCCGTGGTTCTTGGCGAGCAGGCCGACCGAGGCGTACACGACCCCGCCGACGATGGCGTAGAAGGCGAGCACGCCGGTGATGGCGACGGCGGTCTTCTCCGGCCAGACCAGGACGGCGATACCGAAGCCGATGGCCAGTAGGCCGCCGGTCAGCAGCGCGAGACGGACGCTCTTGGCGACCTGGGCAGCGGTGGTCTGGCCAGCTGTGGGGTGGGAGGCGGAGGGTTGGGAGGCGGTGGACGTGGACATTCTGGGTACCTCGCTCGAAAGAGGCGGACGACCGCAGGCGCGATCAGCGAAATTTAACGTAGCGCGGACGCGGCACCGGCGCCATGAGTTCTGTGAATCACGGGGGAGGCGGGACCCGGTGGAGAGGCGTCCCATGCGCGACCCCGCCCGGGTGGGCCGGCTCCCGCTCGTCACCGGCCGGGCCCGGTTCGATGACCGGACCTCGGAATCCGTGCTCATCGGAGACGAACCATCGTCCGGTCTCCACCTGTGGACAGATGGCTCCGAGCCGACGTAACTCCGAGGTGATGAGCGTCGGCGGGTGGTCTGCCGCGAAACAGGCGTAGAAGGTCGCCGGGAACGGAGCGTGCGGATGTCGGGAGGCGACGGAGGTCAGCGCGACTCGTCGCGCGTGGTCGGTGCCGGCGTCCCGCTGTGGTCGTGGTACGTCGATCCAGACCAGGGTCCACAGCCCTGACATCGAGACCGAGCTCCGAGCCGCCAGAGACGCCTCGCCCATGACCATGCGGGAGCGCCCGTCGTCGCCGGCGAATACCCAGACGCCCACCAGGGCGGTGTCGTGGGGGCTGGCGGGCGGTAGGACGCGTCGGAGATGGGCCATATAGGAGTTGGCGCCTCTCACCGCGGCGGCGAGATGGCGTGTGTCGCTGACCAACAGCACCGCCCACGCAGAGGTCGTGGCTGACCGTCGGGAGTCGAGTCGTGTGACCGGGGCCAGAGTCGGCCCGGGACCGGGGGGCCGGGTCGCCCGGGGGTAGACGTCGAGGACGGCGGCGTCCCGTCCGGTGGGCACGCGGGAGGCCACTCTCTCGTCCAGCCGGTATCGGCCGCTCGGGACCCCGGGGTCGAGCGTGAGGTATCCCGCACCCTCGAGATCTCCGACTATTCGCCGGACTTCCGGTTCGGGTATGCCGACCCGGTCAGCGATCTCGTGGACCCGCAGGTGGTCGACGCGGGCGATGCACATCAGCACCCGCGCATGACTGGTGAGAAAAGACCACTCCGACACGGTTCTCATGCTACATAACACGATTCTAAATTCGTGCTGTTGAATACGCGTCTTGAGTGTCGTATAACAGACGTGTCCGGATGCACGAGGTCGCGGTGACGAGTGAGCGGCGGTTCGAGCCGCCGGAAGGGGGGACGGTGAACGTCCTGCTGGTGGTGTCGGTGCTGTGTCCTGTGGTGACCTGTCTGGCCGGACGCGCGGGGCGGCGCGCGGGCCGAATCGCTGTGGCGGCCACCGCCCTCGCCACCGCGGCAGCGGTGGTCGTCGCCGTCGTCGTGACACTCGACGGCCCGGTGTCCGCGGTCATCACCACCGGGTCGACCGAGTCGGTGGTGATCGGGTTCACCGCCGACCGGGTCTCGATCCTGCTGTTGCTCCTGGTGCTCGGGGTGAGCGCCGTGGTGCAGGCCTTCTCCCGCCGGTATCTGCGGGGCGATCCCCGGGCGGGTCGCTTCGCCGGCGGGACCGCGGCGATCACCACCGCCACGGCGGCGATGGTGACGTCGGCAACCCTGATAGGTCTGGCCCTGGCATGGTCGGCCATCGGTCTCGGGCTGTGGTGGCTGTTGTGGGTGTATCGCGCTGACGCCTGGGTGCCGCAGGCGGTCGCCCGAACGGCGCGCATGGTCGTCGTCGGCGACGTCGCTCTGTGGACGGCAGTGGTCGTGGCCACGGTGCACTGGGGAAACGTGGATCTGCGCACGCTCGATCTGCCCACGACGACCTCAGCGGAGGGGGCGGTGGTGGCGGTCATGCTCGTCGTGGCGGCTATCGCACGCTCGGCGCTCATACCGATGTCGGGGTGGCTGCCCGCCACCGTCGCCGCACCGACACCCCTCTCGGCCCTGTTGCACGCAGGCATCGTCAACGGGGGTGGGGTGCTGATGATCCGGGTGCATCCGATGATCGATTCCTCCGTGACCGCCATGCTCCTGGCCTTCGCCGCGGGAGCCCTCACCGCCGTCTACGGCACCGCCGTCATGTTGACCAGGCCCGACCTCAAGTCCGCACTGGCCTATTCCACGGTTGGACAGATGGGATTCATGGTGATGACCTGCGCACTCGGCGCCTACTCCGCGGCGTTGTTCCACCTGCTCGCCCACGGGATGTACAAGTCCACGCTCTTCCTCGGCTCCGGGTCCGCGGTGGCCGATCACCTCGCCGACCGAAGCGCGCCGCCGGCACCGGCCCTCCGACCCTCGGCGCGCCGGGCGTACGCGGCGGTAGCGGTCGTGGTCCCCGTGGTGGTTCTCGCGGCGGCACTGTGGCTCTGGCAGGCGGGACTGGGTATCGCCCACCAGGGCACCGCGGTGATCCTGGCCTTCGCCTGGGCTACGGGCACACGACTGATGTGGGGATGGACCCGCCGCGCGACCGGCCCGGGATCGGTCGTCACCTTCACCCTGGCCCTCGCCGCGGTGATGGTCGCTTACCTGGGGGCGTTGAAGGCACTCAGCTCTTTCGTCGACCCCACCCTGCAGGCCGCAGGCCCCGCCGCGTTGGCCGGTTGGACCCTGGTCCCGGTCTTCGCCGCGATGGCACTGCTCTCCGCCGTGCGGTTCGCACCGGTGCCGGGACTGGCCGACGTACGCAAGAACATCTACGTGGCGTCGCTGAGCGCCGGTGACCAGGGGCCGCGGCCGTTGCCGCTCCCGCCCCGGCCCGCCGGTGCCGAACCCCCCGCTCCCGCCCGCACGCTCGCTCCTGCCGTGAGAGGAGAATCATGACCACGCCCGCCGATCAGAGGGCCGTGGATCGCACACGGGTCCGCGCCGAGATCAGTGTGGCCGCCCGCGTGCTCACCCCCGTGTGGCCGCTGGGCAGCTTCATCGCCGTCAACCCGCTCGGCGGTCTGGAACATCGGCCCTTCCATGAGGCGCTCGTGGCGGCCGGGGATCTCTACGGCGCCGAGGGGACCCTCGGTGAATCGAGGTTCCGCGCCGCCCACGCCGCCGGTCGAATCACCAGCCACGACCTCCTCGAAGCACTCGAACGCCAGGTCCCCGAGGCGGTCCGTGCGGCACCGGTCGAGATCGCCGGCCGCGTCCGGACCCCTGCGGAGGTACTGACAGCGGACCTCCTCCATGGCTCGATCCCGCCGGCCCCGACCCGGCGGCTGCTCACCCGCAGCGAACGCACCTGTCCGCACACGGCCGCGGCGATCGACGCCCTCACCGCCAAGTGGTGCTCGGCCTTTCTCGACCCCGGGCAGGCCGCCTGGTCTCTCCCCGGCCGCGAACACGGGTTCTATCGGGCCTGGGCCGATCTCGCGGCCCGCGACACCACCCTGCCACCGGTGGCCCGCCGGAACCTCAGGGAGCTGCCCTCCGACCCGGCCGATGCGGTCACGACCGCGTTGCACCTGCTCGGTGTGGGGTACGGGGGCGAGCGGATCGCCTACCTGCGGGCGCATCTGACGCGGCTCCCGGGCTGGGCCGGGCACGTCCTGTGGCGTAGCAACTCCCCCGGCTCCGGGATCGACCTGGTCGACTACCTCGCGCTGCGGCTCAGCTACGAAGCCCATCTGCTCGACGCCTCCCGTGGTGTCCCCGATCTGGATCCGGCACCCGCACCGCGAGCGACGTCGAGGTCGGACCGGGCGCATCTCGCGGCCCGCGCCCTGGGCGCGATCGGTCGCAACGCAGACGAGGAGGCGGACGTCGCGCGGATCCTCGACCACATGCCCGTGGCGTCCCGGCCCCTCGTCTGGCTCGACGCCTACGAGACGAATTACCGGCGAGGCCTCCTGGCCCGGTTGCGCGATCCCGCGCCGTCCTCGACGTCCGACCGCGCCGAGGCGCAACTGGTGCTGTGCATCGATCCTCGCTCCGAGGGGCTCAGGCGGCATCTGGAGGGGCTGGGCGGGTACCGGACATTCGGGTTCGCGGGGTTCTTCGCCGTGGCCTGCCGCATCCACGGTCTGGCGAAGGGGGACCCCACCGTCTCGGCTCCCGCGCTGGTGACGCCTCAGATCGACTTGTACGAACAACCGGCACCGACCGCGCGGGGGGAGGCGCGGCGGACCCTGGCCGGACTGAACTCGCTCACGGCCACCACCGACGCGGTTCACACCGCCAAAGCGGACCTGGCGGCACCATTCGTCCTCGCGGAGATCCTCGGCTGGGCCAACGGGCCGGCCGCGGCCGCCAAGACCATCGCACCCCGCCACGTCCGGCGGTGGCGCGCCCGTGTCCGCGCCCGGATCGCGCCCGTCGCCCGCACCGTGATCGACACCGCGAGCTCACTGAGCCTGGACCAACGGGTGCAGATCGCTGAGACGGCACTGTCAGTCATGGGCCTGACCACCGATTTCGCGCGACTGGTGGTGCTCTGCGGACACGGGGCGTCCACCGAGAACAACCCCTACCATTCGGCGCTGACCTGCGGGGCGTGCGGCGGCAACGCCGGCGGGCCCAACGCCCGCGCGGCCGTGGACATCCTCAACGACCGGGGCGTCCGCGATGCGCTGTCCGGTCGCGGTATCGCCATCCCGGACGACACCTGGTTCGTCGCCGCCGAGCACGACACCACCACCGACCACGTCGTCGTTCTGGATCGCCACCAGATCCCCGAGTCGCACCGAGACGACCTGGAGCGGCTCGTCGGGGACCTGGCCGAGGCCGGCGAGCGCCTCGCGATCGAACGCTCCGCTCTTCTTCCGGGGGCGCCCGTGAGCCCGGAGCCGGGCGCGGCCGCGCGCCACGTCGACGCGCGGGGTGCGGACTGGGCCCAGGTCTACCCCGAGTGGGGCCTCGCCGGGAACGCGGCGATCATCATCGGGCCGCGGGCGGTCACGGAGGGCGTCGACCTCCGTCGTCGATGCTTCCTGCACTCCTACAACGCCGACGAGGACCCGTCCGGGAGCGCGCTGGAGACGATCCTCACCGCGCCCGTGGTGGTCGCACAGTGGATCAATTGCCAGTACTACTTCTCCACCGTCGCCCCCCGGACCTTCGGCGCCGGCACCAAGACCACCCACAACGTCGTCGGCGGGATCGGTGTGGTCACCGGCCCCGGCGGCGACCTGCGAACCGGTCTGCCCTGGCAGTCCGTGGCGGTCGGTGATCACCTCGCGCATGAACCCATGCGTTTACTGGTCCTCGTCCACGCACCGCACGAGCGCATAGACGCGATCCTGGCCCGTAACCCCGGGGTTCGGGACCTCGTCGACAACCACTGGATCACCCTGCTGGCCCGGAACGACCAGTCCCCCCGATGGCACCACCGCACCCGCGGTGGATGGACCCCGTATCCCACCGAGATCGGAGAATGACCATGACCCGAGCCAACCTCACCAGGATGACCAAGATCGAAGTGATCGTCCCGGGATCCGACGCCCCCGACGTGCGACGACTCATCGAGCATTCCGGCGCGACCGGTTTCACCACCATTTCCGGGGTGTCCGGGCTGGGCCACCACGGATACCGGGAGGGCGGACTGCTGTTCAACGAGCAGGAGACCCTCGCCCTGCTCATCACCGTCATCCCTGATCACCGTGTCGATGCGCTGCTCGTCGGACTGCGGTCCCTGCTCGACGAGGCCTCGGGGGTCATGTTCGTCACCGACACCTACGTCAGCCGCCCGGACTACTTCACCTGACGTCCGCGCTCCGGTCCAACCGCGTCACCACCCCCCGGTCGCCGTCCACCCGGACGAGGTCACCGGTCCGCAGCGTCTGCGTGGCGACCAGTGTGTTGACCACGCAGGGCAGCCCGTACTCGCGCGCCACCACGGCCCCGTGGGAGACCGAACTGCCGATGTCGGTGACCAGCGCGGCGATCACCGTGAAGTAGGGAGTCCAGCCCACATCCGTGACGGGTGCGACCAGGATCTCGCCCGACCGCACCTCGCGGGCGTCCAAGATGGACCTGGCCACGCGCACCACGCCCTCCACCGATCCGCGGCTCGCGGGTCGCCCGATGATCTCCCCGCCCGCGGCCTCACGCGGGGGCCGGGCGATCAGCGGGACCGGGCGACCGACCGACACGTCGGGGAACTCCAGCACGTCCTGGAACGCCAGTGCCTCCCGGCGCGCGAGGGCGCTCTGGACGAGATCGCCGATCTCCCCCGGCCCGACGATCCGGCCCAGCTCCGCACGGTCGAAGAAGAACACCAGGTCCGCGTCGGGCAGTCGTCCGGCGGCGGCCAGGACCTCGCCGAGGTGGCGGTACCCCCGCTTGAGCGCGTGCGCCATCAGCGCCATCGCGGACTTGGTCTCCTCGCGCCCACGCGCGCCCTCCTGCGCGAACCGGGAGAGCAGGCGGATGACGGGCGAGACGGACCCGTGGACGTCCGCGCCTGCCGCTGCCGGGACTGCCGCTGTCGGGCCTGCCGCTGCCGCGCCTGCAGCTGCCGGGCTCACAATCTGCCCCTCAGAGGTCGATCCGCCCCCGGAGGTCGGAGCGCGAACCGGGATCGGAGGGGCGGATCGCGGGGAGCCCGCCGGTTCGGAGCTGTCCGGATCGGAGCCGGCCGGATCGCCCGCCGCCTGCGCCGACCGCACCATCACCTGCATCATCGCCCCGAGTCCCTCCGGATCGTCGGCCCAGGAGGGGTCGCGCATGCACAGCTCGCGGTATCCGCGGTGACCGTGACGGCCCAGGAACTCACGCAGCATCGCGCCCGTCGCGCCGTCCGAGGCCCGCAGGCGGGTCACGGCGTCACCGGGATCGGTGGCGAGGAAGCCCGCGGCGGCTGCGGGATCGGCGGCGAGGGCGCGGACCACCGCGTCCAGCTGCTCCAGCATGACCGCGCTCTCCACATCGGAGGCGCCGGCCATGAGCCGCGCCGCGTCGGTGCGGCCCGAGTCCTCCCCCCGACCGGCCTTGACCGCTCGCGAGATCAGCACGCTCTCGAGGATGTTGGCGGCGACCGCGGCGCGTGAGGAGGACCGCACGTGGGTCAACGTGACGTCGCAGTAGAGCTCGATCCCGGCCTCCAACTGCTCCATCACCCGCCGCGGGTCGTCGTCGGTCGGGACCCGCCAGTCAGTGATCCGCCCCGGCAGTCTGCGGATGGCGGGTCCGGCGGACAGCGCGTGGGAGGACAGGCGGATGGTGTTGGTGAGCCGGCGCAGGAACGGCTTGGGCGGCTTGGGGACCAGCTCGTCGACCACCCGCCCGCAGATCGAGGTGGAGAACTGCTCGAGCGAGTTGCCCACGATGCCCGAGCTCAGCGCCGTCCCCTCGGTGAGGTTGAGGAACATGTGCCCGGAGAAGTATCCCACCTGGAGCCAGGGTCGGTCGTAGCTCGGTTGGGCGCGGGCCACCACCTGGATCTGCTGCATGGCGTAGTCGATCGCGAACCCCGAGACCGACGCCGTCAGGGGACAGAACGCCCCCGGCATCATCTCGCCGATGTTGCAGCGCGTATAGATGTGGTCCTCACCGGCCAGCGGCGAGTCCATCTCCGCGAGGTCCGCGGGAAGCGTGGTGACGGGCCTGGCCTGCAGCCACCAGAGCCTGCCGTCCCGGTCGATCGCCCACTCCAGGTCCATCGATCGGCCCCAGTGCTGCTCAGCGCGCTGGGCGCCCGACCTGATCGCTGCGATCTCCTCGGGGGACAAGACCGCCTCGTCGTCGTACTCGCGGAGGGCCACCCGGCCGGCGGAATCCAGGATCAGGTGGTCAGGTGACGCCGATCCGTCGACCAGCGCCTCACCCAGGCCGGGAACCGCGTCGATGACCATGAGGTCGCGCCGGCCGCTGGTGGGATCCGCGGTGAACACCACGCCGGCGGCGCGTGCGTCCACCATCTGCTGGACCACCAGGTGCATGGCCGGCGGGCCGGTGGCCGTGCTGGTGTCCGCCGGAACGGACCCGGTGCCGGTCGCCGGATCGGCGCGGTAGGACGACGCGCGGCCCGAGCCGACGGATGCCACACACGTGCGCACCGCGTCGGCGAAATCCTCTGCCGACTCCACGCCCAGCACCGTGTCGTACTGTCCGGCGAACGAGTGGTCCCCGCCGTCCTCTCCGGCCGCCGAGGACCTCACGGCCACCGGCGTCGCGCCGGCGTCGGCCATGCGGTCGAACCACCGGGAGAGGTCGACGACGACGAGGTCCGCCGACGCGTCCGCGATGACGAAACCGTGGGGGACGTCCAGGCCGAGACGCCGGAGTCCTGCCAGACCCGCGGCCTTCCCGCCGTAGCGGTCGTCAGTGACCTCGTCGAACTCGACCACCGTCGGCGTCATCGCCCGCCCCCCAGCGCGTCGACGATCTCGGCCAACGCATCGGTGGCGATGGGACCGGTCTGATAGAGGCAGAGCCGGTCCGACACCCCGTCCACCCGGTCGCGGATGTGCGCGGCCACCTCGGCCGGGGTTCCGCAAGCGGCGATGGTGTGCAGGATCTCGTCGCTGATCAACGACGTCATCTCCTGCCATCGGCCCTGTTTGGACATGGCGTTGAGCTCGGGCTGCAGATCGCCCCAGCCGTGGGCGTCGAGCACCGGCTTGTACGCGGGGGTGGAACCGTAGAACGCCAGCAACCGGCGGGTGGACACGTGGTCGTCGTCCCGTCCGGCGGCCACGGACACGATCACCTCGGGCACCACCTCGAAGTCGTCCTCACGGCGACCGGCGGCGGCGAGTCCCGCGCGCACGGCCGGCATCGTCGACTCACGGAGGAACTTCGTGGACCCGAACGGCATCACCAGGAGGCCGTCGGCCACCTGCGCGGTGGCCCGGGTCAGCCGGGGCCCGAGC
The DNA here is from genome assembly GCF_003052165.1 of Dietzia sp. JS16-p6b. NCBI lineage: Bacteria > Bacillati > Actinomycetota > Actinomycetes > Mycobacteriales > Dietziaceae > Dietzia > Dietzia sp. JS16-p6b. The sequence goes on along the minus strand of NZ_CP024869.1, from coordinate 3,526,612 downwards.
GCGCCGAGGTAGATGGGCGGCGGGCCGTACGGGTTGGGTCCGGGCACGAAGGTGGGTGTCATGAGGGTGTGGCGGTAGTACTCCCCCCGGAAATCCAGGCGCTCACCGGTCTCCCAGGTGGCGAAGACGGCCCGCAGAGCCCCCACCAGTTCCGTCATGCGCTCGACGGGGTGATCGAACTCGGTTCCGTAGCGCTTCTCGATCTGCGCCCGCACCTGCGTACCCAACCCCAGGACGAACCGGCCCTCGCTGAGCAGCTGCAGGTCGTAGGCCTGGTGGGCCAGCTGGACGGGGTTGCGGGGAAAGCCGATCGCGACGTTGGACATCACGTCCAGGCCCCGGACCTGGGACGCAAGCACCAGGGGGGTGAACACGTCGTGCGGGCCCTCGAAGGTGAACACCCCGGACGCACCGGCCTCCCTGAGCGCTGCCGAACGGTCGACGGCGTCCGTGGGGCCGAAGAGCGCGGTCATGACCTTCACGCCGGCGTCCCGTCCCGCGAGGCCGACTCCGCGTCGGTGTCCGGACCCGACCCCGTGCCCGCACCGTCGGTCCAGTCGGTGAACCCCGACGGGTGGTGGGGGCCGATCACGCCGTGCTCGAACAGTCCCGCGCCCTCGTGGGTCGATCCGTCCGCCTCCGTGCACACGGCGCGACCGACGTGGTCGATCAGGCTGAACGCCGCCCCGGCCATCACCTGGGGGTCGGTCAGGTCGAAGCTCACCCGCTCGGTGAAGCCCTCGCCCTTCCAGCTGCCGTGAGCCCAGGAGGAGTCGCCGCCGTACCCGGAACCGAACGCGATGGGGGCGAACAACTTCGACTCCACGTCGAGTCGGAACCGGTCACCCGCGCGGTTCATGAACTCGACGTGGACGCCCGTCGGGATCCGGGTGCCGACGCGGTAGTCCACGTCCACGCGCACGCCGTCGAGCTGCTCCACCCGGCCGTCCCGCCAGCGCCGTGTGCAGTCGTAGAGGCTGCGGTGACCGTCGGGGTCCTCCTGGATGATGAGGAACAACTGGTACTCGTCGAACGCCAGGGGCAGATAGAGCCACCACATCCCGCGGAACGCCGTGTCGGGCCGCCCGGCGGGTTCGGGTTCGCCCACCGGACGGATGCCCCACGAGCGGTCCCGGGCGGCCACCGAGGAGGAGTGCGTGACCTCGAGCCGCTCGCCGTCGACCTCGATCCACCCGTCCCACGAGCCGAGTTGCGCGAAGCGGCTGGCCTGGAGGGTGACCCGGCGGTCGGTGAGCATCGAGTGCGGTTCCTCCATGGCCGCGGGGAACAGTCCCCGCCAGGTCAGGTCGGCGGCGATGCCCTCGGTCGGCTCCAGTGTGAGCCGCAGTTCCCGGAGTGGCTCGATCACCTCGAGCCGGTACCCGCCGACGTGAGGCGTGAGGCGGTCGTCGTCGATCGCGTCGCTGAGGTGCACCGCGGTCTGCGTATCACCCCGGCGGACCACGACGTAGGCGTCCTTGACGCCCAGGCGCGGGTAGTAGCCGATGCCGGTGAGCGCCATGAATCGGCCCTCGCGGTCGAGCACGTTGAAGTAGGACCGATCGTAGAAGTTCCGGTCGGACGTGGCCGGCCAGTTCACCGGCGCGTGCGTCTGGTGGATCGGGTACTCGTCGAGCGGGCTGAGGGTCACGGGGCTCTCCCTACAATACGATGCACACTGCATTGGAACTATGGTGGGTTCATGACAGCAGACGCGCGCGCGGTTGGTGGGGAATCGGCCAAGTCCGCCGGGGGTCGCCCAGGTGCCGGGCGCCCTCGCGACAGCCGGATCGACACCGCCGTCATCGCCGCCACCAGGGAGCTGATCTGCGAGACGGGCTACCCCGCGCTGTCGCTCTCGGCGATCGCCGCGCGCGCGGGAACCACCACCGCGTCCATCTACCGGCGATGGTCGGGCAAGGCGCAGCTCGTCCACGAGGCGGTCCTGGACGCGGAGGCGATACCCGCGCCGGGCGGCTCCGGTGATCTCCGCGACGACATCAGGGTCCTCGTCGAGACGATCCGGGACCTGTTCGACAGGCCCGAGGTGCGGGTCGCGCTACCGGGTCTGATCGCCGACACCGTCGCCGACCCCGAGCTCCACGGCCAGATGATCGCCCGGCTGGCCGGGAACCTGACCGCGTTCGAGTCGCGGTTCGGACAGGGGCGCCGCGGTGGTGATCAGCTGCCCATGCTGGCCGAGGTGGTGGCCGGCACCGCGATCTTCCGCATCCTCGTGCGCCGGGACGCCGCACTCGACGACACCTGGGTGACCGAGATGACCGAGTTGATCACCGGAAGGTGGCCCGGATCAGCCGGATAGCGGTGGCTCGGGAGCGGGGGCTCAACGTTGGCGCGGGACCGCGGTGTAGACGGCGACCTCGTCGGGGATCCCCTTGGCCCGGGCGAGCGGGAAACTCCGCTTGCGGCGCGCCGACACCCTGGACTCGTCCAGCCCGGGGAGGGTGGTCTCGCTGACCAGGATCTCGTCGGCACCCGCCTTCTCGGCCAGCCTGGCGGCGATGTTGACGTCCACGCCGAGGTAGTCGCCACCGATCAGACGTGGGGTGCCGGTGTGGATGCCGGCCCGGATGCGGGGCCGCATCCCGGCGACCTCCACCGGGTCGAGCCCTTCGGAGCAGGCCACGACCGCGTCGAAGGCCAGCTGTGGGGACGGGAACACGGCCATGAGCCCGTCCCCGAGGCGCTTGACCACGTGCCCGCGGTGGGCTTTCACCTGCGGCTCGGTGGCAGACGCGACCTCTCTCAACAGGCGTAGAGCATCCTCGTCCCCCGCCCGCATGGCCCAGTTGGAAAACCCCACGAGGTCGGTGAACACGATGGTCACCTCGCTCCCGCTGCCGCTCCTGCCGGATCGTTGGGTCAGCGCGTGCCACACCTGGAGCCCGCCCAGGGACAACTCCCGCGACGCGGTGGGTTGCTCGTCGAACAGACTGCCGGCCACGCGGGCGATCGTGCCCGCGCTGTCCCGGCCCGCGGCCGAGAGCGGATCCCCGAAACCCGAGTCGCCGGGCAGGGCCCGCCGGATCCGGCGCAACGCCTCGACGGTGGAAGGGTGTCTGTTGATGTCGCGGGCGCCCGCTGCGATCCGCGCCGCGGACGCGCGCGCCCGGTCCCACCGAGGGTTCGACATGCTCACGAGGGTAACCGGACCGGCCCGGGCCCACGCGCGCCACCTGTGGCTCCCGCTCGCACGGTTTGAGTCACGGTGAACAAAACAGTTCAGCCTTCGCGCGCAGAGTCGTTAGCTTTCTCTTCTGTTGCCGACCGGCAACACCGGCGAAAGTGGACACGACATGAGCAACAGACGAACCCTCTCGAGGCTGGGTATCGGCTTCCTGGGCGTGGGGTTGACCGCCGCGCTCGTCGCAGGCTGTGGGGGGACGGCGTCGGGGGACGAACTCTCGATCGTCGGCTTCGCCGTGCCCGCGGAGGGCAACGCCGCGGTGCAGGAGGCGTTCGCCGAGACCCCGGACGGCGAGGGGGTCTCCTGGCTCACCTCCTACGGCGCATCGGGCGACCAGTCGCGGGCCGTGGCCAACGGCCAGCCCGCCGACGTCGTCCACTTCTCCGTGGAACCCGATGTCACCCGGCTCGTCGACGCCGGGCTGGTCGACCAGGAATGGAACTCCGGGCCACACAACGGATTCCTCACCGACTCCGTCGTGGTGCTGGTGGTGCGCGAGGGCAACCCGAAGAACATCACCGACTGGGAGGACCTGGCCCGCGAGGACGTCGAGATCGTCACCCCCAACCCCGGATCCTCGGGTGCCGCGCGGTGGAACATTCTCGCGGCGTGGGCGTCGGTACTGCAGAAGGGCGGGACGGAGGAGGAGGCCGCGAAGTTCGTCGAGTCCGTGATCGGCAACGTCGCCGCGTTCCCCGGTTCGGGCCGCGATGCCACCACGGCGTTCCTCGACGGCACCGGAGACGTCCTGATCTCGTATGAGAACGAGGCGATCCTCGGCAGACAGCAGGGTGAGGAGTACGAGTACATCGTCCCGGACCGAAACCTTCTCATCGAGAACCCGGCGGCCGTCACCGTCTCCGCGCCGGGGACCGCGCAGGCGTTCCTGGATTACGCCCTGAGCCCGGAGGGTCAGGCGATCTACGCGCAGTACGGTTTCCGTCCCCTGCGTCACCTGGCGGACCAGGTGGAGATCGGTCAGGTCGACGGCGCGACGGATCCCGCGGACCCGTTCCCGGAGATCACCGAGCTCTACACGGTCGATGGTGACTTCGACGGGTGGACGCAGGTCGTCGACACCTACTTCGACGACGACGGGATCATCACCCGGATCATCCAGAGTTCCGGTCTGAACTGACGATGGCCACCGTCCTCACACCGACGACCACTCCGGCGCCACCGCCTCCGGGGTCTGCCCCCCGGAGGCGGTGGCGCGCCGCGCGCACCACCCTCACCCGACCGGTCGGCGTCGCGCTGGGCGTGTCGGTGCTGTGGTTCAGCCTGCTGGTGCTCATCCCGCTGGCCCTGGTCGTGATCTCCGCCGCTGAGGGGGGTTGGGAGACCTTCCGGAGCACCCTGACCAACGTCCAGACCGCCAACGCCATCCGCCTGACCCTGTTCTCCGCACTCGCAGCGACGGGGGTCAACATGGTGGTGGGCACCTTGATCGCCTGGGTCCTGGTCCGCGACAGGTTCCCCGGCAAGCGGGTGATCGAGTTGGTGATCGACATCCCCTTCGCCCTGCCCTCCCTGGTCGCCGGGTTGGTGCTGTTGAGCCTCTACGGGCCGAACAGTCCGCTGGGCCTGACCATCGCGGGGACCCCGTACTCGGTCTTCCTGGCGGTGTTGTTCGTGACTCTGCCCTTCGTGGTGCGCACCGTGGAGCCGGTCCTGCTCGAGCTCGACCCGCAGGTGGAGCAGGCCGCCCGGTCCCTCGGTGCGTCCCGGGCCGAGACGTTCCGTCGCATCGTCCTGCCCACCCTGACGCCGGCCATCGCCGCCGGGGCCACCCTGTCCTTCGCGCGGGGGGTCGGGGAGTTCGGAGCGTTGGTGCTGTTCACCGGTAACCGACCCAACATCTCCGAGGGCGCGCCGATCCGCATCCAGAGCTACATCGAGATAGACAACGTGGCCGCCGCCGCCACTGTCGCGGTGGTCCTGCTCGCTGTGGCGCTCCTGGCCATCGCGATCCTCGATGTCATCTCACGGAGGGTGGCGCGCCATGGCTGAGCGGACCGATCAGAGACCGTCCACCCCGACCGCGGGCATCGACGACCCGACCGCTGTGCCCGTTCGTCGGCTCCGGCCGGTGTCGCCGTGGGCGGGTGTCCGCCTCGCCGTCGTCGTCACCTATCTCTTCCTCCTGGTCGGCTGGCCGCTGCTGATGATCGTCCAGCGGACCTTCTTCGACGGCTCCAACCACCTGGTCTCCGCGCTGCAGAATCCCTCCGTGCAGCACGCCCTGCTCATCACCCTGTCCAGTGCACTGTGGGCGGTGGCGCTCAACACGGTCTTCGGGATCACCCTGGGGATCCTGCTGGTGCGTCACGAGTTCCCCGGGAAGCGACTGCTGAGCTCCTTCATGGACCTGCCGGTGTCCGTCTCGCCGATCATCGTGGGCCTGGCGTTGCTGTTGGCCTACGGTCCCGCGCACGGGTGGCTCGGCCGACCGCTGGCCGAGATCGGCATCTCGGTGGTCTTCTCCTACACCGGCATCGTCCTGGCCGTCACCTTCGTCTCCCTGCCACTCGTCCTGCGCGCCGTGGTGCCCGTACTCCGGGAGATCGGCGACGACCAGGAGACCGCCGCGCGCAGCCTGGGGGCCTCGGGGCGGCAGGTCCTGTGGCGGATAACCCTGCCGGCGATCAAGTGGGCCGTCGCGTACGGCGTGGTGCTCACCTTCGCCCGCGCGATCGGGGAGTTCGGCGCGGTGCTGATCGTCTCCGGCGGCATCGTCAACCGCACCGAAACGGCGACGATCGCCGTGCAGCGGCTCCACCAGGGCTTCGACACGGGAAGCTCGTACGCCATCGGCTTCCTGCTCGCACTCATCGCCGTGGCGGCACTGGTGATCGTCATGATCCTTCGACCGAAAGAGGGCCCCAGTGGGGATTGAGATCTCAGGCGTCAGCAAGCGGTACGGGGACTTCGTCGCACTCGACGACGTCACCCTCTCCGTACCCTCCGGCGGGCTCACCGCGTTGCTCGGACCATCCGGCTCGGGCAAGACCACGCTGCTGCAGATCCTCGGCGGTCTGGAGAACGCGGACCGTGGCACGGTCGAGATCGACGGCCGAGACACCACCCACGTGCCGGCACAGAAGCGGAACGTCGGCTTCGTGTTCCAGCACTACGCCGCCTTCAAGCACCTGACGGTGGCCAGGAACGTGGCCTTCGGGCTGGAGATCCGCAAGGTCCCGAAGCCGGAGATCCGGCGGCGCGTCGACGAGTTGCTGCACCTGGTCCAGCTCGCCCAGTTCGGCGACCGGCTCCCGGCCCAGCTCTCCGGCGGACAACGCCAGAGGATGGCGTTGGCCCGGGCACTGGCGATCGAACCCAGTGTCCTGCTGCTCGACGAACCGTTCGGGGCGCTGGACGCCAAGGTCCGCAAAGAACTGCGCGACTGGCTGCGCCGGCTCCACGACGAGGTACACGTCACCTCGGTGTTCGTCACCCACGATCAGGAGGAGGCCCTCGAAGTGGCTGACACCATCGTGGTGATCAACCACGGTCGGGTCGAGCAGATCGGCACTCCGGAACAGCTGTACGACCACCCGGCCAACGAGTTCGTCTTCGGTTTCCTGGGTCCCGTCACCAGGCTGGGAGGGGTCCTCCTGCGTCCGCATGACGTGCTGGTGTCCCGCGGCCCCGAGTCCGGTGGCGTGCCCGGGCGGGTCGTCCGCTGGAGGCGGGTCGGGTTCGAGATCCGCTACGAGGTGGAGCTCGACGACGCGCCCGGCGCGGAGCGGGTCCACGGGCAGCTCACCCGCACCGAGGCCACCGCGACCGGGATCGGAGCCGGGGACCGGGTGTGGGTCCGCGCCCACCCGGGTGCCGACGTGCTGCGGGAGCCGGCGGCGGCCCCGGTGCGGGACGTCGTGCACGTCCGGGGTTGACCCACCACGTGGCAGACCTGCTGGTCGCCTTCGTCGCCGGCCTGGTGATAGCGACCCTGACCACCCCGGTCGGCGTCTCCGGCGCGGTGTTCCTGCTGCCGGTGCAGCTCCAGCTCCTGTCGGTCTCGAGCCCGCAGGTGACGCCCACCAACCTCCTCTACAACATCGTCTCCGCGCCCGGAGCCCTGTGGAAATTCCACCGGCGCGGGTCGTTCACGGGCTCGCGGGAGCTGATGGTGCGCCTGCTCGCCGGCACCGTCCCCGGCGTCGTTCTCGGGGCGGGGGTCCGGGTGTTCCTGGCTCCCGGTGAGGATGTCGCGCGGCTCCTGGCCGTGGCCCTGCTCGCCCCGATCGGATACTCGCTGGTGCGGCCCCGCCGCCCGGGTGGTGCCCCGACGAGCCCCGGCCGGGTGGCGGCGTGGATCAGCAGGCGCCAGCGTACGGCCGCGTTCGTGGTCGGGGTCGTCGGCGGCGTCTACGGCATCGGCGGGGGTTCGATCCTCTCGCCCCTGCTGGTCGCCGGGGGCCTGGCCGTGGGGGTCGTCGCACCCGCGGCCCTGGCCACCACCTGGATCACCTCGGTGGTCGGCGCGGTGGTGTTCACCGTGCTCGCACGGTTCTCGACCGATCCGGTCGCACCGGCGTGGGGAGTCGGCATCGTCTGCGGACTGGGCGGTCTGATCGGCGGCTACCTGGGAGTGCTGCTGCAACCGCGCATCCCGGAGCTCGGGCTGCGCACCGGACTCGGCGTGGCGGCGCTCGCGGTGTCGGGGGTGTACGTGGCGCAGCTCGTCACGTGACCGGCCTCCAACCTCACCACGTGATCGGCGGTGGCGACGAACCGCTCGTCATGTGACGCACAGCCCACGGCGACGCCCCGTCGACGGGCCTGATCGGTGAGCAACTCGTGGACGTGCCGCCGGCTGGCGGAATCCAGTCCGGCATCGGGTTCGTCCATCAACACGATGTCGGCGCGACTCGCCAACGCCTGGGCGAGGAGGGCGCGCTGTCGCTGACCTCCGGACAGCTCCGTCAGGGAGCGGGACTCGAGGCCGTCCAGGCCGACCGCCCCGATCATCTCGGCCACGACCTCGCGGGCCTCCCGCCTACCGATCCGTCGCCCCCACGTCCCCATGGAGACGGTGTCCCGGACCGTGAGGGGGAGGGCCTCCGGCGCAGCGGGTCGCTGGACGACGAGTGAGACGGTGCCCCGCCGACGCACCTCGCCGCGGAGGGGAACGCGGACGCCGGCGAGGAGCTCCACGAGAGTGGACTTGCCGGATCCGTTCGGCCCGGCGAAAGCGGTGACGGTCCCGTACGCCATCTCCACCGCCGCGTCGTGGAGCACTTCACGGCCCTCATAGCCGTAACACAACCCGTGGGCGCTGAGGGCCGGACCCGAGAGGGGCATGGTCTGCACTCCTTGTTGATAACGAATGTCGTTACAGATAGTGTACGGCCTCGTGTCCCTGATCCTCGATCCGTTCAGCACCGCGTTCGTCGCCCGAGCTCTCGTCGGCGGCCTGCTCGTTGCGGCGATCTGTGGAGTGGTCGGCACCTGGGTCGTCATCCGGGGAATGGCGTTCTTCGGCGAGGCGATCGGGCACGGGATGCTCCCCGGAGTGGCATTGGCCACCGTGCTCGGCTTTCCGGCGATGGTCGGCGGCGCGGTCAGTGCGGTGGCCATGAGCGCGGGGATCGGGGCGTTGCAGAGGCGCGGCCGGTTGTCCTACGACACCACCATCGGGCTGCTGTTCGTCACGATGCTGTCGGTCGGGGTGATCATCGTCTCCCACTCCGGCAGCTTCGCCACGGACGCCACCGCCATCCTCTTCGGCGACATCCTGGCCATCCGCGGTCCCGAACTCGTCACCCTGGCCCTCGCGCTGGTGGTGACCCTGGCGGTGGCGGCCCGCTTCCACCGCGCGTTCGTCGCCGTGGCCTTCGACCCCCGCGTCGCCCAGACCCTGGGGCTGCGGCCGAGGGTCGCGCAGGTGGCGCTCGTGGGACTGGTGACCCTCGCCGTGGTGGCCTCGTACCAGGCCGTCGGAACCCTGCTGGTGGTGGCGTTGCTGCTCGCCCCGGTCGTCGCCGCGAACCGCTGGACCAGACGCATTCCCTCGACGATGGTGCTCGCCGCGGCGTTCGGTGGTGCCGCCGTGGTGATCGGTCTACTCGCGTCCTGGCATGCGGGAACGGCCGCCGGCTCCTCCATCGCGTTCTCCGCGATCGCGCTGGCGGGCGTCTCGGCGGCCGTGCACTCCGCCCGCCGGATCCTGCTCGTCCGCGCCATCGGCCATCACCCCGCCACAGGGCCATCGGACGCCGTGGGCGCGGCGGACGCATCCGCACGGTGACACCCCGCGAAACCCATCGAGAAAGCAGAGAATGCACACCCTCAGATCGAGTTCCACCGTCGTCCGTCCTGGTGCATTCCCTGCCGGCATAGTCGCTGCCGTCGTCGCCCTCGCGCTCGCGGGGTGCGCGGGCGGCCCGACCGACACGGGCGGCCCGGATACCGCGGCGGACGGGACCACCACCACTGCCGCGCAGGGGTCCCAGGAGGACTCCGGCAGTGGTCACGGCGACGTCGAAGGCGCCGAGGAGGTGGCCGAGCCCCAGCTGCACCTGGTGAGCATCGACCGCACCGGGGCGGTCGGCATGCTCAACCTGCTCGACGGGACGTCGACCGAGCCGGGCACCATCGAGCCCCCGTCGGCGGTCACCTCGGACGGCCGGTACCTGTTCGCGGACACAGAATCCGGTGTGGAGATAGTCGACAGCGGCGTGTGGACGTGGGACCACGTCGACCACTTCCACTACTACCGCACCTCCCCGAGCATGCTCGGAGCCGTGATGGGGGACGGCCCCGCGGTCGTGACGACCTCAGGTAACGCCACCACGGGGGGTACCGGGATCTTCTTCCCGGAGTCGGGAGAGGCGGTCCTGCTGAGCAACGAGGCCCTGTCCAAGGGGCGGGTCGAGGAGGTCTTCCGTCTCGAGTCCGAACCGCACGAGGGACTGGTCGCCCCCCTCGGCAGTGGCGCGCTCGTGACCATCGTCGACGAGTCGGCAGCGGTGTCCGGGGTGGAGTTCCACGGAGCCGACGGCGCTCCGGTGGACGGTGCGACGGCGCCCTGCGCGGACGCACAGGGCGCCGTGACCACGCGCATCGGTGTGGTCGTGGGCTGTGCGGACGGGGCCGTCCTGGCCACCTACGAGGACGGCGGACCTCGGTTCGAATCGATCGCCTTCCCGGAGGGCACCGAGGCGCCGCGCGCGACGGAATTCCGTGGCCGCAAGGGACGACCGGTGGTGGCCGCGCTCGCCGGGGACGAGGGATTCTGGCTCTTGGACACCCGGTCGCGGCAGTGGCGCCTGGTGCCGACGGATCAGCCGTTGCTGCAGGTGTCCGCCGCGAGTGACGACGACTCCCACGTGGTGGGGGTGGACCGGGAGGGCCGGATCCGCGTCTTCGACGGAGAGGCCGGCACGGAGATCGCGGTGACCGAGGCACTGCTGGCAGGGTCGGTCGCGAATCCGGAGACCGCCTCCGGGATCGAGCTCACGGTCGACCGCGAGCGGGCGTATGTCAACGACCCCCTCGCAGGGGTCGTCCACGAGATCGACTACCGGGGCGACGCGCGCGTCGCCCGGAGCCTGGGGACACCCACCACCCCCGACTTCGTGGCGGAGACCGGACGATGAGGCGGCGTCCGGTGCTGTCCGCCGTGCTCGTCGCAGCGGGACTGGCCCTGTCGGGGTGCGCGATCGTGGACGGCGACGCGGGCGACCACCCCACCGTCGTCGTGACGACCAACATCCTCGGCGACGTGGTCGAGAACGTGGTGGGGGACGCGGCCGACGTCACGACCCTGATGAAGCCCAACGCCGACCCGCACTCGTTCGAGATCTCCGCTCAGGAGGCGAGCCTCATGGATCGCGCCGACCTGGTGGTGTCTAACGGACTGGGTCTCGAGGAAGGGCTCCAACAGCATCTCGACCGGGTCGCGGACACCGGGGTGCCGATGTTCGTCGCGGGGGACCAGATCGAGGTCATCGACTACTCGGACGAGGACGCCGGCGGCACCGCCGACCCGCACTTCTGGACCGACCCGGCCCGCATGGTCGACGTCGTCGACGCACTGGAGACCGAGCTTCTCGACGTGGAGGGGATCGACAGGGCCGCCGTCGAGGCGGGTGCCGCCCGGTACCGGGACCGACTCGACGAGCTCGACGACGAGATGACCGCCGCGTTCGCCACCCTCCCCGCCGACAGACGCGCGCTGGTGACCAACCACCACGTCTTCGGCTACCTCACCGAGCGTTTCGACTTCCGCGTCCTCGGCGCGGCCATCCCCGGCGGGACCACCCTCGCCTCCCCCAGCGCCTCCGACCTCGACGGGCTCGCCTCGGCGATCACCGAGGCCGGCGTCCCCGCGATCTTCGCCGAGTCCTCCCAGCCGGATCGGCTGGTGCAGGTGCTCGCGAGCGAAGCCGGTATCGACATCAGGGTGATCGAGTTGTTCACCGAGTCGCTCACCGAAACGGGACAGGGCGCCCCCAGCTACCTGGAGATGATGCGCGCGAACACCGAGCGCATCGTCGACGGGCTCTCCGCCTGACCACCTAGTGAAAGAAGGACGAGGAATGAGAACACGACACACCCGCGGCGCAGGAGCGGTCGCGGTGCTCGCGACAGCGGCTCTGCTCGCCACCGCATGTGGCAACGGTGGTGGCGACGCCGACGCAGACGACGCCGAGGCGCAGAACGCCACCGCCACCACGACCTCGGCAGCACATGAGGGGTCTTCGGAGAACCGACTCGCGGTGGCGTACGAGAACGGCGTCGCGGTCCTCGACGGCGAGACCCTCGAGATCATCGAGGAGTTCGAGACCGAGGAGTTCACCCGCCTGAACGCGTTCGGTGACGGTCGGACCGTCCTGGTCACCACCTCCGACGGGTTCCAGGTGCTCGACACCTCGGCGCCGGAGCTCACCGACCTGGTGATCGAGGCCGAGACCCCGGCGCACGTCGTCCGGCACGCGGGCAAGACCGTGCTGTACGACGACGGCACCAGCGACACCTTCGTCTTCGATACCGACGCATTCGCCGGCGACGACGCCGACCTGCCCGATTTCGAGACCATCCCCGGCGACCAGGCGCACCACGGCGTCTCGATCGTGCTGAGCGACGGCACCTTCCTCTCGACCATCGGAGACGACGAGGGCCGCACGGGCGCCTTCGCCGTCGACGCAGACGGCGAGGAGATCGCCCGCAACGAGGAGTGCCCCGCGATTCACGGCGAGGGCACCGCCGCCGACGAGACGGTGATCTTCGGGTGCGAGGACGGTGCCCTGATCTACAAGGACGGCGCGTTCGAGAAGCTCACCGCGCCCGACGAGTACGGCCGCATGGGCAACGCCTACGTGTCCGAGGACAGCCCCCTCGTCGTCGGTGACTACAAGGACGACCCGGACGCCGAGGGCGTCCTGCTCAACAAGATCGCGCTGATCGACACCGAGGCCCGCACCCTCGAGGTCGTGGACCTGCCGGAGGACGTCGGGTACACCTGGCGCGGCGTGGTGCGCGGGCCGGACGACAAGGCCTACCTCCTGGGCACCGACGGTGCCATCCACGTGATCGACCCGGCCACCGGCGAGATCTCCGAGAGCTACGACGTGATCGGTTCCTGGGAGGGCCCGGCGGAGTGGCAGGACCCGCACCCCGGCATCGTGGTGAACGGGGACATCGCCTATGTGAGCGAGCCCGCCGCGAACACCGTGTACGCCGTGGACCTCACGAACGGTGAGGTCGTCGCCTCGGGCCAGCTCCCCGAGGCTCCCAACGAGATGGCGGTGGCCCTGGGCTGACCCTGGCTCGACCGGCTGTCGACTCCATGAGGAGCGGTCACCGCGCCGGTTCTCGTCGAGTGGGTCGGAGAAGGACCCCTCGAACGACCACGCGGTGGCCGCGCTCCTCGTGCCTGGAGGCGGCCACCGGGTGTGTCCCCTCTCGGTGAACGACGCCCCGGGACGCGAATCCATCAGCGTTCCGAACTCTGGTCGGTGGGATGACGACCGCGGATATCGGGCTCTTCCGGATCCGGAGTGCGTAGCGGGGATGCTGCGGTGATGCGGTGAGGCACAAGATGTAGGGGTCCTGGGGCGTGTGAAGATGCAAGTTCCTACACCAGCACTTCGCATCCCCAGGACCCGCTTTGAACGCTACCGCCAGCCTGCTCGCCGACACCATCTGCCGCACCGTCGAGCTCGGGGTGACCATCACCGACGCCGCTGTGGCTGACGAGCTCACGCACCTGTTCTGCGCCCCGGTCACACTCGACCCGATCTGCGCCGAGTGCGGGATGGCGGGCCGTTTGCGGGACCACGTCCAGCGGAAGGTCACGGATCTACCGATCGTCGGGCATCCCACCAGACTGCACGTGCGGGTACCGCGCTTCACCTGCGACAACACCGAGTGCGCTACGAGGATCTTCCAGCAGCGGATGCCGGCGTTGGCCGAGCCGCGGGCCAAGACCACCCGCCGCTGCAGCCGCTGGATCCTGCAGCGTCTGGCGATCGACCGCACCAGCGTGTCCGCCGTGGCCAAGGCCCTCGGGCTGGGGTGGGACCTGGTCAATGACCTGGCGGTCTCGGAGGTTCGCACGATGGTCTACGAGCAGCCCGGACACTTCGACGGAGTCCGCGTTCTCGGTGTCGATGAGCACAAATGGAAGCACGTGCGCGGCGACGGCAGCAGTGCGTTCGTCACCGTCCTGGTCGACCTGACCCCGGTCGTGGACGGCACCGGCCCGTCTCGCCTGTTGGACATGGTCCCGGGCCGTTCGGCGAAGGTCCTCACCGAGTGGCTGGACGCCCGTGACCAGGTGTTTCGAGACCGGGTCAAGGTTGTCACGATGGACGGGTTCGCCGGCTACCACACCGCCGCCGCCAGCGCGGTGCCCGCTGCCCGGACGGTGATGGACCCGTTCCACGTCGTGCACCTGGCCGCCGACAAGCTCACCGTGTGCCGCCAACGCATCCAGCAGGCCACCACCGGGCACCGGGGCCGCACGGGCGACCCGCTGTACGGCATCCGCCGCACCCTGCGAACCCGCGCTGAACTGCTGACCGACAAGCAGAAGATGCGCCTGTTCCAAGCGTTCACCGCCCATGACGCGCACGCGGCGGTGGAGGTCACCTACGGCGTCTACCAGCGACTCATCACTGCTTACGAAGCCTCGGGCAAGCGGGAGGGCAAGATCGCTATGTACAAGCTCCTCAAGTCGATCCGGGCCGGTGTACCCGCCGAACTCCCCGAGCTCGCGCAGCTCGGCCGTTCGCTGTGGAAGCGGCATCGGGAGATCCTGGCCTACTTCGACGTGGGCGCTTCCAACGGCCCCGTCGAAGCCATCAACGGACGCCTCGAGCACCTCCGCGGAATCGCCCTGGGCTTCCGGAACCTCAAGCACTACATCTTGCGGTCACTGATCCACTCCGGACAGCTTCAGGACCGGATCAATGCACTCTAAAACCGGAAGGGCCGGATATCGGCGCCGACACCCACGGAAGAGCCGGTTATCCGGCAGAGGGCATAGACAGCGCCACGACAATTTGATTACCTCGTTGAGGACACTATCCGAGGGAGTCACGATGTTCGACGACTACGGTTTCTGGAGCGTGCTCTGGTCAGTCTTCTGGATCTTCGCGCTGGTCGCCTATCTGTTCGCATTGTTCTCGGTGATCGCAGACCTTTTCAGCGATCACCAGCTCAGCGGCTGGTGGAAGGCGGTCTGGGTGTTCTGCCTCGTGTTCGTGCCGTTCCTGACGGTCCTGGTGTATCTCATCGCCCGGGGCCCCGGTATGCAGGAACGTGCAGAACTGAGGCTGAATCGCGACCAGCGCAATTTCGACGACTACATTCGGAAGATCTCGCATTCGACAAGCCCTGCCGACGAGATCACCAAGGCCCGCGCTCTTCTCGATCAGGGGACCATTTCTCCACAGGAGTACGAGGCGCTCAAGGCCAGGGCATTAGGCCAACCCGGGTGATGACGCCGGCATTCGACGATCCGGAGACTCACGCGGGTGAACAGACGTCCGCTCCGCGAGGGCCGCGACGTCGATGGCGCTGCCGGTCTTCGGATGTGAGGTGACGTTGTGGACCCAGACGAAGCGGGACCTCGCGGCGTGAGCGGCCGGGTGGGGCACGTCGTGATCTTCGCGCCGTCACCCGTACTGACGATCACGGTGGAAGACCACGACGGTGACGTGGCGATTCACCTGCACCCGGGTGGGCAGGGCGTGTGGCAGGCCCGGATGGTGCGCGCTCTGGGCACGGAGGTGACCCTGTGCGCGGGGTTCGCCGGAGAGACCGGGACAGTGCTGCAGCATCTCATCCGGGACGAAGGTTTTCGTCTGGTCGCGGTGGAACGGAAGGAAGGCTACGGCGCCGCATACATCCACGACCGTCGGCAGGGCAGTCGGCGGGTCGTCGCCGACACCAAGGGTGATTCGTTGTCGCGCCACGACCTCGACAGGTTGTACGGCCTGACACTCCGTGAAGCCATCGGCTCGGATGTGGTGCTTCTCAGCGGTCCCGCCGGCGGGGGCGTCGTACCTGCCGACGTCTACCGACGGCTCGCGGCGGACCTGCGCACCTGCCGGTGCAGAGTGATGGTCGACCTCATCGGGGAGCGGCTCGATTCCGCCCTCCAGGGTGGGGTGGACGTCGTCAAGGTCAGCCACGAGGAGTTGCTGGCGGATGGCAGGATCTCCTCGGTCGACGTGCGGGAGATCGTCTCGGCGATGCACGCGATCCGCAGTGCGGGCGCGGAGACGGTGATCGTGACCCGCGCCGAGAAGGGTTTGCTCCTCCTCGACGACGAGGGAGTCCGCGAGGTCGTCGCGCCGGCCATGCAGGTCGAGGACTCGACGGGCGCTGGCGACAGCTTCACCGCCGCGACCGCAGCGGTTCTTGCCCGGGGTTCGGGGATCGAGGAGGCGGTGTCACTGGGGGCGGCGGCCGGAGCGTTGAACGTCACGCGACACGGTCTGGGCACCGGCGAGTTGTCCACCATCAGGAGATTCAGCGAATTCGTGCAGATCAGTCCCTATGACTGGCAACGGCCTCCGGAGGTGCGGATCACGCCCGCCCAGCTTTCCGACTTCATCCGAAGGGGGTGACGGACCCTGCTCGCGTTGGTCACCAATGACGACGGTCTGGACTCTCCGGGCCTGTTGGCATTGGCCGGAGCGGCACGCGCAAGCGGGCTGGATGTGGTGGTGGCGGCGCCGGTGGAAGAAGCCAGCGGCAGCAGTGCGTCCATCACCGCCACCGAGGCTTCCGCCGTCACCGCCGCAGGTGGGCAGGGCAGCATCCGCGTGGAGCGTCGCACGCTTCCGGGAATGGAGGTGCCGGCGTTCGCCGTGTACGCCGCGCCGGCGCTGATCGTGTTGCTCGCAGCGCATCGTGCGTTCAGTGACGGGCCGCCGGATCTCGTCCTGTCCGGCATCAACCGCGGTGCCAACGTGGGCAGGGCGATTCTGCACTCCGGCACCGTGGGGGCCGCACTGACCGGTGGCCTCAACGGCGCCCGCGGCCTGGCGGTGTCGTTGGCGACCGATCACACGGACGCCGCAGCGCACTGGTCGAGCGCAGCGGCAGTGACCTCGCGGGTCCTCCCGGCGCTCTTGGCGAGCTCCAGCGGCACGGTGCTGAATGTCAATGTCCCCAACACCCCGCGCGCTGACGGGCTCACGATCACCAGCGCCCCGTTGGCGCCTTTCGGCATCGTCCACACCACCATGGTCGAGGCCGGCAGTAACCACGTCCATCTCATCCTGGCCGACACGCCGGAGGAGCACGAGGCCCACACCGACGCGGCGCTGCTCGGTGCGGGAGTGGCCACCGTGACCAGCATCACGGGCATCGGGGAGCGCGGATCCAACCTGGACACAGTGGTCAACCCCGAGAACGCCGACGCGGGGTGATCCTGGCCGGTGCGGTTCTCGCTATCCGCCATGGGGGGCGATCACCGCGCGTCCGCTGACCCGGCCGTCGACGAGCTTCTGGTACACCTCCAGGGCCTGGTCCAGGGGATACACGTGGACCTCCGGGTTGATCTTGCCGGCCCGGTACAGGTCCACCACCTCGTGGAGGTCCTCGAGGGTGCCCCAGTAGGTGGAGGAGAAGTTGACCTCGTAGGGCAGGCGGAAGACGTTCCAGGGGAAGTCGGCGCCGGCCAGGCCGACCACCGTGACCGAGCCCTGCTGGGCCACCACCGAGGCGGCGAGTTCCAGAGTGGGGGAGGAGCCCACGATGTCGAACACCGCGGTGACGCCGCGGCCGCCGGTGAGCTCGCGGAGGGTCTCGGCGGCGCCCTCGCTCGGGATGCCGATCGCCCCGTCGGCCTCCGCGGCGGCGACGGCCTCCGGCTTGGTGTCGGTGGCGTACACCGTGGCCCCGGTCATGGCCCGGATGATCTGCACCGCCACCAGACCCAGGCCGCCCAGGCCGATGCAGAGTGCGGTCGCGCCCGGGGTGGTCAGGTCCGGCAGCACCCGCTTGATGGCGTGGTACGGGGTGAGGCCGGCGTCCGCCAGGGGAGCGGCGGCGACGGGGTCGGCATCGCCCAGCGGGATGAGGTTGCGCGCGTTGGTGGTCATGTACTCGGCCATGCCGCCGTCCCGGCCGAGCCCGGTGGCCAGGTACCCCACCGACGGCACGTCCTGGCAGTAGGTGTCCTGCCCCCGCGAACACGGCTTGCACCGACCGCACCCGATCGGCCCGTAGACCAGGAACGCCTCGCCCGTGTTCAGGCCGGTGACGCCGGGGCCGAGCTCCTCGATCCATCCGGAGACCTCGTGGCCCAGGGTGAACGGCGGGGTGAGGAAGCCGGTGGGGTCGCCGGGGAACTCATGGAACAGGCCCACATCGGAATGGCAGGCGCCCGAACCGGCCACCTTGAGCAGGACCTCGCCCGGGCCGGGGGTGGGTCTGTCGACGTCCTTGAATTGGGGGAAGGTCTTGAAGCCCGCGAACACGACTGCCTTCATGGCGGCGCTCCTCGCTGTGTCGCCGGAGGGCGCACCGGACGAGTGACGCCCACGTAGGCGATTCTACCGCCACCGTCCGGGGTCCGACAGACCTCAGAGGCGGTATTCTGCTCCCCCCTAGGGGGCTAGCCGATTCGGCGCGCAAGCTCGTACCATCTGGTCCGTTCCACGTTCCACCGGCGTGTTCTCCGGAGGTGGGTCTCATGCCAGTCGCCTCGTCGTCCGACAGCCCGGCCCCGTCGGAGGCCGGGCTGTCTTCCGGCGAGGCCGCGGACCGGCTTCGTGCCGACGGTCGGAACGCGCTTCCCACGTCGCGGCCTCGCTCGCCCCTGTTGGCGCTGGCCGCGCAGATGGTGAACTTCTTCGCTCTCATGCTCTGGGTCGCGGCCGCCCTGGCGTGGGTGGCGGACATGCCGGCTCTGTCCCTGGCGATAGGGGTCGTGGTGGTGGTCAACGGTCTCTTCGCGTTCGCGCAGCAGTACCGAGCCGATCGCGCCGCCGCTGCACTCGAGGACCTACTCCCGCCGCAGGTGCGGGTGGTGCGGGACGGGAAGGTGGTCCGGATCTCGGCCGAGCAGTTGGTGGTGGGAGACGCTGTTCAGCTCGAGGCGGGAGACCGGATCAGTGCCGATCTCCGGCTCGACACCGCGGTGGGTCTCGCCGTGGACGAGTCGCTGCTGACCGGAGAGAGCGCGGTCGTCCACCCGGATGCCGGGGACACCGCCTACGCGGGAACCTTCGTCGTCGAAGGGGCCGGTTCGGCGACGGTCACCGCCACCGGTACGCGAACCCGACTGGCTTCTGTCGCGGTGATGACGCACTCGGCAGCCCGGCCGACGAGCCCGCTGACCCGGCAGTTGCACCGCGTGGTCAGGATGGTGTCCCTGATCGCCGCCGGCACAGGGGTCGCCTCCTTCGTCGTCCTGGTCGCCCTCGGAACCGAGGCGTCCGAGGGCTTCCTGTTCGCGATCGGTGTCACGGTCGCGCTCGTTCCCGAGGGATTGTTACCCACGGTCACCCTTTCCCTGGCGCGCAGCGCCCAGGTGATGGCTCGGGACCGGGCACTGGTCAAGAGGCTCGAGGCGGTCGAGACCCTGGGGACGACGACCTACATCTGCAGCGACAAGACCGGCACGCTGACCCAGAACCGGATGAGCGTGAGACGGGTGTGGACTCCCGCCGGCACCGTCACCGTGTCCGGAGAGGGCTACGCGCCCGAGGGAGAGGCGACGGGGGGAGCCTGCGCGATCCGAGCGGCCGCGCTCGCGACGGCATCGGCGGCGGCATGCGTCTCGGGTCGCCCGGAGCTCGTCGACGGCCGGTGGACCGCCCGGGGTGACCCGATGGAGGTGGCCCTGGTGGTGGCCCAGGCGCGTCTTGGTGGGCAGCGCGAGCCCGTACGGCCAGAGCGTCGTCGGATACCGTTCGATCCGCGGGCCCGATGCTCGGGGGCGGTCGACGATGACTGGATCCACCTGCTCGGCGCGGCCGAATCGGTCCTGCCGCGGTGCTCGGGGTCCACCGTGGCGGCCGCACAGGAGGTGACGGCTGCGGGCGGCGAAGGTTTGCGGGTGGTGGCGGTCGCCCGAGCCGTTCGTCCGGAGACCGGGGAGGGGGAGCCTCTCCCCTGGGAATGCGACGGCATGGAGCTGCTCGGGCTGCTCTGCCTCGAGGACCCTCCCCGTGAGGGTGTGGCCGACGCGCTGGGTCAATGCCGCCGGGCCGGGGTCGCCGTGGCGATGCTCACCGGTGACCATCCCGACACCGCCGCTGCGATCGCCCGGCAGATCGGCCTGCTCGGCGCCGGGCCGGATGCCTCCGCACGGGTGATCGCGGGTTCCGATCTTCCCGTTGATGACGACGAGCTCGGAGAGCTGCTCGACACCGACGGGACGGTGGTCGCGCGGATCACCCCGGAGGACAAGCTGCGCGTCGCCAGGGCGTTGCAGAAGCGCGGCCACGTCGTGGCGATGACCGGTGACGGGGTCAACGACGGGCCTGCGTTACGGCAGGCCGATATCGGCGTGGCGATGGGAGCGGGCGGCACCGACGTCGCACGCGAGGCCGCCGATGTCGTGCTGCTCGACGACCACTTCGCCACTATCGTCCGCGCGGTGGAACTGGGCAGAGCGACGTGGTCCAACGTGAGGCGGTTCCTCACGTACCACCTCACCGACAACGTCGCCGAGCTCACACCTTTCGTCGTATGGGCACTCAGTGGCGGCACGGTGCCCCTCGCTCTCGGCGTGTTGCAGATCCTCGCAGTGGACATCGGCACCGATCTGCTGCCCGCGCTCGCCCTGGGAGCGGAACCGGCCAGGCGCCAGGTGATGAAAGGGCCGCTGCGCACCGATTCGTTGCTGGACGGGCGAATCCTGCGACGGGTGTTCGGTGTGCTCGGTCCCACGGAGGCGCTGGTCGTCATGTCCGCATTTCTCGCGGTTCTCCTGATGGCCGGGTGGTCCCCGGGCGCCGCCGTCGACCCGGGCACACTGGCGGCGGCGTCAGGAGCAGCCTTCGCCGCCCTGGTACTGGGCCAGTTCGCCAACGCACTGGCGTGCCGTTCCGAATCCACGTGGTTCGGCGCGATCCCTCTCATGTCCAACACGCTCCTGCTGTGGGCTCAGGTATCGATGCTCGCCGCCCTCGCCGTCTTCCTGTTCGTGCCGCCGGTCCACCAGGTGTTGGGAGGAACGAATCCACCTCTCATCGGTTGGGTGGTGGCCGCGATCGCCATCCCTGCGGTGCTCACGGCTGACAGTCTCCACAAGTGGCGGCGTCGCCACGGGCGCGCCTGACACCGACCGGCGAGACCCCGGCACCGGGGGGCGCGCGGGTCGCCGGGGGAACCGGGGGGCGAGCTACACCCGTACTCGGTAGTCGACCGTTCCGGCGCTAGATGAAGGCGCACTGCGGTGCCACTATTGGACTCGTGGCCCGACACAGCGAGGGCGGGTCGGGGACCGAGCCGCCGACAGGTCAGTTGACTCTGGAGCAGGCGTCCGTCATGCCCGCGCCGGATGTGCTGACCGCGCTCGGGGTGCCCGGCTCCGGTCTGGACGAGGAGCGGGCCGCCGACCGATTGGCGGTCGACGGCCCCAACGTCCTTCCCGGAAGTCGGGCGACCTGGTGGAGAGTGCTCCTGCGGCAGTTCGCCAACCCCGTGTTGCTCCTTCTGCTCATCGCCGCGAGTCTGTCTTTCGCCACCGGGGATCAGGTCAACGCGCTGATCATCGGTGCCATCATGGCGGCCAGTACCGGGCTGGGGTTCGTCAACGAGTACCGCGCCGAGCGCACCGCCCAGGACCTGCATCGCCAGGTCAGTCACAGCGTGGTGGTGATCCGCGGTGGGCGGGATCGATCCGTCGACGTCAAGATGCTCGTGGTCGGTGATCTGGTGCGGATCGGCCTGGGTTCGATCGTGCCGGCCGACGTGCGGGTGCTGGAGTGCAACGAGCTGGAAGCCGATGAGTCGGTGTTGACCGGCGAGGCTCTGCCGGTGTCCAAGTCCCCGGAGCCCGTGGAACCGGGCGCCGGTCTCGGGGAACTGAGATCGTGTCTGCTGATGGGCACGGTGGTCCGGCACGGGGACGCCGTCGCCGCGGTGGTCGCCACCGGTGAGGACGCCCAGTTCGGACGGATCGCGCAGGGATTGGGGGACCGGGCGCCGCGCACGGGTTTCGAGACGGGGCTGACGCGGTTCTCGATGATGCTGTTGTGGATCGGTCTGGCGCTGATGGTGGGGATCCTGGTGATCAACCTGCTGCTCCGGCGCCCGTTCCTCGACGCCCTGCTGTTCTCACTGGCGATCGCGGTGGGCATCACCCCGCAGTTGTTGCCGGCGGTGGTGAGCACCTCGCTGGCGGCGGGATCGCGACTGCTGGCGAAAGAGAAGGTGCTGGTCAAGCGATTGACGAGCATTGAGGACCTGGGCAACATGGACGTGCTGGTCACGGATAAGACAGGCACGCTCACCGAAGGACGGATCACCTTTCTCGAGTCCGTACCCGCCGGGCAGGACCAGACGGCCACGACGCGCCTGGGCGTGTTGTGCTGCGAGGCCGATCCTGCGGCCGGGGGTGCCGGGGCGGGGCAGAACGCCCTGGACGCCGCACTCTGGCGAGCAGCCGGGCCGGGGTCCGGACACCCGGCCGAGGTGACCGGAACACGGAGGGTGGATCTCCGCCCCTTCGACCATGAATCGCTGACCTCCTCGGTGCTCGTGGACTTCGTGGACGGTCAGCGGTGGGAGATTCTCAAGGGAGCTCCCGAGGTGGTGGTGTCCAGGTGCTCTCCGGACGAGGACGAGGGGCGCGCCACGATGGGTGGGCTCTTCGAACAGGGCCTCCGAGTCGTCGCTGTGGCGGTGCGGCGGGCGGACGACGAGACCGAGCTCGCCTCGTCTCCGCCGTCCGGATTCCACCTGGCCGGGTTCCTGTGTTTTGTCGATCGGCCCAAACCCGACGCCGTCGACGCGCTTCGTGCCCTGGCCCACCTCGGGATCGGGGTGAAGGTCACCACCGGCGACAACGAGGTCGTCGCGGTCAAGGTGTGTCGGGACCTCGGGCTCACCGACGACGCCGGGGCCGTCCCGGTGCTGACCGGGCGCCAGGTCGAGGCGCTCGATGATCAGGCCCTGGGGGCCGCACTCGCCACGACGATCGTCTTCGCCCGGGTCTCCCCGACGCACAAGGCCCGGATCATCCGTCTGCTCCGCGCCCGGCACGCTGTCGGGTACCTCGGCGACGGGGTCAACGATGCCCTGGCCCTGCACGAGGCCGATGTCGGGATCTCGGTGGACACCGGCACCGACGTGGCCAAGGACTCGGCCGATGTGATCATGCTCGAGAAGGATCTAGGCACTCTGGCCCGTGGGGTCGTGAGCGGTCGGCGGATCTTCGCCAACACCATCAAGTACGTCCTCATGGGGACCTCGTCCAACTTCGGGAACATGTTCTCCGCCGCCGCGGCCAGCGCCTTTCTGACCTTCCTTCCGATGTTGCCCCAGCAGATCCTCCTCAACAACGTCCTCTACGACACCTCACAGCTGGCCATTCCCACCGACAGGGTCGACGAGGAGCAGTTGCGCAAGCCCTC
This sequence comes from Dietzia sp. JS16-p6b, assembly GCF_003052165.1. Taxonomy (NCBI): domain Bacteria; kingdom Bacillati; phylum Actinomycetota; class Actinomycetes; order Mycobacteriales; family Dietziaceae; genus Dietzia; species Dietzia sp. JS16-p6b. The sequence goes on along the minus strand of NZ_CP024869.1, from coordinate 3,503,350 downwards.
CCACTGGGACCTGGGACAGATCCGACGGTTCATGCTCGTCTTCGGTCCGGCCTCCTCCCTCTTCGACTTCGCGACCTTCGCTCTGCTGCTGGGTGTCCTCCATGCCGGCCCGGACGAGTTCCGCACGGGTTGGTTCGTGGAGTCGCTGGCGACCCAGACCCTGATCGTCTTCGCCATCCGAACCCGGAGAGTCCCGTTCCTGCGCAGTCGTCCCTCGTGGCTGTTGACGGGGTCGGTCCTGGCGGTCGTGGCCGTCGGCGTGGCGCTGCCGTTCACCCCGCTCGGCCCGCTGCTGGGGTTCGTCGGACTACCGGCACTGTTCTACGTGGCCCTAGCGGCGATGGCGCTGATCTACCTGGTACTGATCGAAACCGTCAAGCACGTCTTCTTCCGGGCCGAGAGCGAGCGTGCTGCCGCCCTGCCGCATCGCCGTCGGACTCATCCGCACCCCTCGACCGGCATCCACAGAAGAGCCGTCGGCCTCGTCGCCCATCAGGGTGCCCCTGCTCGGGTCTCCTTCAGCGGCGGGCCCGCCTCAGCGTGGCCACGAGGCGGGCTCCCTGGCCGAGTCCCACCTTCGGGAGGTAGGCCCGTCCCACCGCGACGCCGATCGCCGGGAGGGTCGCCGCATCCGGGTAGCACAGATGTAGAGGGCGGTACTCCGGGTGGAACTTGGCCTTGAAGGCGAGGAGTGAGCGGAACCCGTAGACGGGCTCGAGTGTCTCTCCCACGCGGTCCAGGGCGGCCGAGAGCGCGGTGGCGTCCTGCTTCGCGGTCGGTGCGCCGTCTCCGGGTTCACGCCGGCCGTGACCCAGCGGTGCCCCGGACAGGCTGAGGAACTCCAGGCCCTCCTCCTTGGCGGTGAGCGCGGCAGAGGCGATGAGGAACTCGGTCGTCGGCCGGAAGCCGCCGGTCCGGCGGCGCATGAAGTCCAAGGTGAGTCCCACGGCAACGCCCTCTCGGTAGACGGGCAGCCACGACGTCACCCCGTGGACCACGTCGTCCCCGTCGACGGCCAGCAGCAGGCGCACCTCGGGATCGCGGAGCTCGTCGATCCCGCCGAGGGTGAAACCCATCTCGGGCAGGCCCTTGTCGGCCACCCATTCCTCGGAGATCGCCACGATCTGCTGGGTCAGCGTCAAGGGGGCCTCAGCGAAGGTCGTCCACGTGGCCGTCACCTGTTCCTTTCGCGCCCGGTTCAGGGCGGTGCGGACGTCCTGGAACCGCTTGCCGGTGAACGCCAGGTCGGGCAGAGGGATCACTGTCTCCTCGGCCACCTGGACCGAGGACCATCCCGCCGCCCGCAGCGCCGCCGCCAGCTCGTCGTCGACGGAGTAGAAACAGGGAGCCAGGCCCTGGAGGGCACAGTGTTCGGCGAACTCCAACGCCGCGGGTCCGGCCTGGTCCGGTGGCCCGACCGGGCCTCCGGTGGTCAGTGCGACCCGGCCCACCACCCGGAAGGCCACCACGGACGGGCGGCCCGGCGGGTGCTGGCTGGTGAACCAGTACTCATTTCCGTCCCAGGTCGTCATCCACGACAGCGAGGACCCGCCCGGAGTGTGCAGCAGCTCCCGCAGGCGCTCGTGCGCCGCCGGGTCCTCGTCTCTCCGGCGCGCCCGCAGCAGGCGCCACAGGATCACGATGACCCCGGCCCAGACGGCGACCCCGATCCACTCGAACAGCGCCGTCGCCGCGTCGGAGACGGGGAGCAGGGTCGGTCCGAACAGGCCCAGGTACGCGGGAGGGATGAGGCGGGCCGGATAGTCGCCGGCGAGCTCGGCGATCGACGGATCGGACAGGCCCGAGGCCGCGACGCCCTCGGTAACCACCGCGCCGAGACCGACGAACGCGACGAACCCGCCGAGCACCACCGCCGCGATCGACAGGGTCGCCCGTCTGACCGCACGGCGGCTCGCCCGCATGCGGAAGAACCGGCCGGTGAACGTCAGGGTGAGCAGAACCGCGGCCAGGACGACCAACGGGGAGACCACCCAGACCGTGAGCGCGTGTGGAGCGGCCCCGAAGATCAGTTGGCGTCGTCCGTGCCCGCCCTCGATCGGGCCGGTGACGAGCAGAGCGACCGAGGCGGCGAGCTGGGTACCGTACGCGGCCAGCGCCCACCAGCGCGCGGCGCGCCTGCCGCGTCGAAGCCCGTCGGCCAGGACGAGGATGAGCACGGACGGCATGAGGGTGAGGGCGAGGGGGCCGACCCCGGTCAGGCGGAGAAGCTGTCTGGCGTTCCAGCAGTCGATCCCGCCCGGCGCGGCGTCGCACAGCTCCGCGACCTGCGCCGGGGTGTACGGCACCTCGCGGACGAGTTGGCTCAGTGGCGCCAGGGGCCCGACCGCGCCTGAGGAGAGGGAGACGACGAGGGGTCCCAGGACGGTGGCCGCCACCACCAGGGCCACGAGGGTGCGTGTCTCCCGGACCGATCCGCCGAGCAGCGGGGTGTGGTGGCGGCCCCTCGCCTGCAGGGCGCCGACGGCGAGTCCGGCCAGTGCCCCGGACAACCGGACCGCATCCTGGGGATGCCCGGCGAACAGCAGGAGCGTGACGAGAGCGGCCAGGACCACCGCGCGGATCCGGCGTCGCCACAGTGTCGGCATCCGGCCCGTCGCGGCCAGCAGGACCCCGAGGATCCACGGCAGCGGGTCGACCCACGAGTGCGGGTGGGCCGTCGTCGACCCCCCGTCCCCGTGGGACAGGACGCCGACCAGCAGGTCGCGACCGACACCGCCGAGAACGCCCGCGACTTGAGAGATGAGGGCCACGGCCAGCAGGCGGGCCCCGCCCAGGAGTCGCTCGGCGACCGGCCCCGCCACCAGCAGTAGCGCCGTGGAGGCGAGGAGACCGCCGAGGCCGGAGACGAACAGCCCGGACGTGATGAGGGTCCAGAGGTGGCCGTGTCCGAGCGACGCGGACCCCGCCGCGACCCGGTCGAGCCACTCGGGGCCCGGGCCGAAGGTCGCCGTGCCGGTCACCGCGGCCACCACCCACATCACGGCGAGCAGTGTGATGGTGACCGGAGAGGTCGACCATGCCCGGGCCGCGTACCGGCGCGCGGTGGAGACCGTCGTTCTCATCGGATGAGCCCCGTTCTCCGGGCGAGCCAGGGTAGTTCGCGCTCGAGCCCTGCGGACCACACGGCGTAGCTGTGACCGCCGGGCAGTTCGGTGAGGTGGGCATCGATACCGGCGGCCACCGCCGCTGAGTAGAGTTCCCGGGCCGCCGGGCCGTACTCGGTGTCGGTGGAACCGTAGACGAACGCTCCGGCCATCCCGGGGAAGCGCCGTGTCGCCATCAGGTCGGCGGGGTTGTTCCGGCGGAACGCCGCCTCGTCTCCGCCGAAGAACTGCTCGACGGTGTCGGCTCGGGTTCCTATGGTCGGCTCCGGCTGCCCCGACATGTCGAGGAAGGTCGGGAAGACGTCCGGGTCGGACAGGGCCGTCTGGAGTGCGCAGGTTCCGCCGAAGGACAGCCCACCGATCGCCATCGACATCGGACCGGAAGCGACCTGCAGGTTCTCGTGGATCCACCTCGGGACGTCGACGGTCAGGTAGGTCCGGGAGTTGCCCCGGGGCGAATCCACGCACAGTGTGTTGCTCAGCGATTCCCCGAGGGGATCGGCCACCACCACGACAGGGGCCAGCCCGGCATGCTGCGATGCGAACGCGTCCGCGATCACCGGCAACCTCCCGGAGACCACCCAGTCCTCGGGGGTGCCGGGCTGGCCGGCGAGCAGGACGAGGACCGGAAGGAGGGGGCGAGGCTGCGCGAAGTACGCCGGCGGCAGATAGATCTGCGCGGGCCGCGCCGCGAATCCCGACGTGGTCCCGGGGATCGGCGCTTCGGTGATCGCCCCGCTCGTCGGCATGTTCTCGGGGGGCGTCCACACGTCCTCCACGGCGGTCCCGGGCGGGAGGTCGTCGCCGACGGCCGTCGGATCGGACCCGAGGACGTCGGCGAGGGGGACGGTCCGGTGGTCCGGAATCCCGATCAGGGTGCCGAGGGTGGGGAACTCGGCGTACATGCGGTTGACGTGGCCGCCGGCGCCGAGGAGCACGGCCACCGTGGTGAGCAGCACCCCGGCCACCCGCCATGGGCGTCGGCGGGTCCTCCCGCCGACCAGACAGGACACGGCGAGCATCACCGCCAGCAGGGCCACGGCGATCCAGACGTACACCGTTCGAGGGATGGCGTCCGGGATGGGTTTGAACACCCCCTCTACCAGGAACCCGCCGGTCGCGGTCGCCAGTGCGGCGGCGATCGCGCACGAGGGCAGGGTTCGCCTCCACCACCGGCGTCGGTCCCGGGTGCCGCTCCTGACGCCCGTGGAGCCGGCGACCGCCAGCCCCGCGAAGCCGACCACCACGAGTACCCACAGGGTCGCCGACGCCGGCGTGTCCAGAAGAGACACACCGAGTAGCTGCTGCATCGCCGCCCACCTCCACCGCGGACCCCGTCAGGCCGCGCGTCACACCCGTGTCGTCGTCACCTGCGTGACACCGCGGGTCGGAGCCTAGAAGGGTTCGCTGAGAAGACGCGGAGACGGCGAGCGCTCAGTTCTGCATGGCGATCTGCTGGCCCGTCACCAGGGGATAGTCAACAATGGCGTCGGAGTCGAGATCCGCTGCGTGCATGTCGACGCCGGTGATCTGACTGTTCTCGTAGGTGGTGTAGTAGTAGACGCCGGTGTCGGCGTTGCAGCAGGACGAGTAGATGGTGATCTCGTATGAGTCGTCGCCGCCGACCTGCACGCATCCGCGCTGCTGAGCGACAGATCCGAGGATGTGGAAGAACTGGCTGAGGGATTCCGACTCGGACGTCCCGGAGACCGAGTTCATCTTGGTGAAGACGGCCTTGGCGAACCGCGAGGACGAGGACAGGTCGCCGGGCAGACCGATGGCCCCCATCCCCCGGCTGTAGGTGTCGAACTCGAGCCGCTCGGAGAAGCGGTTCTCGGGCGGGGTCGTCGACAGATGCATGTAGTCGTTCAGCCCGAAGCTCTGGATGTCGAAGGTCGGGTTGTTGGTCAGCACGCCGTACGGATTGTCGTAGACGCGCAGACCGGAGGCCACGCTCTCCACGGTGAGGGACCTGTGACGATCCGAGATGATCCAGTGCAACGGTGACTGGGGGAACTCGGAGCTGAACGGGATGTCCACGAGGTTCACATCCGACAGCGCGGTCTCGACCTGATCGACCGTGTCGAACTGGCCCAGAACCCAGGGGATGAACTCGAACGGCGCGACGTTCGCCTTGCCCGGGGCCTCGGGTTTGTAGTCCGCGTTCCCGGGGAAGTTGAGCCCCGCCATGCTCAGACCCCGGTCGTTGGTCCCGTCGTAGTACAGGGGGAACCCGTCAGCGGTGGTGGCCATCCCGATGATGGCGTGGTGGGTGGGTAGCGGGGGGAGCCGCCGGAACTCGAACGGGAAGTTCCGGGGCGTGATGGTGACCTTCTCGTGGTAGGAGTACTCGAGGTCGAGGTTCCTGCCGAAGTAGTGGTCCCTCGTGGTGTGGCTGAGACCGGTGCACATGGCGTGCCTCCCTTGTCGGGGCGCTCCTCGGGAAAGAGGAGGTGTCTCATCCGTATCAGGGTGAGGTACGACACACCAGAGGTGAGTCGGAACCGTGACCGGCCGGGCTCGTCCCTACCGGGGGAGCCCCATCACCTGGACGGGACCGGGGCGGTTCTCCGTCGTGCCGTCGCCCAACTGGCCGTAGTGGTTGAGGCCCCAGCAGCTGATGGAATCGTCATCCAGGATCGCGCAGGTGGACGAGCCCCACGAGCTGATCCCCGTCGCGCCGGCCAGGTCTTCTACGGGTACCGGGACGAGGCTGTCGTCAAAGGTGCCGTCGCCCAGGTTGCCGAGGAAGTTCGCACCCCAACACCGCGCCGAACCGTCGCGGAGGACCGCGCAGGAATGCGCGCCTCCCGCGCTCACTGCGACCACGTTCGACAGTCCGTCCACCGCCACGGGCACCACGCGGTCCGTGGTGGATCCGTCGCCGAGAGCGCCGTTGTAGTTCTGACCCCAACAGCGGGCACCGCCGTCCGTCAGAGCCGCACACGTGTGGTTGCTGCCCGCTGCGATCGAGGCCGCGTCATCGAGGCCGGCCACGGGCGTCGGAGTGAGCCTGTTGTCGGTGGTGCCGTCGCCCAACTGCCCCTCCCCGTTGCGGCCCCAGCATCGGGCGGTGCCGTCCTCGAGACGAGCGCACGAATGGAGGGGTCCGAGATCGATCGAGGACACGGTGCGCAGCCCCTCCACGGGGACCGGGCTCGTCCGGGTGTCGGTGGTGCCGTCCCCCAACTGTCCCAGGTTGTTCACGCCCCAGCACGCCACCGTCCGGTCGACCAGCAGAGCACAGGCGTGGGCGTTGCCGGTGCTGACGGCGATCGCACGCGAGAGCCCGTCAACGGGCACGGGGGTGTACCGATCGGTCCGCGTCCCGTCCCCCAGCTGTCCGAGGAAGTTGGAACCCCAGCACCGGACCTCCCCGGCACGGGTCACCGCGCAGGAGAAGTTGGCCCCCACGCTCACCGAGGTGACGTCCACGAGGTCGGCCACCTCCACGATGGTGCCGGGGGCGACGGTGGGTCCACCGCCCAGCGAGCCGTACGAGTTCCGGCCCCAGCACGCGACCGTGCCGAGAGTCGTGACGGCGCACGCGTGCTCGTCCCCCATACTCACCGAGAACGGGTTCGCGTCCTCGCCCGGGCTCCCGGCGCTGCCCGTGCTCCCGAGGCTGGCCGTGTCCGCCAGGCTCCCGAGGCTGCCCGTGTCCCGCGATGAGCCCTGGGCGTCGGCCGCTCCCGCGGCGAAGACCACCGCGGCGATGGCCAGACAGATCACGGCGACGACGACGCCCACTGCCTTCCCGAGGTGAATCCTGTGGTGAACCATGCTCGACCGCGCCCCTTCCGGCGTTGGCCCCGGGGGGGCAATTGGTGAGCAGGAACTTATCACCGTTGATTCCAGCAGCGCCACCCCGTGAGTACAGTGCCATCGCGCCACCGATGGTGATGAGACCGAGCTGTGCAGATCCTGCGCGTGCCCTGAGGGTGCGGGCGGCCCTCGGACCTCACTCCGGGCTGCGGGCGACCTCGCGCAGCTCGCCGGTCTCCACGTCGTAGACGAAGCCGCGGACCGCGGAGGCGTGCAGGAGGAACGGATCCGCCTCGACGCGTGCGAGCGACTGACGGACGTCCCCTTCCACGTCGCCGAACGCCTCCGGAGACCACCGCGGGCGCAGACCGGTGTCGGCCTGGATCTGGTCCTTGAAGTCGTCGTCTCTGAAGGTGAGCATGCCGCAGTCGGTGTGGTGGATCAGCACGATCTCCTCGGTCCCCAGGAGCCGCTGGCTGATCGTGAGCGACCGCAGGACGTCGTCGGTGACCACGCCTCCGGCGTTGCGGATCACGTGCGCGTCACCCTCGGACAGACCCAACAGTCCGTACGGATTGAGGCGGGCGTCCATGCACGCCACCACGGCGGTCTTGCGGCCGGGCGGCATGGGCAGGCCGCCCTTGTCGAAATCGGACGCATAGGCCCTGGCGGCCTCGAGTAGCTCGTCGGTGACTGTCATGGCCGCAATCTAGACCCGCGAGTCGCCCCGTGACCAGACTTTCGCTCGCCACGGGGCGAATCGGCGTCGGCGTGGGTCAGCCCCGTGCCCGCCGTGCGGCGAGCCCCGCCAGCGAATCCAGGACGAGGAACGCCGCCAGCGAGATCCCCAGGAGCGGGACGGCCCATCCGGCGACCGCGATCACGGCCGCCCCGATCAGGACCGCCAGTGGGCGGCGGCGCAGAAGTTCGAGTGCCGCGCCCCGCACGGGGGGCCGGGCCAGACCGCGGGTGCGGGTGGGTCGCCGCGTCCACCACAGGGAGTACCCCCGGAGAGTGACGACGACGACCGCCGCCGCGACGGCCGCCAACAGCAGTTGATTGGCCACCCCGAACAGGAACCCCATGTGGAGCCGGATGCCCCAGTCGGTGAGTTTGGCGGCGACGGGGTAGCTGGAGAACGGGATGGACTGCACCACCCCGCCCGTCGCGGGATCGATGCTCACCGCGTCGGGCCCGGGCGTCCAGGACCGCCGGGCCTCCTGGACCCGCCAGGGGTCACCCTCGGCGGCGGGCGGGACCAGCTGGACGGGTTCCGTCAGACCCGCTGAGCGGGCGCCGGCCAGTGCGATCTGCGCTCCCTCCGGGGTCCAGGCGGCGGCGTCCTCGGAACCGAAACCATGGGAAGCGCCATGGGAACCGTGATGCGCGTGTCCGTTCGCGGACGCGGCGACAGGGGTTATGGCGTCGGAGGTCTCAGGAGAGTGGGCCGACAGCGTCGGCGTGGTCCAGTCCAGGGCGGAGCGGAGGTCGGAGACGCGCTGCCCGGCGTAGGCCGACCAGGTCAGACCGGTCGCCGACAGCACGAGCATGCCCACCAGTGCCCAGGTGCCCAGCACGGCGTGGCGGGAGCGTAGGCGCGCCCGCCCCTCCAGGCCGGGGGCCGACCTGAACGGAGAGGTGTCGGCCCGGCGGGTACGGCCCCACCACAGGTACAACCCCGCCAGGGCGAGTGGGGCGAGCCAGCTGGCGGCCAGCTCGGAGTAGAGGCGCCCGACCTCGCCGAGGTGCAGACTGCGGTGCAGGCCGGACAGCCAGGTGCGCAGAGGGAGCGCCTGGCCGGACCCGTACTGGACGGTGTCCCCGCGGACGGCACCGTCGGAGGGGTCGACGAAGACCACGCGGGAGTGCGATTCCGACGGTAGTGAGTCATCCGTGAACAACACCCTGGTCGTCGACCCGTCGCTCCCGGGCACGATCCTCGAGACCGCGAGATCGGGATGAACCGCGCGTGCGGTGGTGATCTGGTCGGTCAGTGCGACGTTCTGCGCCGAGGAGGCGGCGGTCAACTGATCGGCGTAGACCGCCTTCTCGAGCGTCGGCGCCAGCGCGTAGAAGAAGCCCGACACCGCGGCGATGAGCAGGAACGGGCCGACCAGCAGGCCGACGTAGAAGTGGAGGCGGAGCATGAGTTGCCTCAGTGGGCCACCGACGCGCGGGTCGCGCGGTCCGGCGGTGGGCAGGTCGGCGGTGGGGGAGGCGGCAGTGGGCGGGTCGGGTTCGCGTGGGTGGTCGGTCGTGGTGGTCATGGGTTGGGTACTCCTGATCCACGGCCCCGTGCTGCCGGTGCGCTCGCGCGCGACCGCGGGGGCCGTTCGAGATGAGAGAAGGACGCACACCGGCGTGGCCCCGGGGCGCCGGCCCCGGGGGGAGGGTGTGTGGGATCAGGCGGAAAGCGGTGGCCCGCGTAGCGAGCGCCCGGTCAGACGCCCGACCGGCGCCGGGGCGTCCTGCCGGGCGGAGGCGGGGGTTCCCGCCCACGGGGTCGCGGGTGCGACGAGGTCACGGCCCAGCAGGATGAGCCGGGCCGCCACCCTGCGCACTCCCTCGGCGGCGGCCACCAGCACCGCCGGCAGCGCCGCGCCGACGATGTGGGCGAGAAGCATGAGCGGGTCCAGGTGGGCCGGATGGGCCAGTGATTCGGCGGTGCCGGCCCAGCCGGATGTGGGAGACAGGAGCGGGACTCCGTGGCCGTGGAGAAGCTCGTGCCCCGACCCGTGCGCGGGAGGGCCCGCCGCGAGGTGCGCAGACGCGGACGAGTGGTGGCCCGTGATCCCGGGGCGTCCGGTGGCGGGCGGGAGCGTCACGGGCGACAGGGCGAGGTGGCCCACGCCCTGGCCGAGGAGCCCGGCCAGCGCCAGCCCCGGCGCGCCACTCCCGGCCCGGCTCCGGGCGAGCGCGGCGACGGGGAGGAGGCACAGGGCCACGACGGACCATCCGCCGGGACCGGGCACACCGCCTCCCCCGGCCGTGTGCGCGACGGTGGCGGTGAGCGCGGATGCCAGCACCACGACAGCCGCGCGCCACTGCGCGATCGGGTCGCGGTACCTGGTCACGGTGTAGAAGCTACTCCCACCCCTCCGGCGCTCCCGGCGTCGGTGGGGTGGACGGTCAGTGCGCGCGGGGGTGGAGCTCGGTGGCTCAGACGGGGGGCCCGTCCGGGTGGTCGCGGCGCCCGGTGACCGAGAAGCCGTGCCGTTCGTACAGTGTGACGTTCCGCAGGTCCGAGGTCTCCAGGCGCCCGATCCGGTCGCCGCGCAGGGCCACGATCTGTTCGACCGCTGTCACGTCGGGGTCCGGGGCATCCGGTGGCAGGAGCGCGATCACGCCGTCGAGGTCCCCGGTGACAGCGACGAACCCGTGTCGGTGGGCGTGCGCGGGACAGAGCTCCTGCAGGGCGAGCAGGCGCTCGCCGTACCCCTCCTCGGGGATGACGTGGCGGGTCCAGGGGTAGTGCTCGAACGCCCGGACGAGGATCTCCGCGGCCGTCGCGAGATCGTCCGGACCGGCCAGGCTGGGGTCACGCTTCGCCGCCGCCCGCCGGGCGGATCATCGTCGTGGACTCCTGCCCGGGCCCGGTGGGGACGGTGCCCACGGGGCGGAAGCCGAACCGTTCGTACAGACGGCGACTGCCCGAGGTGGTGGCCTCGAGGAACACCGGATACGGCCCGCCCCGGTCGATGAGGTCCAGGCGGTGGCGCAGGAGCGCCGATCCGATCCCCTTCCCGCGGGCCCGGGGACCGGCGGCGATGTCATGGAAGTACCAGTGCGGTTCCGACGGCCTGTGGGCCTCGACCGCGCGGGTATGGGCCCGTCCGCGGCGGGCGGTGGGTGAGACCATGTAGCGCAGGGCCGCCGCGATGCGGCCGACCCACCCGGAGAACCGGCCCGCATCGCGGTGGGGCGGCTCCCAGAGCAACGCGCCCAGTACCTCTGCGCCGTCAACGGCCACATCGACCCGGTCAGGGTGTCGACTGACGTGACGGCGGTAGTGCGCGGTCAGGCGTGCGGACCGTGAGGTCGCGTCAGGGTAGAACTGCGCCCACGCGGGGTCGTCACGGAACGCCTCCCCGAGCATCTCCCCGGTCGCCGGTGCGTCGGCAGGCCTCGCCGTCCTGATCTCCACCATGGTGCCCTCCTTCTGGTCATCAGTATTCTACGATGTAGAAATGGCGGCGTGGGCCCGGTGGCCCGAAAGTGGGGGGATCCGATGGTCGAGCGACACTCCGGACGTGGGCCGAGGGGACTGTCCCCCGAGCGGATCGTCAATGCGGCCGTCGGTCTGCTCGAGGAGGGCGGGCAGGAGTCCTTCAGTCTGCGCGGTGTGGCCCGAGCGGCGGGGTGCGACGCGATGTCGGTGGCCTATCACTTCGGGTCCAAGGAGGGGCTGACCAGGGCCATGGCGTCATGGCTGGACGCCCGGGTGCGGCCCGCCGCGCCCGGGGAGCACTGGCGGTCGACACTGCTCCACCTGGCCGAGCAGTACCGCGCGCTGGCCAGGTCGTATCCCCGGACGTTCCCGTTGCTCCAGCGGTTCACCCACACCGGGTCGGCCGACTACGCCACCACCGAGGTCGTGCACGCGGCGATGGCGGGTGCCGGGATCCCCCGGCCGCAGGTGGTGACCGTGACGGTGGGTTGGTTCGCGATGGTGCTCGGGCTGGCCACGGCCGAGGCGCTGGGGATGATGGCTCCCGTGGACTCCGCCACCGCGGTGGAGATCGAGGCGCTTCCCGCCGAGGACTACCCGCTCACCACGGCGCTCCTGGCGGACTATCGCGGGATCGACCCCGGTGTCGTCTTCGGCACCGCCGTCGATCTGATGCACGACGGGATCGAGCGGCTGGCCGGCGGGGCTCGAGGCGACTAGCGCGAGTGGTGCTGCGCGAGTTCGTCGACGGTCTTGTCCGACGTCTCGGAGATGATGTCGAGAATCTGCTGATAGTGCGCGGAATCCGCGCTCACGAGCGACACGTGGTCCTCGCCGTCCGCCAGGACGAGGGCCCCGATACCGCTGCGCTGCGTCACGGCGTCGATGTACCGGATGGAGTTCTCCGGGGAGACCATCGTGTCGGCGGTGCCGACCGCCGTAACAGGGTCGTCACATCGCGTCGACGCGGTGCTCACACCGCGGACCTACGGTGAGCCGGTTCGCGCCCGCCGCGCGACATCCGTCGATACCGCTTCGAGAGAGGCCGCGCATGTCCATCGCAGACACCCACAGTAGCCACCATGACGGAACGCGATCTCACCTCGAGAGCGGTGACTACCTGGCCAGGCGCCAGTTGAAAAAGGGCACCGCCGGGTGGGTGCTGCTCGCGGGTCTCGGCGTCAGCTACGTGATCTCGGGCGACTACTCGGGGTGGAACTTCGGCCTGGAACAGGGCGGCTTCGGTGGCCTGCTCATCGCCGCGGTGATCATCGCCGGCATGTACCTGGCCATGGTGCTCGGCATGGCCGAGATGTCCTCGGCGCTCCCGGCCGCGGGCGGTGGCTACACCTTCGCGCGGCGCGCCCTGGGGCCGTGGGGAGGGTTCGCCACCGGGACCGCCATCCTCATCGAGTACGCCATCGCGCCCGCCGCCATAGCGACGTTCATCGGCGCGTACGTCGAATCCCTTGAGTTGTTCGGCATCACCGACGGGTGGTGGGTCTACCTCGCGGTGTACGCGGTGTTCATCGGCATCCACCTCGCCGGAGTCGGTGAGGCCCTCAAGGTCATGTTCGTCATCACCGCCATTGCTCTGGTCGGCCTCGTCGTCTTCGCCGTGGCGGCCGCGGGCCAGTTCGAGGCGTCGAACCTCACCAACATCGCTCCCACCGACGCCGCCGGTGCCTCGGACTTCCTGCCGTTCGGATTCCTCGGCATCTGGGCCGCCGTGCCGTTCGCGATCTGGTTCTTCCTCGCCATCGAGGGTGTGCCGCTGGCCGCCGAGGAGGCCAAGGATCCGGCCCGCAACGTTCCCCGCGGCATCATCGCGGGGATGGGGGTTCTGCTCGTCACCGCGACCACCGTCCTGGTCCTGGCCACCGGTGCCGGCGGCGCGGATGCCATCCAGTCCTCCGGAAACCCACTTGTCGAGGCGCTCGGCGACGGGTCGGCCGCGAAGCTGGTCAACTACATCGGGCTCGCCGGTCTCGTCGCCAGCTTCTTCTCCATCATCTACGCCTACTCCCGTCAGTTGTTCGCCCTCTCCCGGGCCGGCTACCTGCCCAGGGCGCTGTCCGTCACCAATTCGCGCAGGGCGCCGACCCTGGCCCTCGTCGTCCCGGGAGTACTCGGGTTCCTGCTCTCCCTCACCGGCCAGGGCGACATGCTCCTCAACATGGCGGTGTTCGGTGCTGCGCTCAGCTACGTCCTGATGATGGTCAGTCACATCGTGCTGCGCCGAAGGGAGCCGGACATGGAGCGCCCCTACCGGACCCCTGGCGGCGTCGTGACCACAGGGTTCGCCCTTGTCGTGGCCGCGTTGGCCGTGGTGGCCACGTTCCTCGTCAACAGCACGGCCGCGCTCTGCTGCCTGGTGGTGTTCGGTGCGTTCATGCTGTACTTCGGTATCCACAGTCGCCACCACCTCGTCGCCAACTCCCCGGACGAGGAGTTCGCCGCACTGGCCCGAGCGGAAGCAGAACTCGAATGAGCCCCGATGAGTAAGTACACCCAGCAGGTCTCGGGAACGACCTTTCGGTTCGACGGCCTCGTGGACCTGATGGCCAAGGCGTCTGCGCGGAGATCGGGTGACGAGTTGGCCGGGTGCGCGGCGTCGTCCGACGCCGAACGCGCCGCCGCGCAGTGGGCGCTCGCCGAGGTCCCGCTCGAGACCTTCCTCGAGGACCTGCTCGTGCCGTACGAGACCGATGAGGTCACCCGTCTCATCGTCGACTCGCATGATCGCGCCGCGTTCGCACCGGTGGCCCACCTCACCGTGGGTGGCCTACGCGACTGGCTCCTCGAGGTCTCGGCCTCTGCCGGGGCGGCCGCGACGCTGGCCTCCGTGGCGGCGGGGCTGACCCCGGAGATGGTGGCGGCGGTGAGCAAGCTGATGCGCAACCAGGACCTGATCGCCGTGGCCCGCGCGGTCCGGGTGACCTCGGCGTTCCGGACCACCGTGGGCCTGCCGGGCACCCTGGCGACGCGCCTGCAGCCCAATCATCCGACCGACGACCCGAGGGGCATCGCCGCGGCCACCCTCGACGGTCTGCTCCTGGGCTCCGGCGACGCGGTGATCGGCGTCAATCCGGCGACGGACTCCCCGCACGCCACCTCGGACCTGCTGCATCTGCTCGACGAGATACGCCAGCGCTTCGAGATCCCCGCGCAGTCCTGCGTCCTGTCACACGTCACCACGACGATGGAACTCATCGAACAGGGGGCGCCGGTGGATCTGGTCTTCCAGTCCGTCGCCGGCACGGAGGGCGCCAATTCAGGCTTCGGGGTGGACCTCGCGCTGCTGCGCGAGGCCAATGAGGCGGGCCGCTCGCTGCACCGCGGGACCGTGGGCGACAACGTGATGTACCTGGAGACCGGGCAGGGCTCGGCGTTGAGCGCGGGCGCACACCTGGGGACGGGAGGCCGGCCCGTGGACCAGCAGACCCTCGAGGCCAGGGCCTACGCGGTGTGCCGTGACCTCGATCCGCTGCTGGTCAACACGGTCGTGGGGTTCATCGGTCCCGAGTATCTCTACGACGGCAAACAGATCATCCGCGCAGGGCTCGAGGACCACTTCTGCGGCAAGCTCCTCGGTCTGCCGATGGGTGTGGACGTCTGCTACACCAATCACGCCGAGGCCGACCAGGACGACATGGACAGCCTGCTCACACTGCTCGGTGCGGCGGGCGCCGCCTTCGTCATCGCGGTGCCCGGCGCCGATGACGTGATGTTGGGATACCAGAGCCTGAGCTTCCACGACGTGTTGTATGTCAGGCAGGTGCTGGGGCTGACCCCGGCCCCCGAGTTCGCGGAATGGCTCGACCGTCTGGGCATGGTCGACGCGCGGGGACGGATTCTGGACATCGACGCCACCGGGTCTCCGCTCCGCGCCCTGACGGGGACGAGATGAGCGGGATCGAGCCCTCCTTCTGGGACGAACTGCGCCGCAGTACCCGGGCACGTATCGGGCTGGGCCGCACCGGAGACTCGCTCCCCACCCGCCGGGTTCTGGAGTTCCGGTCCGCCCACGCCGCCGCGCGGGACGCCGTGCACATGCCGCTGGATGTCGGGGCGCTGGCCGCGCAGGTGCGGGAGATCGGTATCGGGGAGCCGGCCGTGGTCACCTCGCGGGCCTCCTCGCGTGGGGAATACCTGCGACGGCCGGATCTGGGCAGGGTGCCGCGGGATGTGTCCTCGATCCCCGAGGGGGAGTTCGACGTGGGCTTCGTCCTGGCCGACGGCCTGTCCCCACGTGCGCTGATGGACCACGGCGCCGGGCTCCTCGGCGCGATGGTGTCCGAGCTGGCCGAGCTGTACTCTCTCGCCCCGCCGGTGATCGCGACCGAGGCCCGGGTGGCACTGGGCGATCATCTCGCCCGCGCCATGGGCGCCCGCACGATCGCGGTGATCATCGGCGAGCGGCCAGGATTGTCGGTCGCCGACAGTCTGGGGATCTACCTGACCCACCTTCCCTCGCCGGGAACCCCCGACTCCGGGCGCAACTGCATCTCCAACATCCACCCGCCTGACGGGTTGGACTACGCCCGATCCGCGCACATCGTCGCGCGGCTCATCGCGGGGGCCCGGGAACTCGGCGCGTCCGGGGTGGCGCTGAAGGACACCTCGCGGGCGGCCGGGGTGGAGGCCGGGGACACGCTGACGGTCGAGGGCGAGGCATCAGACACTCGGACACCGGAGTGAGGTCCACACCGGACAGGCGCCCCGCTCTCTCAGCTCGTACCTATTCTTTGCCTATCTAAGGAGGAGGGCCACCACAGCCCGCTCTCAGGATTCTAGACTCCCGACCCGTAAGTGATCCGCATCACACCTTACGGGGGTCCCGTGTCACCACGTCGAACAGCACTACGCGCATCAGCGCTCGCCACCGCCTTCCTCGTCGCCGTCGGAACGCTCGCCGCCCCGGCGACGTCCGCGCAGGGTTCGAGCGACATCGGCTCGAGCGGGACCGGCTCGAGCGGGACCGGCTCGAGCGGGACGGGGTCGAGCAACGACCCCGCCGCCGCCTTCTACGAGCCGCCCGCCGTACTCCCGCCGAACAACGGTGACCTGATCAGGTCCGAGTACTTCCGACTGGCCGTGTCGCTGCCCTCCGTGCGAGGGATCATCGGTGCGGGCGATACCAGGGACTGGCCGGCCGACGGCTACCGCATCATGTACCGCTCCGTCGGGTCGAAGGGTCAGCCCATCGCCGTGACCGGTACCTATCTGAAGCCGGCCGCGCGATGGAACGGCGGGGGCAGCCGGCCCCTGGCGGTGCTGGCGCCGGGCACCATGGGGCAGGGCGACAACTGTGCGCCGTCCAAGTCCTTCCAGACGCTCGCCACCGTGAAGGACAACCCGCCCAGCGCCGGGATCGGGTACGAGTACATCCAGGCCTACGCCCTGGTGGCGCGGGGCTACGCCGTCGTCGTACCCGACTACGAGGGCCTCGGCACCCCCGGGATCCATTCCTACGTGCATCGCGAGTCCTCCGGTCGCGCGGTGCTCGACGCGGCGCGCGCCGCCGCCACGATCCCCGCGGCAGACACCGGGCCGAACCCCCGTACGGTGTTCACCGGTTACTCCCAGGGCGGGGCGGCGGTCGCCGCCGCCGCCGAGATGCATCCGCAGTATGCGCCGGAGGTCAACCTGCTCGGCACCGCGGCGGGGTCGCCGCCGGCGGATCTGGTGGCCACCCTCGACCAGATCGACGGCACCGCGATCGCCGGTGCGATCGGGTACGCGCTCAACAGTCTCGCCGACGCCTATCCCGAGGTGCAGCAGCGTCTCGACGTGCACCTCAACACCGCAGGCCAACAGATGCTGCGCACGGTCGCCGACCAGTGCCTCGTGGACACCGTCCTGCAGTACGGGCTCCGCAACACCTCGGAGTTCACCAAGACCGGTCGCCCGGCCATCGAGATCGTCCGCGAGGACCCGATCGCCCTGCACTACACGGAGCTACAGCGCATCGGTCTGGTCCGGCCCACGACACCGGTCCGGGTGCTGGCGGTGACCAACGACGATGTCGTGCCCGGTCCGCAATCGCTCCAGCTCGGCCGCGACTGGTGCGAACGGGGCGCCACCGTCCAGATGGACGTGGACGAGACGCCGCCGCTGCTGCCGGGGATGATCCTCAATCACGTCGGCCCGATGATCACGCAGGTCAACAGCACCGTGCAGTACCTCGCCGATCGGATCGCCGGGCAGCCCGCACCGAGCAACTGCGGGACGTACTAGGCCCGGGACCGGTGGGCGGGCCCGCGTGCTCCTAGGCGGACGTCCTCACCGGGCCCGACGGGGTGACCGGCCGCGGGAGACGGCCCGCGTTCGCGTCGGCGAGCAGCGCGTCGACCGTCTCCCGCGCACAGGTCTTGTTGGACCCGATGAAGCCGCGCGGTCCACGCTTGATCCAGCCGACCACATAGGAGCCGGGAACCTCGGACCCACCGGGGCGGTCGAGGACGCGGCCGCCCCGGTGGGGGATCGTCCCGGTGGCCGGGTCGAACGGCACGCCGGGCACGGGCACCCCGCGGTACCCCACCGACCGCAGGACCAGCCCCGCGTCCAGCACCTCCTCCGTTCCCGGGCGGGGAACCGCGCGCACGTCGCCGTCCCGGGTCGTCAACCCGGTCTCCGCGATCCGCAGTCCCTCGACCCGGTCCCCGCCGAGGACCTCCACGGGCACGGACTGGAAGCGCAGGACGATCCGCGGGCTCCCCGGGCGGGGCGGGCGGGAGGCGACGTCCGCGAGGCACTCCAGCATGAGGGACCTCTGGCGGTCGGTCGCCGCACGGGGGTCGATCCCGCCCGGGGCCTCCACGCGGAGGTCGATGTCGTCCCGCGAGGCCAGCCCGACCAGTTCGGGGAGCGTGAACGCGGCCTGCGCGGGCCCGCGCCGGCCCAGTACCACGATCTCGCGCACGCGGCTGCTGCGCAGTGCCTCCAGGGCCACGGGGGAGATGTCGCTCCCGGCGAGGGCCTCCGCGGGAGTGGCGAGGATCCTGGCGACGTCCAGGGCGACGTTGCCGTTACCCACGATGACCGCCCGCTCGTGGTCGAGCGGGACGCGCGCGTCGACGTGGTCGGGGTGGCCGTTGTACCAGCTCACCACCTGCGTCGCGGACATGCTCCCGGGGAGTCCGGTCCCCGGGATGTCGAGGGGGCGGTCGGTACTGGCCCCGGTCGCGTACACCACGGCGTCGTGGTGCGCGGCGAGGTCGCCGACGCCGAGGTCCCGGCCGATCTCCACGCCCAGGCGGTAGGTGAACCCGGACTGGTTCTCGATGAGGGTGAACAGATCGGTGACCGACCGGGTCCGGGCGTGGTCGGGGGCCACGCCGTGGCGGGCCAGTCCGTGAGGCACCGGCAGGCGGTCGAACACGGTCACCTCGACGCCCGATTGCCTGAGTAGTTCATCCGCGGTGTAGAGAGCGGCCGGTCCGGCTCCGACGATCGCCACCCGGAGCGGGTGCCCGGCACGTCCCCGGTCGCGCTCCAGACGGCGGATCGGGGGGACCGGTGCCTGCGGCGGATACGGTCGTGAGGGTGTGCTCAACACGGCGTTGAGGTCGAGGAAGACCTGCTCACCCGGCGTGAGACGGTCGTCGGGGACGATCGCGCCGACCGGACAGGCGCCGACGCACGCCCCGCAGTCCACGCAGACGTCCGGGTCGATGTACAGCATCTCCGCGGTGGCGAAGTCCGGTTCGTCCGGAGTCGGGTGGATGCAGTTGACGGGGCAGGCGTGCACGCAGGACGCGTCGGCGCAGCAGGCCTGGGTGACGACGTGGGGCATCAGGCGTGGGTGGCGTACGTGACTGGGGGTTCGCTGCGGTAGCGGGAGGCGCGGCCGTCGATCTTCAGGGCCCGCCAGACCCGCCGCGCGAGGGGGTTCATCAGACCGGACTGCTCGGCGAGCATGCGGACGTCGGAGAAGAGGTCGGACAGGAACTCACGGGACTTCGGACTGTTCCAGTAGAGCTCGTCGATGACCTCGCGGGGGACGCCGAACTCCTCGCGGAACTCCTTGGTCGGCTTGAGGATGGCGTCGCACAGCACCCGCATGATCACGGGGAACGCCAGGGAGATCGCGAAGGCCTGGCCGCGCGTCAACCGGGGCGCGTAGCGGGCGACGTAGGTGTGGGCGAAGGAGATGTGCCGGGCCTCCTCCGCCACGTGGATCTCCATGATCCGGCTCAGCACGGGCGGGAGTTCGTCCGCGCCACGCAGGATCTGCTTCTGGGTGTGGTCGATGGGCTCCTCGCCGGCGAGGACGCCGATGAAGAAGCCCACGGGGGTGAGGGAGGCGAACCAGGGGATGACCGGCGAGACCCTGCGCAGCCAGCGGGGAAGGCCGGGGACGTCGGCGCCGATGATGTTCACGCCCTGCTGGAACATCTGGGTGTGGTGACACTCCTCGGTCGCCTCGTGGGTGAGGTACCGGAACTCTGCCGATCCGTTGTCAAGGGTGGCGATGTACTGCATGATCCCGCGGATCAGGAGGTTCTCGAACTGCAGGCCGACCTTCATGATGTTGGCCTGGCGCCACATGCCGATCTCGATCCGCGTCTCCACGGGTAGGGACTGGTACCAGGGGTGGGCGCCCAGGGGGTCGACCGCCGCGGGGAGGATCCAGCGTTCGTCGGAGCGGTCCACCCGGAAGTCGGGGTGGTCCCAGGGGACGTCGACGAACGCGTCGAAGTGGCGTCGCACCGACGCCTCGGACAGGCGGAGCAGAGTGGCGTCGTACTCCTCGCGCGAACTGGTCGGGGTCGGGGCCGACGGCTGCGTCCGGATCGAGGGGGCTGGGGTGGGGGTGGGTGCGGGCATGACGATCCCTTTCGTCTTCCGACCACTCGGGCCGGAGAGAGCCTCGGCGTACAGAGGAGGAAGTACAGAGTGACATTTGAGGTCTCTTTGTAACTGAGGCTAGGCAGCGGTGCCCCTCGTGTCAACGCCCGCACGCCACCGTCCTGCTCAGAGCCCTCCCCGGCCCTCTCGCGCCCTGATTCGCTCAGGACCCGTCGGTAGGCCCCCTTCGCCCGCGGAGTTGCGGGCCCAGGTGCCTGCGGGCGAAGTCGCGCGCCACGTCGGGGTCGTCCAGATCGATCGTGGTGGACGGGGTGAGGACGAACGAGATCACCAGTCGGACGGCCACCTCGGCCGCCACCAGGAGTTCCTCGTGGGACCGCGAGTCGTCGAGACTGGAGGCCATCTCCGAGGCGAGGAACTCGGCACTGTTACTGACCAGGGGCTCACCCCGCACTGTCAGGTAGGGGACGGCGACCTCGGGCTCGCTCTCCAGGAGTCGGTTGAGCAGGCCGTGGGCGCGCAGGGTCTCGACCGTGTAGAGGAATCCCTCGGTCAGCTTGGACTCCACGTCGTCGTAGCGGTCGATCTCCTGCTTCAGCCCGGCCAGGATGCGGCCGGTCTCGCGCAGCAGGACGGCGTTGATCAGTTCCTGCTTGTTGGCGAACCGGCGGTAGAGGGTCATCCGGGACAGGCCCGACCGCTGCGTGATGTCCCCCATCGTGGACCGGGTCACGCCGAAGGTCTCGAACTGTCGGACGGCTGCGTCGAGGAGCTTCTCGCCGATGTCGTCCGTCGTGCTGCTCGGCCCGTGGCGGTCCAGAGCTGCGCGGATGAAGGTCGCGGCGGTGAACGGGAGATTCGGGGGCATCGCTCGATTGTCCCCCAGACCCGGCGCTCGCGCGGAGGTGTGGCGTGACCGGTGGGGTCGGAACCGGATCGTGATGTCAGTCGCGGAGCGCCCGGCGGATGGCGTCGTCGATGCCTGTCCGCTCCCACCCGGCGGGAAACAGATCCGCGGTCTGGTCGGCGGTCACCATATCGTGGCGGAGGCTCTCGACCAACGCGCCGACGGTCGCGGGATCCGAGTCGACGACGGGGGACAGCCCCGCGGCGACCAGATCCCATGGCACCCCGAACACCGGGACGCGGAGGGTGGGCAGGCCCGCGACCCGCGAGAACCTGCGCAGCAGCGCGGGGTAGGTGAGGACCTCGCCGCATCCGAGGTCCCCGTGGCCGGAACGCGGAGCCCCCTCCAGCGCGTGACACAGGGCCTCGAGGACGTCGCGCTCGGCGATCGGCTCGACCCGGCTGCCGCGCATCCACCGGGGCACTGGTTGGACCGGCAACCGATCGCACAGTGTGCGCAGCATTTCGAAGCTCACCGAGCCGGCACCGAGGACGATGCCGGCCCGGAGGGTGAACACCGGCGTGGGTCCGTCCGAGAGCAGCTGTTCGACCTCGAGCCGGGAGGACATGTGTCGGGACAGCGTGTCGCCCGGGCCGGCTGACGGTGCGAGCCCGGAGACGTAGACGCAGCGACCGACGCCGGCCGCGGCCATCGACTCGCGCATCGCGGTGGCGCCCGCCGCGTCCTCGGACCGGAAACCCGGCCCGTGCCCCATACGGTGGACCAGGTAGACGACCGAGTCCACGCCGTCCAGGGCGGCGGGCAGGCAGTCCGGGTCGAGGACGTCGCAGTGGACCGTCTCCTCGCGGCCGCCCCGGTCGTGGGACGTCCGCTCGTGGGGCCCCGCCCGCCGGGGATCGGTGACACCGGCCCGGACGTGGTGCCCCCGGGCCAGCAGTTCGGGTACCAGGCGCGATCCCAGGTACCCACCCGATCCCACGACGAGCACGGTCATCCCGCGTCGAGATCCTGTTCGATGAGGGCGGCGATCTCGGCCACCGCGGCGGCGTCGTCCCCGCTCACCGTGACCTCGGCCCCCTTCTCGGCTCCGAGCGCCATGATGAGCATCGCCGAGGCGGCGTCGGCCTCCTCACCGTCGAACGCGATCTCGATGTCCGTGTCGTACTTCTCGGCGGCCTCGGCGATGATCCCCGCGGGGCGGGCGTGCAGCCCCTCGGCGGATCCCACGATGACGGTGGTGGTGGGCATGGTGTCTCCTCGTGACTGGTGGAGTGGCGGGCCGGCGGACCGACCCGCCGGAGAGCGGTCGGGTGGGGATCAGGCGGCGACGGCGACGGGCGCCGGTGCCGCGACAGTAGCGGGATCTCGACGGGCGCTCTTGGCCAGGACCACGGCTGTGGTCGAGACCAGCATGCCCGCGAGGATGGCCACCAGGTAACCCCAGACCGGGTTGATGGCGAACACCACGAACAGACCGCCGTGCGGTGCGTACGACTCCACCGAGAATGCCATGATCAGCGCTCCGGTGACGGCACCGCCGGCCATCATCGAGGGGATCACGCGGATGGGGTCGGCGGCGGCGAACGGGATGGCACCCTCGGTGATGAAGCTGGCGCCCAGCAGGAACGCGGCCCGGCCGTTCTCCTGCTCGACCTCGGTGAACAGGCGCTTGCGGACGACCGTCGCCAGGCCCATGGCCAGCGGCGGCACCATGCCGGCGGCCATGACCGCGGCCATGATGCGCAGCGAGGCCGGGTTGTCGGCGACCAGTCCGGCGGTGGCGAAGGTGTAGGCGGCCTTGTTGACCGGTCCGCCGAGGTCGAAGCACATCATGAGGCCCAGGATGACGCCGAGCAGGATCACCGAGGTGCCGCTCATCCCGCCCAGCCACGACTCCATGGCGGAGGTCAACGAGGCCAGCGGACGGCCGAGCAGCAGGAACATCAGCAGGCCGATCGCGAGCGATCCGAGCAGCGGGATCAGCACCACCGGCATGAGGCCGGACAGCCAGCGCGGGGTCTTCCACGTGGTCATCCACCGCACCAGGTAGCCGGCGAGGATGCCCGTGACGAGTGCACCGATGAACCCGGCGCCGAGGGTGGCCGACAGCGCACCGCCCACGAAGCCCGGCGCGATGCCCGGGCGGTCGGCGAGCCCGTAGGCGATGTACCCGGACAGGACCGCGATCATGAAGCCCATCGCGGCCTGGCCTATCGCGAAGAGCACGGCGCCGATGTACAACCTCAGCCCGGCGTGGGTGAGCATCTCGGCCCCGGCGGTCCCGGCGGAGACGATCTCACCGTCGAGGTACCAGACCTGGCCGGGCAGGTCGGCCAGCGTGAACCCGGTGGCCACCTCCTGCCAGACAAAGGCCACGTCGTATCCGGCGAACAGGAACCCCAGCGCCAGCAGGAGACCGCCCGCAGCGACGAACGGGATCATGTACGACACACCGGTCATCACCGCGCGCTGCAGGCCACGGGCCCAGTGTTCGTCCGACCCGGACCCGCCGGAGCTCGAGTCCCCACCCGATCCGGACGAGGCCGGGACGCGCTTGGCGTCGGGGTCGCCCGCGGCGGCGAGCGCCTCGTCGAGCACCCGCGCGGGGGAGTCGATCGCCTTCTTCACCCCGTACTCGACGACGGGCTTGCCCGCGAACCGGCCGCGGTCGCGCACGCCGACGTCGGTGGCGAAGATGACGGCGTCGGCGGCCTCGATCACCGCGGGGTCCAGCGGGGTGGACCCGGCCGAGCCCTGCGTCTCCACCTGCATCTGCACGCCCCGCCTGGCAGCCTCCTGGTCGAGGGAGTCGGCGGCCATGTAGGTGTGGGCGATGCCGGTCGGGCAGGCTGTCACCGCGACGAGGCGGACGGGCTGCCCGCCGCCCGCGCCCGACCCGCTCACCGTGGCGGTGGTGGCCGCGGCGGACGAGGATGCCGTGGGCGATGGCGATGCCGCGGACGACGACGCCGCGGTGGACGACGCCGCGGTGGACGAGGACGTGGACGACGCCGCGTCCTGCGCCGGGGCGAGCACCCCCTGGATCACCGAGACCGCGTCCTCGGGGGTGGCGGCCGCGCGGAGCGCGTCCACGAACTCCGAGCGCACCAGGTTGCGGGCGAGGGTGGCCAGGATCTTCAGGTGCTCCTTGCCGCCGCCGGCCGGGGCACCGATCATCAGCACCAGGTCGGCGGGGCCGTCCTTGGCGCCGAAGTCGACCGGAGGGTCGAGGCGGGCGAATCCCAGACTGGGCTCGGCCACGGCCTCGGACTTGCAGTGCGGGATGGCGATCCCGCCCTTCATCCCGGTGGCCGCCTTGCCCTCGCGGGCCATCAGGTCGGACACCAGCGCGTCGAGGTCGTCCGCGCGGCCCGCGTCGACGAGCGCCCCGGCCAGCGCCCGGATCACATCGTCCTTGCTGCTGCCGAGATCGGCGTCGAGCCGCACCGCGGCGGTCTCGATGATCGGGTGGCTCATGGCCTTCCTCCGTGTTTTCTCATGAATCTTCTGCTCGGGGGTGTGTCGATGGGGTCGAAGGTGCGGTCGGGGTCAGTCGAGTCGGCGGACGGTCGCCCGGAACGTGTCCGGGTCCAGCCCGAGGGGGAGGCCGGTGCCGGGGAGGGACGCGGCCACGCTGCCGTGGGACACGGCCCATGCCAGCCGCTCCTCCGGAGGGAGCCCGCGGGCGTCGGCCAGGAGATATCCGGCGAGCGCGGAGTCGCCGGCCCCGACCGTGGATCGGACGCGCACGGGCGGGGTGGACGCGAACCACGCCTCACCGTCGCCGTCGCCGCCCTCGCCGTCGTCGACCAGCACCGCTCCGGCGCCGCCCAGGGTGACCAGCACGGTTCCCACGCCCGCGGCGCGCAGCGTCCGGGCGGTCTCCACGACCGGTGCCAGGTCCCCGTCCGCGGCGCGGCGTTCGAGTTCCACGCCGTCCACCCCGGCGAGTTGGCCCAACTCCTCGCCGTTGGGTTTGACGAGGTCCGGGGCGGCAGAGGGGAACCGGGCGGCGAGGGCGGCGAGCGGCGCGTCGGAGGTGTCGACGGCGAGGCGTGCCCCCGTTCCGCGTAGTTCGGCGACCAGGTCGGCGTAGAAGCCGGCGGACACGCCGCCCGGCAGCGATCCGCTCAGGACGACCCAGGTGGCCTGCGCCGCGAGTGCGGCGACGTCCGACCGGACCCGGTCGAGCATCGCCGGGGTGGCGACGGGACCCGGTGCGTTGATCTTGGTGGTGGTCCCGTCCGGGTCGGTGAGGGTGAGGTTGACCCGCACCGGTCCGTCGGCGGGGACCACGGCCGCGGGCACGCCCGCCGCAGCGCACATGTCGACGAACGGGTCGTGGGCGGGGGCGGGGAAGACCGCCGTGGCCTCGGTCCCGCCCGCGGCCAGCACCCGGGCCACGTTGATCCCCTTGCCTCCGGGCGAGTCGTGGGAGTCGGCGATGCGGTTGACCCCACCGATGGTCAGCGCTGTGGCGAGCACCGCCGAGCGGTCCACCGACGGGTTCATGGTGAGGGTGACGATCACGGCAGGACGACCTCGATCCCACGGTCGTGGAGGGCGCCGGCGAGTGCGCCGGTGGGCGGGGAGTCCGTCACCAGGACGTCGATCCGGTCGAGGTCCGCGAAGGAGATGAGGAACTCGTGGCCGAACTTGCTGGAGTCCGCGAGCACCGCAACCCGGCGGGCCGCGTCGCACATGGCGCTCTTGACGGCCGCCTCGTCGGGATCCTGCGTGGTCAGCCCCCGATCGACGGTGAGTCCGTTGGTGCCGAGGAAGGCGATGTCCACCCGGATGGCGTCCAGGGCCCGCAGGACCGTCGCGCCCACGCACGCGCCGGTGAGGCCGCGGACGGAGCCGCCGAGCAGGTGGAGCGGGGTGGCGCCGGAGCGGTGGAGCGCGTCCGCGACGGGCACCGAGTTGGTGATGAGCGACAGCCCGTTCCCCTCGGCGAGCGGCTCCGCCAGGGACTCGGCCAGACAGGCGGTCGTGGACCCGGCGTCCAGCAGCACGCTGCCGCCCGGGGCCGGCAGCAGCGCGAGAGCGGCGCGGGCGATCGCGGACTTGGCGGTCACGTTCTCGGTGCGGCGGGCTGCCAGCGTCTGCTCGACCCGTCCGCCCGGGACGGCGGGGACGGCTCCACCATGGGTGCGCTCGAGGACCCCCTCGGTCTCGAGGAGGGACAGGTCCCGGCGGATGGTCTCGGGGCTGACGTCCAGGCCGGAGGCGAGGTCGGCCACGGTGACGCGGCCGGACGCCTGCAGTACCTCCGCGATGTGTCGTCGCCGTTCGCTGCCGTACATCGGGGGCCCCGACCTTTCTTCTGATGACCGAATGTGTTGGATTCTGCCCGATACGGTTGGAAAGTCAAGCGGAATTAGTTATTCTCGTCACAATTCACACAGCACCACCGGGCCAGGAGCCCGATCCGTTAAGGAGCACCCATGTCGCTGGACACGCAGACCGGGCCGAGCATCCGAGGAACCGGCGTCGTGGCCGGCCTCGCCTACGGGGTCGCCCGGTGGGTGGGGCGCGCCGAGCAGGCCGCCGCGGTGGATCCGGACGGCGCCGCGCCCGGGGTTCCTCCGGCGGAGGAGCAACTCGAGGCGGACCGGGAGCGCTTCGTTGCCGCTGCCACCACGGTGGCGGGGCGGCTGGACCAGCGGGCCGCGCTGGCCACCGGGGTCAGCGCCGAGGTGCTGGCCGCGAACGCCGTGCTCGCGCGGGACCGGGGGTGGGCCAAGGCCGTGGTCAAGGAACTGAAGAAGGGCCTGGGCGTCGAGGCGGCCACGATAGCGGCCACGGAGACGTTCGTCGCCATGTTCACCAAGGTCGGCGGACGTCAGGCCGAGCGCGTCACCGATCTGCGCGACATCTGTGCCCGCGTGGTGGCCGAGCTCCGGGGGTTGCCCGAACCGGGGATCCCCGAGTTCGACGAGCCGGGCGTCCTGTTGGCGGACGACCTCGCCCCCGCCGACACCGCCGGCCTCGACCCGGCCATGGTCCTGGGGATCGTCATCGAACACGGAGGCCCCACCTCCCACACCGCGATCATCGCGCGCCAGCTCGGCATCCCCTGCGTGGTCGCGGCGGCCGGTCTCACGGAGGTGGCCGACGGGTCCCGGGTCCTCGTCGACGGCGGCGCCGGGACGGTGACCGTCGATCCCGACGAGGCCGCAGCGCAGGACGCCGCCGCGACGGACCGGCGCTTCCGGGACGTGGCCGCCGGATGGACCGGCCCCGCCGTCCTGGCCGACGGCCACGAGGTGAGCCTGTTCGCCAACGTGCAGGACGCCGCCGGCGCCGAGGCCGCGGCGGCGGGTCCGGCCGGGGGGATCGGACTGTTCCGCACCGAACTGGCCTTCCTCGATCGTCCCACCGAGCCCTCGGTCGACGAGCAGGCCGAGATGTACGCCCGCGTCCTCGGGGCGTTCCCCACCGCGAAGGTGGTCACCCGCACCCTGGACGCCGGATCGGACAAGCCGTTGGCGTTCGCCGGGATGACCGAGGAGGACAACCCCGCCCTCGGAGTGCGCGGGATCAGGGTCGACCTGATCGACCGGGGTCTGCTCGACCGGCAGCTCGACGCTCTGGCGGAGGCCGGCCGGCGGGTCGGCGGCGCCCACTCGTCGCCGCGGGTGATGGCGCCCATGATCTCCACGGTCGACGAGGCACGCGACTTCGCCGAGCGCTGCCGGACGCGCGGACTGACCCCCGGGATCATGGTGGAGGTGCCCGCCGTGGCCGTGGCGGTGGACCGCTTCCTGCCCTACGTGGACTTCCTGTCGATCGGGACCAACGATCTCACCCAGTACGTGATGGCCGCGGACCGGATGTCCTCCGGCCTGGCCGCACTCACCGACCCGTGGCAACCCTCCGTGCTCCGTCTCATCCGGTCGGTGGCCCGGGCCGCGGCCACGGCACCGGGCGGGAGGAGCGTCCCGGTCGGCGTGTGTGGCGAGGCGGCGGCGGATCCGCAGCTCGCCTGCGTGCTGTTGGGACTGGGCGTCAGCTCGCTCTCGGTGGCCACCGCGGCGTTGCCGTTCGTCGGCGCCGCGCTGGGCGAGGTGACGCTCGAGAGGTGCCGTGAGTTGGCGGAGCTGGCGCTGGACTGCGACACCGCGCGCGAGGCCCGGGCCGCCGTCATGGCGGCCAGCGCCTGAGCCGCCTCCGCGCCCCCGGCTCACCCTCAGCCGCCCCCCGCGATGAACTCTCGCGTGCGCCACGGCTCGCGCGAGAGTTCATCGCAGGGGGCGTCGGTGCGCGGCATGTGCAGGCGCGGGAGCGGATGCCTCTGCTGGGGTGGATGCCTCTGCGGGAGCGGATGCCGTCGTTGGGGTGGATGCCTCTGCGGGAGCGGATGCCTTTGCTGGGGTTTGCAGGCGCGGGAGCGGATGCCTCTGCGGGAGCGGATGCCGGTGACCGAGCGCGGGCGCCTCTGATGGAGGGGAGGGCGCCTCAGGCGTCGATGGTCTCGGATTTCCCGGATCTGGCCAGCGCGGCGAGCTGGCGGGTCGTCGCCCCCGGCAGGTACGCCCGGCCGATCGACACGCCGATTCGCGGCAGATCGGCCTCGTCGCGGAAGCACAGGAACACGGGCTCGATGCGCGGGTTGAACTTGGCCTTGAACTGGTGGAGCGAGCGGAACCCGTAGTACGGCTCGAGGGCCTGGCCGAGCAGGTCGAGGCCGCGGTCGAGGGTGGCCACCTCGTCGTCGTCGCCACTGCGCGCCAACGGAGCCCCGGACAACGAGACGAAATCAGCCCCCTCGTCCTTGAACTCCAGCGCCGAGCGGGCTATGAGGAACTCGATCATGTTGTTCGCGCCGGGACCGTTGCGCTTACGCATCACGTCCAGGGTCCACCCGCGGACGCCGCCCTCGGTGCCACCCCGGTAGACGGGAAGCCACGACAGCGCCGCCTGAACGACCCCGTCGGAATCCACCGCCAGGGCGATGCGCACGTCGTCATCGAGCGCCTCGTCGACCGTGCCCAGGGTGAAGCCCATCTCGGGGAGCTCCTTGTCCCCCACCCACTGCTCGGAGATCTCGCGCACCTGCCCCAGGATCGCGGACGGCTGCTCCCGCAACAGCCCGGAGACGAAACTCGTCCCGTTCTTCTGCGCCTTGTTCATGGCGCTCCGGATCTTCTGCCACTTCTTTCCGCCGAACGCCAGGTCGGGCAGGTCCATGATGGTGTCCTCGGCGATCTGGAGCGCCCGCCACCCGCGCTCCCTCATGGTCTCGGCGGTCTCGGCCGACACCGAGAAGAGGCACGGCACCGCGGCCTGCGACTCGGCGAACTCCACGAACTCGGTGAGCAGACGACCGCGATCCCCGGGCGCGGCGACGGGATCCGCCAGCGCGATCGCCGTCCCCACGTGGAGGCGGTACCCCACGACGCCCCCGGCTCCGAAGAAGTAGTTCATCGGCTGCCACGTGATCATCCAGGACATGGTGCTGCCGCCGTGCTGACGGATCAGCGCGCGGACGCGGTCGACCACGTCCTCCGAATGGACCGAGGACCCGGTGACCCGGCGCCGGATCCGGACCCCGAACGCCCCCCGGCCGGCCACGAGCAGCACGGCCTCGCCCGCCCACAACAGTCCGGTGCCCGCAGTGACGGCGCCGAGGCTCTCGAAGTCCGCGGCCACGACCAACACCGTGACGACGAGCGTGGCCACCGCGGTGAGCACGGCGTAGGCGAGAGCGACCATCCACGCCGCCCGGAAGCCGCGGCGCAGCAGTTCGGCGGTCACCGCGGCGACCAGGACCGACACGAGCATGCCGGCCAGGCTGACGTCGTCGGCCTCGGTCGGGCCCAGGGGGCCGTCCGCGGGGACGAAGTACACCACCACGTGCACCGCGGCGATGAACCACATCCCGGCCGAGACGACCAACCTCGTCTCGCGCCGGGTCCGTGGCCTCAGGCCCCGCTCGGTGAGTGAGAAGAACCGTTCACCCACGAACAGGAACACCGCGAACGCGATGAGGTGCGTGAGGTCCGCCAGACGGCCGAGGAACAGGAACGACACGATCACGTAGCCGTAGAGCAGCGCCCGCGCCCGCAGCCGCCACGGGGACACCAGCGTGGCGGTGGTGGCGGCCAGAACGGCGATCACGGCCGTCGAGCACCCCACGTCGAGCACTACGGACAACTCGGCGGCCCACTCCCACCCCACCGCGTTCCCGGGGACGAGCACGGCGACCGCCCCGAGGACGCCGATCAGCTGACCGCCGATCGCGACCAGCGCTGTCCGGGCGGACCCCAACCGCCACTCGCCGACACCGAACCCCGCCGCCACCAGCACGAGAAGCGACGCGTGCTGGAGAGGGGTCATCCCGAACCACGGGCCGGCGAACACGGTCCACCACCGACCGCCCTCGAGCGCGGGGACGCCATACGCCACGCCTTCGAACCACGAGGCGTCGGGGGCGGCGCGCCACAGGGTCTCGAACACCACCCCGGTCACGAGGAGGGCGGCCAGCACGATCGCTGTGACCGGGAGGCGGCGGGCGGCGCGCCAGACGGCACCGGCCGCGGCGGCGAGCGGGGACGGTTCCGCGGGTACGTCGGGGTCGTCCGTGCTCTCGGTGATCTGGTCGGTGCTCATGGTGCTCCCGTGGGCGGCGCGCGTGACGGAACCAGCGCGTGACGGAACCGGCGGGGGCCACCCGTCGTGACCCCGTGTGTGAACGGGATTAAGTATGCGCTCACCTTCCCTCGTGTGGGCGCGAACACCGGTGCTCCCGGGGGTCTTGTTACCCTCGCGGACATGATCGGCGCCGGGCCCACAGCGCACGGAGCGCGGAGGTCGGCGCGCGATCGCGTGCTGGTGCTGGTCGGCTTCGCGGTGTACGGAGCCCTCGCCGCGCTGGGCGACCCGATGACGTGGCCCGTGCGCGTGGCCGTGGCCGGCGGGGTCCTCATCGTGATCGTCCTCGCGGTGCGGCGTGGGTGGCACAGGCCCGGATCCCCCGGTGACCGGGGCGACCTCTCCAAGGCCGAACCCGTGCCGATCATCGTGTGGGTAGTGCTCCTCGCGGTCGTCGCGGTGATCCAACTGGGGCATTTCTTCGCCGAACCGCGCTCGATCTACCCGACGCTCAGTTCGTTGTTCGAGCAGCCCCTGTCCTTCTACCCGGTTCGTGCCGCGGCCTTCGCCGTGTGGGCGTGGCTGGGATGGGCCCTGGTGACGCGGTGACGTTCCTCCCCGCGGACCGCTCCGCCAACCTCGTCATCTGGGCGGTGGTCTGGTCACTCGTACTCCTCTGGGTGGTCGTGACCGCGCGCTCCTCCGTGCTTCCGAACCTCCTCGACCTCGTCCGGTTCGTCCGCCGTTTCTGGCTGCTCCGGTGGGCCCTGCTGGCCTTCTGGATCTGGCTGGGGTGGCACCTGTTCGTGCGGACCACCGCGTGAGTGCGCGCGGGTGCTCTGGAGGGTGACCGGGCGGGAACCGTAACGTAGGCGGTGAACTCGGTTGATGGCCTGCGGTGTCGGCGCGCCGGTCGGACTCAAGGAGGGTGAGGCGAGCATGGTCGCGAGTCGCCCCGCCCCCGGTGTGGCGGGTCCCGTCCCGAACCCGCAGTCCCCTCCGCGCACGCGACTGTTCGACGCGCTCTCCGGGCCGGAGCGGTTGGTCGTCGTGCGTGGCCCCCTGCTCTCCGGGAAGACCACCCTGCTCAGGCGGTGGTCGGCCGCCTCCGCCTCCCCCGGAGCCGTCGCCGGGGTGATCGGGCCCGAACCGGGCAGCACGCCTGACGCCTATTGGCAGGAGGTCGCGACGTCACTGCCGGAGCAGCGGGACGCCGACGCACCGACGGTCGGACCGGTCGGTGCGCGCCGTACCGCCACGGACCCGCCGGCAGACCCTTTCGACCAGGTGAAGTCCCTGGTCCGGACGTGGCGCGGCCCCCTCACACTGGTCCTGGACGACCTCCATCTGGTGGGGGAGCCGGAGAACCATGTTCGTGACCTCTTCGAGCAGTCGTCCGGCGGGATGGTTCGTGTGCTGGTGGCCACCCGCACCGCGGGGGCTTGGCACGAGGCACCGGGGCTGCCGGCGGACAGGGTGTTCGTGCCACCGGCGGACCTCCTGCTCACGGACGCCGAACTCGACGCCGCGATCGATCTGGCGGGTCTGACCACGGCGTCGGCTATCCCCCTGGGTGAGGTCGCGGCGGAGACGGGCCGAATCGCCGGCCTGGTCGACAAGGGTGTCGGCGCCCTGAGGTCGGGCTCCCCGGCCCGTGCGGACCGGGTCGGGCGCATCCGCAGCGTGGTGGACCGGGTGGTCGTCCGGGTTCTGGCCGAGACGGCGGAACTGCACCGCCACAGGAGGGAGATCTTTTGTGCCGCGACGGCCACCCCGCTGACCGCGTCGTCGGTCGGCGTGGCGATCGGCGGGGTGACCGGACGGGTGAACGCGGTAGGCGACGTATTCGTCGCCCTCGAGAGGCACGGACTCACCGTCCGCGAGGCCGGGGCGGCCGAGCCGACCTGGAGCTTTCCCGACCCGATCAGGGCATCGCTCCTGCGCATCGCGGCAACTGAGAGGCCGGAGGACCTCCGCGATGCGCGGATCGCCCTCATCGACCACTGGCTCGCGGAGGGTCGGCCCCACACGGCGTTCGTCCACGCGATCGATGCCGAACGCTGGGACCTCGTGCTGGACATCCTCCGCGCGCACTGGAAGACCCTGTACACGACGAACTTCCTGCACATGGACGGGGACCTCAAGCGGATCCCCCCCGAGGTGCTCGAGAGCGAATCGCTCTTCGGCACGTTGCGCAGGATGCACAGTCAGTTCTCCGCGCCCAAGGACAGTCCCGCGCCGCCTCCGGATCTGGTGGACTCGCCCGAGGTCTCGGATGACGCCGAGCGGTTGATGCGGATGATCTCACTCCGCATCGACGGGCGTTTCGAGAAGGCCGCAGCGGAGTACGAGATGCTGCGCCGGGTCCCCGCCCCCGACGTCGAGTCCTCTACGCAGTCGGAGCGGGACGGCCCGGCGTTCGTGTTCCTCCACCTGGGCCTGACCCTGCTCCTGGTGGGGCGATTCGACGACGCTCATCAGATGCTGCGCCGGGGTCACCGGCTCGGGGTCGGGTCGTTCATCGAGCGGGACGCTGCCGGGAAGCTGACTCTGGTCAACGCGATCCTCGGCCACGTCCGGGACGCCGACTCCTGGTGGGACGAAGAGCAGCGGCACCCGCAGCTGCCCCACGACTCGGAACTCGTGGTCCGCCCGGCCGGCATGATCGGGTCCGCACTGGCGCGGCTCGAGCGCCTGGACATCGACTCCGCCATCGATCTCATGACGGACCTCGGTCCCCCCGCGGACCAGGAGGAGCTGTGGGGCTTCTCCCTGTACGTGTACGGACAGATCGCTCTGGCGGCCGGCACCCCGGCCGACGGGTTGCGGTACGTCGAGCACCATATGAGGAGGTTTCCCGGGTTGCGCGCGGACGGCGCCGTGGTGGGGCCGCTCCTCGATGCGGTCCGGGCCGACCTCCACCTGGCGATGGGGCGAACCGCCGTGGCCTTCGACCTCCTCGGGGGGTCCACGCACCCCCTCACCGCTCCGGCCCGGGCCCGGGCCCGACTGTACGACGGCGAGCACGCGGGCGCGTTGGGCGTCGTCCGGGATCACTACGGGGATCTCGGGTGCACGCAGCGCGACTCCCTGGAGCTGTCCCTGGTCGGTGCCGCCGCCTGGATCGGGCTCGGCAACCGTGAGGAGGCGGTGACGTACCTGGAGCGCGCGATCACCACGTCCACGCTCACCGGAGTGGTTCGTCCCTTCGTCACGCTCGCCCCCGGGACCCTGGCCACGCTGGCGACCCTGGGCCCCGAGTTGCCGCCCCCGGTGCGCGATGCGACCCCCCCGTCGCCGGCCCCGGGATCAACCGAGCTCACCGGACGCGAGCTCGCCATCCTCGCGAGTCTCGCCACCGGCGATTCCATCACCGCCATCGCGCGGCAGCACTTCGTCAGTGCCAACACGGTCAAGACACAGCTGCGGTCGGCATACCGCAAGCTCGGGGTCCGATCCCGCGACGCGGCGGTCGACGAAGCTCGACGGCGCGGCCTGGTCTGATGGCTGAGCAGGATGGTCGTCCAACTCGAGCCGGGGCCCTCGGGGCGTCCGGCTGAGTGGCCGCAATAGCCCGCTCATCACTGCTTTCACCCGCCCTTTCACCCGGGTGAAAAAGTCGTCCCGATAGGTGTTCCGTCTCCAATGTGAGTTAGCGTCCATGTTGATCGTGTCGCGCAATCGTGATCACCGTCGCCATCGGCCGGGCCGGATCCGTGCCCGTGACCCCCACCCGCCCACGCGGGCATCTCCCCATCACAGGAGAACTCAGCCGTGACCGTGCGGGCCCGGTGGGGCGACGGGATCCGTCTTCGGAAGGACCACCCATGAGGCGCCTGAGGCTCCCGTATCGGCACGGAGACGGGGCGGGCGCCTCTGCTGCGCTGGCAGTGCTGTGCGCCGTCATCGCTCTCGTGCTGCCCACGCTGGTTCTCGCCCCCATGGCGTCGGCCCGAGCCACCTCTCCGGCGCCCGCGACGGCGACACGGGGTACCGGTCCGGAGGCCGTCCGCCCGGCCCCGGCGGCGATGGATGTGCGGGTCGCGGTTCGCGGACCCGGCGACGCGGCGGCGTACTCGTATGCCTCCGGGCCCTCCGGTCCGTCGACCCCCGCCGACCCGGCGGTGCCGGGAACGGGGGCGAAGGTGGGACGCGCGGGCGAACCCGGTGTTCGGGATCCCCGCACGGCGACCGCCGGAGGAGTGCTCGGGGACACCGGCGCGGACGTGAGCTGGCTGACCGGGGCTGCGGCGGTCATGATCCTCGGCGGCACCCTGGCCCTGGGGCTGGCCCGACGCAACCGCCGCAGCATCCCCGAGACCACGAGGGAGTGATCATGGTCAGCGTCCCCCTGCCCGTCGTCATCGGCGAGGTCACCACCCCGGGTCCCGCCGCGTCGACCTTCTGGGGCGAGGGGCCGTCCTGCTGTTCGACCTGCTCACCTCATGACAGGGAACGCTACGATGACCGAG
Source organism: Dietzia sp. JS16-p6b (assembly GCF_003052165.1). Lineage (NCBI taxonomy): Bacteria > Bacillati > Actinomycetota > Actinomycetes > Mycobacteriales > Dietziaceae > Dietzia > Dietzia sp. JS16-p6b. The sequence continues at coordinate 3,468,541 of NZ_CP024869.1, read as the reverse complement.
AGTGAGTGGGCCGACTACGTCGCGTGGTCGGGTCTGGACGAGGACCGACTAGCAGAGATCCTTCGTGACCGTGGGCCGGACCGTGACCGTGAGCGTGATCCGGACGTCGGGCCGGAGACCGCCACGTGGCTGCGACGCCTGTCGAGCCGGTGCCGGACGTCAACGTCGTCGCGAACCCGCCATCGCGGGGCCGGAGAACAGCGCGATTCCTAGGACGAAACCGAAGTCGTACCAGTTGCCGTTGTTGTTCACCTCGTAGATGGTCACGGTGTCGGTGAACAGGGAGATGATGAAGGTCACGGGCAGGATGAGCCCGTGCCACAGGCCCCACCAGAATCCGAGGCCTTCCGGGGAGACATCGACGTTGGGCCCCGCTGCGCACGCACCGAGGGACAGGACGACGGCGAGGAGGACGGCGGCGGCGAGCCCGTGTCGTCCCCGGGAACTCACCTCCGCCGTCCCCGCCAGAAGTACAACGCGGGCCCGACGAAGTTGACCGCGATGACGGCGGCCCACCTGCCCTTGGAACCGCGCACCTGCTCGGCGGGCCGGAAGGCCAGGTCGGTCCACGCCGTGACCGCGAGCGACACCTGGATGGACATCAGTGTCAGGATTGCGGCCTTCTGGCCGTCAGACAGATCGCTCCACGACTTCTTCCGCATGGTTCCTCCCGGGATCGGACTGGGAATGGGACTTTCCTTACACTAGTGGCTCGTGCGGCCTCGCGAGGGTCGAAGGGTCGGAGCGACGATTCGCTCCGAGACGGCGCCCGTGACCGCGGCGAAGACCGCCTTGTGCGCCATGTCCACCACCTGCTCTCGGACAGGCCAGGAGGTCGGAGGCGCCCCCACCCCCGTCGCGTTCTCCACGGTCTGGTCGAAGCCCAGCCGGATCACCGTATGCCAGCCCGTCGCATGAACCCCACGGATTCCCGTGACCGCCCAGACCCCGCGGAGGGCGCCGAGTGCGGCCCCGGTGCCGAAGTGCATGAGGTGGTTCCACGTGTCGGGGCGGTCACTCTCTCCGGGCCGCCGGCCCAGCAGCGTGAGAAGTGCGCGCGCGGGGACGTACGAGTTCGGGCGGCCGGTGAGCAGCTGCTCACCCTTCTCCCCGAGGGTCATCACGCCCGCCCCGACTACTCCGGCGAGGGCCCCGGCTCCGGCTGCTCGCGCGAGGTGTAGTGCACGGCTGTCGCTCATCGTGTCGTCTCCTCGGATTGTGGGGAACCGCCGGACCGTCCGGCGAGATGATCTGTGGAACGGGCGAGAGCGGGATTTCCGGGGAGGAACCGGTCCCGCAGTCGTGAGCCCGGGTACCAGCCGGTGAAGAGCAGGACGATGAGCGCGAGGTCGATGACCTCACCGCCGTAGAACATGAGCTGGGCCCCGACCCTGGCGTCCGCCGGGTCGATGCCGGCCGGGGGGTGCCCGTACAACCACCTGCCGAGAATCGAATGCGCGCCGATGAACAGGACCAGGACCACCGCGCGTGTCCGGAAGCTCGCGCGGTGCGGGTTCGGGTCCGGCCCGATCATCGCCACGGTGAACAGCAGGCCGGCGAGGAACACGTGCAGGTGGACGAGGACGTGGACCGCGTGTGACTCGTGCATGAGCGCGAAGAGGTCGGTGGTGTAGAGCACCCACAGGCCCCCCGCGTTGAGCACGGCCGCGACGACGGGATGGGTGAGCACCCGCGCCGGCGGGGACCGCAGCACGCGCGAGACGACCCGGGCGTGCCGGGTGGGCAGAGTCCTCAGCGCGAGGGTCACCGGGGCCGCGAGCACCAGAAGGAGCGGTGCCAGCATGCCCATGAGAAGGTGGACTCCCATGTGGGCGGTGAACCCCGAGTGTGCTGCGGAGGCGAGGGGGCCGACCCACGCCGCCCCCAGGCAGAGCAGCCCCGCGATCCACAACGCGGTCCGATATCGGGGCCACCGGCCTCGGCGACGGTGCCGACCGGCAGCCATCAGGTAGGCGGCCGCCGCCATCGCGATCAGGGGAACGCCGAGTACCTCGGGCATCGGCCAGGAGGAGGGTTCGGGATGCGCGTGGTCGTGGGTCACCGGACTCAGTCCCGGGAAGGGCGGGACGTCGGCGTCCGCTCCGGGGGAACCGCGGTCCGCCACAGGATCAACAGTCCTGCCAGGAGGAGAGCAACAGCCGAGGAGATCCACACCAGGTCGTAGACGAACAGGTCGACGCCGTAGCGGATCTGGTGGACCCGGAGGATCTTGTGGAAGACGATCCCGTCGAACAGCTGGAACGCGCCGACTCCGGTGAGGACCGCACCGGACCACCGCCCCCACGGGACGACCATCGTGTGCCTGACCTCCCCCAGCATGAACAGGCCCCACACGGTGATGAGCCAGGTGGCGCCGTGGAACAGCCCGTCCGCCAGGAGGGCGACGTTGGGGGTGGAGAGGTCGTAGAAGTGGTGCCACTGCAGGAGCAGGTGAAAGACGAACAGATCGATCACCGACCCGGCGATCCCGCAACCGAAGAGGAACCCGGACAGGACCAGACGCCGGCTCGCCCGGGGGTCCGCGGTGCGGATCTCAGTAGAAGGTGGCGACACCGTGCGTCCTCCTCGCGAGGGGTCGGGTGCCGCTGAGCCTAGGGCCGGCGGCGAGAGGTCACCACCGCTGCACGCGGGGGCCGACAGGCCGGGAACCTACTCCCGCGCGGGCTCGCGCCCCTCGGATTTCTCCCTCTCCCACTCCGCCCGGTCCCGCATCTCCCTGGGGCGGAAGTAGAACAAGCCGGAGAGCAGCGCCACGAGGAAGGCCGCGAGCATCACGAAGAACAGGGGCCAGACGCCGGTGAGAAAGATGATCGGGACCGCCATCGCGGTGACGAGGCCACCGCCGAAGAACGGTTCGAAGACCAGCTGCTTGTAACCGAACGCCTCGAACGCGGGGCTCTCCGCCTGCGGGTCGACCACCCGCATGAGGATGAGGCCCGTGGCGGTGACGCCCATCGACTGGCCGAAGTCGCCGATACCGCGCTCGAACCAGTAGCGACCGATGATCCGCGGCGCCAGCATCAGGAAGACGGCGACGTTGAAGACGATCCCCGCGACCGCCAGGATCACGAAGACACCGATGTTCTCTCCGATCGCCTGGAGGGACAGGGTGGCGATGGCGGCGACGATGAGGAAGTCGAGCGCCCACCCCTGGATTCGCAACATGATCTGGGCGTCGATCACGTGCGCGAACCCGGCCTTGGTGGCCACGAACTGCACGATCACGCCACCGAGGAGGGCGATGGGGAAGAGGGGGACGTAGGCGAAGATCTCCAGCGGCGTGTTGTCGTCGAGCATGATCGACGCGTAGGTCGCCTGCTCGATCCAGCGCAGGCCCTCCAGGATCACGAGGCCGACGAGGATCGCCACGGTGACGATCGCGATGTGGAGCGACAACGGCTCGACCGAGGACGGGCGGGACGTCATCTTGCCGGCGGAGTAGTACTCGTCCTCGCGGAAGAGCCCCTTCTGTTCCTCGATGGACATCTTGGCGCTCCCGGTGACGATCTCCGTCCGTCCGGTGCGCACCGCCCAGTTGATCAACCCGATCCCGATGACGATCCCGCCCACGATGCCCACGGTGGCAAGACCGACGGCGAGGTCGGCGCCCTCGCCGAAGCCCAGCTCGTCGAACACCGGTCGCATCCCGGCAGCGGTACCGTGGCCGCCCTCGAACCCGATCTCGATGAGCGCGCCGGTCATCGGCGCCGCCGCCAACGTCGGGACGAGGATCAGCGCCGCGAGCAGCAGACCCACGACGTACTGCCCGGAGGCGAGTGACACGCCGAGCGAGAGCTGGGGGCCGACGAGCTTCACGGCCCGCTTCGCGGTCGGGAGCTTCTGGCCGAGGAACATGGTGGCGAAGATGACGCTGATCAGAAGCCCCGGCAGCGAGGACCACACCTCGACCATCGGTTCGGTGAACAGTCCGTTCTCCCCCCAGGGGCCGCCGATCCGGCCCAGCACCTCGGGGCCCAGGAGGAGGAGCAGCGCTCCGGCGACGATCGAACTGGGGAGGAACAGTGACTGGACGATCCCCACCTTGACGCGGATGATCTTGCCGATCAGCAGCGCCAGTCCCAGGATGAGCAGGGCGAGTCCCACCGCGTTGGCCGTCATGGGGCTACCTCGGTTCCGGTCGGTGATGCATGGCGCGTACGCCGCCCCGTCTCTCTACATCTGGCGATGTACGGGGCGACTCGTCGGTTGTGAGGAATGTACGCCGTGTCATCCCTCAAATGAACCTGAACCGCTGATCGGTAACCATGCCGTCACGTTCGCCGCCTTCGTCCCCGGAGTCGGTCATCATCGAGAGGTGACGGAGAAACGGTGGGCGGAACTGACGGAATGGCCCTTGATCGGCGCAGCCCTGGCCTTCCTCGCCGCCTACGCGGTCTCGGTGCTGGTGAACCCGGAGGGCACAGGGGGCGTGGTCACCGAGATCGTGATGGTGGGGACCTGGGTGCTCTTCGCGGTGGACTTCGCGGTGCGACTGGCGTTGGCGAGACCGCGGGGTCGGTGGCTGTTCACGCACTGGTACGAACTGGTGGTGATCGCCCTGCCGATGCTCCGGCCGTTGCGCCTCCTCCGTCTGATGATGCTGCTGAGCATCATGCACCGCTCGGCGGGGACGGCTGTGCGCGGCCAGGTGATCGCGTACGCCGCGGGGTCGACGTCGGTCCTGTTGATCGTGTCCTCCCTGGCGATTCTGGATGCGGAGCGCGGTGCTCCCGGAGCGTCGATCGAGACCTACGGTCAGGCGTTGTGGTGGGCGGTGGTCACCGTCACGACGGTCGGGTACGGGGATATCGCGCCGGTGACCCCGACGGGCCGGATGATCGCGACGGGACTGATGCTCGCCGGGATCGCCCTGCTGGGCGTCGTCACGGCCACGCTCGCCTCGTGGATCGTGGACCGGGTCAGCGAGCAGGATGAGGTCAACCAGTCCGCGACTCAGGCTCAGGTCAGCCGGTTATCGGCGGACATCGCGGCACTGCGGGAGGACCTCGCGCGGCTCGGCGCCGTCACGGAGGGCGGGAGCGGACGGGCCGACCACCCCGCGACGGAGCCGTACCGTTGACGGTATGACTTCCCAGGAGCGGTCCGGCGTGCGGCTCGGCGACGATTTCGCCCGCGGCTTTCCCGATCTCGGCGTGCCGTGGACGGCGGCCGAGGCCCCGACCCCGCGACTACTCGCCCTCAACGACCCGCTGGCCGACGAGCTGGGGATCGATCCCGACTATCTCCGGTCGGAGGAGGGACTACGACTGCTGACCGGCACGCACGTCCCCGCCGGCGCCACCCCGGTCGCGCAGGCGTACGCGGGACACCAGTTCGGGGGCTACTCGCCGCGACTGGGCGACGGGCGGGCCCTGCTGATGGGCGAGCTGGCGGACGGGCGCGACCTGCACCTCAAGGGGTCCGGGCGCACGCCGTTCGCCCGGGGAGGGGACGGCCTGGCGGCCGTCGGGCCGATGCTCCGCGAGTACCTCGTCAGCGAAGCCATGCATGCGCTGGGTGTGCCCACCACGCGGGCGCTCGCGGTGGTCGGCACCGGGGTGGCCGTGCACCGTGATCAACCCCTTCCGGGCGCCGTGCTGGCTCGCGTCGCGGGCAGTCACCTGCGGGTGGGCACCTTCCAGTTCGCGCGCTCCACCGGAGACCTCGACCTGGTGCGCAGGCTGGCCGACCACGCCATCACGCGCCACCATCCGCAGGCGGCGGAGACCGAGAACCGGTATCTCGGTCTGTTCGAGTCGGTCCTCGACGCCCAGGCCTCCCTCGTGGCGCAGTGGATGCTCCTGGGGTTCATCCACGGGGTGATGAACACGGACAACACCACGATCTCCGGCGAGACCATCGACTACGGCCCCTGTGCGTTCATGGAGGCATTCGACCCGGCCACCGTGTTCAGCTCGATAGACACCCAGGGCCGCTACGCCTACGGAAACCAGCCGCCCATCATGCAGTGGAACCTGGCGCGGTTCGCCGAGACCCTGGTCCCGTTGGTCGACGACGACGAGAACGCGGCCGTCGAGACGCTGACGGCCTCTCTGGGCACGTTCCCCGCTCGCTATCAGGCGGCCTGGACCGCGGGGATGCGTCGCAAGCTGGGGCTTCCCGCTGCGCCGGGCCGATCCGAGTCGGAGGCGGTCGAATCGGATCCGGTCGAGCCGCTGCTGGAGGAACTCTCGCGGTTGCTCACCGCGACCCGGGTCGACTTCACGTCGTTCTTCCGCGCGCTCATCCCGGCCGCGGCGGGTGACACGTCGGCAGTGCGGGAGCTGGTGGGGGAGTTGGCGGACGGATGGCTTGCGAGCTGGCGCACGCTGGATCCCTCGGTCGAGGTGATGGCGGCCGCGAATCCCGTGTACATCCCGCGCAACCACCTGGTGGAGGAGGCCCTGGACGCGGCGACGGCGGGTGATCTCGGGCCGTTCTCCGAGCTCCTCGTCGTCGTCACCGATCCCTACACCGAGCGTCCCGGACTTCAGCGGTACGCCAGCCCGGCCCCGCCCGACGCCTCTCCTCACGTCACCTTCTGCGGCACCTGAGACAGGTGAGCGGGCTCGGCCCCGTCGCCCCGGCGCGGGAACGAACCGGAGTCCGCCGCGAGCAGGACCGCCACGACCCCCAGCCCCATCGCGATGAGTTGGGGTGCCCCGACCCGGTCGCCGAGCATCGCCCACGCCCAGATCGCCGAAACCGGAGGGGTGAGGTAGAGCAGCATGCTCGTGGGCGTGGCGCCGAGGCGGCGCAGGGAGAGGATGTACGCCCCATAGCCACCGAGCCCGGCCGGGACCACCAGCCATGCGAGCGACCCCACGAGCCGCGCGGTCGGGTCGACCGCGAGTCCGGTGGTGAGCACGGCGACGGTGACAAAGACGACCGCCGCAGCACACACCTGGACCGTGAGGGCGGTGACCAGGTTGACCCGGGGCGCCCAGCGACGCTCGAGCAGCGCCGAGCAGCTCAGACCCAGCAGGCTGATCACCGGTAGGACCATCGCCGGGCCCGGATCGCCGATCCCGCCGACGCAGAGTGCGACCGCGCCGAGACCGAGGGCGACCCCGCTCCACTGCCGCGGCGCCAGCCGGTCGCCCCAGAACACGGCACCGGCGGCCGCGACGAGCAGCGGCTGGGCCGAACACACCAGCGCAGCCGTCCCCGCGTCCACCCCGGCCGCGGACGCGGCGAACAGGCCCCCGAGGAACATCCCGTGCGCGGTGAGGCCCAGAACGCACTGCCGCCCGAGATCACGACGGCCGATCCGGCTGCCGAGCACCGTGACCACCGAGAGCAGGACGCCGGCGGTGATGACGTACCGCCACGCCAGCAGCCCCGCGGGTTCGGTGTCCGCCGTACCCCACGCGGCACCCACGAAACCGCAACTCCACAACACCACGAAGGCGCCGGCCACCAGAATCCTGTCCACGGCCCGAGCAAAGCATACCGATCGGTATACTGTCAGTGCACCCGTCGGGCACCGCCGGGGAGTGCACTGTCCCGAGGAGGACCGGGTGACCCCTGAGCCGTGGCCGATCATCCCCACGACCGAGGTGGGGGAGCGCATCCTCCTGGCGGCCGACGAGCTCTTCTACTCGCGGGGCATCACCGCAGTGGGCGTCGAACTCATCGCCGAGCAGGCGCGGACGACCAAACGCACGCTCTATCAGCGCTTCGGGTCCAAGGACGGCCTCGTCGACGCGTACCTGCGGCGACGCGGCAGCCGGTGGCAGCAGTATCTCGTCGATCATCTCGACGCGACGGAGTGGACCCTGCCCCGGTTCTTCCGGCGGGCCGAGGACTGGGCCGGGCCGAACCGGCGCGGATGCGCTTTCGTCAACGCGTGGGCCGAGGTCGGGGGAGCGGGGCGTTCTGCCGCCGCCGAGACGATCAGGGAGGAGAAGCGGTGGATGCGGAGGCTGCTCGCTGAGCTCGTCGGTGGTGACCCCGCCGTGGCGGCGGCCGTCCACCAGCTCTACGAGGGGGCGCAGGTCGCCGCGACGGTGTTCGGTGAGACCACGGCGTTCCGGGTGGCCGATGATGCGGCGCAGGTGATCGTGGCGGCCGCCAAGGGGTGAGACGGGACGGGTCGCGGGACGGCCGCGGCGGGGGTGGTGGTACCGCAACGCAGGAGTTATCAATGAATACTTATTGACACGACCGCATGCCTGTCCTACTTTCGGGGGACAGGCATATCCCGCGCCAGCCCCCTGGCCGAGGCCGCGGGCCGCCGGAGAGGTGGACACCATGCGGATCATCGTCGCGGACGGCGAGGGGTCGTACCGCTCCTCCTCGGGGGTGCTGGACGGCTTCGTCGACGACCTGTCCTCCCGCCTCGGCGCCCGCGCCGCGGTCCGGGTGCAGTGGCCGGAGCCGGAACGGACGCGCCTCCACCGCCCGCGGAGCTGGGACGCCGCCTCGGCGGCGGGAGTGGCGGATCTGGCCAGACTCGTGGGTCTCCACCCGTCCGACGGGATCGTCCTCCTGGGCTGCTGCTGCGGATGCCGCGTCATCCACGACTGGCTGGACGCACACCCCGATCAGCTGGACAGGGTGCTCGCCGTGGGCCTGCTCGGGGACCCGTTCCGGCCGCGTGACCGCTGGCTGCCGGGAACAGCGGACCCGGGTGGCCAGGGGGTGGCCGGCAGGCGCGCGGGTCCCCTTCCGGAGCGGACGGTCTGGGTCTCGGTCCCCGGGGACCCGTTGAGCGGCATCGAGAGGGACAGTCTCCTGAGGGCCGCGGTCCGTGACTCCCCGTTGACACCGGATCAGGTCTTCCGTGGACTGCTCGAGGACCTGCCGGACTCCCGCACGCAGCTGGCCCTGCGTCTGCACGTGCTCCAGCGGCCGGCGGAGTGGCCGATGGCGGTCGGGCGCCGTCTGGATCAGGCGCGCGCCGCGCTGGCGAGGTACGAGGACCGCGGCTACGCCGCGCAGTACTCCGAGCCGGGTCCCGAGGGCAGGTCGCCACTGGAGATCCTCGGCGACCGGCTGGTCGGCCAGCTGGGTGCCCCGCGGACCCCGCCTCAGGACCTGCCGGAGAGACTGGCGTCCTGACGGGTCGGCGCCGCACGGCGGACCCGGAGCCAGGTGAGCAAGGCCACCGCGATGACGACGGCTGAGGCCGCCGCCGCGGTCCAGACCAGCGCCCCGGACTCGAAATCGCCTTCGGTGCGTCCCACGGCCACCCACGCGAGGCCCCAGGAGGTGGCCAGGGCTGGGGCCACCCGGCCTCGGCTCAGTAGGGCGGTGGCGACGCCGATGCCCGCGGCGGCGACGATGCCGACGACCCCGAGCGGGATGTCGGTCACCGGGGCCACGCCCTCGGCGGCGAGCCACGCGAAGGTGTTGGCGAGCGTCGCCACCGACACCCAGCCCAGGTAGAGACCGAACGTGCCGTCGGTGACGACCAGCTCCACCGCGCCGCCGGTGCGGGGTGCGCCGAGGAGGTACATGATGCGGATCAGCACCGCGAGCAGCACGAGGATCACCACCACCGAGAGCCCGACCTGGTCGAGCTGGACGGTCCAGATCCAGGCGGCGTTGAGCAGGACCGACGCCAGTGCCCACGGGCGCAGCGCCCGCTGCCGGGCCGAACGGCGGGCGGTCGGGGACAGTTGCCAGAGGGCGTAGACGATCAGCCCCAGATAGATGACGCTCCAGATGTTGAACGCTGATCCCGCCGGGGCCACCGGTGTGGCGTCCGCGGACAGCGCACCGCCCGCGGCGTCGGCCACCGGGGTGCCACCGAGGGCGCCGCTCCCGACGAACGCGGCCACGATGGCCGCCGCCACCCCCAGGAGTGTGACCACGGGCATGGCCCATCCCGTCTCCCGGGTCACACGGGTCTCCGTCGGGGTGGCGTGGGTAGTGGACGCCTCGGTCCGGTGCGGTGTCGACTGGTCCATGTCCACGACGGTAGCGGCGGTTCACGGGGCCGGCGACCCGGCCGGCGACCCGCAGACCGGATGCACGACGCCGACCGGCCGGGCAGGGTGGAGGACATGACCACATCAACGAACATCACCGTCGAGCGCGTGATCGACCACTCGGCGGCCGAGATCTTCGAGGTCCTCACCAACCCGGAGAACCATGCCAGGCTGGACGGCTCGGGCTTCGTGCGCGGCGACTACAAGTCCGACCGGATCCAGCAGGTCGGAGACGTGTTCGCCATGGACATGGAGGGCGAGCACATGGGTGGTGAGTACCGCACGGAGAACCACGTGACGGGATACGGCAAGGACAAGATCCTGGCGTGGCAGACCGCGCCCGCCGGCACCGAGCCCCCCGGCTGGGAATGGGTCTGGGAGCTCGAGAACCGCGGGCCCGAGTCGACGCTGGTCCGCCTCACCTACGACTGGGGCAAGGTCACCGACAAGGAGATCCTCAAGAAGGTCTCCTTCCCCCTGGTGTCCGAGCAGGAGCTCGAGGACTCGCTGTCCAACCTCGCCGCGGTCGTGGCGGGCTGAGGGACGGGAGCCTCCCGGGTCGCCGACGCAAGGGTGAGCCATCTCACCGAGGAGTCCGGCTTCCGCGGTGCGATCGCGAGGCGTCCCGATGACCTGCGGTGACGCCGATGGGGCCCGCCCTCCTCTCGCCCGATCCCTTCCTGGATCCAGGATGTGGCGCCGCGTCGGGTTGCGTCGTCCCCGGACCCCGCTCGTAGGGTCGTCCGCCGTCCCCGTCGATCGGGGGCCTGGTCGCCGCCAGGGGGAGCCCGTCGGCGGGCAGGCACAGTGGCACGACCCGAGACCCAGGAGGTCACGAGACATGCAGAAGACGCTCGTCCGAACGCTGACCGGTGCGATGCTCGCTGGCGGTATCGCCGCGGGTGGGGCCTCGCTGGCCGCCCCCGCCGCCACCGCCGCGCCGGCGAGCGCCTGGGATCAGGTGGCCCAGTGTGAGTCCGGTGGCGACTGGCACATCGACACCGGCAACGGCTACTACGGTGGCCTGCAGTTCGCCGCCCAGACCTGGACCGGCTTCGGTGGCGCGGAGTACGCCCCGACCGCGGACCAGGCCACCCGAGAGCAGCAGATCGACATCGGCGAGCGCGTCCTCGCCGGACAGGGGCCGGGCGCCTGGCCCACCTGTGGTGGCCCGCTGGCCTGATCCACGGCGCCCGGTCCCGGGCATCGCGGGCGTCGCGGCCGGCGGCGATTAGGCTCTCCAGACCGTGACCGCCGCCGAGACCGTCTACTCCGCCCTCGTCACCCGCGAGCACTCCGGCGGGGGCGACCTCCCGGAGCGGGTGGCACGCGACATCCCCCGCAACGGCCTGCGGCTGGTGGCGGCCAACACCCTGCAGTCCTCGGGGGATCAGGCGGTCAACGCCTCCACGGTGCTGCCGTGGCTGTTCCACGTCCTCGGGGTACCCGCGGCGCTGGTCGGTCTGCTGGTGCCCATCAGGGAGTCGGGGTCGATGCTGCCCCAGGTGCTGCTCACCCCACTCGTCCTGCGGGTCACCCACCGCAAGTGGGTCTTCATCACCGGGGCCGGGGTGCAGGCCGCCGCGGTGGCGGTGATGGCCGGGGTCGCGGCACTCGGCCACGGCACGGCCGCCGGGGTGGGGATCCTGGCCGCGCTCGTGGTGTTCTCCCTCGGGAGGTGCCTGTGCTCGATCGCCTCCAAGGATGTCCAGGGCCGCACCATCCCCTCCGGGGAACGCGGGCAGATCATCGGTCTCGCGACGTCGGCGGCCGGGATCGTCGCCGTGACCCTCGGGTTGGCGATCCGGGCGCTCGGAGGTGACGACCTGAGCGCCGGCGCACTCGCCCTGCTCCTGGCCGGCGGAGCCGCGCTGTGGGTGCTGTCAGCCCTGGTCTACGCGCGCGTCACCGAGCCGGCGGGGGAGACGGACGCCGGGACCTCCGACGACCCGGTAGACGAGGGCCGCGGATCCTGGTTCGCCGAGGCTGCCCGCCTGTTCCGCGAGGACCGGACGTTCCGGCGGTTCGTCACCGTCCGAGGTCTGGTGCTGGTGTCCTCGCTGAGCCCGCCGTTCATCGTGTCCATGTCCGTGGCGGCGGGCACCGGGGCGCTCGCCGGACTCGGCGGCTTCATCCTGGCCTCCGGTGTCGCCTCGCTCATCGGGGGGCGGGTCTTCGGCCGGGTCGCCGACCGGTCCAGTCGGCGGCTCATGGCAGGGGCCGCCGCCGCCGCGTCGGCGGTGACGCTCGGTTTCGTGGCCGCCGTCTCGCTGTTCGGTGTGGACGGGTCGTCCGGCCCGGGGACCGCGTTCTTCGTGGGCGGCTACTTCCTGCTCACCCTCCTGCACTCCGGGGTGCGGGTGGGCCGCAAGACCTACGTGGTGGACGTGGCGGAGGGGGACCTGCGCACGACCTACGTCGCGGTCTCCAACTCGGCCATGGGCGTCATCCTGCTCGTGACGGGCGGCATCACCTCGGCTCTCGCGCTGGCGGGGATCGAATGGGCGCTGGTCTTTCTCGCGGTGCTCGGAGTGATCGGGGCGGTGTCCGGGTTGCGGATGCCCGAGGTGTCCGGAGCGTCCGCGACGAGGTGACGCCAGGTGCGGAGCGGGCGAGGTGACGCCAGGTGCGCGGTGGGCGAGGGTGTGGAAGCCTCGGGACGGACGGCGGGTGCCCCCCGCCTGTCATGACGACGACGAGGAGCTGCGCCGTGCCCGATGACAATGTCACTCTCACGGATTTTCGAGCGGGCCTGCTCGACGGGAGCGAGAAGGACCTGGCGGACTACGCCGGGCAGGTGGTCCTGGTGGTCAACACCGCCAGCAAGTGCGGATTCACCCCGCAGTACAAGGGGCTCCAGAAGTTGTACGAGGACTACCGCGACCAGGGTTTCGTGGTACTCGGATTCCCGTGTGACCAGTTCGCCCACCAGGAACCGGGCTCCGATGAGGAGATCGGCTCGTTCTGCGAACGCAACTTCGGCGTGGAGTTCCCGGTGTTCTCCAAGATCGAGGTCAACGGGTCGGGAGCCCACCCGCTCTACGACTGGCTCAAATCCGAGAAATCCGGGTTGCTCGGTGGGCGGATCAAGTGGAACTTCACCAAGTTCCTCGTGGGGCGCGACGGAAAGGTGATCGACAGGTTCGGTCCCACCCGCAAGCCGGAGGACCTGCGGGACGCGGTCGAGGAGGCGCTGCGGGGATAGCGCTAAGCTCCACAGATCACATCGCACAGCACTTGGAGCGTCATGCCTCTCGGATTCCACCGTGTGGTCGCCACCGCCGGGGCATTCGCCGTTGCCCTGACCCTCGGGTCGGCCACTCCCGTTCTCGCCCAGACCGCCAGCATCGACCCCTCGACGCTGGGTTCCGAGAGCCTGGGGACCATCCTCGAGGCGGCCGGTTCGGTTCCGCTCGGGTCGGCCACCCGGTTCATCGGCTCCGTCGGCTCCGCGGATTTCCCGCTGGACGGTGAGGGCTCCGCCACCCCGCTCCCCAACGCGCCCCGCCCGGTGGACGAGACCATCACCACGTCCGAGTTCGTCGAGGTCGAGCGCACGTCCGGCGAGTACGAGTACTGGCTGGTCACGTCCGCGGCGATGAAGCGCGAGGTCATCCTGGAGGTCGTGCCCTCGCGCATCACCGACGACGGCCCGGCGCCCGTGCTCTACATGCTCGACGGCGTCGACGCTCCCGAATACAACTCCGGCTGGAACCACCAGGCGCGGATTCACGACCGCGTGCGCGAGGACAACGTCCACGTGGTCATCCCGACCGGCGCGTACGCCTCGTACTACGCCGACTGGAACCGCGCCGACCCCGTGCTCGGCTACAACAGGTGGGAGACCTTCCTCACCCGGGAGCTTCCGGGGATCGTCGAGCAGGGGCTCGCGACGAAGGGGCTGGAGACCAACGGCAAGAGCGCCATCGGTGGTGCCTCCATGGGTGGTCAGGCGGCCATGCACCTCGCGGCCACCTATCCCGAGATCTACCGGGGCGTCATGTCGTTCAGCGGGTACTACTCGACCATGGACGCGCTCGGATACCAGTCCGTCCGCGGCACGATCGAGACCCGCGGCGGTGACGTCGAGAACATGTGGGGCCCGCGCCGCAGCGAGCAGTGGAAGCGGCATGACACCGTCTCCCATGCCGGGGATCTGAGGAACACGGCCGTGTACTTCTCCTCCGGGAGCAACGTCGCCGGCCCCGCCGACCTCGAGTACTACCGCGGTGGCGCGGACGCCCTGAGCATGATCGTCGGCCAGGTGCTCGAGATGGGCGTGCTGGAGGGGTCGAAGGCGTTGGAGAAGGCGCTGGACCGCGCCGGAGTCGGATACCGGGTCGACTACTCCGACACCGGCTTCCACAACTGGCCGAACTTCCTCAAGAACTTCGGCGCCGGGTGGGATCACATCAAGCCGGCTCTCGAGAGCTGACCTCCGACCCCGGGGCCTCGCGCTCTTGACGTGTGGGCACGCCGCTCGAGGTACCCGGTGATCCTGCCGATCGCGCTCTCCAGCACCGCGGCGTCGGGCAGGCACACGATCCGGAAGTGATCGGGCTCCGGCCAGTTGAAACCGGTGCCGTGGGTCACCAGCACGTGCTCGGAGCGCAGTAGGTCCAGCACCAGGTCCTCGTCGCTCCGGATGCCGAACCTCTCGGTGTCCAGCCGGGGGAAGCAGTAGAGCGCGCCGCGGGGGGCCACGCAGCTCACGCCCGGGATGGCGTCGAGGCGCTCGGTCGCCAGTGCGAGTTGGCGCTCGATCCGGCCGTCGGGGTCGATCACGTCGGCGCCCCACGGTGAGTCCTCCGCCAGCGCGACCGGGATCGCGTATTGACCCGGGACGTTGGGGCACACCCGCATGTTGGCCAGCAGGGTGAGTCCTTCGAGCAGGTCCTGTGCCCGCTCGAGAGGCCCTGTCGCGGCCACCCAGCCGGCCCGGTACCCGCATACCCGGTACGCCTTGGACAGCCCCCCGAAGGTCAGGCAGAGGACGTCGTCCCCGGCGGCGAGCGCCGCGTGGTGGTGTCGGGCTCCGCCGAACACCAGTTTCTCGTAGATCTCATCGCTGAGCAGGACGAGTCCGTGCCGGCGGGCGATGTCGGCCATGCCCCGGACGGTCTCCGCGCTGTAGACGGCCCCGGTCGGGTTGTTGGGGTTGATCAGCACGAGCGCCGTGGTCCGCGGGGTGACCTTCGACTCGATGTCTGCGAGCGACGGGTTCCAGCCGTCGGACTCGTCGGCCAGGTAGTGCACGGGGACGCCACCGGTGAGGTTCACCGCGCCGGTCCAGGTGGGGTAGTCCGGCGCCGGGAGCAGGATCTCGTCGCCCGGGTCGATCAACGCCTGCAGGACCAGCGTGATGAGTTCGCTCACCCCGTTGCCCAGGAACACGTCCTCGGCGCGCAACCCGGCCACCCCGCATCGCCGGTAGTGGTCGGCCACCGCCGCCCTGGCCTCCGGGATGCCGCGTGAGTCCGAGTAGGCCTGGCCGCTGCCGAGGTCGCGACTCACCGCCTCCACGATCTCGGGCCGCGCCTCGAGACCGAACGGGTACATGTTCCCCAGATTGAGCCGCAGTACGTCGTGGCCCTGGGATTCGAGTCGCTCGGCTTCGGTGAGCAGGGGGCCGCGCACGTCGTAGCGCACGTCGCGGAGGCGTCGGGACTGGCGGTAGATCTGCATGGGGTCATCCCACCGGATAAGTGGACAGGCAAGAAGGTCCACTTCTCGCACACCCGCGAGACCACTTTGCGGCCTCGCGCGCCTACGATGGGAGCATGGCCCGCACCGGAAGTCCCGGATCGGTGGTCCTGGGTGAGGTCTCGGGTGCCGCGGATCTGGTGGACGCGGTCATCGACCTGGTCTCCGACGGTTCCCTGGTCGACGGCGACAGGCTGCCCTCCACGCGCGCGCTCGCCGGGCAGACCGGGCTCTCCCGCGGCACCGTGGTCCGGGCGTTCGACGAGCTCTCGGCCGCCGGCTTCGTCGACTCCGTCCAGGGCTCGGGGACGCGGGTCGCCGACGGCGCGGGCGAGGCGGCGCGAGCCGGCGCGCGGACACGTGGAAGGGGCGACACCTCGTCGTCGTCGCACTCGTCGCACGCCCCGTCGTCACGATCCTCCCCGTCACTGTCGTCTCCCGTCCCCGAGGCCCGTCAGGGCAGATCGGCCCGCGATCTGCGTCCCGGGATCCCGGACGCCGCGCTGGTGGACGAGCGGGCCTGGCGCTCTGCCGTGCGGGCGGCGGCCGCGCGGGGGTTGGCGGGCCTCAACCCGTGGGAGGAGCCGAGCCCCACGCTGCGGTCCGCGCTGGCCGGCCACCTGCGCCGGCACCGCGGCATCGCGGCGGCGGACCCGGTGCTGTTCGACAGCTCCCGCTCGGCGATCGCCGCCCTGTGCTCGGCGTTCGTCGCGGCCCACGGCCCGGTGCCGTTCCACATGGAGGACCCCGGATACCGGGGCGCCCTGCTCATGGCCCGCGAACAGGGCCTCGAGGCGCGGTTCCACCCGGTCGAGCCCGGTGGTCTGGACGCGGCGCGGTTGGGTTCGGGCCGCGGGATCGTCTTCACGACCCCCGCCCACCACTTCCCGCTGGGGCACCGGATGAGTGTGAACCGGCGGGTGGCCCTGGTCGACTGGGCGCACCGCACGGGGTCGCTGGTGATCGAGGACGACTATGACGGCGAGTTCCGCTACGGTGTGGCCCCTCTGCCCGCGCTCGCCACGCTCCCCGCCGCGGCCGGACACGTGGCGTACGTGGGCACGTCGTCCAAGTCGGTGGCCCCCGACCTGCGGGTGGCGTGGTGCCTTCCGCCGCCTGCGTTGCGTCGCGAGGTGGACCGCTGGCTCGTCGTGCACAGGCGCGGCCCCTCGACGCTGTCCGCGGAGGCGCTGGGCGCGTTCATCGCCTCCGGAGCGATGGACCGCCACCTGGCGCGAGCGGCGCGGGTGTACGGCGATCGGCGCCACCACCTCGTCTCCGCCCTGGCGAGGCACTGCCCTGAGCTCCGCGTTACAGGAGTCGAGGCAGGGCTGCATCTGTGTGTGCTGCTGCCCGGCCATGACGACGACGAGGTCGTGCGCGAGCTCGAGCGGGCCGGCTGGCGTACGCGCGCGCTGAGCGGGCAGTCCGCGCGGAACCCGACCGCCGGCCTCGTGCTGAGCTACTCGCGACTGGTCGCGCGCGACGCGGAGGAGTTCGCCGCGACCCTGCGCACTGTGATCGGGCGGTGAACCCGAGCGGGTGCGAGCCACGGTGCGCGGCCTTACAGTTGCCGCGCGAGGTTCGTACCGAGCTCAGAGGAGACGCACGATGGGCACATCATTCTGGCGACGCACGACGATCGATCCCCCGGTGGCGGAGTTCCCCGAGGACGAGCATGTGGACATCGTGGTGGTGGGGGCGGGTTTCACCGGTCTGATCACCGCGCTGATCGCGGCCGCGCGGGGCAGTTCGGTGGTGGTGCTCGAGGCCCACACCGTGGGCGCGGGGGCCAGCGGTTCGACCACGGCCAAGGTCTCGGTTCTCCAGGGGACCCGACTGTCGACCATCCGTTCGCACCACGGTCTGGAGACCGCCCGCGCATACGCGGAGGCCAACCAGTACGGCCTGGACTGGTGGGCGGAGTTCTGCGGGTCCCACGGGGTGGACGTGCAGAGGTCGCGCGCGGTCACCTTCTCGCGCGGCGTCAAGGGGACGAACACCCTGCGCGCGGAGAAGCGCACGCTCGACGCACTGGGTCTGCCCGCGCGGTGGTACGACCGGATCGACGTCCCGTTCCCCGCCCGGTCCGCCGTGGAGGTGCCCGACCAGATGCAACTCGATCCCGTCGAGGCTCTCGGGGCACTGGTCCGCGCCGCGTCGGCGCTCGGGGTCCGGATCATCGAGCACTCCCGCGTCACGGGACTGGACGTTCGCGGACACGACGGAGACGCCCACGTCCGGGTGCGCAGCGACGGGGGCACGTGCACGGCGCGCGACGTCGTGTTGGCCACCGCGTCCCCCGCTCTGGACCGCGGGCCCACCGTGGCCTCGATGGAGGCGGAACGGTCCTACCTCTGTGCGTTCGAATACCCCGGCGGTCTGGAGGAGGGGATGTACGGGTCGGTCGAGAGCCCGGTCCGCTCGCTGCGGACGGTGCCCGTGGGAGACCGTGAGGTCCTGCTCGTCGGCGGCAACGGCCACCGCACCGGCACGGCTTCGGGGACCGAGTCGAAGATCGACTCGTTGCGCGAGTACGCCGCGAAGCACTTCCCCTCCGCGGTGTTCACGCACGGATGGTCCGCGCAGGACTTCCACCCGGTCACGCTGCTGCCCAAATCCGGCCCGATGCCGTGGGGCAAGGGACGTGTGCACTTCGCGGGCGGGTACAGCAAGTGGGGCCTGACCGGGGCGCCGGCGGCGGCCGGCATCATGGTGGACCGGCTCAGCGGGCGGGAGCCGCGGGTCTCCTTCGGTCGACCCTCGGTCACCGGTGTGCTGCGCACCTCGGTCTCGCTGTACGCCGATCTGCCGCTGCAGCTCGCGGCCACCGCCGTGCAGGCGGCCGTGCGTCCTCCCCGGCCGACCGTGCGGCCGATCGGGGAGGCGACCGCGGATGACGGCGAGACCTGCAGGGTCGGCCTCCTGTGCCCGCACATGGGCGCGGCGCTGAGTTGGAACGAGGCCGAGCGGTCGTGGGACTGCCCGTGGCACGGCTCGCGGTTCTCCGCGTGTGGCGAGTTGCTCGAGGGGCCGGCGACGCGGGATCTCACGCGCTACGACACGACCTGACCGGGGAGCCCAACTGGACGTCCGTCCGGATACTGGCGGGGGTGCGGTCGCGGTCCGTGGAAGAGGGAACGCCCCGCCCGACCCGTGACGGGCCGAGCGGGGCGTGACCGTGTTCCTCTGACCACTGGGCGTCCGCGTCGGAGAGCCCTGTGACGCGGGTCAGGCCGGGGGCATCATGACCCCGTCGATGGCGTGGATGACGCCGTTGGTGGCCGGGATGTCGGTCTGGACGACGGTGATGCGGTTGCCCGCGCCGTCCACGAGGGTGACGGTCTCGCCCTCCACCTCGACCGTGAACTCGGCGCCCTGCAGGGTCTGGACCATCTCGCCGTCCATCCCCATCACGTCCTCGGCCATGACGTCGCCCTCGATCACGTGGAACTGCAGGATCTGGGCCAGGTCACCGGTGGGATCGGCGAGGAGTTCCTCGAGCTGTCCTTCGGGAAGAGCCGCGAACGCCTCATCGGTGGGCGCGAACACCGTGAAGGGGCCCGGCCCCTCGAGGGTCTCCACCAGACCCGCGGCCTCGAGCGCCTGGGTGAGGGTGGTGAAGTCGCCCGCGGCCATCGCGGTCTCGACGATGTTGCCGGTCGCCGCCGGCTCCTCCGTCATCTCCTCCGTCGTCTCCTCGGTGGTCATCTCAGTGGTCATGGTGGTCTCGTCGGTGGCGGTGGCGTCGCCGTTCGTGTCGTCCGTGCCACACGCTCCCATGAACACTGCGAGCCCGATAGCTCCCGTTACTGCGATCGTCCGCTTCATGAGCAACCTTTCGTCGTTGGTCGGGGGTGAATCCAGTGTGGGGTGACGCGAACAACGGACGAAACCGGTGAGACACAATCGTTGTATTGCCGTTAACCTCCGCGTTGCCCGTCAGTGCGCCGGGATTGCCCGCCATGGCGCGCGGGCGCGGCCGGCGTGACACCCTGAGGCCGTGAAGACGCCGGTACCTGACTACCTACAAGAGATCCGCGACCTGTGTGCGACGGGCGCGGGCGGACACCTCGCCGACTACATTCCCGAACTCGCGGCCGTGGACCCGGATCGGTTCGCCGTGGCCGCCTGCACGATGGACGGCGTGGTCTACACCGCCGGTGACGCGGACGCCGAGTTCACCATCCAGTCGATGAGCAAGCCGTTCGCCTACGCGTTGGCGCTGCGTGACCGCGGGATCGAGGCGGTCCTGGAGAAGGTGGCCGTGGAGCCGTCCGGGGACGCGTTCAATCAGATCTCGCTGGAGAGGATCAGCGGCAGACCCCGGAACCCCATGATCAACATCGGCGCCATCACCACTCACACCCTGGTCGGTCCGGTCGGCGCTGACGAGGACGAGCGCGACGAGGCGCTGTCCGCGGGATTGTCCGCGTTCGCCGGCCGACGCCTGGAGGTCGACGCGGCCGTCATGACGTCCGAGCTGCGCACGGCGTTCCGGAACCGGGCGATGGCCAATCTGGTCCGGGCGGGAGGGATCATCGACGACGACCCCGACGCGGCGGTCCGCGGGTACACCCGCCAGTGCGCCTACCGGGTGACCGTCCGCGACCTGGCGGTGATGGCGGTGACCCTGGCGACCGGCGGGGTCAACCCCGTCACCCGTGAGCGCGTCATCTCGGCGCCGGTGGCCCGACAGGTGCTGGCGGTGATGACCACGTGCGGGATGTACGACGCGGCCGGGGACTGGATGTCCACCGTCGGGATCCCCGCGAAGAGCGGGGTGTCGGGCGGCATCCTCGGTGCCCTGCCCGGACAGGTGGGCCTGGGGGTGTTCTCGCCTCGGCTCGACGAACACGGCCACAGCGTCGAGGGGGTGAGGACCTTCGAGCGGCTCTCCCGCGATCTGGAGCTGCACCTCATGAACACCACGGTCACCGAGGTGGAGGCCGTCCGCTCGGTGCGGTTCGACGAGATCACCGGCAGACGCACCTTCCGCCTCCAGGGGCCCATGACCTTCGCGAGCGCCGAACAGGTGCTGCGTCGACTCGCGGAGATCCCGCCGGGCGACGGTGAGGTGACCTTGGACCTGAGCCGGGTCTCGTCGGTCAACGCGACCGCGCGGCGCATGCTCCTCGAATCCATGCGGCGGCTGTCGTCGGACGGGCACCTCGTGGGTCTCGCGGATCCCGGCCGCCGACTCCCGGACCCGGACCTCGGTGACGGGTCCCGGCCGGTCACGCGGCGGGCGACCCGCTGACACGGGCTCGGGTCGACGTCACGCGCCCACGCCGGCCTTGGACAATGCCGTGCGGACGGTGTCCGGCGCGGTCCTCATCGAGTACTCGAACGCCGCGACACGGCGGGTACTGCTCATGAAGTGGGCACCCAGCCCCGCGAGGTCCGCGGCAGTCGGGAGGATCGGGACGACCGTGGTGCCCCGGGCGCGGACGGCGGCGATCTCGGCGGCCAGTCCCTCGGACATCGGCTTTCGGATCAGTCGGTGTTCGATCCGGCCGCCCGGTCCGGGCACGCGGACGCCGGGCGCCGAGGCCATGGGCGCGATGACGTAGACCAGGTCCGCGTCCCCGGGCTCCAGCAGATCCACCGAGGCCGTCGAGCCCATCCCCCCGTCGACGAAGATGCGGTCGCCGATGGGGACCGGGGTCATCCACCCGGGAGTCGACCAGGACGCCCGCAGCGCCTCGCCGACGGTCGCGATCGGCGAACCCGGTGCGCCGAAGACGACCCGCTCACCGGCGCGGATGTCGTAGGCGACCATCCGGGCGGCGGGGTGGGGCAACCAGGAGCCCACCTCGAATCCCTCGGCCAATCGCTGCAGCCAGCCCAGGTCACCACGACCGCTGGGGGCGATCCCGGCGTAGGCGGCCAGACCGGAGTGCGTGCGCAGCAGTCCGGGATTGAGCAGGGGTGGCCGGGGCAGAGGCGGCCTGCCGGGCGGGGTGGACGCGATGTGCTCCCGGAGCCGGGGGTCCTGCGCACGTCCGCGCTGCATGTCGACCAGTTCGTCGATCCCGACACCGCCGCCGATCATGGTCACCAGCTCGGCACCCGCGGACGTGCCCAGCAGGACGTCGGCCTCACGGGGATCGAACCCGACCTGCTCGGCGAGGGCGTGCATGGCCGCGATCGCCCAGGCGCCCCCGATGGTCCCACCGCATCCGAGGACGAGGGCGGTTCGGCTCATTCGTGGCCTCCTGGGGTGGCAGGGCACCGGGATCGGTGGGTGCGGTGGTGAGGGACGTCAGTCCCGGGGGTCGAGCACGAAGACGGGGATCGTCCGCTCGGTCTTCTCCTGGTAGTCGCGGTAGTCGGGGTACACCGCGACCGCCCGATCCCACCAGAGTTCGCGTTCCGCACCGGTCACCTCTCGGGCCACGAAGTCACCGACCCGGTCCTTGTCCCGCACCTCAACGTGCGGGTGGGCCTTGATGTTCCAGTACCAGACCGGGTGGGTGGGTGCGCCGCCCAGAGAGGCGACCGCGGCGTAGGAACCCTCGTGTTCGACCCGCATCAGGGGGGTCTTGCGCAGCTTGCCCGACTTCTTGCCCACGGTGGTCACGATGACCACCGGCATTCCCGACAGCTCGGAGCCCGACGCACCGTTGCTCTTCTCGTACCGCTCGACGTGCTCCCGCACCCAGGTACTGGGGCTGGGTTCGTAATCGCCGGTCAACGGCATGGTTGCCTCTCTCGTCAGTGCGGTCCTGCTCGGTGGGTCGTCACCGAGGGGCGGCGTTCACGCAGGCGACGTTACGCCCGACGCGGCGAGAGGCTCGGTGAACCTCCGGATCGCCGCCACCACCGCGAGGTAGCGGGCGGACTGCACCGCGTCGAACCCGTGCTGCGCGCCGGGCAGCTCGGCGTAGACCACCGGGTTCGACGACCCGCCCCGCAGGTGACGCACCAGCCTGCGTGAGCCCCTGACCGGGGTGTACATGTCGTCAGTCCCGTGGATGATCGCGACCGGGGGCGCACCCTCCGCGGGGTGGCGGACCGGATCGGAGACGTCCTTGGTCTCCGCGCCCAGGCGGCCGTAGTAGCCGTAGAGCCCGATCGCGCCGGCCAGCGTCGTGTCGAGGTCCTCGAATCCGGGCTGGAACCTCGGGTCACCGGCGGTCAGCGCGGTCATCATGGCGATGTGCGCGCCGGCCGAGCTGCCCGCCACCACGATCGGGGCGCCCGCCGGGATGCCGTACAGCGGGCCCTCCGTGCGGACCCAGCGGATCAGGCTCTTGATGTCCACAAGGTGCTGTGGGAACCCCGCCTCCGGTGTGGGGGAGAGGTGATAAGTCGTGCTGATGGCGGCCCATCCGCGGAGCGCGTGGTCGAAGAGCATGGCCCGCGACTCACGGCTCGGACCGCCCGCGCGGAAGTGCCCGCCGTGGATGTGGATCAGCACGCCCCTGACGCGACCGCCGCCCTTTCCGGTGTACAGGTCGAATCGGGTGGCGCGGGCGTCGGGCCCGTAGGCGAGGCGGGTACGGGCCTCGACGCCGCGCGGTCGGCGGGGCCACGGTTGGAGGAGCACCTTCCGCCACGGCGTGCGGCGCCGGGCTGAGGACGTGGTGGGGTCGGCGTCCTCCCGCGCGGACTCGTCGAACGCCCGCTCCAGGGCGCGGCCCGCGGCGAGCTGCCTGGTCTGGACCACCGCCAGCCCGGCGCAGGTCAGGGCCGCCAACCCCGCGCCCGCGAGGTCGGTTCCGGTGACCGGGCGGCGGGCCAGACGCGCGGCCGTCACCGCCGCGACCCCCGCTCCCACATGGAGCGGCATTTCCAGCGCAGGCAGGCCCATCGCCCACCCCGCCGCCGCGGCGGGGAAGGGGGCGCGCACCGGGCGCAGCGCCAGGGCCGTGGACAGGGCGGGTGGGGCGAGCAGCAACGGCAGCACGGATCAGGCCTCCGGGTGGGATAAGCGCCGGCCGGCCGCGAGCGGACCCGGGACGAGATCGAACGCCGAGTGAGGCACCGTGCGGAAGCGTCCCGACGGTGGGTGACCGTGATAGCTCCCGGGGTGCCCGCCGAGTCCCTTCTGGGCCAGGAGCCCCTCACGCCATCCGGCGACCAGCGCGGCGCGGTCGGGCAGGTCGGGATGGATGCTCCACAGGCGCATCCGGCGAGTATAGGACCGTGGGCGGGGGACGGCGCGGCGGCGACCACGCGGTCGACCTCACGAGGCTGCGCGCGGTGGCCAAGCGGATCACGACGAACCAGGCGTTCGCCCAGGAGCTCTGGGCCCCCGGCCCGCTCCTGCCCGCCCACCGCTTTCGGCGAGTGGTCGCAGACGTGCGGAATCCGGATCAGTCTCCTGGGGAAACGTGATCGGAACCGACCCCGCGACGAGAGGCGACGGCCGCGAGGGCCGTGCGGTAGAGCTCGGCATGGGCCGCGGCGACCGCGCCGTCCTCGGCCGCGGCCGCGCGAACGGGGACCGGCGGGGCGTTCAGGGCACCGGCGAGCGCCCGGCGCAGTTCGTCGACGGTCGGTTCTGTGGGGTCGTAGGAGGCCGCCGGGTGACCCCACTGCTCGATCAGGTAGCCGACGTCCGGGATGACCGGTGGCAGGCCCAGATCCCGGCACAACTCCAGCCATCCGGAATGCGTCCCGTGGCGGTGGGGTAGGACGAGGGCGTCGAACCCGGACAGGGCCCGGCAGAGCTCGTCGTCGGTCAGGAGGTCGTGGGGGCGGACCTCGACGTCCGGGAGGTCGGCCAGTGTATCGAGAGCGTGCGCCGCCCCAGGGCGGGTGTGGCCGGGAGCGCGGGCGCCGGCGAGGGCGTCGGAGCGCACCATCACCACCAGGTCGGTCTCGGAGGGCAGTGCGTCCGCCAGACGCGGCAGCAGGCCCTCGGCGGCGACCCCGGCCCTCAGCGAGCCCAGCGCCACACCCACGGTCCGCCGGCCGGATGGCTGTGCGAAGGGCGGCTCGGCGGGGCGCTCGTCCTGCGCGGGCGGCCCAGCGTGTCCGGCGTTCCCGAGACGGCCCAGGCGGTGCGGCTCGGTGACCCCGACCGGCATGAGCCGGGGATGGGGGATGACCCGGGAGCCCACGCCCCACCTCCGCCGTATCTCATCCGCCGCACCCGCGGTCAGGGTGATGACCGCGTCCGCCCCCCGCACCAGGATCCCGGTGCGTTCGAGATGCATGGCCGGGTCGGGCTCGTGGGGATTGGTCAGGTCGTGCACGGTCACCACCAACGGCATCCCTCGTGTCCGGACCGCGACGACGAACTCCGCGACCTGTGCCGGGCTCCGGTGCTCGTAACCGAAGTGCACGTGGACGAGGTCGGTGCCGTCCAGCACCTCGGGACGATCAGCGGCCTCGAGCGCGGGGTGCGGCCACCACCGCGACGGCTCGGCCGGATCGAGCAGGGGATCGGCGAGCACCGCGACATCCCCCCGCTCGGTGACGGGGCCGAGGGCGTGACGCACGTAGTCGTGGCCGGCGGGGATCGACCGGATCCGGAGGGGGCCTGCGGACGAGGAGCGGCTGTGGGTCACTCCGCCACCGTGCCACGTCTGCCGGTTGCCGCGACCTGGGGCCCTGCCTACGCTCGTCGCGGTGAGCACCACCGCCCAGCCCTCCGTCATGGTGATCGGCAACTGTCAGGCCGATGTCTACCGCGACCTCCTCCGCAGCGTCGACGGGGTCGCGGTGCGGGACGTGCGACCGGTGTACGAGATGACGGCACGCGACGTCCCGGAGCTGCACGCGGACCTCGCGCGCACCGACGTGCTGATCATCCAGCCCGTCCGGGACGACTACCGGGACCTCCCCCTGGGCCATCGCCAACTCGCGGCGCGGCTGCCGACCGGGGCGACCGTCGTGCTGGTCCCGGTGCTGAGGTACGCCGGACTGCACCCCTATCAGGTGCTGATCCGCCCCCCTCACGACCGTTCACTCGTCCCGCCCATCGCCCCGTACCACGACCTGCGGGCGATCATCGCCGCCGCGACCGGTGACGAGGACGTACTCCGCGCCGCCCCCGACCCCGATCAGGCGCGCGCGGCGGCGCGGGAGTCGGTGGAGGCACTGCGCATCCGTGAACAGGCCCACGGCACGCTGATCGCCTCGGATCTGCTCGAGGGCACACCGCGATGGCACACCCTCAACCACCCGGACCGCCATACCCTGCGCGAGGTCTTCCGTCGCGTCCTCGACGCACTGCCCGCGGGGCTCGTCGACGACCCACCCGACATCGGCGACCGCGAGCCGCTCGGGGCCACGAGGGCGCCGGTGGATCCGGCGGTCGAACGCGCGCTCGGCCTGCCCGAGACCGGCCCGCGCGACTGGTTGGTCGACGGCATCAGCTTCTCCGGCGACCAGGTCACCCAGGCGCACCTGGCCTGGTACGCGACCACGCCGGGGGTGGTCGAGGAGGGCCTGCGCCGCCACGCCGACCGGATCGACCTCCTGGGGTTGAGGTGAGCGAGATGCCGACCCCGCCGCTGACGATCGCCCTCGGCCCCCCGACGCACGGGGTGACGCGGTTCGCCGCCGACTGCGCCCGCGCCGCCGGCACCCCGCTGCTCGAGGTGCCCGAGTCGGCCCGGTTGAGGGAGGCTCTGGCCGCTCATCCGGGTAGCGCCGTTCACCTGCACATCACCGACTCGTTGTTCGGGGCGACTCCGGACGAGGCGGCCGACACGGTCGAGGTCATGGCCCGGGACCGGCCGGTGGCCGTCACGCTCCACGACATCCCCCAGCCGGCCGAGGGAACGGAGCGGTGCCGACGCCGGATGGGGGCCTATCAGCGCATCGCGGCGGCAGCGGGGTTGGTGGTGGTGAGCTCCGAACACGAGCGTCGCCTCTGCGACGCGGCGGGGATCGTCGTCGACGCGGTGATCCCCCTGCCCGTTCCCGACCTCGGAGTCGCCAGCTCACCGATCGAACCGGACGCCGGCCCGCATCCCGAGGCGGTCCGGCGGGACGAGCGTTCGGTGGGGGTCTTCGGGTTCCTGCACCCCGGAAAGGCGGTGGACGTGGTGGCGCAGGCGGTCGCCGAGCTCGCCGCCGCCGGTGACCACTCGGTCGGGCTTCGACTGCTCGGGTCGCCCGCCGCCGGGCACGAGGACTACGTGCGCGCGGCGGTGGAGACCGTGCGGGCGGCGGGTGGCCACGCCGACGTGACCGGGCACATCGAGGACGGCGACCTCGCCCGCGTCCTCGGCGAGGTGACC
Organism: Dietzia sp. JS16-p6b; assembly: GCF_003052165.1. NCBI lineage: Bacteria > Bacillati > Actinomycetota > Actinomycetes > Mycobacteriales > Dietziaceae > Dietzia > Dietzia sp. JS16-p6b. The sequence continues at coordinate 3,441,681 of NZ_CP024869.1, read as the reverse complement.
GTGCCGGTCGCACTGTTCCGCAACGTCTCGGCCTCGGGGTCGATCAACACCTGGGCCGCCGCCGGACGCCGCCCCCTCGTCACCGCGTCGGACTACACGCGGGAGATGGAGACGAGGCGCCCCGGGTCGCTGCTGTTCACCGAGGGCACCGACCTGCCCGGTGACCTGAGACGACTGCTGGACGACCCCGCCCCGACCCGGATCGACCCGCCCGGCCCCGGGCTGGAGGAACTGGGCCGGGCATACCTCCGCGCGTGGGACGGCTGGGCGGCATGAGCGGGAACCGGACGGGTGTGGCCCCGGCGGCCGGGAGCCGGATGAGGGCGGACGTGGTGATCCCGTACTACCGGGGCCAGCGCATGCTCGACAGGATTCTGGCGGCACTGGACCGCCAGACCGGCCTGGCCCTGCCCCCGCGGGTGATCGTCGCCGACGACGGTTCGCCCACCCCACCTGCCGTCCCGCCCGGGGTGACCGTGGTGCGGCAGGACGATCGAGGCTTCCGGGCGTCCGCCGCACGCCACCTGGGCGCGTCGGCCGGCGACGGCGAGGTGATCGTGTTCCTCGACGGCGACACCGTCCCCGCTCCCGGGTACGTGGCCGCCCTTCTCGCCGCGCTCGATCAGAACCCGGACCTGCTGGTGGTGGGCCGGCGCAGGTACGGGCGGTTCGCGGGCACGGACGTGTCCGAACCCGCCGAGATTCTCCCCGACCCCGCCTGGCCTTCCGCGTTCTACCGCGAGACCGACGATCTGACCCGCGAGGACGGCGGCTGGCACGCGGGCCGGTGGCGCGGTGTGCTCTCGGCGGTGTGCGGACTGCACCGACGCCTGTATGACCTGTCCGGCGGGTTCGACCCCCGGATCGTCGGTTACGGCGGCGAAGACTGGGACCTGGCCTGGCGTTGCGAGCAGGCCGGTGGCCGCCTTCGCCACGTTCCCGGTGCCGTGGCCTGGCACGACGGCCCGGACTGGAGCGGGAGGGGGGAGGACGATCCCGGTCACGTCGCCCAGAAGAACGCCGAGACCGCCCGCCTGGCCCGCCTCATCGTCTCCCCGCTCACCCGTCCGTCCGGCGGCATCTTCGAGGTCCCACTCGTCGCCGTGCACGTTCACGCGGGGCAGCGGGGGAGCGGGGCCGACGCGGCGGCCTGCGCCTCTCTCGTCCGCTGGGGCGATGTCTCGGTGACCGTGGACCCGGCCACTTCCGATGCCGCCGAGATCGCCGAGCTCTTCGGCGCCGACCCCCGGGTCCGGCTCGCCTCGCGCCACCGGTGGTGGGAACCGGCGCCGCAGGGGGCGGGACCTCGTCGTCGTCCCGAGGTCCTGATCGACCTCCTCCGTCCCTGCGCACTCGGGGCGCTCGACCCGGGGCGGTTGCGCGCCCTGTGCCCGCCCGTGGGGATGCTCACGCTGGACGACGACGAGGGCCGCGTCCTCGCGCTGATCCGCACCTCGCGCGCTCTGGCGCGGGAGCACTTCTGGGGAGACCGCCCCGGTGACCCGGTCGCGATCCGGGCCACGGACCTGGGAGTCACGTGCTTCCCGGCGGACGACGCGGGGGTCCGTCTCGAGCGGATTCTGGGCGGCTGGTGACCCCGACGAGGCCCCTCCGGTGGCGGCAGGCCCCCCGGGGGGTCACCATCTGAGTTTCGGGGCAACCGACCGAGAATCGGGCACCCGAACCAGCCGGAGCGCCCGGCATGCCAGGAGCGAGAGGGGGCCCGTGGACGCACAGAGCGACGAGCCGATGACCATCGCGGTGATAGGACCCTCACGGTTCCCCATCCGCGAGCCGTACGCCGGTGGACTCGAGGTGGTGGTGGCCAAGGAGGTCGCGGCCCTGCGCTCGCGAGGGCACCATGTGACGCTGTTCGCCGCCGCCGGTAGCGAGGGTCACGACCCCCGGTTCGAGTTCACCGCGATGTCCGGTGTGGCCGGGTTCGGGGACAGCTTCTACCCCGAGGGTGGATACGAGGCGGACGCCGCCGAGTTCCACAGGCTGATGGATCACCTCGCCGATCCCCGCTTCGACGTGATCCTCAACCACAGCCTGAGCCACGTCCCCCTCATCCGGGCCGCGGACCTGGACGCCCGCATGATCACGACGCTGCACTGCCCGGCGCTCGCCCCGATGCAGGACGCCTTCGACCAGCTCGGGGGACTGACCGGGATGGTCCACGCCGTCAGTCGGTCGGTCCTCGGGTCGTGGCGGGTGCCGCAGGGCGCCGAAGTGATCCCCAACGGGGTCGAGACCCGGATCTGGAGGCCCCACCCCTCGTCCGCGACCGCGCACACGTCCCCGTCCGGGATCCCGCCGCGGGCGGTGTGGTGCGGTCGCATCGTCCCGGAGAAGGCCCCGCACCTGGCGGTCGACGCCGCTCTGCGGGCGGGCATGGAGCTCGACCTGGCCGGCCGGATCGGCGACGACCGGTACATGAGCGCGGTCCTGGCCCCGCGTCTTCGCCACGCGGGGGACGCGGTGCGGTTTCACGGGGCGCTCGGTCGCGAGTCACTGGTCCCCCTGGTCGCGAGGGCCTCGGTGGCCCTGGTGACCCCGTGCTGGGAGGAGCCGTTCGGGTTGACCGCCGTCGAGGCGCTCGCCTGCGGGACCCCCGTGGTCGCGCTCGCCCGCGGCGGGATCCGTGAGATCCTCCGCGGCCAACCCGGCGTCGTCCTGGTCGAGCCGGGCCGCGCCCCTGCCTCCGCCCTCGCGGCAGCCGTCCCCGTGGCCCTGACCTTCGACCGCGCGGCCACCGCCCGCGCTGCCGCCGCCGCGTTCTCCCACGAGCGGCGGATCGACCGGGTCGAGGCGCGGTTGAGGGCGCTCCCGGTCGGGGTGGCCGGATGATCGGGATGTACGCCCACCATCACGGCAGTGGCCACCTCCAGCGCGCGTTCGCGGTCGCCGCCGATGTGGACGACGAGGTCACCATCCTGACCTCGGCGAACGTCGAAGCCGCGACGAACCCGGATCCCTCTCGCATCCGGGTGCTCCCCCTGCCACTGGATCACGACGGGCCGGGTGCGGTGGCGGAGCCCGACCGGCCGGTCCTCGAGCCGACCGCCGGCGGCCGGTTGCACTGGGCCCCGCTGGGGCAGCCGGGCCTGAGACGACGGACGGCGATGCTGACCGGATGGATCGACACCCACCGGCCCACCGTGATGTGGACGGACATCTCCGTCGAGGTCACGCTCGCCACGCGGCTGACGGGCACCCCCGTCGTCTCCACCGTTCTCCCCGGACGGCGCGACGACGTCCCCCACACCCTCGCGCACGGGGTGTGCTCGGCCCTGGTCGCCGGGTGGCCTCGCTCAGCCGGTGCTCCCGTCCCCGCCGGGGCGACCGAACCGCTGATCCCGGTGGGCGGGGTGTCGCGGTTCGCCGGCCGCCACCCCGAACAGGCCGACGGAGGACACGGCCGCCCTCGGGTGCTGCACCTGCGGGGAAGCGGGGGATCCGGTCGCGACCGGAGGTGGGATGCGGTCCGCGACGAGCTCGATGGTGTGGAGTGGGTGGAGCTCGGGGGACCCGGTGGTCGCTGGGTGTCTGATCCGTGGGGCGAACTGTGCCGCGCCGACGTGGTCATCAGCGCGGCCGGTCAGAGTTCGGTGGCCGACCTCGCGGCCGCCGACGCCCACGTCGTCGCGGTCCCCGAGGAGCGGCCCTTCGGCGAGCAGGACGACACCGCGGGGAAGCTCGACGGGCTCGGCCACGGCGCCGTGGTCGGTCGTGACTCCACCGTCGCGCACCTCGTCCGCGCGGTGCGGCGGACCCTCGAACGCTCCCGGTCGACGCCCGGGGCGGGTTCCGGGCTGCGCGAGGCCTGGGAGATCGACGGCGCGGCAGGGCGGTTGGCCGCGGTGCTGGAGACGGTCGCGGCGGACTCGATGGTCGGTGCCCGATGACACGCCGCGATCCCACCCCGTCATCGGTCGCCGTGGTGACCGTGTGTACCCCCACGCGGGCCGATCACCTGTGGTCGCAGCGGCGCGCGCTCGACGAGCACCTGCCCGGTGCCCGTCACGTGGTGGTTCTTCCGGAGCGCCCCGGTGGCGACGACCTGGCCGCCGAGCTCCTCGCGGACGGCGCGGACCCACTGGAGGTCCCGGCGGGGCCGGACCTGCCGGTTGCCCGCTGCCGCAACGCGGGCGGGGACCGGGCCGTCGAGACCGGCGCCGAGCTGATCATCTTCCTGGACGTCGACTGCATGCCCGGCCCGGACCTGGGCTCCCGGTACGCGGACCTCCCGCCCGGCACAGTGGGGATGGGGCCGGTCACGTATCTGCCCGAGTCGCTGGGTGCTCCGGACCCCGCCGAGCTCGCGGGCCTCACCGACCCGCACCCGGCGCGACCGTTCCCCGAGCACGGCCTGCGGAGACTCGAGGCGAGCGAGTTCGGGATGTTCTGGTCACTGTCCTTCGCCCTGCACGCGGATCTCTGGACACGGCTCCGCCGGGAGTTCGGGGGGTTCGACGAGCACTACTCGGGGTACGGCGCGGAGGACACCGACTTCGGTCGCCGACTGCTGCACCGGAGGGTCCCGGTGGTGCTCGTGGCGGGCGCGCACGCCTATCACCGGTGGCATCCGGTGTCGTCCCCGCCGGTGGAACACCTCCAGGACCTGCTACGCAATGGAGCCCACTACGCCGAACGCTGGGGTGAGTGGCCGGCCCCGGGGTGGTTCGAGGAGTTCGAGCGGAGGGGACTGGTCCGGCGCGACGGTGACGGGTGGGTCGCGGTTCCCGCATACCGGAACTCCGAGGGTCGCCGCCCGGGGACCGGGGGCTGACCCCGACGAGACGAGCGTTCCGAACGCCTCGCCCGACAGGCGGGTGTGCGGAACGCTCGTGTCGACGGGGGACGGGCGGGCTGGGAGGGGGGCGGACCTCAGCCCAGGAACGCCTTGTCGGACAGTGTCGCGCCCTTGATCGTGGCGAACTCCTTGAGCAGATCCTGCACGGTGAGTGAGGCCTTCTCCCGTGCGTCCGCCTCGTAGACGATCTGGCCCTCGTGCATCATGATCAGGCGGTTGCCCAGCCGGATGGCCTGTTCCATGTTGTGCGTGACCATGAGGGTGGTGAGCCTGCCCTCCCGGACGATCCGCTCGGTGATGGTGGTGACCAGCTCGGCCCGCTGCGGGTCCAGTGCCGCGGTGTGCTCGTCGAGCAGCATGATCCGCGGCTGGGTGAACCCGGCCATGAGTAGCGACAGTGCCTGGCGCTGTCCGCCCGAGAGCAATCCGACCTTCGCGGTGAGTCGGTCCTCGAGGCCCAGCTCGAGCATGGCGAGCTGGTCGACGAACTGCCGCCGACGCTTCTTGTTCAGGCTCGGGCCGAGCCCTCGCCGCGTGCCGCGCAGGAACGCCAGGGACAGATTCTCCTCGATGGTGAGAGTGGGGGCGGTCCCGGCGAGTGGGTCCTGGAAGACGCGGCCCACATACTTCGCGCGCCTGTGATCGCGCAGGCGGGTGACGTTCCTGCCGTCGATGTCGATTCGTCCGTCGTCGGGGATCAACCGCCCGGACACGACGTTGAGCAGGGTCGACTTGCCGGCGCCGTTGGAGCCGATCACGGTGACGAAGTCGCCCTCGGCCATCGTGAGGCTGAGCCCGTTCAGCGCCCGGCGCTCGTTGACGGTGCCCGGGAAGAAGGTCTTGGACACGTCCGTGACTGTCAGCATGCTCAGCTCTCCTCGCCGCCGGTGCCGGTGCCGGTGCCGGTGGCCTGGTCTGGGCCCGGGGCCGCGGCGCCGGGAGCGGTCGCGGCGGTCCCGGCGGGGTCGGGCCCCGCCTCGACAGTGGTCCCGCCGCCCGCCATCGCCCGCTCGTTGGCGGCGGCCGCCGTGGTGGGCTTGCGGCCGAACCGACCGCCCACGGACTTCCACCTGGGTGCGAGGAGCGCGATCACCACGAGGATCGCCGTGACCGCCCTCATGTCGTTCGGGTTGAGCCCCACCTCGAGCGCCACGGCGATGATGAACTGGTAGAGGACCGCGCCCACGATCACGGCGTACACCGCGAGCCACAACCTGCGCTGGCCGAGGATCGCCTGCCCCAGGATGACCGAGGCCAGGCCGACCAGGATCATGCCGATGCCCATCGAGATGTCGGCGAAGCCCCGGTACTGCGCCAGCAGCGCGCCGCACATGCCCACGAGGCCGTTGGACAGCGCCAGGGTGAGGGTCTTGGTGAAGTCGGTCGACACGCCGAAAGACGAGATCATCGGGCCGTTGTCGCCCGTGGCTCGGATGGACAGGCCCAGATTGGTGGTGAGGAACCAGATCACGACGAGTCCGAGAAGTCCCACGGCCACCGCGAGGACAGCCACTCCGGCCCAGGTGCCGAGGATTCCGGCCTCACGGAGCGGGGTGAACGCGGTCTCCTGGCGCAGCAACGGGGCGTTGGCGCTGCCCATGATCCGCAGGTTGACCGACCACAGGGCGATCATGGTGAGGATGCCGGCCAGCAGCCCGTCGATCTTGCCCTTGGTGTGCAACAGGCCGGTGACGATGCCGGCCAGGAACCCGGTGGCGAATCCCGCGAGGGTCGCGATCACCGGGCTCCAGCCGGCGAGGAGTGCCGTCGCCGCGGTGGCGGCACCGGTGGTGAAGCTGCCGTCGACGGTGAGGTCGGGGAAGTTCAGCACGCGGAAGGTCAGGTAGACCCCCAGCGCCATGACCCCGTAGATCAGGCCTACCTCGACGGATCCGATCACTTCTTCTCAGCCTCGGCGAGGATGTCCTCCGGGATGGTCACGCCCTGGCGCTCGGCGGCGTCCTCGTTGACGACGTAGGTGAACTCGGCAGCGGTCTCGACCGGCATGGTGGCGGGGTCCTCGCCGTCGCGCAGGATGCGCAGCGCCATCTCGCCCGTCTGGCGGCCGAGCTCGGTGTAGTCGATGCCCAGGGTGGCGACGGCCCCGCCCTCGACGGTGCCCTCCTCCGCGGCGATCACGGGGATCTGCTTGGTCTCCGCCACCTGGACGAGTGCGGCGATACCGGAGACGACCATGTTGTCGGTCGGGACGTAGATCGCGTCGACGTCGCCGAGGGCCTCGACGGCCTGCTGGATCTCGTTGACCGAGGTCACGGTCTGGGTGACGATCTCCAGGTCGAGCGGTCCGGCGGCCTCCTCGGCCTGGTCCACCTGGACCTGGGAGTTGACCTCCCCGGAGGCGTAGACGATGCCGACGCGCTCGGCGTCGGGGACGATCTGCTTGAGCAGTTCGAGCTGCTCGTCGATCGGGGCCGCGTCCGAGGTGCCGGTGACGTTGGCGCCCGGCTCCTCCATGGAGTCGACGAGCTCGGCCGAGACCGGGTCGGTGACCGCGGTGAACAGCAGTGGGATGTTGATGATGTTCTGGGCCATGGCCTGGGCGGCCGGGGTCGCCACCGCCAGGGCGAGGTCCAGGTCGTCGGCGGCGAACTGCTGCGCGATGGTCAGGGCGGTGCCCTGCTCGCCGTTGGCGTTCTGCTCCTTGAACTCCACCTCGACGCCGGCGTCGGCGAAGGCCTCTTTGAAGCCCGCGGTGGCCGCGTCGAGCGCCGGGTGCTGGACGAGCTGGTTGATGCCGATCGTGTACGACTCCCCGCCGTCACCGGCCGTGCCGTCCTCGGTGCCGCCTGTGCAGCCTGCGAGGACGAGCGCCGAGGTGGCCACCAGTCCGGTGAAGAGCTTCGCGCGTGAGAATGCCATGTGCCATGCCTTGTCTACGGTCACGGGTGAGCGTGAGGGGCCGGATGCGTTAACAGTGCTGGCACATGAGGGTACCGGGTCGTGCCGCCCGCGTGACCCCGGACTCTCCTCGCGGGGTGCGGGGCCGGTCGCCCACGGGGACCGTCCCCTGCTCAGGACGCGCGGAGGAACTCCATCGGCGCCGCCACCTCGAAGTGCGCGCTGACCTCCCCGACCAGTCCGCCCTCGAGCCCGGTGTCGGCGACCAGATCGAGTTTGCGGACCGGTGCGCCCTCGGACAGGTCGAGTGCGTCCAACCGGGTCCAGACGATGTTGGGCCGACTGGTGTCCTCGAAGACGTACACGCCGTCGACGTGGTCGGTGATGGTCCGCCACAGAGTCGTGGAGGCGTTCGGATGGCCCGGTTCCGGCGTGCGGAACGGCTGCGACGCGTTGCGCATCACGCTCAGCAACTCCGCGACCGCCCCCGTCCGGTCGGTGGGCGCCGGGAGCCGGTCCAGGTAGTAGGCCGCGCGGGCGAAACGCTCGTCGGCGTCCGTGCCGCCGGGCAGGGGGCGGTCACCGCCGAAACCTTCGATCTCCCGCAGACGGTCGAGTTGCTCGGCGAACGGGGGCGAGTTGGTCATCACCGTGTAGGACCGGTCGTGCCAGATGTGGGGTTCGCCGTCGGTGTACTCGATGATCGCCGAGTCCCCGCTGCGGTCGTCGAGCGTCAGGTGAACGGTGACGGTCGCGCCGGTGACCGGATCCCCGGACGTCCGGATCTGGACCCGGGACCGCCGCATCCAGTCCACGGCGTCGGCGACGGTGGAGAAGTTGTCCAGCATGTACTGCACCCACGCCGAGGCGCTCAGCGCCGGACGCTCCGGGTCGCGGTCGCCGTAATCGGACTCCGCCAACCACAGCAGATGTCCCGCCAGGCCCGCCTCGTTGATCCCGTCGGTGCTCGCGAGGTCATAGGCCGCGGCCACCACGCTGCCGTACGTCGAGGTCCAGGTCAGACTGTCGTCCACGCCGTTGTCGCGGGTCATGCCCCGCGGGAACGCCCAGAGGTTGGTCCGCAGATCGACCTCGTAGTCCATGGTGCGGCCGGCCAGGACAAGGTTCTCGGAGGGGGACCAGAGGGTTCTCGTGCACATGGCTTGCCTTCCCGACGCGACGACCGGAGATGAAGGAAAACTATCACTCCGTGTCCGTGTGGAGAGGCGAACGGGGCCGGGGGGGCGACCGGAGAGTGCCCGTTCAGAGTCCCATCGCGTTCATGCGCGCGGAGATCCTGGGATCCGTGCTGACCACCGGTGCCTCGGCGCGCACCCACGGGTCCCCGCCGAAGTACAGCTGGAATATCTTCTCCGCCGTGCGGGTGGCGAGCGCCTGGGTGGTCAGGGTCGGGTTGGGTCCGCCGAGTGCGTTGGCGAGGGCCGAGTTGTCCGCGATGAACAATCGCTTGACCCACCGGGCCTCGGCGTTGGCGTCGAGCACCGAATTCTGGTCGGACTCACCCATCCGCATCGACGAGTGCACGTGGAGCAGCAGCGGCGCCCAGTCGAGCCGGTACACCTTCTTCGCCCCGGCGGCCCGCATGATCTCCACGGACTTGTGCACCATGAACTCCCGGTTCTCCTGCGTTCTGGGGGAGCGGTCGCGCAGGGTCACGTCCACCTTGGCGGGCGCGCCGTTCTCGTCGGCGGGGAAGAGGGACGGGGTGATCCGGTTCCTCGACTGCACGTGGTCGTCGGTGATCACGAGGAAGTTGAGCAGGGTGTCGATCCCGCCCATCATGAGGTCCTTGAGCTCGTTGCCCACAAGTCGGCCCGACGGCCCGTCCCACGGCCCGTACAGGCCCCGGCCGTTGTCGTAGACCCCGCGCACCCCTGAGTCCGAGAGGGAGAGCGTGAAGGCCTGGATCGCCGGGCCCAGCCCGACGTTCTCCATCCCTCCGCGACCCGGCCAGTCCATCCGCGCGGCCGAGTTGGCGCCCTTGGAGTTGCCCGTGTACTCGTCGAAGCTGCCCACCACCCAGTCGAAGTGGTGGTCGGTGTGGCCGCGACCGACCCAGTCGTTCGGGTTGGGTAGCCCGCTGTTGAACCACAGTCGCGGGCTCTCCGTCACCCCTCCGGCCAGGACCACGACCCGGGCGTCCTCGGAGAAGACCTCCCCGGTGGTGTTGTTGCGCCAGGTCACGCCCCGGGCGACGCTGTGCGGGCCCTCCTGCTCGTGGTGGATCCGCTGGACGAAGCTGTCCGCGATCAGCTCGAACGCCCGCCCCCCGGGGCGGACCGCGTCCGCCGCCAGGCCGAGCGGGACGTAGCTGTTGTCCGTGGAGCGCTTGGCGTACTGGTTCCTCGGCGCCCGCCTGGGCACGTAGCACCCCTGGAAGCAATGGCCGCAGAAGGTGCAGCCGGTCGCCTGCGGGTAGGTGAGGAGGTTGGCGTCGTCCGTCCGTCCCGAGTTGCCCCCGGGTTGGAGGATCGCGTTCTGCTGCGGTCGGAACGCCGGCCGGGTGATGTTCCGGGAGGTCTGGACCGGGAGACCGATGCCCTCGCATCCCCGGAAGGTCAGCTCCTCCTTCGTCCCCATCGCCGCGGTCTCCACCGGGAGGGTGTCCTCGACCCATTCCAGGTAGGGCACCAACTCCTCGTAGCTGAACGGGAAGAGGTGGGCGGTGTCGTACTCTCCGGCGTCGGCACCGGTGTACCCGCGGAACGCGCCGGGCATGGGGCGGGGGCTGTTGCCGTAGTAGTGCTGGGTGGTCCCACCGACACCGGACAGCTGCCAGATGAACAGGTTGTCCGTCCATTCCCGGAACCACGCGGGCTTGTCGCGGTCCTCGGGTCCGAACCGGAGGAAGCCGTTGTTCGGGTTGTTGGCGTCGTTCTCGGCGTGGGACCACTGGTTCTCGGGATCGGCGTGCCGGGGGCCGCCCTCCAGGATCAGGACGTCGAGGCCCCGCCCGGCCAGTTCGGCGGCCACGACCGGGCCACCGCCCCCCGCTCCGATGACGATGACGTCACGCATCCGCAGGCACCTCCGTGCGGTTCTGGTAGTACCCGACGAACTCGGGGTGGCCGTCGACCAGGCCCGTGGGCCGGAACCCGGTGAGCTCCCAGGGGACCGGGCGCGGCTCCACCGTCCTCGTCTGCCGATTGAAGGTGTTCTGCTCGGAGTACACACCGAACGCGGCGGCCTGGAGCATGATCCCGCCGGCGAACCGGAGGAAGCCCGAGGCGGAGCCGCGCAGGGGGGCGGGCAATGATCCGTCGACGATCGCGATGAGCTCAGGGACGGGACCCTCGATGCCCTCGAGGACGCGGCACTTGTCCCCGAGCGACAACCGGGAGAACGGCGATCCGAGGGGGCCGGTGATCGAACCGGGATTGACGAGCAGCGCGCCGGTGTTGAGGACCAGGGCGACGGGCAGGGACAGCGGGAGCACGCGATCGCTGTAGACGTATCCGAGCACCTCGTCGATGCGGCGACCGTCGGGCTCGCTCAGACCCAGGAAGGGCTCAGCCGGTATGCCCATGTCCGCCAGCGCGGTTCCCATACCCAGGGCGAGAGGTCGCGCGAGTTGGTCGCCCATCGCGAGATAGTTGTCGAACAGGTCCTTCATGAACTCACCACCGCCGACCTCGATCGGCCCGGGGTCCTCGCGTGGCGTGCCCTGCTGTCTCGACCATTCGTCGGGCCCGGGCATGACCATCACGCACAGTGCGCGCATGGTGTCCAGGGAGAACTCCTCGACCGCGTCGAGGACCGCGCTGCCGGTGGCCTGGGCGTTCGCCCGTCCCACGAGTCGCATCGAGTGGTTCAGGGCTCCCGGGAACGAGACGCCCGCGCCCACGAATGCGCCGAGGAGAGACGCTCGCGCCAGGAAGGCCCTCCGGTTGAACTGATCCATGGCTCCGCCTCCGTTTAACACCGTTGGGCCACGGTAACTATGTGATATTCCTCACGCCACCGGTCCCGGGCGGACCCCTCACCCCTCGTTGTCCCGGATGTCGGGTCGGCCGGTGAACGGCAGCAGGCTCGAGGCGTCGCCCAGATCGTCCCGGCCGATCACCCCCAGGCTGCCGTCCTGCTGGAGGATCACCGCTGCGACCTCCTCGAGCGATCCCTTCCCGGATTGCCGGGCCGCGGTGTGGACATCGTCCTCGAGGAGGCGGTGGCTCCGTAGGGCCCGGCCCTGCATCCGGCCCTGGTAGTAGAGGAGGACCGGCGGGCTGTCCAGCAGCGACCTGACCCGCGGTGACCGTGCACGGACCGCGGCGAACAGCCATTGGATACCGACGAGCAGCGCCACGACCAGCACCGTCTGGACGAGCGGCACCTCGGTCGCGGTGAGGGTCCGGCCGAACGCCGACCCGATGGTGACGGCGACGATGAAGTCGAGGGGGGTCATCTTGGCCATCGTGCGGGGCCCGGACACCCGGAGGATGAGGACCAGGGCGACGAATCCGCAGGCGACCATCACGACGGAGTGGACGATCGGGTCCCAGCCGTCCCAGAGCAGAGTGGAGTCCATGCCGCGCATCGTGCGCGTACGGCGCGGTCAGGGCAACCGGGCGGGCAACCGGCCGTCGAGTTCAGGCCGGTGTCGCGGCCGGCGTGGCAGCGGGACGACGGGACCGCAGCGGGCATCGGTCCCGCGCGGCGAGGAGGCAGGCCATCGCCGCCGTGGCCAGGACCACGACGGTGCCGAGGATGATCGGCGCGGCCGGGAAGGGCAGTTCCTGGGACAGGACCACCGCGCCCATGAGCAGGACGAAGTACCCGAAGCCCTTCCGAAGGGCCTTCTCCGGCACCACCGAGGTGAGCCGGATCCCGACGAACGACCCGGCCACCGCGGCGGCGGTGACCGCGACCACGAGAGGCCAGTCCAGGCTGACCGTGGTGAGGTAGCCGCCGAGGCCGGCGAAGGACTTCATCGCGATGACCAGCAGCGAGGTGCCCACCGCGGCGGTCATCGGCAGCCCGGCCAGCAGGACGAGGGCCGGGACGACGAGGAAGCCACCGCCCGCGCCGACCAGCCCGGTCGCGGCGCCCACGACGAGTCCGTCGAGGAGGATCCGCCAGAGCGGGTGGTGGTGCGACTGGGTCGACGGGGCCTGACCGTTGCGGTCCCTGCGGCCCCGGATCATCGCGCCGGCGGTGGCGATCATCATGATCGCGAAGGCGACCATGAGGACGGTGCCGGGGATGTAGCCGCCGGCCAGGCCGCCGAGGAACGCGCCCACCATGCCGGCCGCGCCGAAGATCAGGCCCGTCCGCCACCGGACGTTGCCCTTCCGGGCGTGGCCGATGAGGCTGACCAGCGAGGTGGCGCCCACGACGAACAGTGAGGTGGCGATGGCCTCCTTGGGGTCGAGTCCGCCGATGTAGGTGAGCAGTGGGACGACGAGGATGGAGCCGCCCCCGCCGAGCAGGCCCAGGGACAGGCCGACCAGGACGGCCAGCGCCACGACGATGATCAGGGTGATCTCCATGGCAGTGCCTTTCTCCGGCGGGGGCGCCGGGGTCGCGGTGGATCAGGGGCGGGTGGGTAGGGAGTCCAGGACGGACCCGAGACCGGGCTCGTCGGCCGAGCGGTTCCACGGCATCCGGGCCAGGGCCGCGGCCATGGCGCAGGAGTTGCTCGCGGCGGAGTACGTGAGCCCGGCGCCGATCGCTCCCGCCAAGTAGGCGAACTTCGGCGAGGCGAGCGTGGATGCGGTGACGCCGGCCAGGACGAGCGAGCCGGCGACCATCCGGACCTGTCTGTCCATCGCCCAGACGCCCTTTCCGCGGACGATCTCGCCACCGGCGGACTCGAACGCGGCGATCCCGCCGTCGAGGACGGTCACCGAGTCGGGGTCGACCCCCACGGCCTCGAGTCGTTCACCGGCCTGGCGGGCGCGGTTGCCCGACTGGCAGATCAACACGACCTGCCCGGGCAGGCGGGAGGCGAACTCCTCGCCGTGCTCCGCGAGCAGGGGCAGCGGCACGTTGTAGGAGCCGCGGACGTGGAGCGCGGAGAACTCGGCGCCGGTTCGCACGTCGATCACGGTGGGCGGGGTGTCGGAGTCCAACGCGTCGCGCAGGTCGGCGGGGGCGATGGTCGGGGCGTTGGTGAGGGTGGAGAGCATCGGGTGGTGTCAGCCCTTTCCTGTGTCGAGTGGGAGTGGCGGCGGGTCGCCGCGGAGCCGGGGGCCGGACGGGTGGTCCGGCCCCCGGGGTGTGGGGTGGGTCCGCTCAGGCGGGGACGAGGTTGCGTTCGGACCAGCCCGCGAAGCTGCCCTCGAGCTCGACCACGCGGTAGCCGGCGCGGCGGAGGGCGCTGGCCGCGACCGAGTTGCGCACGCCGCTCTGGCAGTACGTGACGATCGGCCCGTCGGTCGGCAGCCGGTCGAGGTTCCACAGGACCCGGCCGCCGCTGAGCTGCTCGGAGCCCGGGATGTGGCCGTCGGCGTGCTCGGTCTTGTTGCGGATGTCCAGGACCATCGCGGCGTCGTACGAGGCCAGCTCGTCGGGTCCGATCATCTCGGGGATCGTCATCGGCAGCCCCTCGAAGGTGGTCGTGTAACCGGTGACCGTGTCGATGCCGACGCGCAGCAGGTGATCCCGCATCGTCTCGGCCGTCTCGGGTCCCTCGGCGAGGACGACGATCGGCGTGTCCTCCTTCTCGGGGTCGTAGACCCAGGCGCCGAAGGAGGCGGCCTTGTCGACGCCGGGGACGTTGAGCGCCCCGGGGACGGTGCCGGCGTGGACCTCGTCCTGGCCGCGGGTGTCGACGACGACGACGTCGTTCGCCTCCAGCGCGTCGGCCAGCTCGGAGATGCCGTACTCGCGCAGGGGGGCCAATGGCCCGAGCACCGCCGGGCCCTCTTTGTTCTGCCGCTTCATCCGACCGAAGTACGCGTGCGCGTCCGGCTGGCCGTCGAGCAGCTCGGAGACGAAGCCCTCCTCGTCGTCGTCGCTGACGTACCCCGCCCACCAGGCGTAGCGACGCTCGTAACCGACGCTGGTCGACGGAAGTGCACCGAGGGCCTTGCCGCAGGCGCTGCCGGAGCCGTGGCCCGGGAAGACCTGGACGTGGTCGGGCAGGGAGACGAACGACTCCTTCAGGCTGCGGAAGATCTGCGTGGCGCCGGCGAAGCGCGTGTCGATCCCGCCCGCGGCCTCGTCGAGCAGATCCGGTCGACCGAGATCGCCGGCGAAGACGAAGTCGCCGGTCAGCATGTAGCCGGGGGTATCAGCGAAGGCGCCGTCGGTGACGAGGAAGGACAGGTGCTCCGGGGTGTGGCCCGGGGTGTGCACGGCCTCGACCGTGATGTTGCCCAGCGTGAGCCGGTCCCCGTGGTGCAGCCGCTCGGCCTCGAAACCGTACTGCCAGTCGTCGCCGCCCTCCCCCGAGACGTAGACGGTCGCGCCGGTCGCCTCGGCGAGCTCGCGGGTGCCGGAGAGGTAGTCGGCGTGGATGTGGGTCTCGGTCACCGCGGTGATGGTCATGCCGTGACGGTCGGCCAGGTCGAGGTACTCGCGGATGTCACGACGGGCGTCCACCACCATCGCCTCGTTCCTGGCCTGGCAGCCGATGAAGTACCCGGCCTGGGCGAGGTCCTCGTCGTAGATGCGCTCGAGAAGCATCGAGATCTCCTTGTCGATCGGGGTTCGGGTGGGTGTACCCCGACCATACATACCCCGGGGGGTATCGGCAAGGCGGCGCGACAGCCTTGCTGGGGTGTCCTGCGCCACACCTTCTTGCACGGGCTGTGCAATCGTGCAGCGCTCATGCAAAACTGCGAAGGATCGCTACCAGCACCTACGCACCAGGAGCCAGCGCATGGCGTCATTCCTCTACCGCATCGGGCGGACCGCCTACCTCTTCAGATGGCGGTTCATCGCCGCCTGGGTGCTGGTGATACTCGGCGTCGGCACCGCCGCGGCCACGATGTCCCAGCAGACCAGCACCACCTTCTCGATCCCGGGCCTCGAGTCGATCGAGACCCAGGAGGAGATGCAACAGAGGTTCGCCGGGGCGGGTGACCAGCTCGACGCGCCGACGGGGACCATCGTCATCCGCGCACCGGAGGGCAGCACCCTCGTCGATCCGGCGGTCACGGACGACGTCGACGACTTCCTCGGGCAGGTGCGGGAGCTGGGCTTCCTCGCCGACACCGATGCCATCGTCAACCCGGTGATCGCCGCCGAGGGGGTGGCGCAGCAGCTCACCGAGGCCCAGGCCGCCCAGGGGGTCCCGCAGGAACAGATCGACGCCGACATCGCGGCGGTGAGTCCGCTGAGCGCCGACCAGACCACCGGCACCGTCCAGATCCAGTTCGACGCGGACACGACCATGGACATCACCGCCGAGGACCGCGAGGCCTTCGCCGACGTGGTCGCGGCGCACGAGGGTGACCTGACCATCGCCTACTCCGGCAACGCTTTCCAACTCTCGGAGATCAGCGCCATCGGCGAGCTCATCGGCATCGCCGTGGCCGCGGTGATCCTGCTCATCACCTTCGGTTCGGTGATCGCCGCGGGGATGCCGCTGCTCACCGGGGTCATCGGCGTGGGGATCGGCATCGCGGGCATCTTCGCCGCCACGGCCTTCACGGACACGATCAACACCATGACGCCGACGCTGGCGTCCATGATCGGCCTCGCGGTGGGCATCGACTACGCGCTGTTCATCGTCTCCCGCTTCCGCACCGAGCTGGTCAAACACATCGGCGGCAACGATCTCGAGCCCGCGGAACTCGCCGCGAAGCTCAGGAGCATCGACGCGCCCACGCGCGCGCACCTGGCCGGGTTGGCGGTAGGTAAGGCAGGCTCCGCGGTGGTCTTCGCCGGGCTCACCGTCCTGGTCGCCCTCTCGGCCCTGTCCATCATCAACATCCCGTTCCTCACCGCGATGGCGCTGTCCGCAGCCGCGACAGTCGCCATCGCCGTCCTGGTCGCCATCACACTGCTGCCCGCCATTCTCGGCGCCGTCGGGATCCGGCTCTTCGCGGCCCGGGTCAAGGGCGTCAGGGCGCCCGACCCGGAGGACGAGAACCCGACGATGGGACTGACCTGGGTCCGCCGTATCCGCGCCCGTCCCGTCCTCTTCGCCACCGCCGGGATCCTGCTGCTCATCCTGCTGGCGCTGCCCGCCACGCAACTGCGGCTGGCCATGCCGTCGGACGGCACGATGGCCCCTGGTACCCCGAACCGCACGGCGTACGACATGACGGACGAGGCGTTCGGTCCCGGTCGCAACGCGCCCATGATCGCCCTCGTGGACACCCTCCAGGTGCCCGAGGAGGACCGTCCGGCGGCGTGGGCCACCGCGGCGGCGGACATCCAGGCACTCGACGGCGTCCAGAACGCCCAGATCATCGAGACCAACGAGGCGGGT
Source organism: Dietzia sp. JS16-p6b (assembly GCF_003052165.1). Taxonomy (NCBI): domain Bacteria; kingdom Bacillati; phylum Actinomycetota; class Actinomycetes; order Mycobacteriales; family Dietziaceae; genus Dietzia; species Dietzia sp. JS16-p6b. The sequence continues at coordinate 3,424,606 of NZ_CP024869.1, read as the reverse complement.
GACGCGGCCCAGGTCCTCATCACACCGGAGTACGGGGCCACCGACGAGCGGGCCGCGGACGTCCTCGCCGAGATCCGGGCCGGAGCCGCCGACTTCGAGCAGCAGACCGGGGGGACCTACTCCGTCACCGGCGTCAGCCCGATCTACGAGGACATCTCCGAACGACTCACCGAGGTCCTCATCCCGTACATCGCCATCGTGCTGGCCCTCGCGTTCATCCTGCTCATGCTGGTGTTCCGGTCGATCTGGGTGCCGCTGATCGCGGCGCTGGGCTTCAGCCTGTCGGTCGCGGCGACCTTCGGCATCACCGTGGCCATCTGGCAGGAGGGCTGGCTGGGGATCATCTCCGACCCGCAGCCGGTCATCAGCTTCCTGCCGATCATGCTCATCGGCATCGTGTTCGGCCTGGCGATGGACTACCAGGTCTTCCTCGTCACCCGCATGCGCGAGGGGTGGGTGCACGGTAAGACCGCGCACAACGCGGTGTCCAACGGCTTCAAGCACGGGGCCCGCGTCGTCACCGCCGCCGCGCTGATCATGATCAGCGTCTTCGCCGCATTCATGACGATCGACGAGCAGTTCATCAAGGTGATGGGCTTCGCGCTGGCGATCGCCGTCCTGTTCGACGCCTTCGTGGTGCGCATGACGATCATCCCGGCGGTGATGTTCCTCCTCGGCGAACGGGCCTGGGGCCTGCCGCGGTGGCTGGACAGGATCCTGCCCGCGGTCGACGTGGAGGGATCGGCGCTCGAGGCCGAACAGGGCTCCGCCCGTGAGACCGCCGGGGAGCCGGGGAGCGGAGACGACGACCGTGCCGGCACCGAGGCCGCGGTGGCCGCCGGACGGCACTCCGCCGAGACCGTTGTCGATCAGAGTCCGGGGCCGGGCAGGCACGAGCTGCCCGGTGACGCAGCCGGCGGTGATGCCGGGACGCGGTCCGATGGCTGACCTGCGCGCGCGGAAGAAGGCCGACACCCTCACCCGCCTCTCGGTGGCCGCGGTCGAACTCCTGGTCGCCGAGGGGCTGGACGGGGCGACGGTGTCCGCGATCGCCGAGCGCGCCGGGGTCTCCACCCGCACGTTCCACAACTACTTCGCCCACCGCGAGGACGCGTTCCTGCACTTCCTGCGCGAGCAGGTCGCCGAGTGGGTCCGTCGGGTGGACGGGGCGCCGGCGGGGATGTCGCCGCTCGATGTCCTGCGGTCGATATTCCGGGAGTCCCACGGACGATCGCAGGACGACATCGTCGCGGCGGAGAACCTTCTCGTGGTCGGAGAGCAGGTCATGCTGCTGCTGCGCACCGGGGAGCGGAGCTGCGCCGCCAACGTGCTCGATCCGTTGTACGCGGCCGTGCAGCGCCGGGCCCCGCATCTGAGTCCTTTCCGCGTCCGCGTGATCGTCGACCTGGGCCTCGCGGCGGGCGCGTCGGTCCTCCGGCACCAGCCGCCCGGGGGCGAGCCGGGCGGTGGGGAAGACGAACGGGACACGGTGATGGACGAGGCCTTCGACCTGTTCGAGAAGGGGGCCGGTCACGAGTTCCGGACGACCCCGGGTCAGGCGGTGACCGACTAGCGCGATGTCCGACCCGGACGACATCCGGCCGCGGACCGGCGGGGCGGCCCGCAGCTGACCACCTCGCCGTCCACGCCCGGCCTGGCCCCGTGTTCGCGCAGCCGCGGGACCAGCCGGCCGAGCGGCGGGTTGTGGTGACCGAGGTGTACGGCCACGACCTCGGTATGGTCCGTGACGGCCTCGACGGACCGCAGCGACCGGACCATCTCGCCGAACCTCCCCAGCCCGAGGTGGGCGTCCGAGATCTCCTCGCGATCGCCCAGGGTCTCCTCGAGGAACACCGCGTCGTATCCCGCCCCCCGGACGGCCGCGAACCACCCGGCGGGCCACGGGCCGGTGTCGGTGGCCCACAACACGCGGGCGCCGTCGGGACCGGTCACGTCGTAGAGCACCGCGTCGCCGTCGTCGAAGACCCGGTGGCCGGCGGGCAGGACGCGCACGTCGTACCCGCCCGCGACGATTCGGTCCCCGGCCACCACCGGAACGAACCGCACCGGGTCCCCGGGGCCGACCCAGGGCCTGCACACCTCGAGTGCGCCGGAGGGGCCGATCACCTCGAGCTCGCCGGTCCCGGCCACCCAGGAGCGGGAGAGCAAGGCCTGGGGACCGAGGTGGTCCGAATGGGCGTGGGTGAGGAGCAGATGAGCCACCCCCGCGAGCGTCCGGCCGTGACGAGACGCGGCGCCCGGTACCTCGGGTCCGCAGTCGATCATCATCTCGTCGTCGATCAGCGCGGCGGTCTGCCCGCGCACGTCCTCGCGGCGCAGGGCGTCGAGGCAGGAGTCGCAGCGACAGAACGGGTTGGGCCACCCATCGGCCGCGCCCGTGCCCAGCAACACGATCTCCATCAGGCCCCCGGCTCGCGGAGCGGCAGGACGGCGCGGCCGTCGGGGCGGTCGAGGACCTCGACCCGGGCGTCGTACACCTCGGCCAGTCGCTCGACGGTGAGCACCTCCTCGCCGGTGCCGTCGGCGACCAGGCGGCCATGGTCCACCATGACCACGCGTTCGCCGTAGTGTGCGGCGGAGGTGAGGTCGTGCATGGCAGCCACCACGGTGAGTCCGCTCTCGCGGCGCATCGAGTCCACCAGGTCGAGGACCTGTTGTTGGTGCCCGATGTCGAGAGCGCTCGTCGGCTCGTCCAATAGCAACACGCGGGGCTCCTGGGCCAGGGCCCGCGCCAGGACCACCCGCTGCAGCTCGCCCCCGGACAGCGTGGTGGCGACGCGCGGGGCCAGGTCGTGCAGTGCCAGTCGGTCGATCACGCTCTCCACGATGCTGTGGTCGTGGGGCGTCTCGGTCCCGAAGCGGGGGACGTGGGGAGTGCGGCCCAGCCGGATCAGCTCTCGTGCGCTCACGCCCTCCGGGACCACCGGGCGCTGCGGCATCAGCGCCACCATCCGGGCGACCGGCCGGCGACCGGCTCGTCGCGTCGCCAGACCCATGACCCGCACCTCGCCCCGGGACGGGACGAGCCCCGCCAGGGCGTAGAGCAACGTGGTCTTGCCCGACCCGTTCGGCCCGACCAGGGAGACCCACGACCCGGTCGGCACGGCGAGGTCGATCCCGTGCAGAACCGGCACACCGTCCCGGGCCACGTGGAGGCCGCGGCAGGACAGCGCCGTCGTCGAATCCGGGATGGCGGTCATATGATCCCCCGGCTGCGGCGCAACACGAACAGGAAGAACGGCGCGCCGATCGCGGCGGTGACGACCCCGATCGGCAGCTCGCCCGGGCTCATCGCGGTGCGGGCGACGAGGTCGGCGAGGACCAGGAAGGCGGCCCCCACCAGCAGCGACAGCGGTAGGAGTAAGCGATGGCCGGGGCCGATCACCATGCGGACGGCGTGGGGGATCACGATGCCGACGAATCCGATGAGGCCGCTCACCGACACGACCGCCGCCGTGCCCAGCGTGGCGACGCTGATCAGCACCAGCCTCACCCGGGCCGGGGCGATGCCGAGGGTGGAGGCCTCGACGTCGCCCACGGACATCACGTCGAGAGTGCGCCGGTGAAGGGCGATCACCACGACCGAGACGACGACGTACGGCAGCACTGTCCGCACCTCGGCCCACCCGCTGGTCGTGAGCCGGCCGAGCATCCACGAGTACACCTGCCGCAGGGTCTCGTCGTTGCGCTGCATGAAGAAGGTCTGGACGGCGCTGGCGAACGCGGCGACAGCGACGCCGGCGAGGATGATCACGACCTCGGTCCGCCCGCCGCCGACACCGCGGCCCAGGGCGTAAGTGGCCATCACCGCGATCATGCCGCCGACGAACGCCGCCGGCGGCACCATCGCCGACCCCGCGGCGCCGCCGAGGACGATCGCCAGTGTGGCGCCCAGCCCGGCGCCGCTGGACACCCCCAGGAGGTAGGGGTCGGCGAGCGGGTTGCGGAACACGCCCTGATACGTGGCGCCGGCGATCGCCAGCATCGCGCCGACGATCCCCCCGAGCGCGACCCGGGGGATCCGGATCTCCCACAGGATCACCTGTTGGCGGGGCGTCAGCCCCGAGTCGACGTGCACGAACGGCAGCTGGCCGACCAGCTCGAGCAACACCCCGCGCGGGGTCAACCCGGCCGGCCCGACGAGCGTGCCCGCCAGCAGCGCCAGGAGTAGCACCAGTGTCGCTCCGCCCAGCACCAGGGCGTGGCGGGGCGACCCGCGGGTCACGAGGCGGGTTCCCTCTCGGGGACGGTCGCCACGATGCCGGCCACCTCGCGCATGAAGTCCACCACGCGCGGCCCCCACCGGCTGGCCAGGTCCTCGTCGACCACGAAGACCCGGCCCTGCCTGACCGCGCCGAGCTCGCTCCACCCGGGCCGCCCGGCCACGACCTCCGGCGTGATCCCGCAGCACTGGCCGTCGGCGAGCATCACCAGGTCCGGGTCCGACTCCAGGATCAGCTCCTCCGACAGCTGCGGATAGGCGTCGTCACCGGTCGCGATCGAGGTCAGCCCGAGCAGGGAGTACACCTCGCCGATGTAGGTGTCGTCGGTGACGGTGTAGTAGGTGTCGTCGAGCTCGTGGAAGTAGGTCAGTGGGGTCTCACGCTCCGGGACCGACGCCACGATCTCGTCGATCTCGCCCCGCATCCGGGAGACCAGCTCGGCGGCCTCGCCGACGGTCCCGGTGGCGGCGCCCACCTGCTCGATCTGGGAGAAGGTGTCGTCCAGGGTCCGGGCGGCGGGGAGGAGCAGGACCTCGACCCCGGACCGCTCGAGCCCGGACACGATGTCGCCGGTGTCATCCGTGGCCACGACGAGGTCCGGTTGGTACCCGAGGATCGCCTCGAGGTTCGGGGTGTATCCCGACAGGTCGGTGACCGGGGCGTCGGGCGGGAAGTCCGATCGCTCGTCCACCGCGACAACCCGGTCGCCGGCACCCACGGCGTACAGCATCTCGGTGGTGGTGGGGCTGAGCGAGACGATCGCGCCGGGCCCGCCGTCGCCGGGGTCCGTGGCGGCGGTGGTGCCGTCGTCATCGGCACCGGAACACGCCGAGGCGACCAGTGCCACGACGGTGAGGACGGCGGCGAACAGGGAGCGGGATCCGGGCAGGGCCCGCGCTCGGGACTCGGTCATGGCATCCTCCGGTGGTCGCCCGGACGAGTGCAGCTCGGCTGCGGCGCGGACGCCACGGCACGCAACCGCCCTTCGTGCGAGGTCAGTTCGTACGGTTCCGCGGTCCCGGCCGACCTGGCTCGCCCGCCCGGGGCGGGATCACAGTTGCGCGGACAGCGTCGGACTCACACCGACTTCCGCCGGGTACCACGGGTGTCCGGCAGGGAGCCGGACCCTCCGAGGGTATCCGACCACCGGGTCGACGGCAGGATGGGCCGTGACCGCGCCCGGACACGCCGGGCGTCACACAGCGGCGGTTACACAGCGGCGGCTACACGGCGGCGGCTACACGGCGGCGGCCACGCACCGACGGGAAGGATCACCAGATGACGACGACAGGTTCAGGCGAGGGGCCTACGGCCGAGGATCCGCGGGCCCGGGGATTCGCGATCCGACGTGAGGTGATGGGCGACGACTTCGTGGACCGCGCGATGGGCCGGGCCGAGGGCACCGCGTCCGAGGCCATCCAGCACGTGGTCACCGAGAACGTGTGGGGCAACATCTGGTCCCGCCCGGGGCTCGGACGGCGGGACCGGAGCCTGCTGAACATCGGCATGCTCGTGGCGTTGCGGGCGAACGCCGAGTTGGCCGGCCACGTGCGCGGAGGGCTGACGAACGGCCTCACCCGCGAGGAGATCACCGAGGCCGTCATCCACGCCTCGGGATACTGCGGTGCGCCGGCGGCCCTCTCGGCCATGAAGACGGTCCAGGAGGTCTTCGACGCGGTGGACGACAGGTAGGGTCGCGTCCAGAAGTGACCCCTGACACCCCCTGATACCCGACACCCCCTGAACAGGAGCCCCTCGCATGCGCAGCACCATGCAGCCGGAACAGCTGAACATCAGCACCATCCTGACGTTCGGCGCGACCGTCCACGCGGACGCGGTCATCACCACCTGGACCGATCAGGGCCCCCGCAAGATCACGTTCGGGGAGCTGGGCCGGCGCGCCGCGCAGCTGGCCAACGCCCTGCGGACGCTGGGGATCGACGCGGATCAGCGCGTCGCGACCTTCCAGTGGAACAACTCCGAGCACATGGAGGCGTACCTGGCCATCCCGTCGATGGGCGCGGTACTCCACCCCCTGAACATCCGGCTGTTCCCCGACCAGCTCGAGTTCGTGGCCAACCACGCCGAGGACAAGGTCGTGATCGTCGACCCCAGTCTGATCCCGCTCCTGCAGCCCCTGCTGCCGCGGTTCTCGACGGTCGAGCACGTGATCGTCACCGGTGGCGGCGCGGCGAACCTCGAGGCCCCGGAGGGCGTGCAGGTGCACGACTACGAGGAGCTGCTGGCCGCACAACCTGCCGAGTTCGAGTGGCCCGAGGTCGACGAGAACTCCGGCGCCGCGATGTGTTACACCTCGGGCACCACGGGTGATCCGAAGGGCGTCGTCTACTCGCACCGGTCCATCTACCTGCACTCGATGCAGGTCTGCATGTCGGACGGGATGGACATCTCGCTCGACGACAACGTGCTGGCGATCGTCCCCATGTTCCACGCGATGTCGTGGGGCCTGCCGTACGCGGCGTTCCTGGTGGGCGCGTCGCTGCTCATGCCCGAGCGCTTCCTCCAGCCGGAGCCGCTGGCCGCGATGATCGCCTCCGAGCGTCCGACGCTGGCCGCCGCCGTCCCCACGATCTGGCAGGCCGTCGACGCCTACTCGGTCGATCACCCCATCGACATGTCGAGCTTCCGCGCCGTCGTGGTGGGCGGCAGCTCCTGCCCGCCCGCGCTGATCCGCAAGTTCAAGGAGAACTACGGGATCGACATCATCCACGCGTGGGGCATGACGGAGACCTCGCCCCTCGGCACCCTGTCGCGGCCGAAGGCGGACCTGCCGGAGGAGACGCAGTTCGAACTGCGCACCACGCAGGGCCGGTTCATCGCGGGGGTCAAGGCGCGGATCGTCGACGACGCCGGTCAGGAAATGCCCTGGGACGGCGAGTCCGTCGGTGAACTCGAGGTGCGTGGACCGTGGATCACGGGCAGCTACTACAAGGTCGACAGCTCGGACTCCTTCGATGACGGCTGGCTCCGCACCGGCGACGTCGGCTACATCCGTCCCGAGGGGTTCCTGCAGCTGACGGACCGAGCCAAGGACATCATCAAGTCCGGCGGCGAGTGGATCTCCTCTGTCGAGGTGGAGAACTACCTCCTCGAGCACCCGGCCGTGGCCGAGGCGGCCGTGATCGGCATCCCCGACCCCAAGTGGGACGAGCGTCCGCTGGCCACCATCGTGGTCAAGGAGGGGGTGGCCGATCCTGACGTCGAGGATCTGCGCTCGCACCTCGAGAGCCGGATGGCCAAGTGGCAGGTGCCGGAGAAGTTTGCGTTCGTCGACGAGATCCCCAAGACCTCCGTCGGCAAGCTCGACAAGAAGCGCATCCGCGTCTCGCACTCCGACGGCGAGCTCACCGTGGTCAACGCGCTGGAGAAGTAGCCCACTCCCGCCGCGTGGTCACACCCGCTCACGTTCTCCCAGGAGACCGTCCCGGAATCTCGATGTTTGTGACCACTCGGCGGGTCGCGAGGGTGGGCGCGGTTCGCGGGTCGCGGCGAGTGCGGCGGGCGGGTCCCGCGCGGGGCGGTCGAATCGGCCAGGTCGGCTCAGCCGGCGCGGACCGGCGTGAGCGGCCGCAGGGATACCGGGAGCCCGTCCCCGGGGAACGGCAGCGAGTCGTTCTTCATGGGCGGGACGTAGTCCAGCGGCACGGACCACTCGAAGTGCCGCAGCAGCGCGCTGAGGACGAGCTTGGACTCGAGGTTGGCGAAGATCATGCCGAGGCACTTGTGGACCCCGCCGCCGAAGGGCTCCCAGGCGTAGCGGTGTGACTTGTCCTCGCGCCTGCCCTCGGTGAACCGCTCGGGGTCGAAGATCTCCGGGTCGGTCCAGTACTCGGGCATGTGGTGCGACAGGAGCGGCATCACCGAGACGAGCCGGCCCTCGGGGATCGCCACGCCGAGCACCTCGGTGTCCTTGACCGCCCGGCGCGCCAGTACCGGCACCGGCGGGTGCAGCCGCAGCGTCTCCTTCATCACCAGGTCCAGGTCGGTGAGGCCCTCCAGCTCGGCGAGGGTCGGCGAGGGGCCCAGTTCCAGACACTGTCTCCGACAGCGCTCCTGCCACTCCCGATCGCGCCCGAGTTCGTAGACCATCGAGGTCACGGTGCTGGTCGTGGTGTCGTGCGCGGCCATCAGCAGGAAGATCATCTGGTTGATGATGTCGTCGTCGTCGATCCCGCCGGAGGCGTCGGCCACCTGACACAGGGCCGAGAACAGGTCCTCGCCGGGGTCGGCACGGCGGGCGGGCAGGTGACGCCGGAGGAACTCCTCCAGCAGACGCCGGCCGCGGGTCGCGCGACCCCACTTGGTGAACGGCAGGGGAGCGGTCGAGCGGATGTAGCCGTTGGCGGCCTGCACGCAGTCCACGAACGCGATGTTGACCCGCTCGATCTCCCCGGGTCGGGCGTATTCGGCGCCGCCCATGAACACCTCGGTGGCCAGATCGAGCGTGTGCGACTTGAGGGCGGGATAGATCTCGAACGCCCGATCGGGGGTCCAGCTCGAGATCCCGCGCTCGACCAGCGGGGCCAGGGTACGGGCGTATCCCTCGAGCCGGGGGCGGGTGAACGCCTCCTGCATGAGGTGCCGGTAGTGGTGGTGCTCGGCGAAGTCCAGCAGCATCAGCCCGCGGTCGAAGAACGGGCCGACGAGGTATCCCCAGCCGGGGCCGTTGGCGAACGCCTTGTCGGCGTTCTGCAGGGCGATCTGGCACGCGTCGGGGCCGAGCAGCGCGGTCCAGGTGGAGCCGAGGAAGCTCAGTTCGGAGACCGGCCCGTGGTCGCGGTACCGGCGGGCCATCGTGGCCAGTGGATTCTCGACGTACTCGAGGGTCCCGCCCAGGATCGGCAGGTGGGAGCGGAGGGGGGCCGGGCCCGGCCGGTAGACCGGGTCACGTGGATCGCCGTCGATTGACATAGTGCACCTCTTTGTCGGGGTCCCTCCAGTCTGTGACCTCTCTCACGCGACTGTCAGCCGAATAGCGAAACTGGCGGTTTCGTTTCTCCCCGCCGTGGCGGTAACGCGGTGGTGGCAGATGCGGTACTCAGGCGCGGGCGACCAGTGCCGCCACGTCCACCCCGTCGGGAAGCGCGCCGTACTCGGCCGAGCGATCATCACCGAGCCTGGCCAGGCAGAACGCCTCGGCGACCGCTGCCGGGGCGTGGGCGAGCAGGACCGCGCCCTGCTGGCCCAGGGCCATGGCCTCGACGAGGCGCCGGGCGATCGCGGGGGCCGCGGCGGGATCGGAGGCCGCCCGCCCGATCAGCCCGCGAACACGCTCGACGTGCCGGTCGAACACCTCGTGGCGCCCGGTCTGGGCGGCCAGCTCGGCCTCGAAGGCGGCCACCGACTCGGGCTCGCGGGCCATCGCGCGCAGGACATCGAGCGCGATGACGTTGCCCGAGCCCTCCCACACCGCCAGCACCGGCTGCTCGCGGTAGCGGCGGGCCAGCGGGAACGCCTCGGTGTAGCCGTTGCCGCCCAGGCATTCCAGCGACTCGTAGGCGTGGTTGGGTCCGCGCTTGCACGTCCAGTACTTTGCGACCGCGGTGGCGAGCCGCCGGTACGCGGCGGACTCGTCGTCGTCATAGGCCGCTGCCAGGCGGGTCGCAGTCCAGGTGGCGGCCTCCGCTTCGAGCTGGAGGTCCGCCAGGACGGCGGCCATGGCCGGCTGGTCCACCAGGGTCGCGCCGAACGCGGCTCTGTGTCGGGCGTGCCATGCGGCCTCGGCCACGCCCTGACGCATGCCCGCGGTCGACCCCAGGACGCAGTCCAGTCGAGTGCGGCCGACCATCTCGATGATCGTGCGCACCCCGCGGCCGGGCTCGCCGACCATCCAGCCCAGGGTGCCGTCGAACTCCACCTCGGACGAGGCGTTGGACTTGTTGCCCAGCTTGTCCTTGAGGCGCTGGACCAGGAAGGGGTTGCGCTCGCCGCCGGGGAGGACGCGGGGGACGAGGAAGCAGCTCAGACCCTCCGGCGCCTGCGCCAGCACCAGGAAGGCGTCCGACTGCGGGGCCGAGCAGAACCACTTGTGGCCGCGCAGCACGTGCAGGCCGTCCCCGACCGGGGTGGCAGTGGTGGTGTTGGCCCGGACATCCGAACCGCCCTGCTTCTCGGTCATCGCCATACCGAACAGGACTCCCGACTTGGTCGCCGGATCGCGCAATTCGGGGTCGTAGACGGTGGACAGGAGCGCCGGTTCCCATTCCGCGGCCAACCCGGGGTTGAGCCGGAGGGACGGCATCACTGCGTGAGTCATGGACAGGGGGCAGCCGTGGCCGGCCTCGATCTGCGAGACCAGCATGAACCCCGCCGCCCGCTCGACGTTCGCGCCCGGGCCGGGGTCGGCCCACGCCGAGGTGTGGAGGCCTCGGGACACCGAGTAGTCCATGATCCGGTGGTACGAGGGGTGGAACTCGATCTCGTCCACCCGGTTGCCCCACCGGTCGTGGGCGTGGTGCACCGGCGGCAGGGTGTTGGCCAGCTCCGCGTCGTGCTGGTACTGCCCGGTTCCCACGTGTCGGCCGATCTCGTGGAATCGGTCGGTAACCGCGTCGGGCGCGAAGACTCCCACGGCCTCCCGGAGGGCGGGATTGAGCGCGAACTCGTCCACGTCCACGCGCGGCGGCGCCTGGTTGAGGACCTCGTGGGTGGTGTGGTTGCGAGTGGTCGACATGTGCTGGGTCCTCCTCCGGCCCGCGGTACTCAGGACTTGAAATACATGAGTTGGTTGCTCGTGGCGAGCAGCCTGCCATCCCGGCTCCACAGCCGCGCCGACTCGTCGTGGTAGTTGCCGTGGAACCGGTGGGCGTGGACGCTGCCCAAGATGAAGTCCGTGCCCTGGGCCGCGATCTCGTCCGGGGTGGCCAGATAGTGGATCGTCAGCGTGACCGTGCCCGCGGGGACGGGCCGGCCGAGTCGGAGGAACGACCTCGGGAAGAACGAGTCGCACATCGCGGTGAGCGCGACGTGGTCGAGGGGGCGGGACGGCGAATCCCGGATCCACATCGTGGTGGTCGACTCCGGGGTCGCGTCCCCGTTCTCGACCGACTGCCACGGCCCCGTGACGAACCGCATGTCGTAGTTGTCCACCCACCTGACCCCGCGGTCCGCCGCGGCCGGGGTCAGGTCCTCCGGCACCGGGACCATCGGCGCCGTGGCCTCGGTCTCCGACCAGGTCTCCCGGCGCAGTGCGGTGATCGCGGTGGCGGTGGTGACCACCTGGTCGCCCTGGCGCATCTCGAGCCACCAGTGCTGGTTGGACCGGTTCGTCCGGGTGGGCCTGGCCTCGATCTCGAACTCCCCCTCGGCGACCGGGCCCGCGTAGTTCACCGTCAGGGCGAGCGGGTCGCCGTGCCGCGCCGGGTGCTGCAGGACCGCCTGCAGCATGGTCGCCGCGGTCGTCCCACCGAACGGCCCGACCATGTTGGCCCATGCGTCGACGGTGCGGCCCCGGACCAGGTCGTCGTGGACGCGTCGGAGCGCGACGGCCCGGTCCAGCGCGTGTGAGGGGGAGTCCTGATCGGTCACGGCACTCTCCTGATCGGGCGGCGTGGGAGGTCACCACCGAGTGCTCCCACCGTACCGAGCGGGCTCAGGGTCCCGTACCGAGCGGGCTCAGGGTCGACGAACCGCGGACCGTGCGTGGCGACGGGAGGCACAATCGGTCCATGGAGCGATCCCCGCGAGCCACGTTCGCAGAGTTGACCGAGGGTAAGGCCTTCCCGCCGATGTCCGGGCGCGCGGCCCCGGATCTGGCGGCGGCCGGGTTCGGCGAGTCGGAGTGGGCGTGTCGCGGCGAGGCGGTCTCCTACGCGCCGGTCTCGACGCCGCGCGACGGGCGTTTCGAGCTGACAGAGGCTGATTCCGCACCGTTCGCGACCCGCGTCCTGGTGCGTCGACCGCGGCCGGACTCGTTCAGCGGCGTGGTGCTGGTCGAGTGGCTCAACGTCAGCGGTGGCCAGGATGCCGCGCCGGACTACACGTATCTGGCGGAGGAGATCCTGCGGGCGGGGCACGCCTGGGTCGGGGTCTCTGCGCAGTTCATCGCGGTCGAGGGCGGGGACGCGGCCGTGGGTCTCGGAGGGCGGACGGCGGGCCTGCGGACCCAGCGGCCCGAGCGCTACGCGGACCTGCACCATCCCGGCGACGCGTACGCCTACGACATCGTCACGCAGGTGGGGCGCCATGCCCGCGAGCCGGACGCGGACGGGCCGCTGGCGGGCCTGCGCGCGCGGTCGGTGATCGCGGTGGGCGAGTCACAGTCGGCGTTCGCGCTGACCTCGTACGTCAACGGGGTCCATCCGCGGGCCGGGGTGTTCGACGGATTCCTCCTCCACAGCCGTGGAGCCGGATATCTGCCCTTCGACGACCGTGGCCGCGGGAGTGACATCGTCGCCGCCCTCGGCCGCGGACCGGCAACGATCCGAGAGGACGTGGACGTTCCCGTGATGGTGGTCCAGGCAGAGGGGGACCTCATGGGTCGGATCGCGTCGCTGCCCGCCCGCCAGCCCGATTCCAGGTCCGTGATGTCCTGGGAGATCGCAGGACAGGCCCACGCGGACCTCTACCAACTGGGTGACTTCGCGCAGTTCGTCGATTGCCGCGGCCCGGTCAACAGCGGCCAGCAGGTCTTCGTCCTCCGCGCCGCCCTGAGGCATCTGGTGTCGTGGGTCGCCGGTGGTGCGCGCCCGCCGGCCGCGCCGCCGGTGGAGACCGACGACGGCGAGGTCGTCCCCGACGAGTTCGGCACCGGCCGGGGCGGCGTTCGGACCCCCGTCGTGGAGGCCCCGGTGGAACACCTCACCGGCGTGCCCCATCCCGAGGCGCAGCCGCTGTGCATGCTTCTGGGGCGGACCGTCGAGCTGCCCGACGAGGTTCTGCGGGAGCGGTGGCCCGGTGGCGGGCGCGCCGGTGGGACGCAGACGGGCCGCGAGCAGTATCTGGCGGCGTACCGCGCGGCCACGGACCGCCTCATCGAGGAGGGGTTCCTGCTCCCCGAGGACCGCGAGGAGGTCCTGGCCGACGCCCGCCCCGAACGCATCACCTGGTGAGGCGTCACCCCGGCGAATCCACCCCCTCAGCGGGCTCAGCGGGCTCAATGGCTCACCGTCGCACCGGCCCACCGGGCTGCCGCTGCATCCGCTCCCGCGCCTGCCCGCTCGCTCCCGCGCCTGCCCGCTCGCTCCCGACGTTGGACGCACGCGCGCACCACTGCGCGGGCCGGGGTGCATGGTCCCGAGCGCGAGCACGGGGACCTCGCGGGCGCTAGCGCGGATGCCGGCCGCGTGATGAGCGGACACGCGTGCCGCGGCGGGGTGCGCGGCCGAAGGCGCGGTCGGGAGAGCGCGTGAGCAGGATGACGATCACGAACAGGGCCTGGGCGCCGACATAGGTGGCCATCACCATGAGATCGCGGTTCGCCCAGTCCACGAGCTCGGGCCGGAACGCGCCCAGCGCGATCAGGCCGTCGGACACCACGAACAGTGCGGCGCCGAGCGCTCCGACCCACCCGTGGCTGGACGCGAGCCACGCCACGGTGAGCAGCAGCAGTCCGTAGACCACCACGGCCGGGGCGAGGAGGCCGGCCTCGGGAACGGTCACCATCAGCAGCGCGACGGCGACCACGATGAGCAGCAGCGTCCATGCGAACGGCGAGCGGCCCCGATCCACACGGGTGAACGCGACGATCCACAGCCCCTGCGCCACGGCGAACCCGCCGACCATCGCCAGGAACCGGGCGTCTGCGGGAAGGACTCTCGGCAACGAGTCCCCGACCCAGCTGGCGGCCAGCGCGCCCAGGGCCCAGGGCCAGGCGGGGCCGCGGTCGTCGGACGGGAGTCCGAGCAGCACCACCGCCAACGCGGGCATGAGCAGCACCTGGGACCAGGCGGCGGCCGCCCCGGCCCCGAGCGCCAGCGCGATCAGGTGGACGAGCGTCACCGCGGCGACAGGGCCCCAAGTCAATGCGCGCACACCCGTGACGCTATCTCCGGTCACCGCCGAGTGCGGTGGGATGGACCACCTCGCCGTCGCGACACGACCGCGTGCCACGTCAACGCCACCATCACCGCGCCGCAACACAGCACGCCCACGCCGAACGCCATGGTGATGCCCTCGTCGGTGGGGAAGGTCGAGTCCGACGGGTGCGCGGCGAGCGCGGCGGCGGACAGTGCGGCGCCCACTGCGCCGCCGACCGTGCGTAGGACCTGGTTGAAGCTCACGGCGCTACCGAGCTGGTCCACGGCGACACTCCGGGCGATCAACGCGGGCATGGCGGCGTACCCGGAACCGATCCCCGCGCCGAAGAGGAACATCCCGACGGCGAGCGTGAGGAAGTCCCCGTGCGCAGCCCACAGCAGCACAGAGGCCGCGGTCATCACAGTGGCTCCCACGGGGAGGAAGGCCGCGATGTCGACCCGACGGGAGAGCGCGCGGACCGCCCGGTTGGCCAGGAGGCTGCCCACGGACAGCGGTGCCATCAGGAAACCCGCCCACATGAGCGGGACGGCGAGACCGAAACCGGTTCCGCTCGGAGCCTGGGCCACCAGGCTCGCGATCGACAAGCCGATGTACAGAGCGGTGCCCAGCCCGATCGCGGTGGCGTTGGCCAGCAGGACCTCGGGACGGCGCACCACGCGCAGGTTGATGAGCGGGTGCCGCGTCCGCACACTGTGCACGGCCCACCCCGTGAGGGCGGCCACCGACACCGCGAGCGTCCCCGCGGCGCGCGGCGAGACCCATCCCCAGCTCTGGGCCTCGGAGATCCACAGCAGCAGGGTGGTCAGGCCGACGCCCAACAGGATCGCTCCGGGCAGGTCGAGCGGGGTCCGGGGCGCGAGTGGATCGGGTCCGGCGGGCACGAACCGCCACACCCCGGCTGCCGCGGTGGCGACGAACACGGCGGCGAAGGCGAACGCGGACCGGTGGCCGAAGCCCGCGGCGAGCAGGCCGGTGAGCGGGTATCCCAGTCCCATCCCCACGGAGACCGTGACCGACAGCGTCGAGATGGCCGGTTGGGATCGCGAGTAGCTCAGGTGCCGGCGGGCCAGCGCGATGGTGACCGGGACCGTCCCGTAGAGCAGGCCCTGCAGCGCTCGGCCCAGGAGGAACACGGTGAAGTTCGTGGCGACGGTGGCGATGACCGACCCCGTGAAGATCACCGCCAGCGACGCCAGGAGCAACCGCCGGGTGTGAGGGCCGTCCGCCAAGCGGCCCATGATCGGGGTGGCGACGGCGCCCACCAGCAGGTTGACGGTGAGCATCCATTGCGCGGCGCTGACGGTGATGTCGAACTCGCCTGCGACCGACGGGACGAGCAGCATGCCCAGGGAGCTGACGATCGAGCTGGTGAGCCCGGCGTAGACGAGGGCCTGCAAGAACCAGCGGGGCGCGGGTGCGCGGCCTGTCGTGGTCACCCGGGGCCCTCGGTGTCCAGCCTGACGAGCAGCGGAACTGCCGCCGCGAGGGTGGCGCGATCGGATTCGCTGAGCTCGTCTGTGACGGCGCGGATCAGCCATTCCTGCCCGGCCGAGCGCTCGGCGACCAGACGGGTGCGGCCGGACCCGGTGAGGCTTACCAGGACCCGACGTCCGTCGGAGGGGTCGGGATTCCGGGAGACCAGCCCCATCGCCTCGAGTTCGCGCACCGCACCCGCCACCGCCTGGTGGCTGATCCGTTCGTGTGCGGCGAGGTCGGTGGCGGTGAGGGCGCCGAGGCGGTCGAGTCGGGCGAGGATCCCGACCTTTCCCATCGACAGCGTCCGGTGCTCGGCGAACCGTCGCCACAGCGGCCGGAGGGCCTCACGCAGGTCTGTGGCCAGTGCGGTCGGGTCGGTGGGCGCGGGGCTGCCGGGGACTGGGCTGGCCGGGGCGTGGGGCTGGTCGGTCACCCGCGTGATTCTACAAGCCGCTTGCGCAACCTACTTGCGGGACCCGGATGAGGCGGCTGGGGCGTCGGCTCGACAGCTCAGTACGTCCCGCAGTTGACCGGCGGCGGCACGCCGTCGAGCCGGTCGGCCAGGTACTGCACCGTGTCGCCGAGGCCGGAGAGCATCGGTACCGCGTGGTTGAGGGCGAATCCCGTGGCCACCGGCGGGGCGTGGTCGATGACCATCTCGACCGCGGCCCCCTGCGCACACCAGTCCCGGCCGAGCTGCTGCGACTGGTGGCCGGGCACGATGTCGTCGTTCATCGGGGACAGGATCCGGACCGGAGTGCTGGGCGTCAGGCGACCGATGCGCTCGCGCTCCAGGTAGCTCATGATGGCCGGATCCTGCCTGGCGATCTCACCGGCCGACTGGCCGGACGTCGTGTAGCGGTTGGTGCGTTGCTGGAAGAACTGGATGGCGGTCTCGCCGATGCACTGGTGCGAGGTGGCGGCGAGCATCGCCCGGCCCTCGTCGTTGAGATAGGCGTCGAGCAGCCCGCCCATCTCCGGATAGGCGTCGACCAGGCCGTTGAGCGCATAGCCGATCACCCCGGCGATCGCCGACCCGTCGGACCACTCGAGCGTGGCCAGGAGGTCGGCCGGCGGGGAGCCGGCCGCGGTACCCACCAGGTTCACTTCGGGCGCGTACTGCGGGTGCAGTTCGGCCGCTGCCGCCACCGCGCCGCCGCCCTGCGAGTAGCCGGAGAACACGGTGCGCGGCGAGGGGCCGATGTCCGCGCCCGGGATCTGCGGGGCGGTCCGGGCGAGGTCCAGCACCGCGCGGGCCGAGGCCTCGCGGTTGACGTAGGAGTGCAGGCCGGGCGTGCCCAGTCCCTCGAAGTCGGTCATCGCGACCGCGTAACCGCGGGCCAGGAACGCGTAGGCCTGGATGATCTCGTAACCGAAACCGACACCGGGCGGGTCCGTGCGGACGTTGGCCAGATTCTGGAAGGTCTTCGACGGCGCGCAGTGGTCGGCCATCCCCTGGGTCCCCGGCGCGAGCACCGCGAGCGGCCGCGGTCCCGGGCCCGCCCATGGGGCGCGGGGCTGGAGGTAGGTCCCGGTCACCGCGATCTTCTGGTTTCTCGATCCGACGGAGGTGTACATGATCCGCTGGGCGTCGGTCGAGATGGGCCCGGCAGCGTCGGAGACGAACTCCGCCCCGGGAATCGGAGGGATGGCACCGGCGAGCGGGAACGCCTCGGTCTTGACGAGCGCACCCGGGCCGGCGGGCAACTGGGCCGGCGGCTGGTAGAACGCGGGAGCAGGATCGTTGGACGAGCCCTGGGCCGAGGCGACGGGTGCGGCCACGGCGCCACCCCCGATGGTCATCGCGAGAGCGCTGGCGAGTGCGGTAGCGCACATCGCGGTTCGACGAAGTAGCACGGTCCCCCCGGACTTGGTGTGGCATGTATCACTGATGAACGGAGTGTAAAGCGACACTGCCGGGAAGGGGGAGGGCACCCCGATCACGCCGCGATCCGGGATCGGTGCCGGCCATGTGGCCGCGTGTGGTGACGTCGCCCGAATCCGGCTCAGGCGCCCGCGGCCCGGCGATGCACCGTGGCCCACCAGGCGGCGAGAAGCGTCGCGCTCACACCGAAGACCACCCACGTCAGCGCTGCGGAAACAGGCCCGGTGACGAAGAAGCCGAGGATCAGAGCCACGATCCAGTTGACGAGGAGCACCAGCACGGTCACGAGGAGGGCGAGGGCGGCCCGGCCGGGGGAGTGCGCGAGAGTGTGACGCGCGGCCCCCCTCGGCGTCACGGCCAGCGTCGACAGTAGGGGCAGCGCCGCTGACGCGATGACGATCGGCAGGATCGGTGAGAGCACTCCGGCGAGGACTCCGAGCAGGACCGCCAGCGCGGAACCGGCCAGGAGCCGCACCGGAGGCGCAGAGAACCTCTCGTCGGGGCGGACCGCGGTAGCAGTCGCGCCGACGACCATCCAGAGTGCGACGATCATCGCCACCCCCGAGACCGTCACGCGGAGAGCGAATCCCCACCCGGCCTCGGGGGCCGGATCGCCGACTGTCAGCAACGCCTGGACGAGTGCGTTGGCGATCACGACCGGGACCGTCACAGGCGCACCCCGGACGCAGCCCCGCCATGTCCCGGTCATCGTGCGCCCACCGCTCATCTCGAACCCACCGTGCCGTTGCGGTCGAGTACGGCCTGCACGGGGCCGGAGTAGATGAGGCGCCCCCCGACCTCGAGCTCGAAGGTCGTGCCGTCCTCGGAGGTCAGCGTCGCCGTGATGGTCTCCTCGTCGACG
This sequence comes from Dietzia sp. JS16-p6b, assembly GCF_003052165.1. Taxonomy (NCBI): domain Bacteria; kingdom Bacillati; phylum Actinomycetota; class Actinomycetes; order Mycobacteriales; family Dietziaceae; genus Dietzia; species Dietzia sp. JS16-p6b. The sequence continues at coordinate 3,406,140 of NZ_CP024869.1, read as the reverse complement.
GTCTCCCCCACGCATCGCAGGCTTGCTCCGTGGCCCTCGCACACCGGTGCGACGAGGATCTCGACCCCCTGCTCGAGCAGGACCTCGTTCGCCGCGTATCGAAGGTCCGCGATTTCTGCTCCCCCGACAGGCGCGAGCGCGTCGATCTGCGAACATCCCGCCACCGCGAGCACGACGATCGCTCCCCCCGTCGCAACTTTCATCCGGCGCGTCATCTCGCGTCCGCTCCCGTCCCCCGTGCCCCGCCTCATCGCTGCGCTCGCTGCTCGTGGGCGAGGAGGCGAGCGCGTTCACGCAGGTGCTGCTCTTCCAGTGAGTCATCCGTGATCGCGTCCAGGTCGAACGGGGCGGGCAGCAGGAGCTCGGTGTTGCGGTCAAGTGCCGAGCCGCGCCTCATCAGGGGGTTCTCGGCCCAGTCGTTCGCCGCCAGTTCCCTGCTCTGCGATGCGAGGTCCAGGTAGCCGCCCGAGGAGCCCGGGGTGACCGGCGACGCGTGATCGAGAACGGTCGTGAACAGCGACAGCGTCCCGTCCCGGTTGTCGACGATCTCCACGGTCTGCTGTTGCTGGGGGAAGTCGATACAGGATGCGGTCGTGATCTCCCAGAAGCCCCCGTCGCGTCCGCGGTGGGCGAGGATCTGGTTCTGGTGGGTGTGCCCGTTGAGCCAGCCGATCACCACCGGGTAGGCCAGCAGCAGGTCCACGAACTCGTCGGCGCCGTGGAGGGTGGCCGTCGAACCCGGTCGCCGCGCCCGGTTCTCCAGGGTCATGCTGTTGTGGTGGGTCAGGATGAGGACGAGCTTCTCCTGCGACTGCGCGCGATCCAGCTGGCCCCTGAGCCACTCGAACTGATCGCCCGGCACCGCACCGTCGGCGCCGGCGACGGCGTTGCAGGTGTCGAGGCCGAACACCCGTACGTGGGGCGTCAGGTCCGCGGTCCACCAGGTCTCCCCGGAGTCGAGATTGTGCTGGGTGAATCCGTGCCCGACGGGGCCGGGCGTCTCCGTGGTGTCGAAGTGCTCGGCCATGAATTCGCGTTGCTCGAACAGGTATCGGCGCGGATCCGCGGTGACCCCACGAAATCCCGGTCTGGTACCCGACCGGACCCCCAACGCGTCACCGAGCCGCTGCAGCGGGCTCGCGGTCGCGGCGTATCCACTCAGCGTCGACGACGCGGTGGCGGCCAGCGTGTGAGACTTCTGCGAGCCGACCGCGAGGGAACGGAGCTGGGGGGACAGACCGAAGGTGCCCAGCAGGAGCGTGTCGTGATTGCCGTACACCGCATACCACGGCACCGGCAGGCCGACCGACTCGACGGGGCGTGAGATGGCCTGGGACAACAGGTCGGGCAGCCGGGGAAACCCGTAGTCGCCGAACGCGCCGCCCGAGGGATCCTCCGGCCGGTACGCCCACTGGGCGTCCCGCCAGGCCTGCACGCCCTCGAACAGGGTCGGTGACCCGCTGTTCGGGGTCACCGGTACCCCGTCGAGGACGTCGATGTACCACCGCAGTTCGAGGTGGGAATGCATGTCCGCGCTGTCGCCGGTGACGATCGCCGCACCGAGCGGAGCCCCCGTCACGGGGCTGATCGAGTTGTCGGCGAACGACTTGACCATCGCCGCGGTCACATGCACGGTGAGCGGGTCCTGCGGGTGGAACGCCGATCCCCACGTGGCGTGATCCTGGACGATCATCGGCTCGATACGGCACGGGGACTGTGCGTCAATGACGTGCATGTCGGACAGGTGTCCGAGGTAGAGGAGCGAACGGCGTGCCCCGGCTCGTGCCGCAGACGGAGACGCACGCAGGATGTCCATCCGAGGCAGATGGGCCTCGCCCGGGCCCGCGGCCAGGGTGCGATAGGACCGGGTCTCGCCCTCTCTGCGGAGAATGGTTCCGGACAACGTCGACCGCGGCACCTCGGGAGGACTCTGGGCCACAGCGAGTCGACCGCCCAGCGCGATCGGTGCCAGGCCCCACGCCGCGGCCAGTGCGCCGACGCGGCTCAGGAACTGGCGACGTGACAAACCGGGCATCGACTCTCCTCCGGCCTCGAGTAGCAGAAGAGTAGCCCCGGAGGCGGCGGGAGGGAACGGGGTGCGCGATCATCGTCTGGAACCCGTTGTGCGCCAACGTGGCCTCAGGTCGTCGCGGCCCCGGCGCAGGTCAACCGGTGCGCAGTCGGCCCGCTTTCGTGTGTCGTTCCATCTCGGTCATGCCGCCCCAGACGCCGTAGAGCTCTCGCTCCTCGATGGCGTAGGCGCGACACCGGTCGAGTACCGGGCACGTCGAGCAGAGTTGCTTGGCGAGTTCCTCGTTCTTGCGCCTCGTGCCCTTGAGGTCGTGGTCGTCGTTGTAGAACAGGTCCTGGTGTCCCACGCAGTTCCCGCGGTCGGCCCAGGCCCATCGATCTTCTAGTGCAGTCCAGGCTGCCTCAGCCACATGATCAACCCACTTTCGGTTCGGCGGCGATCCGTGGATCGCTCGCGGAGGAACACTCCATCATCCGGTGTGTGAAAGTGGTCGGGCCACACCCTCAGGGGTGTGATAGCGGTATCGGGTGAGCCGGGGTTCGTTGCTATTGTCTGTTCATGCCGGTCAGGGTGACTGTGATCAACGATTATCTCGTCGTCGTCGCCGGGGTGAACGCGATCCTCTCGGAGTACTCCGACCGCGTCGAGGTCGTGGAGAAGAACGCGGTGTCCAAAGGGGCGACGGCGGTGGACGTGGCCCTGTACGACACCTTCGCAGCACCGGTGGGCAAACACGCCCGACTCGCCTCGCTGCGTGAGGACCCGTCGATCGGCGCGGTCGCGGTGTACTCCTTCGCCTCCGGCCGGGCCGCGGTCGACGACAGCCTGGCGTTGGGGGCGAACGGCTTCCTGTCCAAGGCCCTGCCCGCGGCGGACCTGGTGCGTGGGATCGAGGAGATCGCGGCGGGGAGCGTCGTGACGATGGTGGGGCCGGGACACACGGCCACAGGTGCCAACGACTGGCCCGCCAAGGATGCCGGCCTCTCGGCCCGTGAGGCCGAGATGGTGGGGCTGATCGTGCAGGGCCTGTCGAACCGGGAGATCGGCGACAGGTGCTATCTGTCCGCGAACACGGTCAAGACCTACATCCGTGCCGCGTACCGGAAGATGGGCGTCGGCACGCGCGCGCAGGCGGTCGCCTGGGGGATCGACCACGGCCTGCAGCCTGACCGGTAGCAGCCCGTCCGGTCGCCGGTGCCTGGTGCCGGGGTGTCCCAGGCCTTGCGGCAGGTACCCTAGGGGGGTACCGTATCCGCCATGGGCGAGCACGGGTACACCGCGAACAAGGACGATCACCTCAAGCGACTGCGCCGCATCGAGGGCCAGGCCCGCGGTCTGCAGAAGATGGTCGAGGAGGACAAGTACTGCATCGACATCCTCACGCAGGTCTCCGCGATGACCCGGGCCCTGCAGTCGCTCTCGCTCAACCTGCTCGAGGAGCACCTGGGCCACTGCGTGGCCGGGGCGATCGAGCACGGCGGACCGGAGGCACAGGCCAAGCTCGCCGAGGCCAACGCGGCCATCGCTCGCCTGGTCAAGTCCTGAGGCACGACACCCGGTCCGCTCCTGCACACCGCTGACCATCCACCACCAAGGGAGAACCTCATGTCCGACACCGCCACCTTCACCGTCTCCGGGATGACCTGCGGACACTGCGTCGCCTCCGTCAGGGAAGAGGTCTCGGAGATCCCCGGCGTGACCGCGGTCGATGTCGACCTGGAGTCGGGCCGCCTCGTCGTCGTCGCCCCCGAGCCCGTCGACCCCGCGCTCGTCCGTGCGGCCGTGGACGAGGCCGGGTACACACTCCACGACGCGGAATGAGCTGACCGGACATGACTGACACCGATGTCTCCAGCGGGCCTGCGACCGCATTCGTCGACCTCCAGATCGAGGGCATGACCTGCGCCTCGTGCGCCAGCCGGATCGAGCGCAAGCTCAACAAACTCGACGGGGTGACCGCCGAGGTCAACTACGCCACGGAGAAGGCGCGGGTCGAGTACGCCCCCGGCGTGGAATCGCAGCTCCTACTGGACACCGTCGAACAGGCGGGGTATTCGGCCCGGTGGCCACGACCCCGCACCTCGGCCGCCGTTCCGGGAACGACGCACGCCGACGGGGCGGTCACCGCCACAGCGCATGCGGGCAACGCCACCGACGACTCCGCGGCGCCTGACCGCGTCGAGAGTCTGCGCCACCGTGTGATCGTCTCCGCGGTGCTGTCCGTGCCCGTGATCGCCATGGCCATGATCCCCGCCCTGCAGTTCACAAACTGGCAGTGGCTCTCCCTGACGCTCGCCGCGCCCGTCGTGGTGTGGGGCGGATGGCCGTTCCATCGCGCCGCGGCGATCAACATCCGGCACGGCTCGTTCACCATGGACACCCTGGTGTCGATCGGCACGTCCGCCGCGTTGCTGTGGTCGCTGTACGCGCTGTTCTTCGGCCACGCCGGAATGCCGGGGATGACCCACGGATTCGAGTTCTCGCTGTCTCCCAGCGACGGCGCAGGGGACATCTATCTCGAGGCCGCCGCCGGGGTCACCACCTTCGTCCTGCTGGGCCGCTACATCGAGGCCAGGTCCAAGCGCACGGCGGGAGCGGCCCTCCGGTCGTTGCTCGAACTCGGCGCCAAGGACGTGGCGGTCGTGCGCGATGGCGTCGAGACCCGGATCCCCGTGGAACACCTGCAGGTGGACGACGAGTTCATCGTGCGCCCTGGTGAGAAGATCGCCACCGACGGCCGGATAGTCGACGGAGCCTCCGCCGTCGACACCGCCATGGTCACCGGGGAGTCAGTGCCGACCGAGGTCTCCACCGGCGACGCGGTGGTGGGCGGAACCGTCAACACCAGCGGACGTCTCATCGTCCGGGCCACTCGTGTGGGCTCGGACACCCAACTCGCCCGGATGGCACAGATGGTCACCGACGCCCAGTCCGGCAAGGCCGCCGCGCAACGCCTCGCCGACCGCATCTCCGGCGTCTTCGTCCCCGCCGTCCTGGTCCTGGCCGCCGCGACGTTCGCCTTCTGGCTGCTCACCGGGTCCGGCGCCTCCATGGCGTTCACGGCCGCGGTCGCGGTGCTCATCATCGCCTGCCCCTGTGCGCTCGGTCTGGCCACGCCCATGGCCCTGATGGTCGGGACCGGCCGCGGCGCGCAACTGGGCATCCTCATCAAGGGCCCCGAGGTCCTGGAGTCCACCCGCCGCGTCGATACGATCGTGCTCGACAAGACCGGCACCGTGACCACCGGAGCGCCCGCGCTGGTCTCGGTGACCGCTGCCGATGGGCAGGACGAGTCGCAGGTGCTGCGCTGCGCCGGCGCTGTGGAGGACGCCTCCGAACACCCCATCGCCCGGGCCATCGCCGCCGGCGCCCGCGAGCGGGTCGGCGACCTCCCGCCGGTGGCGGGGTTCCGCAACACGGAGGGACTGGGGGTGTCCGGGCTCATCGCGCTCGGTGCGGGTGGCCACCGTGAGGGCGACGACGAGGTCGTCGTGGTGGGCCGTCCCGCCCTGCTCGCCGAGCAGGACATGCCGTTGCCGGCCGAGCTCGGACGGGCGTTCGATGAGGCCTCCGGTCGCGGCCACACGGCGGTCGCCGTGGGCTGGGGCGGCCGTGCCCGCGGGGTGCTCGTGGTCGCCGACCAGATCAAGGACACCTCCGCGGAGGCCGTCGAGAAGTTCCGTGGCCTGGGGCTCACTCCCATCCTCTTGACCGGCGACAACGTCAGGGTGGCCGCGTCGGTGGCGCAGCAGGTGGGCATCGAGCCCGGCCCGGACACCGTCATCGCCGAAGTGCTGCCGGCCGACAAGGTGGAGGTGATCCGCCGGCTGCAGGGCGCCGGGCGCGTGGTGGCCATGGTCGGCGACGGCGTCAACGACGCGGCCGCCCTCGCCACCGCCGATCTGGGCCTGGCGATCGGGACGGGCACGGACGCGGCTATCGAGGCCTCCGACCTCACCCTGGTCCGCGGGGATCTGCTCGCGGCGGCCGATGCGATCCGGTTGTCCCGCAGCACCCTGCGGACGATCAAGGGAAATCTGTTCTGGGCGTTCGCCTACAACGTGGCCGCGCTGCCCCTGGCGGCGGCCGGGTTGCTCAACCCGATGATCGCGGGGGCGGCGATGGCGTTCTCCTCGGTGTTCGTGGTGGCCAACAGCCTGCGGCTCCGGCGATTCCGGGCCGCCGCCTGACGCGCGCGACACCGGTCGACCCCGGTTGCGCCTGGAATGAGCCTGGGTACGGTGACGGCCACGAAGGCGACCACAGCGTCGCCCACGAGAACCCCGACGACAAGGAGGCCCTTCCGTGACCACGGTGACCCCCGCATCTCAGACCGCCGTATCTCAGACCACGACCACTCAGACCCCGCCCTCCCTCCGGCGGGCACGCCGGGGCGGTGCGTTCGTCGCGCTGGCCGCCGCCGCCGTCCTGGCCGCCTCGTGCGGGACAGGGGAGGAGTCGCCTGCCGACGAGGGGGCCGCCAGCCCGCAGGACACCGCCGCCACCACCGCCGATGCGGGAGGCGCGGATGAGCAGCAGGGCGGCCAGGCCTTCGCGACCGCCGACCTCGTGGACCCCGAGGGCGGATCGCTCGGCACGGTGGAGTTCGTCGAGGTCGACGGCGGGACCCTGGTCACCGTCGAGGCCTCCGGGCTGGAGCCCGGCTTCCACGGCCTGCACATCCACACGACCGGACTGTGCGAGCCGGACAGTGCCAATCCCAACGACCCCGAGGAGCGAGGGGCGTTCCTCTCGGCCGGCGGGCACCTGGTCGGTCCGGACGACGAGGCCAGCCATCCCGACCACGCCGGCGATCTTCCCCCGCTGTACGTCGCGGGCGACGGGACCGCGCGCATCACCACCCTGACCGACCGGTTGGACCGCGAGCTACTGCTGGACGACGACGGCACGGCCGTGATGATCCACGAGGACCCGGACAACCTCGCGCACATCCCGGAGCGCTACGCCCCGGAGGGGCCCGACGAGGACACGCTCATGGCCGGTGACGGAGGCAGCCGGATCGCCTGCGGCGTCGTCGTCGGCTGACCCGGCCCCGACACGTGACCGGACAACTGTCCGGTCACGTGTCCGAATTGACCCCGATCAGGCGTCACGCTCTGGTAGCGTCCGCCGCGAGCAGGCGCGCTCCACCGCACGCCGCCTCACGTCGGGAGGGAACACATGGCCATCCGGGTCGCGCAGATCGCCACCGGGAACGCCGGGGCGATCGCCCTGCGCCAGCTGGTCGAGGACCCGCGCTTCGACCTGGTGGGCGTCTGGGTGCACTCCGCCGAGAAGGCGGGCCGGGACGCGGGGGAGCTCGCCGGTCTCGAGGAGGTCACGGGTGTCACCGCCACCACGGACCATGCCGACATCGTGGCCGCGGCGCCCGACTGCGTGGTCTACTGCGCGATGAGCGACACCCGGCCGGTGGAGGCCGCGCGCGACATCCGCGAGTACCTCGCCGCCGGGATCAACGTGGCGGGCACAGCGCCCACTCCGCTCATCAACCCCGCCGCGGGCGTCCCCGACAGCGCGCGCGCCAAGCTCGAGGCCGCGGCCCTGGAAGGCGGTGCCACCCTCTTCGTCACCGGCGTGGACCCGGGGTTCACCAACGACCTCCTCCCGCTCGCGATCACCGGCACCTGCCGTGAGGTGCGCCAGGTCCGTTGCACCGAGTTCTCCGACTACGCGACCTACGACTCCACCGAGTCGATGGTCGATGTGATGGGATTCGGCACCCCGCTCGACCAGACCCCGCTGCTGTTCCTGCCCGGGGTGTTGACGGCGGGGTGGGGTGCGTCGATCCACCTGCTCGCCGCCGGGTTGGGCGTGGAGGTGGACGAGATCACCGAACACGTCGAGCGCGAACCCGCCCCGGAGACCTACGAGGTCGCGGCCTGCACCATCGCCGAGGGCACCCAGGCGGGGTTCCGCTTCCAGATCACCGGCATGGTGGCGGGCGAGCCCGTCATCGTGGTCGAACACGTCACCCGGACCCGGGACGACCTGCGGCCGGACTGGCCGTACGCGGTCCAGGAGGGGCACTCGTACCGCGTCGAGGTGATCGGCGAGCCCTCGTACGTCCTCGACCTGGCCGCGCAGAGCGCGGACGGCGACCACAACTACTCGGCGATCCTCGCCGGGGTCGGCAGAGTGGTCAACGCCGTACCCGCCGTCGTGGCCGCGGCGCCGGGATTGGCCACGACGCTGGATCTGCCGCTCGCCGGCGCGCCGGGCATCGTCGGTACCCGCTGAGCCGACGACCGGCCTCAGCACCACAGTTGTTCACGAGGAGAGGGAGTCATCATGGGTCGGGTCGAGGGCAAGGTCGCCATCATCACGGGGGCCGCGCGGGGGATGGGTGAGGCCGACGCGCGCCGCCTCGTCGAGGAGGGCGCGAGGGTCGTGCTCACCGACGTGCTGGACGAGCAGGGCGAGGCCGTGGCGGCCGAGCTCGGGGCGAGTGCGCGCTACCGTCACCTCGACGTATCCGACCCGGACCAGTGGAAGGCCGTCGTCGAGGAGACCGTCGCCGACTGGAGCGGGGTCGATGTGCTGGTCAACAACGCCGGGATCGTCAACGGCGCCGAACTGCACAGGTTCAGGCACGACAAGTGGCAGCAGATCCTCGACGTCAATCTCTCGGGCACCTTCTACGGGTGCCAGGCGGTCACGGAGGTGATGATCGCCGCCGGGCGTGGTTCGATCATCAACGTCTCGTCGATCGAGGGGATGCGGGGCACCCCGTGGGCGCACGGGTACGTGGCGGCGAAGTGGGCCGTCCGGGGGCTGACCAAGTCGGTCGCGCTCGAACTCGCACCGCACGGCATCCGCTGTAACTCGCTACACCCCGGTCTCGTCCGCACGCCCATCGCGGAGGGCATCCCGGACGACATGATCCCCATCCCCCTGGGCCGACTGGGCACTGTCGACGACCTGGCCAACTTCGTGCTGTTCCTCGCCTCGGACGAGTCCTCCTACGCCACCGCCACCGAGTTCGTGGTGGACGGCGGAACGATCAACGGGATTCCGCACAAGCAGTTGTAGAGCCGCGCCGGCGGGGTGGCGAGATCGTCCCCCTCGGGACAGACCCTGAGACGTACGAGGGCGTTCTCAGGGTTCGTACTATCGGCGTCATGACCCAGGGATCCGTCTCGTCGACACCTCCTTCCGTCGACGGTGTATCCACCACCGTCTCCACGACTGCTGACCCCGGCCCGCGGTGGCGGGTCACGGCGGGGTGGATCGCCCACTGGCTCCTTCGACTCTGGCTGGCCCTCGTGCTCCTGGTCTACGGGTGGCCCAAGGTGTTCCTCATGCAGATGGGGGTCGCCGATTACGGGGACGCCCTGACCGCGTTCGGCGAGATGAGCCCGATGGGGTTCCTCTGGCGGTTCATGGCGTTCTCCCCGGTGGTCCAGGTTCTGGCCGGTCTGGCCGAGGTCACCGCCGCGGCGCTTCTGCTCTTCCGTCGCACGGCCTGGCTGGGTGGCCTCCTCGCCGCCGCGGCCATGGCCGTCGTCTTTCTGCTCAACATGACCTTCGACGTCCCGGTCAAGCAACTCTCCCTGGCGATGGCCGTGGCCGGGATGGTGGTCGCGGCTCCGTGGTTCGCCCACGTCGGGCGCATCCTCGCGGGCCGGCCCGTGCCCGCCGCGACGCTCCCCACCCCGATCCCCTGGCCCCGGGGTCAGCGCGTCACAAGGTGGACGGGGCCGATCCTCGCGGTGGTGGCCCTCTGTGTTCCGGGCGCGGTTCTCGGCGTCATGGCCGCGGGTGGCGGGACGCCGACCGCGTTCTCCCAGGTCGCCGGGGTCTATCGCGTGGTCGAGGACACGGCGCCGCCCGCCGAGCAGTTGGTCGACGATGTGCGCTGGCAGCAGGTGGCCTTCGGGCAGCACGGTGCGGAACGGGCGCGCTTCGGATTGCGCCTGGCCAACGGGGACTTCCACGACGGGCGCTACTCCGTGGACGGCGAGGTGATCACGATCGAGCTGTATCCGGTCCGCGAGGGGACATACGGTCTCGTGAGGGACCCCGAGCGCACTCTGACCCTCAGGTGGTCACCGGCGCCCGTTGGGATCGCGCTGAGCGGGGACGGGGTGGACGTCACTCTCGCCGAGGACCCCGAGTTCCGCTACCTGTTCGACCGGGGATTCCACTGGAGCCCGACCACGCCGGTCAACCGCTGACGATGACCCGTGCGGCCGTCAGGACCGTGGCGCGCGCCCCATCAGGTAGAACTCCGGGTTCGGCCGCATGTCGGTGGCGTTGGCCACCCGGTTGCTCAGCCCGAAAAGGCCGGTGATCGTCGCGATGTCCCACGCGTCCTCGTCGTCCAGTCCGTGTTCGTGGAGCGCGGCGTAGTCGGCGTCGACGAGCTCGTCGGATCGCAGGTTGACCTTGGTGGCGAAGTCGCAGATCGCGCGCTCGCGCGGGGTCAGGTCGGACTTGTGATGGCTCACGGCCAGTTGATCGGACAGGTACGGGTCCTTCTTGACGATACGCAGGATCGCCCCGTGCGCCACCACGCAGAACTGGCAGTTGTTCTGCGCGGAGATGGTCACGATGATCATCTCCTTGTCCGCCTTGGACATGTTTGAACCCTCGCGGTCCATCACGGCGTCGTGGTAGGCGAAGAACGCCCGCCACTCCGCAGGGCGTCGCCCGAACATCAGGAACACCTCGGGGATGAATCCGGCCTTCTCCTGTTCCGCGAGGATGCGTTCCCTCAGGTCCTCGGGTAGATCGGCGAGTTCGGCGAGGGGGTAACGGTCGGACATGTGCGGCTCCCGGGAGTGTGGCGTGCTCTGACGGTATTCCGAGTGGGGCCGTGCCGACTCAGGATCGTGCCGCGGCCCCCCATGTGTGTACCCGCTCGACCTCCACCCAGGCATCGACGCGGGCACGATCACGGACCGGGTACGGCTGGTCCGTGTAGTGCCGGGACAGGGCGTCGATCCCCGACAGGTCCGGGTCCTCGGTGATCTCGGTGACCCGGCCCTGGATGCTCACATGCGAGTACCAGTCGTCCACCTGCAGCACGGACAGTGCCACGCGCGGGTCGCGTCGCAGGTGCTGGAGGCGGACCCGTCCGGCGTCGAGGTTGAGATGGATACGGTCCCCGACCAGCCGGTACCACGTGGGCACCGCGACCGGTGACCCGTCTCTGCGCAGCGTCGCCATGACGCACGGATTCGGCAGGGCGAGCAGGCGGCGCAGGTCGTCGGTGAGCGGGGAGTCGGATGGGCGTGAGTCGGACACGGCGCGGACCCTTTCGTCGATCGCGGTTTCTCCGGTCCAGTGTGCCCGCGTCGCGACCGCCGGCACTCCGTGGCGATCCGGTTAGGGTGGGGACATGACCACCAAGGCGACCGTTCTGGCCGCCGAGGAGGATCTCGGCTCGATGCCTCTCTTCGGTGTGGCCCACTTCTCCGCTCTGGCCGTCACGGTGGTGATGACAGCCGTTCTGCTGGGCGTGGTGCGTCGGTACCGTGGCTCCCGAGCCGTGGACCGGGCGATCACCATCGCAGGGTGGCTCATGTTGCTCGTCGGAGCGGGCTGGATCCTCTGGGACCTGATGCCCGGCCGGTTCGACCCCGCCCAGGCCATCCCGGCCGATCTCTCGGACTGGGCCCGGATCATCATCCCGGTGGCGTTGATCACCCGCGCCGGGTGGGCGGTGGCGGTGGCGTACCTCTGGGGTCTGTCCCTGAACCTGATGGCGCTGGTGACCCCGGACCTGAACTACAGCTTCTCCCCACCGGTGGAGTACGGGATGTTCTGGTTCTCCCATGCCGCCGCCTTCATCGCCCCGGTGATCCTGGTGTGGGGGTTGGGGTTGCGGCCGACCTGGCGAGGATTCGGCTTCACCTTCGTGTTCACGGTCTTCTGGGCTGCCGTGGCCTCTGTGGTCAACCTGATCGCCGGGGCGAACTACGGGTATCTCCGCCATGCTCCGCCGGAGGGGTCGCCGCTGGATCTGATGGGCCCCTGGCCGGTCTACATCGGTGTCGCGGCAGCCGTGGTCGCGGTGGTGTGGGCGTTGTTCACCTGGCCGTGGACCGCCGAGCGGCTGACCCGGGGTACGAAACCGGTGGGGGCCGGGTTCATCCGCCGCCCCGCGGGCAGGAACCGGCCCGACGCGTAGTCCGAGCCGTAACCCGGCGCGAACTCACCGTCGTGCCAGACCACCCGGCCGCCGATGATCGTCGCGGTGACCGCTCGGTCGTTGCGGTTGACCATGCGGCGGATCCCGCCGAGTTCCGGCATCTCCGTCTCGTGGTAGCCCAGCGACTCGCCGTCGAGCCCGGCCGGGTCGATCACCACCACATCGGCGCGGCGACCGGGGGTGATCCGCCCGGCATCCAGCCGGTAGAAGTCGGCGAGTTCCCCGGTGAGCTTGAACACCGCCTTCTCGACAGACAGGAACGGGGCGCCGCGACGATCCGCGTCGTGTACACGCTCGAGCAGGCGCACGCCGAAGTTGTAGAAGGCCATGTTGCGCAGGTGCGCGCCGGCGTCGGAGAACCCGATGGTGACGCCGGGGGTGTTGACGAGCCGGTTGGCCACCTTGTCGCGGGCGTTGGCGATCGTGGTGGTCCACCGCAGGTCTGCGCCGTGTTCCACCACCAGGTCGAGGAAACAGTCCGCGGGGTGTAGTGACCGGTCGCGGGCGACGTCGCCGACGGTCCTTCCGACCAGAGACTCGTCGGGGCAGGCGACGATCAGGGCGTCGTCGAAGTCGCGGTGCCATACCCGCGGGCTGAACCGCTTCTCGAAGTCCCGCCGGAACCAACGCCGGTAGCCCTCCTTCGCGAGCAGGTCCGTGCGGGCCATCTCGTCCTTGAGGTGCAGTGCCTCGCGCCCGGAGCCGAACTCCTCGAAGACCACCAGATCGATCCCGTCGGCCCACACCTTGAATGTGGTCGGCAGGTGCTGCCACACGAACCTGCCGCGTCCCAGCGAGTTGGCCACCCACGCCAGGGGCCGGAAGATGTGGTTGACCCAGGGCTCGGCGAGGGTGTCCGCCGCGGCGAGCAGTGACACCCTGAGCGGCTTGCGCAGCAGGCCCGTGCTGGTGGCCACGTAGAAGGCCACGTCGACCTTAGTGTTGAGGTTCGGAACGCCCTGCAGGACGCGATCGCGTCGCCGGAGGATCCGGCTGATCTGTCTGAATTCCTTCCACGAGGCGTGCGTGGAGGGCAGGGTGCGCGAGCGGTAGCGGTCGCCGTCCATCTTGTCCCAGGGGTTGGTCATGGTGGAGACCCCCAGGAACCCCTCGTCGAGGGCCTCCTCCACCCGCCGCGCGATCTCGCGGCGCTCCCGCCGGCTCGGGGAGTGCTCCGGGTCGGTCGAGCGGCCCAGTCCCATCACGGAGGCGCGGACATCGGAATGGCCGAGGAAGCTCGCCACGTTGGGCCCCAGCGGCAGGGACTCGACCGCCCTCCGCCACGCCGCCGCATCGGACCACGACGTGGTGCGCTCGAGTGCGTCGAGGACGGCGTCCCGGGGGAGGGCCTCCACGCGGCTGAACAGGTCGGCCACATCGACGGTGTCCGAGTACACGCCGGACAGTGAGCAGTTGCCGACGAGCACGGTGGTCACCCCGTGGCGGACCGACTCGCCCAGGCCGGGGGACACCAGTAGTTCCACGTCGTAGTGGGTGTGGGTGTCGACGAATCCGGGCATGACCCATCGGCCGTCGGCCTCGATGACGCGGGTGCCCGCCGATACCGGGAGCGGGGAGGGACTCACCGCCGCGACGACGCCGGACCGAATCCCGACGTCGGCGCGGAGGCCCGGGGCGCCGGTGCCGTCGTAGACGGTCCCGCCGCGGATCACGATGTCGAAGTCGGCGCCGCCCGGGCTGGCGTGATCGGTGGTGTCCACGAGGCACTCCCAGTGTGTGATGCTCAACACAGTCTCCACCAGGCTACCCGGACGCTGGTCCAAGTCCAGGGTTCGTGGGGAACTTCCTGCGTCGCCCGGCCTCCGTCCGGCGAGTAGCGTTGTCGCGCATGACCACCCGCACGGAGCGCCTCGACGGCCTACCGTTCACCCGCAAGCACCGCAGGCTGTTGGTCGGATCCGGCGTCGGTTGGGCACTCGACGCCATGGACGTGGGCCTGATCTCCTTCGTCATGGCCGCCCTGGCCGTGCACTGGGCGCTGACCCCCACCGAGCTGTCCTGGATCGGGTCCATCGGGTTCGTCGGCATGGCGATCGGCGCCGCGCTCGGCGGACTGCTCGCAGACAGGATCGGGCGTCGCCAGGTCTTCGCCGCGACCCTGCTGGTCTACGGTCTGGCCACGGGTGCGGCGGCGCTGTCGACCGGTATCGCCATGCTCATCGCGTTGCGCTTCATCGTGGGCCTGGGCCTGGGCGCCGAGTTGCCCGTCGCCTCGACGCTGGTCAGCGAGTTCGCGCCGCGTCGTATCCGCGGCCGGGTGGTGGTGATCCTCGAAGGGTTCTGGGCCGTCGGCTGGCTCATGGCGGCGCTTATCGGATACTTCGTGGTGCCGATCGGCGACGACGGCTGGCGCTGGGCGCTGGCCATCGGGCTGGTCCCGGCGGCGTACGCGCTCGTCGTGCGCTTCGGACTGCCCGAGTCGGTGCGGTTCCTGGAATCGAGGGGTCGGGGCGCCGAGGCCGAGAGGATCGTCCGCGAGTACGAGGCCTCGGCCGGGGTCAAACCGCCCGCCGCGGCGAACGCCCCAGCAGGGGAGCCCGGCCGCGACGCATCCGCCAGCGGGGAGTCCGCGCGCGAGTCGATCTGGTCCCCGCGCCTGAGACGACGGACCGGCGCACTGTGGGTCGTGTGGTTCGGGATCAACTTCTCCTATTACGGCGCGTTCATCTGGCTGCCCAGCCTGCTGGTCTCCCAGGGTTTCGATCTGGTGAGGTCGTTCGGCTACACACTCATCATCACGCTCGCCCAGCTACCGGGGTACGCGGTGGCGGCGTGGCTCATCGAGGTGTGGGGTCGCCGGGTCACCCTCGCGGTGTTCCTGGTCGGGTCGGCGGTGGCGGCGGGGCTGTTCGGTCTCGCGGGGACGCCGGCCACCATCGTCGCCGCGGGGATGGCGTTGTCGTTCTTCAACCTCGGCGCGTGGGGCGCGCTGTACGCGATCGGCCCCGAGCTCTACCCCACCTCGACCCGTGGCGCCGGCACCGGCGCGGCGGCGGCGTTCGGTCGGATCGCCTCCATCGTCGCGCCGCTGCTCGTCCCGGTGATGCTGGGTGCCGGAGGCACGGTCGTGGTCTTCGGGGTGTTCGCGGCGGCCTTCGTCGTCGCCGCCCTGGCGGCGTTCACGCTCCCGGAGCGCAAGGGCGTCGCGCTCGAGCAGACCTGACCTGCGCGGTCAGTATGTCTAGTGCGTCTCGCGCCCGTCCCCCAACTCGCGGATCCGCTCGGTGGCCGCGCGCAGACGCTCCTTGCGGGCCTCGTCGTCGGACTCCTTGAGCTCCTCGTAGAGTTCCTCGTCCGAGTCGGAGAACTGCAGGATCGCGCGCGGAACCCCGAGGGTCAGGACCAGCGAGGGCCACACGATCCAGGCGTAATCCCAGCCCACGACGAACTGCAGCACGAGGAACGCCACGAGCGTCGCCCCGAGGACCAGGCCGTCGAGGGTCTCCACCGTCTTGCCGCGCTTGCGGAGATCCTGGAGCTCGCGATCCGGGTCCGAGACCGCCGGTGACGACGAGGTGCGCGCCAGCTCACCACCTCCCGCCGCCGCCGTCTGCACGATCATGCCGTCCACGCTGCTCAGAGGCATCCCTCCGGGCAGATCCCGGAATGATGACCGCAACTGACCCAGGGTGCGCGCGGCCGCGATGTCACCGGACCGGGAATGGAATTCCGGGTCGTCGAGACGACCGGCGGCATAATGGTCGCCCAGCGCGGTGAGCGCGTGCAGGCGCTCGGAGTCGGAGAGCAACAGATCATCGGGATCGGTCATGTGACCAGGCTAGGAGGGGGCCCCGGAGATCGCCATAGGTGATCACACCGATCCGCTGTCACATCCGGGAGTGCTGGTGCGTCGAAGGGGTATGAGCACTCACCGGAAAGACCACGGACCGCACACACAGGGACAGCGCACACAGCACCAGCGCACTCAGGTCAGCGCGGGCGCGATGGTGCCCATGCTGGCGCTCGAGGCCTACACCAGGGCCCGGGTCTCCCGCTCCGACAGCCACCTCGTCAGACTGCGGGTCTCGGCGGTGAACGAGTGCCGGTTCTGCACCGCGATGCATCGCCGCGACGCGCGTAAGGACGGCTGGGACGACGCCCGGATCCTCGCCGCCGAGGACTGGCCCGCCCACGCCGGTGAGCTGTCCGCGGGGGACCTCGTGGTCCTGCGATTCGCTGACGCGATCACCCACGTCCGTGGCGAGGACTCGGTCCCGGACCACCTCTGGGACGAGATGGTCCGACACCGGGGCGAGGCGGGCACTGGACAGCTGCTCATGGAGGTCGTCACCATCAACGCATGGAACCGGATCGCAGTGGCGACCAGGAAGGACCCGGGGTCGCTCAAGGGCGTCCGCCCGGAGGACATCGATCCCGTTCGTCCGAGGTGACCGCGGCCGGTGGGCTCGCCGGACTCGACCGGACCGCGGTGGACCGGGTCCGGGGGCGACTGCTCGGGGTGGGATACCGCATCACGGGGACGTGGGCCGACGCAGAGGACGCCGCCGATGAGGCCCTGGCCCGCCTGGTCGGCCTCGACCCGGGTTCTCACCCCGACAACCCCGAGGCGTGGCTCACCACCGTCACCACCCGGTTGTGTCTGGACCGGCTACGGCGACGACGGCGGGAGGACTACGTGGGGGCGTGGCTGCCCGAGCCCGTCGACACCGCCCTGCTTCCGGCGGAGTTGGCCGAACAGCGGGAGGATCTGCGGATCGCCGTCCTCCTCGCCTACGAGCAGCTGGCACCCGATGAGCGGGCGGCCTTCGTCCTGCGCGAGGCCTATGCCCTGCCCTACGCCGAGATCGCCGAGACGTTGGACGCGGCCGTGCCCACGGTGCGCCAGTGGGTGAGCCGGGCACGCCGCCGGTTGGACACCGACCTGCGGCCGCCGGAACGTGCGCCGGAGCCGGTGATCACGCGCCTGGTTGAGGCCGTCCTGGCCGGTGACCTCGAGCAGACGATCGAGGTGCTCACCGCGGACGTCCGGGTGGTCTCGGACAGCGACGGGAAGGTCAACGCCGCCCGCAGGGACATCGTGGGGGCCCGCAAGTGTGCGTACTTCCTCATCAAGGCCGCGGAGTTGTCCGGCGGCATGATCGCGCCGGTCGAGGTCAACGGGGAGTTCGCGTTGGCGGTGGTGTCCCGCGGGGTCGTCCGGGTGGCCCAGCTGGGCGTGGTCGACGACCGCGTCACGCGGGTCTTTTTCCACTCCAACCCGGCCAAACTCACACGATTGGCCTTGCCGGAGGGGTTCGAACCGACTCCGCGAGCCGGCTCGGTTCCCTGAGCTGACTCAATGGAGGCGGCGCTCGGCTGTGCGCGGCGGCGTGCGGCGGTGGCTACTCCGGCACCCACATGGCCATCTCGTTCCCGCCCGGCTCGCGGAAGTGGAACCGTCGGCCACCGGGGAAGGAGAACGGGTCGAGGGTCACCACGCCGCCCGCGGCCTCGACCCGGCCGCGGGCCTCGGCCAGGTCGGACACCCGGATCACCATCAGGGGTGCCTGCGACTGCTCGTCGTCGTCACCCTGGATCCCCACCTCGATCCCGCCGCCGGTGAGGTCGGTGTACGACGTCCCGTACACGGTGGGCGTCCAGCCACACACCCTGGCCAGGAAGTCGGCTGTCGCGGGCATCGACGAACTGGGGAACTCGACCATCGTGATCTGGTCCGGGGTGCTGTCCTGCATGCTGCCGACGGTACGGGCACCATGGGCGCGGTGGCGCGGTTTCGATCCCGTGACCCGGTTCGTGCTACCCCGGTCCTCCTCCCCGTGACGGACTGCGCGGGCGGCGGGATCACCCGCGAACCCGGGCCCCATCCCAGCGTGAGAGCAGGTCCATCGCGACTGCGCGCGGATCCGGCGCGCGCATCACCGCCGACACCACGCTCACACCGTCCAGGGCGGTGCCCGCGAGCAGGCCGACGTTCGCCGGGGTGATCCCGCCGATGCCCACCGCCGCCACACCCCGCCGACGGGCCGCCCGGGCGAGCCGGTCGGCCCCTGCCGCGCCGAGAGCGGCAGCGGTGTCGGTCTTGGTCGCCGTGGACCACACCGGGCTCACCCCGATCACGTCCGGCCCGGGCCCCGGCCCGCCCAGCGCGACGTGGAGTTGCTCGTCCGACTCGATCGACAGCCCGAGCATCAGATGCTCCGGGAGGTCGGCGCGCGCCCGCTCGAACGGGACATCCCGCTGCCCCACGTGCAGATGGAGCCCCAGCTCGCGCGCCACCCCCAGACGGTCGTTGACGAACACGGGGACCTCGCGACCGACCCGGGCCCCGGCCCGACGGGCGGCATCGGCCACCGCGGACGCGCGGGTGGCGAACTCGTCGTCGTCACATTCCTTGTCCCGGATCTGGACGACCCCCACCCCGCCCAGGACGGCCTGGTGGACGATGCCGGGGACCGCGTCCCGGCCACCGCCGAGGTGGGGGTCGGTGACCAGATACAACCGCCAGTCGACGGTGCCGTGGGCCCGGCGGGTCACGGCGTGGCGTCGAGGAGCGTGACCGAGCCCGCGATCTCCTCGGCCGTGAGCGTGTACAGCGCGTCGAGCCACGCCACCGCGAACAGTCCCGGGCCCGCGGCGACCCGCCCCGCAGCCGCTCCGGCCGCTCCGACGTGGGCGTGGGCGGCCACCACGGCGTCGTGGTCGGGCAGGCCGGCGGCGCGGGCCGCACCCAGGTAGGCGGCCGTGAGCGCCCCGAGAGCGCACCCGGTGCCGATCACCTTCTGGAGCAGCGGATGCCCCGAGGTGATCCAGGTGGCGATGGTCAGCCCGCCGGAGTTGGTGACGACGACGTCCTGCGCACCCGTCACCGCGACGACGCCGCCGGCGCGCTCGGCGAGCATCAGGGCCGACGGCAACGCCGCCGCGACGTCATGGGTCGAGTCCACGCCGCGGCCACCCGCCCCGGCCCCGGCCAGCGCCACGATCTCCGAGGCGTTCGCGCGGATCGCCGCGGGACCGTGGTCGAGCCAGTCGGTGGCGAGCCCGGTGCGGAGTGTCAGCCCGCCGACCGCCACCGGATCGAGCACCCACGGCGTGCCGTGTTCCCTGGCCGAGGCGATCGCCGCGTGCATGCCCTCCACCTGTTCGGCCGTCGGGTTTCCCACGTTGATCAGCACCCCGGTGGCGACGGCCGCGAAGTCGGCGGCCTCCTCGGGGTGGTCGACCATCGCCGGCGCCGCACCGGCGGCGAGCAGGACGTCGGCCGTGACCTGACGGACCACCGAGTTGGTCAGGCAGTGCACCAACGGTTCGGTCCGGCGCATCGCCGAGACCAGGTGTGCGATGTCGACGGAGCTGGAGCTTGGACCGGAGCCGGGATCGGACATCCCCCCAGTGTGCCGCCCCCGTCCGGGCGCGGCACGGAATAGGCCCCGCGGGACGGGGGTTGGACCCGTCATGACCCCCTCCCCGCTGCCCCTGTCCGTGATCGACTTCGCCTCGGTCCGCCCGGGGCAGTCCGTCGGCGACGCGCTGCGGGACTCGGTCGCCCTGGCCCGCAAGGCGGAGGAACTCGGGTACGAGCGGGTCTGGTACTCCGAGCACCACAACATGGGGTCCATCGCCTCCTCGGCCCCGGCGGTGCTCATGGCGCACATCGCCTCGCAGACCCGGCGGATCCGGCTGGGGTCCGGCGGGGTGATGCTGCCCAACCACTCGCCGCTCGTGATCGCCGAGCAGTTCGGCACACTCGCCGAGCTGCACCCGGGCCGTATCGACCTGGGACTGGGCCGGGCCCCGGGCACCGACCCGCAGACGTTCCGCGCCCTACGTCGTGACCCGTCGGCCGCCGAGCGCTTCCCCGACGACGTCCGTGAACTCCAGGCCTTCCTGGGGGACTCGCCCTCGGACCTCGCCCGTACCCGCGGGATCACGGCGACGCCCGGACGCGGGACCAGGATCCCGCTCTACATCCTCGGGTCCTCCCTGTTCGGCGCGCAGCTGGCCGCCGCGTACGGACTGCCCTACGCGTTCGCCTCGCACTTCGCGCCCGATGCGCTCGAGCAGGCCTCGGCGGTGTACCGCGACCGCTTCGAGCCCAGCGATCAGCTGGCCGAGCCGTACATGATCGCCGCGGTCAACGTGGTGGCCGACGACGACACGGAGCGAGCGGCAGGTGAACTGCACTGGTATCGCCGTCAGCGCGTCAAGCTCATGGCCGGACGCGGACGCCACTTCTCAGACGAGGAGCTGGACATGGTGATGGAGTCGGCGGCCGGTCGCCAGATCCTGCACATGATCTCCTACACCGCGGTGGGTGACGGGCCGGAGGTCCGCGACTACCTGGCGGACTTCGCCGAACGCGCGGGCGCGGACGAGTTGATGATCGCCCCGGTGGGCTCGAGCCGTGAGCGGGTGCACGGATCGCTGGAGGTCCTGCGCCGGTCGTGGGCTGCCTGAGAGGACGGTCGCCGCGTGCCCTTGGTCACGTATCCGACCCTCATTGCTACTCGCCGGTAGCCGCGAATCGGAGAGCGCGCCTAGAGTTGATCCATGGCCATTTCTGATGTAGGCGAGTACGCGCACCTGACTACCGAGCAGATCGACGAGCTCGGACGGGAGCTCGACGCGATCAGGGCCGATGTGTTGGCATCCCGCGGGGACCGGGATTACCGGTACATCCACAGCGTGATCCGGCTGCAACGGGGAATCGAACTCGGGGCCCGGGCCGTGTTGTACCTCGGCGCGCGGAACCGGACCGCCTGGGTTCTGGGTACGGGGGCTCTGGCAGTGGCCAAGATCCTCGAGAACATGGAGATCGGGCACAACGTCCTGCACGGGCAGTGGGACTGGATGAACGACCCGGAGATCCACTCCACCACGTGGGAATGGGACCTGGTCGGCAGCTCGGCGGACTGGAAGCACACGCACAACTATCTGCATCACAAGTTCACCAACATCGTCGGGATGGACGACGACGTGGGGTTCGGGGTCCTGCGGGTCACACGTGACATTCCGTGGGAGCCCAGGTTCTCCGCGAACTTGCTCGTCAACACCGCGCTCATGGCGGGATTCGAGTGGGGGATCGGACTGCAGGGGGTTCGTGTCCAGGACGCGCTCCCGGGCTCCGATGCCAGCCCGGCCGACCAGCGCACCGCCCGTGCGTTCCTGCGCAAGGCGGGAAAGCAGGTGCTCAAGGACTACATCCTGTTCCCCGTTCTGGCCGGGCCGGCCGGACGGCAGGCGCTGACCGCGAGCTTCGCCGCGAACATCATCCGGAACATCTGGACCAACGCGGTGATC
Organism: Dietzia sp. JS16-p6b; assembly: GCF_003052165.1. Classification (NCBI taxonomy): domain Bacteria; kingdom Bacillati; phylum Actinomycetota; class Actinomycetes; order Mycobacteriales; family Dietziaceae; genus Dietzia; species Dietzia sp. JS16-p6b. The sequence goes on along the minus strand of NZ_CP024869.1, from coordinate 3,384,652 downwards.
TTCTGCGGGCACTTCCCGGACGGGGCCGAGAAGTTCACGGCCAAGGACGTGAAGCACGAGTCGCAGGCCGAGTGGTACCTGCGCCAGATGCTCGGCAGTGCCAACCTCGACGGCGGCCCGGTCATGAGCCTCATGTCGGGCAACCTGTCGTTCCAGATCGAGCACCACATGTTCCCCGACCTGCCGTCCAACCGGTACGCGGAGATCTCGCTCCGGGTCCGGGAGTTGTGCGACCGGTACGACCTGCCCTACGTGAGCGGACCGCTGTGGAAGCAGTACCTGCAGTCCTGGCGCACCATCGCGAGGCTCTCACTGCCCGACAGGTTCCTCCACCGGACCGCCGACGACGCGGCGGAGACCCGCAGCGAGAAGATGTTCGACCGGATGCCGAAGATGCCGGGTCTGACGTCCGCACTGGCTGCGCTCCGGCAGAAGGGGCGCGCCCAACTGGTCCACTGACCCCTTTGGCAGACTGTCCGGCATGTCGCTGAAGAGCATGTTGGAGGCCGCCTCGGCCGGTGGGACCGTGGAGATCGCGGACGGGTGGACACAGGGCCGGGCGATCTACGGGGGACTGACCGGAGCCCTGCTGCTCGCGGCGGCCAAAGGCCGCGTGAGGGATGCGTCGCCGTCAGGGGTGGGGGCCGGGTCGGGAGATGGCGTGGCCGCCGGTTCTTTACACCCGTTGAGATCATTCACCGTCTCGTTCGTCGGCCCTGCTACGACGGGCGGCGTCGAGGTCGACGCGGAGATCCTCCGGGTCGGGAAGAACGTGACGCAGGCCCGGGCCACCCTGCGACAGGAGGGCGCGATCGTCGCCACGGCACTGGCGGCGTTCGGGCGGCACCGCGAGTCCACCATCGCCGTCGCGCCGCGACATCCCGTGCCGGAGTTGCCGGAACCCGGCACGATCGAACCGTTTCCGTACATCGAGAAGGTGACCCCCGAGTTCTACCGGTTCCTCGCGTTGAGGCAGGTGGGTGGCGCCCTGCCCTTCAGCGGAGCCGAGACCGGCGATCTGTCGGGCTGGGCGCAGTTGCGCGAGGCCCCGGAGGAGTTCCACGAGGAGCACCTGTTGGTGCTCGCGGACGCCTGGCCGCCGGCGACCATCCAGATGCTCTCCGGGTTCGCGCCCGCCAGCAGTCTGACCTGGACGCTGGAGCTCGTCTCGGAAGTCGGCCCCGACACGATCCCGCCGGAGGCGGTCTTCGCGTACGAGGCCACCACCGATGCCTCCCGCGACGGGTACGCCCACACGCACGCCATGCTGTGGGGACCCGATGGGGCACTGACGGCGATCAGCCGCCAGACCATCACCGTGTTCGGGTGACGGCCGGCGGCTGATCGATCGGGCGACTCGAGGGGGAGCGGACTCAGCCGGCGGGGCGGCTGGCCCTCCGGCGCTCGCCGCCCCGCGGCTGCCCCGCACTCTGGGCGATCGTGTGGGTGGCGGCCGAACGCTGGCCTCCGGAACCCTGCGCCGATCCCTGACGCCCCGAACCCTGACGCGCCGAACCGTGGCCACCGGAAGAACCCTGGGTTCCGGCGCTCTGGGGGCGACGGGGGCGGCGACGGGGCCCCTCCGACCCGGACGACGCCTGCCCGTGGCCACCGCGTCCGCCGCCGTCCCGCTCCCGGCCCTGGCGGCTCTGGCCCTGCCCGCTCTGGGCGCGGCCCTGACGCTGTCGGTTGTGGCTCTGGCGGCCCTGGCCCTGACTCGGGCGGCCCGCGGGCGCGTCGTCCCCGGGCACGTGGGCGGGGGGCTCGGGGGCCTCGGCCAGTGCGGTAGCGGCGTTCGCACCCACGGGGAGCACGATCTCACCCGCGGTCACCCCGGCCGACCGCAGGAGCGAGCGCACCTCGCGGACCTGGTCGGAGGTGGCCACGGTGACGACGGTGCCGACGGCACCTGCACGCGCGGTCCGACCCGAGCGGTGCACGTACGCCTTGTGCTCGGCGGGCGGATCGGCATGGACGACCAGTCCCACGTCGTCGACGTGGATACCGCGGGCCGCGATGTCGGTGGCCACGAGCACGCTCGCCCGGCCCGAGGAGAACGCGTCGAGGTTGCGCACCCGCGCGTTCTGCGACAGGTTGCCGTGCAGGTCGACGCTGGTCACGCCGCGGCCGGAGAGTTGCTTGGCCAGTCGCTTGGCGCCGTGCTTGGTGCGGGTGAACATGACGGTGCGCTCGTTCACCCCGGCCAGATCCGCCAGTGCGCGGACGCGGTCGTCCGGGTCCACGTGGACGACGTGGTGGGCGGTCGCGCCGGGGGTGGCGGAGCCGTCGTCGACCTCGTGGACGACCGGGTTGTCGAGGAACTTGCGGACGAGCTTGTCCACACCCTGGTCCAGGGTCGCGGAGAAGAGAAGCCGCTGCGCACCCGCGGGCGTGGCCGCCAGGATCCGGGTCACTCCCGGGAGGAAGCCCAGGTCGGCCATGTGGTCGGCCTCGTCGAGGACACTCACCTCGACCGAATCCATGCGGCAGTGCCTCTGCCCCATGAGGTCCTCGAGCCGACCCGGGCAGGCCACCACGATGTCGACCCCCTGGTCGAGCGCGCTGACCTGGCGCCCCTGCGATACGCCGCCGAAGATCACGGTGGTCTTGAGGCCCATCGCCTTGGCCAGTGGCGCGAGCGTCTCGTCGATCTGGCGAGCGAGCTCGCGGGTGGGGGCGAGGATCAGCCCACGCGGGGCGTTGCGCTTCCGGCGACCGCCGGCGGTCGCGGACGCGGCGAGGCGGGTGACCAGGGGGAGGCAGAACGCATAGGTCTTGCCGGAGCCGGTGCGGCCCCGGCCCAGGACGTCGCGTCCGGCCATCGCGTCGGGCAACGTGGCCGACTGGATGGGGGTGGGGGTGACGATGTCGACGCCCGCGAGGACGTCGAGCAGGGAGGAAGGAACGCCGAGATCGGCGAAGGAACGTGACAAGGGAGGAATCTCCGTAGGTAGATGGGGCGTCTTGCCCGGCGCGCTCCTGGGCTACCCCGTCGCAGGTGAGCGACGTGCCCGGTGCGCGACCACGGGAGGTCGACATCCGACGCGGCCCGAGGCAAGAGTGGTGCGGGCCGACCGCTCCACCCTACGCTCCACGGGGCGCCCCGCGACAGTTCCCCGGGCCTGATGTGACGAGGTCGTCTATTCCGGGCCCGCAGATGGCACGATGTGGACCGTGCGACTCGACCTGTCCCTGCTGCGACGCCCGGAACTGGGCTCGGTGCTGCTCGGGCGGGAGACGGAGTCCGCGCGGATGCGGACCCTACGGGTCCGGATCCTGTTGGTTCTGACCCTGCTGGCGTCCAACCTCGTGGGGGTGGCCGTCGCGGCGGTGTTGATCCTCTTCGTCCTGCCGGGCCCCACCCTGTTGTCCCGGGAGTTCCTGGTTCCCAACGTCATCGTGGTACCCGGGTACGTGTCCCTGGCGACCGTGGTCGGGACGGTCTGGGTCCGCGGGGTGGTCTACCGCCGGGTCCGGTGGTTCCTCGACGGCCGCGAGCCCACGGATCGGGAGCGCGTGCGGGCGCTCCGCCTGCCCACCCGTATGACCCTCATCCAGGCCTTCCTCTGGTTGCTCGGCGCAGCCGTGGTGACGCCGGCGTTCGGGGTGATCGACCCGGCGACCATCCCGACCGTCGGGTTCACCATCGTCTTCTCCGGACTCGTGGTCTGTGGTGTGGCGTTTCTCTTCGCCGACTTCGGTCTCCGTCCGGTGGCCGCGGTCGCGCTCGCCAGCGGTCCGGCCCCCCGCGCACGGTTCCTCGGTGCGATGACCCGCCTCCGGGTGTCCTGGGCGGTCGGTAGTGGGGTGCCGATCTCCGGACTCATCATCGTGGCGATCTACACGTTGGCGGGCCGCGCCCTGACACTGGAACGCCTCGCCGTCATCGCGATCGTTCTCGGGGCCACGTCGTTGCTCGCCGGATTCCTGCTCGTCTCCCTCGCCACCGGATCGGTGCTCGGTCCGCTTCGGAGCGTCCGCTGGGCGATGGAGGACGTCGCGGACGGGAAGCTCGACCGGAGGGTGGTGGTCTACGACGGAACGGAACTCGGTGAGCTCCAGCGTGGGTTCAACCGCATGGCCGCCGGGCTTCAGGAACGCGAACGGCTCCGGGACCTGTTCGGTCGCCACGTGGGTCGTGACGTCGCGGAGGCCGCCGAGGAACGCGATCCCGAACTGGGCGGGAGCGCCTCCGAAGTCGGCGTCGTCTTTGTCGACATCATCGGTTCCACCGAGATGGCGGTGCGGTCGGAGGCGACGGAGGTCGTCGACGTGCTCAACAGGTTCTTCCGGGTGGTCGTTGAGACGGTAGAGGAGTACAACGGCGTCGTCGACAGCTTCCTCGGCGACGCCGCACTCGTCGTGTTCGGCGCGCCCCGGTCGATGGACGACCCGGCGTCCGCCGCACTGGCCTGCGCCCGTGTGCTCGGCGAGCGGCTGCCCGACCGGGTACCGGGATGCCAGGCCGGGATCGGTGCCTCCTACGGGGGCGTGGTCGCCGGGTACGTCGGCGCCGACGACCGTTTCGAGTACACGGTCATCGGAGACGCGGTCAACGAGGCGTCGCGGCTGTGCGAACTGGCGAAGACGCAGTCCGGACTCGTCCTGGCCTCCGGTGCCGCGGTCGATTCGGCCGGGGCCGCCGAGGCCGAGCGGTGGAATCGGGTGGGATCGGAGGTGGTCCGGGGTCGGACGGAACCCACGGAACTGTGCGTCCCGGCGGTCTCCGGGACCCGGCGTCGTCCGGCGGACCACGGCGGTGCCGCTACCTCAGCGTGACGTCCGTGCCGACGAGGGCGACCTCGAGTCCGTCGGGCACCACTCGCGCCCCGTGGATCGACACCCCCTCGGGGAGTGAGGCGACCGTCGTGTCGACGGTGCCGGTGATCCCGGAGAACACCCCGTCCGGCAGGGGCAGGCCGAGCACCCCGGTCTCCTCCGGGGTCAGGGTGAGCCGTCCGCCCGAGACCCCGGGCGCCACGCCGATCTCGGCTATCCCACCGATGTCCGCGCGCAGCAGACCGGCCTGCGCGTCGGGGCGCACCGACCTGACCTCCGTCAGCCCCGCGACCGGGGAGTCGCCGGCGGGATTGCCCTCGGCCGCCGCCGCCGTGAGCTGGTCGCCGCTGAGCGTGGCGGTCCCGTCCGCCGACGCGGCGACGATGCTGCCGTCGGCCATGCTGACCGAATGCCCGGTCACGTCGATCCGGGGCGCGTCTCGGTCACCTGGAGAGGTCATCCGGACCGTGTCGACGGCCCGGCTGGTGGCAAGGTCCCAGAGGATCGGCGTGGGGCCGAAACCCACCGACACCGGGGCGCCGAGCCGAGCCGAGGCCTCGCGTTCCGCCCGGTCCGACAGGTACCAGCGGGCTCCGAACTCCGCCGCCACGGCCACCCCGAGGATCAGGAGCAGCAGGACGAGCAGGAAGCACCCGCATCCACCACGTCCGCGGTCACCTCGTCCTCGTCGGTCGATAGGGCCTCGTCGTCGCATTCACCACATCGTGCCGCACGGCCGAGCCGGGGGCCACCGGCGGTCCGGTTGCGGTCCCGGGGGGTGCGGCCCCACGATCGGAGAATGACCGAGACACAGGATGTGAACACTGACACCAGGACCGTCGTCTTCCTCGTGGCCGGCGAGGGGATCGAGCGGGTGGAGCTGACCGAACCATGGGGTGCCGTGACCGAGGCCGGCCACACGGCGCTCCTGGTGAGCACTTCCGACGGAGAGGTCGAACTCGTCGACCACCTCAGCCCGGCCGGCACCCAGGCCGTCGACCGCACGACCGCCGACGTCACCGCCGCCGATGCCGACGTGCTGGTCCTACCCGGCGGCGTCGCCAATCCCGACGCCCTCCGTCGCGACCAGCACGCCGTGACCCTCGTCCGCGAGATGGTCGAAGCGGGCAAGCCGGTTCTCGCCATCTGCCACGCACCCTGGGTGCTGATCGAGGCGGACGTCGTCCGGGGCCGCCGGGTGACCTCCTACCCCAGTCTGCGCACGGATCTGGTCAACGCCGGCGCCGAGTGGGTCGACGAGGAGCTGGTCAGTTCGGACGGCGTGTTCACGAGCCGCAACCCCGACGATCTCCCCGCTTTCTGCGACGCCCTCCTCGGGGCGATCCGCGGAGCGGACTAGGGCGACGGGGCCGGCCGGGACACGCGTCGAGTGGGGGTGAGCGGATGATCGGCATCTACGTCCACAACGAGGGGCGTGGTCACCTCCACCGCGTGCTCCCCGTGATGGGCGCACTACGGGAGCGCGGTCTCGACGTGACGATGCTGATCGCGGGGCGGTTCGACGACTCGCTCCTCCCGCCGGGGACGCGGGTCGTCCATCTCTCCGCCGAACCCGGCGACCTCCAGGCCCCGGAGGAGATCCCCCTGGAGGCGCGTCGCGAGGCCGTCGCGTGGATCGATCGCGCGCGGCCTCGCGCCTTCTGGGTCGATTCCTCGCCGGCCATGTCACTCGCGGCGCACATGACCGGCATCCCGATGGTCAGCACCCTCCCGCCCGGGGTGCGGGAGGACGAACCCCACCTGCTCAGTTTCCGGGCTGCCGAGCGCCTGATCGGGGCGTGGCCTCCGGGCGTGCACCAGGCCACTCTGCGGAGGATCGACAGCCCCGTGGAGGAGATCGGTGGGGTGTCCCGGTTCGAGCGACGGGACCCCGAACCACGTGATCACCTGAACCGGCCACGGGTGGTCCACCTGAACGGCTCCGGCACCGGAGGCGACCACCGGTTCTGGCGGGCCGTGAGAATGACCGCACGCGATCTCGGGGTCGCCGACTGGCTGGAGATCGGCGGACCGGACGGATCGTGGCTCGAGGACCCGTGGCCGGAGCTGTGCTCGGCGGACGTGGTGGTGACCGGGGCGGGGCAGGCATCGGTGGCGGACGCGGCCTGCGCCGATGTCCCGCTCGTCGTGGTCCCGGGCCGCCGACCGTACGGTGAGCAGGACGCGACGGCCGAGGCCCTCCACGGGATCCCCGGGGCCGCCGTGATGAGGTACGGCGACGGCCCGACGGCTGTCGCCCACGCCGTCACCGCCCAGGTCGATCGCTCCCGGGACGGCGCGTCGACGGGGATCAGATCGTGGTGGGGTGTCGACGGGGCGGCCGCCCGCGCCGCCGAGGTCATCAGGGCCGCCACGAGAGGGCTCGTGGGGTGACAGATCCTGGGCTCAGTTTTATTGCCTAACTTTAACCTCAGGAAGAATCGACTGATCGTCCCAGCATCACAGGCATTTCGAGGCGGTTAGGAAAGCCTTGGTTGGGCTTCGTGCGTTTGACGTGTTTCTGTCAACTGAGAATATGAGGTCATCGCATTCTGAACCTTCAGGGCTCATGGCAGGGCACTTCAGTCTCGCGAGGAGGAGACGCCATGCCCAGATACAGGAACCTGCAACCAACCGCAGAATTCTGGTCGTGGCGCGACTCCGCCGCGTGTATCGATCTGGAAGACCTGTTCTACAGCGCGGACGACGAATCCAAGGGGCAGCGCCGACGTAAGGAGGACAAGGCGAAGGCGGTATGTCAGGGATGCCCCGTGTTCGACGCGTGTCGTCAATTCGCCATGGATTCGAAGGAACTGTACGGCGTCTGGGGTGGGACGACCGAGTCCGAACGTCACGCCCTGGCCGGTCGGCACCGCACCGGCTGACGGCACTCGGTCACTGACAGTCCTCGATCCCCGTCCAGTTCTCGACCGCTGTCAAGCCCCGACCCCGTAGGCGGCGCGACGATGCGCCTACGGGGTCGGCTCGTGGCCGTCGCGCCCGGCTGACCGGTTCCGTTCCTTCATCTCGGCCTCGTGCACGTGCTGCCGGCCACCGGTCACCTCGTCGACCACCGCCCGGCTGACCCGGCGGGCCGTCGTCCAGAAGCCGTCGTCGAACTCCTCGACCATCTGGAACGTCCATCGTCCGTGGAGGACGTTCACCCCCACCATCTCAGACCGGATCGTCTCGGCGAGCTGGGTTCTGCCCACTGCTTCCAACTGGTCCGCGGCTTTCTGGTAGAGCAGGTCCGCCCGCCCGATCAGCTGGTGCATGTCGTACAGGCGCCCGCGGGCCCGCTCGATGTATTCGAGTGCCTCGCTCGCCGTGCCGGCGGCTTCCACCTCGGCGTCGGTCGCACCCGCCGGACGCCGGTGGGTCTCGTCGACGCTCGGCGTCCGGCGGGTGCTGCCGGCGCCCTCGCTCACCTGGTCGTCCGCCACCGTCAGGCCGTGCGGGTCAGACGCCGGAGCTGTTCCGGGTCGGTGTGGTGCTTCAGTGCGGTGACCAAGCCCGACCGAGCCCCTTGGGGGTCGGTGTAGGTACGCGGTTCACCCGCGAACATGCGCTCGGACCTGGTCTCCGGGGCATCGTCCGGGCCGGCCTTGAGGAACCGGTTCGGAAGCGAGAGCTTGGCGATCGTGCGCCATGACTGCCAGTACTGCTTGTACAGCGGGCCGGTGGTGTAGGGCAGGTCCCAGCGCCGACACACGTCCTGGACCTTCACCGAAAGCTCCTTGTACCGGTTGGACGGAATGGTCGGGAAGAGATGGTGCTCGATCTGGAACGACAGGTTGCCCGACATGAAGTGGGTGAGATCGCTCCCCGTGAAGTTCGCCGACCCGAGCATCTGTCGCAGATACCACTGGGCCTGCGTCTCCTCCTCGAGATCCTCGAGGGTGAACTTGTCGGCGCCGTCCGGGAAGTGCCCGCAGAAGATCACCGCGTTCGACCACAGGTTGCGGATGACGTTCGCGGTGGCGTTGGCCGCCATCGTCGATTTCCAGTTGGGCCCGGAGAGCAACGGGAACCATACGTAGTCCTTACCCACCTGGCGGCGGGCCTTGCGGAGGAACTGGCCGATGCGCCGCTTCTGCTCGGGCCACCCCGAGGAGTTGATCGTGCCGGGCGCGATCTCCAGGTGCTGCACCCCGACGCCCCACTGGAAAGTGAACGCGAGAATCGTGTTCCACACGATGTTGAGCGAGTACCCCGGATGCCAGGGCTGGTCGCGGGTCACGCGAACCACGCCATACCCCACGTCGTCGTCCATCCCCACGATGTTGGTGTACTTGTGGTGGTGGTAGTTGTGGGTGGCCTTCCAGTGCTCCGAGGTCCCCACGATGTCCCACTCCCACGTGGTGGAGTGAATCTCCGGGTCGTTCATCCAGTCCCACTGCCCGTGCATCACATTGTGGCCGAGCTCCATGTTCTCGATGATCTTGCCGGCGGCCAGCATGCCGGTGCCGAGCAGCCACGCGGGTCGATACCCGGAGAAGAGGAGCACCACACGGGCACCGGCCACGAGGCCGCGCTGGAGACGGATGGTGTCGTTCACGTACCGGCGGTCGGACTCGCCGAGCGAATCCACGACCTCCTGCCGGATCGCGTCGAGCTCTCGGCCGATTTCCTCGACGTCCTCGGCGGAGAGATGGGCGTATTCCTGCACGTCTGATATCGCCATACGCTGACGGTACGGAGGGGGGGCGGAGTTGTCGACCGCAATCCCGGATCGGCGAGTCGATACTCGATAAACCCTCAGGCGCTTATGATCTCCGCATGGCACTCGTCGAGATCTCTGGCGTCAACAAGCACTTCGGTGACTTCCAGGCGCTCAAGGACATCACCATGTCCATCGAACAGGGCGAGGTCATCGTCGTCATCGGGCCCTCGGGTTCCGGAAAGTCGACCCTCTGCCGCGCGATCAACAGGCTCGAGACCTTCGAATCGGGCTCCATCACGATCGACGGCAAGGAACTGCCCCAGGAGGGCAAGGCGCTCGCCAGGCTCCGCGCGGACGTCGGCATGGTGTTCCAGTCGTTCAACCTGTTCGCCCACAAGACGATCCTCGAGAACGTCACCCTCGGACCCATCAAGGTGCGCAAGCAGACCAAGGCCGCCGCCGAGAAGCGGGCGATGGAACTGCTCGACCGCGTCGGTGTGGGCCACCAGGCGGCCAAGTATCCGGCGCAGTTGTCCGGCGGTCAGCAGCAACGCGTGGCGATCGCCCGGTCCCTGGCGATGGACCCCAAGGTGATGCTCTTCGACGAGCCGACCTCCGCCCTGGATCCGGAGATGATCAACGAGGTCCTCGACGTGATGACGGGCCTGGCCAAGTCCGGCATGACGATGGTCGTGGTCACCCACGAGATGGGATTCGCCCGGAAGGCGGCCGACCGCGTCATCTTCATGGCCGACGGCGAGCTGGTCGAACAGGCGACCCCTGAAGAGTTCTTCACCAACCCGCAGAGCGGTCGCGCGAAGGACTTCCTGTCCAAGATCCTGACCAACTGAGTCGGTCTGCAGCGGCGTTCTCACCCCCGCCCGCCCGATCCGACACCGATTCCCACTATCCCTACCCACCCATTTCACGAGGAGAACCCATGAACTTCCGACGGATCGGATCGGCCGCCGCGGCGGTCACCCTGGCCCTCGGCCTCGCCGCGTGCGGGAACGACGACGGCGGCGAGAACCAGCTCCGGATCGGCATCAAATTCGATCAGCCGGGCCTCGGTCTCAAGGAGGGCAACGACTACACCGGGCTCGACGTCGACGTGGCCACGTACATCGCCGAGAAGCTCGGCACCCCCGCCGAGGACATCGAGTGGGTCCAGGCGCCGAGCGCGCAGCGCGAGACCCTCCTCGAGACCGGCCAGGTGGACATGATCGTCGCCACCTACTCGATCACCGACTCCAGGAAGGAGAAGGTCGACTTCGCCGGGCCGTACTTCATCGCCGGCCAGGATCTGCTGGTCCGCGCGGATGACGACAGCATCACGGGCCCGGCCTCCCTCGAGGGCAAGCGCCTGTGCTCGGTCTCCGGGTCCACCTCGGCCCAGAACGTCCAGGAAGAGGTCCCGGGGGTCAACCTCCAGGAGTTCGGCACCTACTCCGAATGTGTCTCGGCACTGGTGTCCAACGCGGTCGACGCCCTGACCACGGACGACACGATCCTCGCGGGGTACGCCGCGCAGGACCAGTACCAGGGCCAGCTCAAGGTCGTCGGCGCCCCGTTCTCCGAGGAGCTCTACGGGATCGGCATCCGGAAGGGCGACACCGAGAAGTGCGAGCAGATCAACGAGGCCATCCGCGAGATGATCGCCGACGGCAGCTGGGAGGCCGCCGTCGAGGAGAACCTCGGCCCGGCCGGGTTCGTCCCGGGCGAGGGGAACCCGCCCAACCCGGACGCCTGCGCCTGATCTGACCACCCGGGTCCTCCGCGTCACAGTGGACAGTGGCGCGGAGGACCTCACACTCCTCATGAGGGAAGGTCGACCATGGGCGACATATTCGCCAACTACGACGTCTTCGGGGCGGTGTGGGTCACCATCCAGCTCTCGCTGCTCGGGACGGCGGGCGCGCTGGTGCTGGGGACGATCGTCGCGATCCTGCGGGTCTCCCCGGTGGCCGTCCTCCGGGGGCTCGGCACCTCCTACGTCAACATCTTCCGCAACCTGCCGTTGACCCTGCTGATGGTCTTCAGCATCCTCGGCCTGTCCTTCATCCTCCAGCTGTCCGTCTCGGACAACTTCGCCCGCAACGCCTTCTGGTGGGCCGCGATCATGCTCGCGGTCTACCACGCGGCGTACGTCTGCGAGGCGCTGCGCTCCGGCGTCAACACGGTCCCGGTGGGGCAGGCCGAGGCGGCCCGGTCGATCGGGCTGGGGTTCGGGCAGTCGCTGCGCGAGGTGATCCTCCCGCAGGCCTTCCGGGGCTCCATCGCCCCCCTCGGCTCGGTCATCATCGCGCTCATCAAGAACTCGACGGTCGCCGCGGTCATCGGCGTAGGTGACTCCGCCGGGCTGCTGCAGGTGATCACCGAGAACGAGGGTGCCAGCCTGCCGACGTTCTTCTTCTTCGCCATGGTGTTCGTGGTGCTCACCCTCCCGATCGGGCTCTGGACCACCTCCCTCTCACGGAAGCTGGCGGTGAAGCGATGAGTACCCAGGCCGTTCTGTTCGACGCCCCGGGACCCAAGGCCCGACTCCGCCACAAGATCTTCACGGTGGTCGGTGCCCTGATCGCCGTCGGGATCGCCTATGTGGTCTACGTCCAGTTCGAGGCCGCCGGCCAGCTGCAGGCGTTCATGTGGGAGCCCTTCGTCACCGACCCGCAGGTGTGGACCTCCTACCTGATCCCCGGTCTCAAGGGCACGTTCACGGCGGCAGCCATTTCCGTCGTGCTCGCGGTGATCTTCGGTTTGCTCTTCGGTATGGGTCGACTCTCGCCGTTCGCGCCGCTGCGGTGGTTCTGCGGCGTGATCGTGGAGTTCTTCCGCTCGGTCCCGGTGTTGCTGATGATGGTGTTCGCCTATTTCGGATACTTCGCGACCTCGAACCTCGTGCCCAACCAGCACGCGCCGCTGGCCGCGGTGGTCACCGCCCTGACCCTCTACAACGGCGCGGTCATCGCGGAACTCGTCCGCTCCGGAGTCCACGGACTGCCCAAGGGCCAGACCGAGGCCGGGCTCGCCGTGGGCCTCACGCCGGGGCAGGTGCTCCGCTCGATCCAGCTCCCGCAGGCTCTCACGGCCATGCTCCCGGCGCTCGTCGGCCAACTCGTCGTCGTCCTCAAGGATTCCGCCCTCGGCTACGGCATCACCTACCTGGAGTTGCTCAACTGGTCCAAGACCCTCGGGTCCGCCTACGCCAACACCGTTCCCGCGTACATCGTGGCGGGCATCCTCTTCGTGGTCATCAACTACTCGCTCACCAAGTTCGCCGTCTACCTCGAAGGTCGGCTGAAGAAGCGCCGCGCCAAGACCTGACCGCCGCCGGGCGGGCATCTGCTCCCGCGCCTGTACGCCTGCGGGGCAGACGCCCGTCTGGATGAACACCGGCCTGCGCGGTTGCGCACGCGAGAGTTCAGGGACACGGGCGGCTGCGGTCGGCGGATGCGAACAGTGAGGGACGGGCGCGGCGTGGCCGTACGACGGGCCCTGGATACGGGCTCTTCCGGATCCGGAGTGCGTAGCGGGGATGCTGCGGTGATGCGGTGAGGCACAAGATGTAGGGGTCCTGGGGCGTGTGAAGATGCAAGTTCCTACACCAGCACTTCGCATCCCCAGGACCCGCTTTGAACGCTACCGCCAGCCTGCTCGCCGACACCATCTGCCGCACCGTCGAGCTCGGGGTGACCATCACCGACGCCGCTGTGGCTGACGAGCTCACGCACCTGTTCTGCGCCCCGGTCACACTCGACCCGATCTGCGCCGAGTGCGGGATGGCGGGCCGTTTGCGGGACCACGTCCAGCGGAAGGTCACGGATCTACCGATCGTCGGGCATCCCACCAGACTGCACGTGCGGGTACCGCGCTTCACCTGCGACAACACCGAGTGCGCTACGAGGATCTTCCAGCAGCGGATGCCGGCGTTGGCCGAGCCGCGGGCCAAGACCACCCGCCGCTGCAGCCGCTGGATCCTGCAGCGTCTGGCGATCGACCGCACCAGCGTGTCCGCCGTGGCCAAGGCCCTCGGGCTGGGGTGGGACCTGGTCAATGACCTGGCGGTCTCGGAGGTTCGCACGATGGTCTACGAGCAGCCCGGACACTTCGACGGAGTCCGCGTTCTCGGTGTCGATGAGCACAAATGGAAGCACGTGCGCGGCGACGGCAGCAGTGCGTTCGTCACCGTCCTGGTCGACCTGACCCCGGTCGTGGACGGCACCGGCCCGTCTCGCCTGTTGGACATGGTCCCGGGCCGTTCGGCGAAGGTCCTCACCGAGTGGCTGGACGCCCGTGACCAGGTGTTTCGAGACCGGGTCAAGGTTGTCACGATGGACGGGTTCGCCGGCTACCACACCGCCGCCGCCAGCGCGGTGCCCGCTGCCCGGACGGTGATGGACCCGTTCCACGTCGTGCACCTGGCCGCCGACAAGCTCACCGTGTGCCGCCAACGCATCCAGCAGGCCACCACCGGGCACCGGGGCCGCACGGGCGACCCGCTGTACGGCATCCGCCGCACCCTGCGAACCCGCGCTGAACTGCTGACCGACAAGCAGAAGATGCGCCTGTTCCAAGCGTTCACCGCCCATGACGCGCACGCGGCGGTGGAGGTCACCTACGGCGTCTACCAGCGACTCATCACTGCTTACGAAGCCTCGGGCAAGCGGGAGGGCAAGATCGCTATGTACAAGCTCCTCAAGTCGATCCGGGCCGGTGTACCCGCCGAACTCCCCGAGCTCGCGCAGCTCGGCCGTTCGCTGTGGAAGCGGCATCGGGAGATCCTGGCCTACTTCGACGTGGGCGCTTCCAACGGCCCCGTCGAAGCCATCAACGGACGCCTCGAGCACCTCCGCGGAATCGCCCTGGGCTTCCGGAACCTCAAGCACTACATCTTGCGGTCACTGATCCACTCCGGACAGCTTCAGGACCGGATCAATGCACTCTAAAACCGGAAGGGCCTGGATACGCGAGGGGCCCCGCCGGAAATCGATTCCGGCGGGGCCGTCGTGTACCCGAGGCGACCTGGTGTCAGCTCACGTCGGTGTCAGCTCACGTCGGTGTCAGCTCACTTCGGTGGCATCCGGACGCCACCGTCGACGCGCACGGTCTGCGCGTTCATGTAGGGGTTCGTGAGCAGCTCCATGACCATCGACGCCAGTTCGTCGCCCGAGCCGAGACGCTTGGGGAACAGCACGCTCTCACCGAGCTTGGCCTTGAACGCCTCGGAGTCGGGGCCCTCGCCGTAGATCGGCGTGTCGATGAGGCCGGGGGCGACGGTGTTGAGGCGGATGCCGGCGGCCGACAGATCACGAGCGACGGGGAGGGTCAGCCCCACGATTCCGCCCTTGGAGGCGGAATACGCGGCCTGGCCGATCTGGCCGTCGAAGGCGGCGACGGAGGCCATGTTGACGATCGCGCCCTTCTGGCCGTCCTCGTCGGCCTCGCCGCGGGACATCGCCGTGGCGGCCAGTCGCAGCATGTCGAAGGAGCCGATGAGGTTGATGTCGATGACCTTGCGGAACGAGTCGAGGTCGAAGGCCGAGGCGAACTCTCCGTCGCGGCCGATCGTGCGCTGCGCCCACCCGATGCCGGCCGAGTTGACCAGGTACCGCAGCGGGCCCAGTTCGAGAGCGGCCTCGACGGCCTTGACGTTGTCCTCGGTCTTGGTCACGTCGACAGCCACGAACGTGCCGCCGACGTCGTTCGCCAGCGCCTCGCCCTTCTCGGCGTTGAGGTCGGCGACGACCACCTTGGCCCCCTGCGCGGCGAGCTGACGGACGACGGCGGCGCCGATTCCCGATGCGCCACCGGTGACGATTGCACTTGCTCCGGAGATATCCATGTCAGAACCGTAACAAGCCGACGTGACCGACATCGCGGTCACGGGTCGTTCGGTCGGTGATTCAGCCGGCCGAGCCCTCGACCACCACGTCCCAGCGGATGCCGAACCGATCGTGGACCTGCCCGTAGAGGTCCCCCCACGGGGCGACCTCGAACGGCATCGCCATCTCGCCCCCGCTGCTGGTGACCTTGTCCAGGAACGCTCGGGCCTCGCCCTCGGTGTCGAAACCCAGGAGGAACGAGTAGACGTCGTTCCGCGGCTGCGGGAGGTTCTCTCCCATGGAGTCTCCGCCGGTCAGGCTGATACCGGGGGCCTCGAGGGTCGCGTGCGCCACCGACCCGTGCGGCGGGTCGAACGGGAAGTCCTCCGTCGACGGGAACTGGTCGTAGGTCATCACGTCGAGCTTCCCGCCGAAGAGCCCCTGGTAGTACGGGAACGCCTCGGACGCGTTACCCGGGAAGGAGATGTAGGGGATACAGGTCATGGCCATGATCGGAGCCTCTCGTCACGGGCGACCGCGTGCCGGTGCGACCCGGTATCCGCAACGCTAGACCCGGTGGCGGCGCCGGTCACGTGAAATCTCGTCGCCGTCGCCGTCGCCCTCGCCGTCGCCGCGAGGTCAGGCCGACGCGGGGTCGCGGCCGGCCAGCGCGAGGAGCCGGGCACGCGAGTCCGCCCCGAGCGACACGGGTCTCGCCTCGGCCAGCACGTCGAACGACCGCATCAACTCCACCACGCTCCGGGCGTGGCCGAGGGTCCAGGCGGCCAGCTCCTCCGCCTCCTCGGAACCCCAGGTCCGGGGCTCGAGGTCGTGCGCGTGGATCAGCAACTCGAACACCCGCAGTGCGAGCAGGTCGCGAACCGGGATCTCTGCCAGCCGGTGCGGGACGGTCGCCTCCGCGTCCCGGGCCCGCGCGAGTTCCTTCCTGAGGCCGGCGGACGTGCGGTGCAGCGCGGGGACCGGCGTCTCGCCGGCGTGGTCGGCGGTGCGGGTCCACGCGATCTCCGATTCCGGCAGTCGCGGGAAGTAGGCGGCGTAGCGCAACCCGCCGCCCAGGACGTGGTTGGCGCAGTCGCGGCGGCTCCATCCCGGGCACGCGTCGCAGTCGCCGTCGAGACCCGCCGCGAGCGCGCGGCCGAACAGGGTGGTGGCCCGGTCGAGGACCGACAGGTCCTCCGGGCTCAACGGGGTCGGGGTCACGGTCACCTCATCTGCAGGAATGTCTGGGCCTCACACTAGGTTGACTGGGACGGCGTGACCAGATCGCGCCAGCCCTTGAGCCGTGACGAGAAAGGACCGATACCCGCCATGAGCGCGCAGACCTCCGGTGCAGCAGAGACCCGGGAGTTCCAGGCCGAGACCCGGCAACTGCTGGATCTGATGATCCACTCGATCTACTCCAACCCGGACACCTTCCTCCGAGAGGTCATCTCCAACTCCTCGGACGCGTTGGACAAGGTGAGGCTGGCCGCGATTCAGGACTCCTCGTTGGGCGTCGACACCTCGGACCTGCACATCGAGTTGATCCCCGATGAGCAGGCCCGCACCCTGACGATCCGCGACAACGGCATCGGGATGTCCCGCGACGAGGTGGTGGATCTCATCGGCACGCTCGCGAAATCGGGTACCGGCCAGATGCGGGAGGCCCTCGCGGCGGCGCGCGCGGCGCAGGAGTCGGGCGAGGCCAGCGAGCAGGTGACCGCCGATCTCATCGGCCAGTTCGGTATCGGGTTCTACTCCACCTTCATGGTCGCCGATGAGGTCACGTTGGTCACCCGCAAGGCCGGCGAGACCACCGGCACGCGCTGGACCTCGGGAGGCGAGGGGACGTACACGATCGAGGAGGCCCCCGACGCCCCCCAGGGCACCTCGGTGGTCCTCCGGCTCAAGCCGACCGGCGGGGACGCGGCGCTGCCCGACTATGCCGCGGAGTCCACGCTGCGCCGGGTCGTGCGCACCTACTCGGACTTCATCGCCTGGCCGATCCGCATGGAGGTGCAGCGCCCCGCACCGGAACCGACGGGGGACGACGACGAGGGGAACGACCCCGCCGCGGAGAGCACGATCACCGAGACCGTGACGCTCAACTCCCAGAAGGCGCTGTGGACGCGGCCCCGCTCCGAGGTGACCGACGAGGAGTACGCGGAGTTCTACCGTCACGTCTCCCACGCCTGGGACGAGCCGCTGGAGACCATCACCCTCAAGGCGGAGGGGACGTTCGAGTACCAGGCTCTGCTCTTCCTGCCCACCCAGGTCCCGTTCGACCTGTTCTCGCCGGACGCCAAGCGCGGGGTTCAGCTCTACGTCCGCAGAGTCTTCATCATGGACGACTGCGAGGAGCTGGTGCCTCCCTTCCTGCGCTTCGTCAAGGGAATCGTCGACGCCCAGGACCTCTCTCTCAACGTCTCGCGCGAGATCCTCCAACAGGACCGCCAGGTCCGTGCGATCCGCAAGCGACTGGTCAAGCGGGTGCTGCAGACCATCGAGCAGCTCAGGACCGAGCGTCCCGAGGAGTTCCGTTCGTTCTGGAAGAACTTCGGCGCGGTCCTGAAAGAAGGCTTGATCTCCGATGTCGACGCCCGCGAGCAACTACTCGCCGTGAGCACGTTCGCGTCCACTCGTCCGCGACCGGACGAGTCCGACGGGGGCACCGGGGGCGAGGACGAGGCGGGCACCACGATCGCCGAGTACATCTCCCGGATGGTCGATGGGCAGGAGGAGATCTACTACCTCACCGGCACGTCCCGCGCGGCGGTGGAGAACTCCCCGCACCTGGAGGCGTTCCGGGCGCGGGGTGTGGAGGTGTTGGTGCTCACCGACCCGGTCGACGAGGTGTGGGTCGACGCGGTCGGCGAGGTCGAGGGCAGGCGGCTGCGCTCGGTGGCCAAGGGCGACGTGGACCTGTCCGGTATCGGAGCCGAGGGTGAGGATACGAAGGACGAGGCGGATACCGCGGATTTCGCCGGGTTGCTCGACTGGCTGGGCGAGGAGCTGGCCGACGAGGTCAAGCAGGTGCGACTGTCGCATCGTCTGACCGAGTCCGCCGCGTGCATGGTCGGCGACGAGTTCGACATGACCCCGCAACTCGAGGCCATGTACCGGGCCTCGGGCATGGAGCTGCCCGCGAGCAAGAGGATTCTGGAGCTCAACCCGTCTCACCCCCTGGTCGAGCGGTTGCGGTCGCAACATTCCGAGGACCCGTCGGCCCCGGGACTCGCCCAGACGGCGCGCCTGCTCTCGGGTGCGGCCGTCCTGGCCGAGGGCGGGACGCTGTCGGACCCCGCCGCGTTCGCCAAGCTGCTGGTCGACCGGATCTGACGAGAGGTCAGTCGATCGGCGCCCCGCGGGTACCCGGGTCCGATCCCGCGGGGCGCCGGCCGCCACCCCAATAGCCGCACGTCGCACCGATCACGCCGCCCAGCGCGGTCTCCACCGGCGTGTGGTGATCGATCCGGACCCGGGCCCAGGCCACGGGAGGTAGCAGAACGAGCAGCCGCCAGTAGCGGGGCGAGAGTTCCCGGGCGAGCACCGCGACGACGCCGGCCAGGACAGCGGTGTGGAAGGAGACCTTGACCCGGGTGGTGGCGGCGCCCGCGACGCCCAGAGCCAGGAGGGCGGCCCGGGTCATGCGCCTCAACTCGGCGGGCGCCTCGCGGCGTCGTTGGGCCACCATCAGGGTCGCCACCGACCCGGCGATGCCGGCGATCACGAGCGGGCGCTCCTCCCGCCGGGTGACGTGGTGATCGGACAGGGCCTGTCGTCGGACCCTCCACGCGATGGCCGTCTGGGGCGCCAGGCCCAGTCCCGTCGCGGTCGCGAGGCCCCAGCCAGGAGATCCCACGCGGTGCCCGAGGTGGAGCGACCCGACCGTGAGCACCACCCAGGGGGCGAAGGCCTCGGTCAGGATCACGGCCGGGGTCGCCCTCCGAGCACCCCGCGCCCGCGTGCCGTCACCCCGCCGGAGGGGGAGTGTCGGGTGGGGCTCCATCACGCCTCCGCGCGCGAGAGCAGCCGCGGGGAGTAGTCGAGGCGGTCGGCGAGCCACATGATCGTGGCCACCTCGCCCACCCAGGCCAGGCTGACGCACCAGCCGGCCAGGACATCGCTCGGGAAATGGACCCCGAGATACATGCGCGTCACCCCGACCGCGGGGACGTACGCCGCGGATCCCGCGATCACCGGGTATCGCCATCCGGTGGGCCAGGCGAGAACGCAGGCGCACCCGGCGAGGGCCGCGCTCGCCATCGCGTGCCCGCTGGGGAACGAGTAACTCTTCTCCTGCACGATGTGGGTGAAGAAGGTGGGGCGGTCGCGCCGGTACAGGAGCTTGAGGACCGAGTTGATGATGGTGGACCCGACCAGGGACACCGTGAGCAGCGCGGCCGGGCGACGACTGCCGCGGACGTACGCCAGGTAACCGGCGGCGGTGAGGGCGAAGACGGGGACCGCGGTGACCCCGCCGAGTTCGGTGACGGCCCTGACGATCCGGGTGGTGCGCGGTGTGTGCCGTCGGCGCAGCCACAGCATGACGGGCCGGTCGAAGGGAAGTTTGGCGCCGGACCTGATCCTCTCGGCCAGTTCCACGAACCCGATGACGGGCATGGCGAAGCCCGCGAACGCCACTCCGAAGACCGCCCAGGTGCCTCGCGGCAGGGGTTCCTGACCCCTGTCGACGATGCTGCCCAGGAGCCCGTCGGAGGGGGCCAGAGGGCGCAGGAGGTCCTTCGCCGCGGTCAGGGTCCGGGTGCGACGGGAGGTCGTCGTGCGGGACATGACCACACCCTAGGCACAGTGGCGCGGCGACGGGGGATCCCCGCGAACCGCGACACCGCGCGCGGGCCGGGGGCCGTGGCTACTGTGGATCGTGGCGACCCGACCAGCGGAGGACGAATGACCCAGACCCGTGTGGAACGAGACCTCCTCGGCGAGAAGGAGGTTCCGGCTGACGCCTATTACGGGATCCACACCGTGAGGGCGGTCGAGAACTTCCCGATCGACTCCACGACCATCAGCGACATCCCGGACTTCATCCGCGGGATGGTCATGGTCAAGAAGGCCGCGGCGCTGGCCAACGTGGAGATGGGTGTCCTGGACCCGGACGTCGCCGAGGCCATCGTCGGTGCCTGCGACGAGATCCTCGTCGACGGCCGCTGCATGGACCAGTTCCCCTCGTGCGTGTACCAGGGTGGGGCCGGGACGTCGGTGAACATGAACACCAACGAGGTGGTGGCCAATCTCGCGTTGGAGCGGATCGGTCATCCCAGGGGCGCCTACGACGTGATCAGCCCGAACGACGACGTCAACCGTTCGCAGTCCACCAACGACGCGTACCCGACCGGGTTCCGGATCGCCCTGTGGCACTCCCTCGAGCGGCTCGAGCCGGCCATCGTCGCATTGCGCGAGGCCTTCTACGACAAGTCGGAGGAGTTCCGCGAGGTCCTCAAGATGGGTCGCACGCAGTTGCAGGACGCGGTCCCCATGTCCCTGGGTCAGGAGTTCGGCGGGTTCGCGGTGACGCTCGACGAGGAGCTCCACGTCCTCGGCGCCGCGGCCCGGATGCTGCTCGACGTGAACCTGGGCGCCACGGCCATCGGCACCGGGGTCAACACGCCGCCCGACTACCGGCGAGCGGTCATCGAGCACCTGCGGCTCGTGACCGGTCTGCCGGTGACCGGTGCCATGAACCTCATCGAGGCGACCAGTGACACCGGCGATTACGTCAACGTCCACGCGGCCCTCAAGCGGACCGCGTCGAAGGTGTCCAAGATCTGCAACGACCTGCGCCTGCTGTCCTCCGGTCCGCGGGCGGGTCTCAACGAGATCAACCTCCCGGAGCTCCAGGCGGGGTCCTCGATCATGCCGGCCAAGGTGAACCCGGTGATCCCGGAGGTGGTCAACCAGGTCTGCTTCAAGGTGATCGGCAACGATGTGACGGTGACGATGGCGGCCGAAGCGGGCCAGCTGCAGCTCAACGTGATGGAGCCGGTGATCGCGCAGGCGATGTTCGAGTCGATCTCGTTGCTCACGTCCGCGATGGAGACGCTCACGGAGAAGTGTGTCCGCGGCATCACCGCCAACGTGGAGGTGGCGCGCCGCAACGTCATGGACTCGATCGGGATCGTCACCTATCTCAACCCGGTCATCGGGCACCACAACGGTGACCTGGTGGGACGGGAGTGTGCGCGATCCGGTCGCGGCGTCCGCGAAGTCGTGCTTGAGATGGGTCTGCTCTCGGCGGAGGAGGTCGACGACATCCTCTCGCCGTCGAACCTGCTGCGGCCCCGCTACAAGGGCAGGTCCAGCGGTCACCTGGCGGCCGTACCCTCAGAGGACCTGTCGGACCCCACCTGAGACACCGGTCGCCCCGGTCACCTCTGAGGGTGGCCGGGGGTTCTGGGGTGCCGGTCTGACCGGGTCAGACTCCGTTCTCGACCTGACCGATCTGTCCGATACTGCTCACGGCGAGCCGGCCGAGCGAGCTCTCGAAGCCGAACGACTGCTCGAGGGCCGCGGTGGAACCGGAGATGAATCCGTTGATCGCGGCGGACGACCCGACCGTGAAGTCGAACTGGGCGAAGAAGTCGGCGAGTGCCTTCAACATGGTGTGCCTCCTGGGAGAGTGACGCGGTGTGTTCCGCGTGGGACGGGCCGCGTGCCCGTCTCTACGTGGTCTATCCGCCCTGCCCGGCGTGGTGTTAGCGATCGAATGCAGTGAAACCTGTTACCGCACCCGCTAACGTCGGAGTATGAGTTCTCCCACCACCCGTGTCGTCGCGGGTCGCCAGATCACGTTCCCGGTCCCCGTCGTCTCCGCCTCGATATCGGGTGCCGCCTTCCTGTCGCGGGCCGCCGTCGCCAGGCGTCTGATCGCCTCCGGGCCCCAGTCCGCCGTCCTGGACTCCGCGAGGGCCGAGCCGGTCTCGCTACCGGGTGGTCGGACTCCGGTCACGGTGATCCACGTCCGCTATCACGATGTCCCGGGCAACGTCCTGGGTGGGTACCACGAGGTGGGGTTGGCGTTCCAGGTCAAGGTCCCGGGGGTCGGGGTGCGTCAGCACATCCACGAGCTTCCTGTCGACCAGGATTTCACCCTCGCGGCCGGCAACGAGCTCTGGGGTTTTCCCAAGTGGAAGGGCGACATGGTCGGCACGGCCGGCGGAGCGCTCGACGACGCCCGCCTGGGGGCCGTCGGGTCCTCCGGGACAGGGGGGATCGACCTCATGTTCGACACCCGCCTGGGAGTGCCGGTGCCCGGTCGTCACTCCCTCGGGATGAACTGCATCCAGGTCCTCGACGGCAGGCCTGTCCTGGTCAGCGCGGGTGCGAAAGTCGCAGGCGGCCGGTTCCGTCCCCTGGGGGGTGCGCGCGTGTCGATCGCCGCCGGGGCGGAGGACGGGGATCGACACATCGGCCGGATCGCCGGGGCGATCCGCGAGCTGGGGCTCGATCGGGCTCGGGCGCTCGGCACGTTCTCCTTCGAGCGGTTCGAGGCCGAGTTCCAGGCACCCCGCACGCTGTCCTGACGCCGGCCCGCCGATCACCGCGCGGCGTCGAGCGCCTCCCGCGCGACGGGTTCGGCGTCCGCGCGGTCGGCGGGCACGAGCCCGACCCGGCTGCGACGGTCGAGGATGTCGTCGACGGTCAACGCGCCCTCGTGCGTGACGGCAAAGGAGAACTCGGCGCGGGTGACGTCGAGTCCGTCCGCCACACGCTCCAACGGCCGGTCCAGCAGGCTCTCGGCCACCACGGTGGCGGACTCCTGCCCGAAGCGCGCCACCAGCGACGCCGGTAGGCGGCCCCGGACCGCAGACGTGGGTCGCCCGACCGAGGGGGCCGCGGGGAGCGCACTCGCCGGGGGGCTCGGTCGCGCGTGATCGCGGTGGCCGGGGGCCCCGACCAACGGCAGATCGGCGGTGCGGCACGGCGCCGCGGCGATCCCGGTCTTCCGTACGACCAGGTCGATTGCCTGCTCGGCCATGAGTCGGTACTCGGTGAGTTTGCCGCCGGTGATGGAGATGAGACCGTTGTCCGCGGTGATCAGCGCGTGGTCGCGTGAGAGGTCCGCAGTGTGGCCGTCACCCGAGTCGACCAGCGGGCGCAGCCCCGCGAACGTCCCCACCACGTCGTCCCGGGTCAGTCCGGTCTCGAGGGCCCGGTTGATCACGTCGAGAAGGAAATCGATCTCGTGCCGGTCGGGCGTCGGCACGTCGGGGATCGGTCCGGGGGCGTCCACATCGGTCAGCCCCACGTGGAGACGATCGAACTCGGCGGGGATGGCGAAGCAGAAGCGGTTGGTCTCGCCCGGCACGGGCACGGTGAGGGCGCCCGCCGGGTCGCCCAACGCGGACGATCTGATCACGAGGTGGGTGCCGCGCGAAGGTCGGACGCGTACGCCCGGTGTGGTCTCACCGGCCCAGACGCCGGTGGCACTCACGACGGCCCGCGCGGAGAGGGTGAACTCGTCGCCGTCCCCGTTCTCCCCTCGGCTCCCGCCGAGCTCGTCGCGGACGGTGACCTGCGACCCGCTCGCCTCCAGGGCGCGCACCCGGGTGAGCACCCGGGCTCCGAGTCCGGCCGCGGTCCGCGCCACCGCGGTGACCAGTCGGGCGTCGTCGACCAGTTGGCAGTCCCAGTTGAGGTGTCCGAACACCAGTCCGTGACGCCTCACCCCGGGGACGTACCGCGCGACCGACCCCGCGCTCAGGACGCGCGCGCCGGGCAGCCTGTCGGCCGGGGTGCCGGCGAGGCGGGACAGCAGCGTTCCCGCGGCGAACCCCAACCCCGGGAGTACCGCGCCCAGCGGCGGGGTGCCCCGGTACACGGGGACGACCTGGGCCAGGGGGCGCACGAGGTGGGGGGCCGTGCGCTCGAGCAGGATCCCGCGCTCGACGGCCGAGCGGCGGGCGATTCCGACGTTGCCGGTGGCGAGGTAACGCAGCCCGCCGTGGGCGAGCTTGGAGGACCACCGGCTGGTGCCGAACGCCAGATCGTGCGCTTCGACGAGGACGGTCTCGAGCCCGCGGGAGGCGGCGTCGAGCGCGATCCCGACGCCGGTGATGCCCCCGCCGATCACCACCAGATCCACGGGGGTGTCGCGCCCGCGCAGTTCAGCGAGCTCGCGCGCTCGCCGCGCGGCGGACAGGGCGGTGGTGTGCGGGGACTCGGCGCGAGCCGAGCCGCCCGGGGCGGTGTGAGCGGTCACAGGCCGAGGTACCCCCTGATGAGCAGGTGCAGTTCGGTGCGCCAGCCGTCCGGGTCGAGCGGGGGATCGGCGAGCGGGGCCGACAGGACCAGGCCCTGGACGGCGAGGAAGAGCATGGCGGCGGTACGGTCCGCGTCGCGTCCGGCGAGGCGGGGATCGTCTGTGATCACCTGCGAGAGCAGGGTTCGGAGCACGTGGACGAGATGGCGTTGTGAGGTGCCGAGCCTGTGGAAGACGTACTCGGAGAGCATTGCGGACTCGTGCCTGCGGAACGCGTCCAGCAGCGGGTTGGTCCGCACCTCGTCCGCGAAGGTGCACAGCAGCCGGACGAGTTCGTCCGCGTCCTGCGGAGCGGAACCGGGCAGCGAGGGGTCGACGCGCTCGACGACCTCGGTGAGCTCGCGGGTGAGCAGGTCGGCGAAGAGCGCGGTGGCGTCCGGCCAGTGGCGGTAGAGGGTGGTCCGCCCGACGCCGGAGCGGCGGGCCACCTCGACCATCGTCGTGCGCGTGGCGCCGATCTCGAGGATCGAGGTGCGGGCGGCCGTGAGCGCGCGGTCGCGGGTGCCGGTGGTGCGGCCGGTCGCCGCTGCCGGGGTGAGGGTCGGTGCCGGGGTGAGGAACGGTGCCGCAGCGGACGACGGCACCGGGGCGGTCGAGGTCACCGGGACTCCTGACTGGCGCGTGGCGCCCTGCGCGCGATACCTCGCGCTCTCGGTGCCCGTCGTCGTCGAGATCGCCCACAACGGAATCGCCGAAAACGGAACAGATTGAGGTTTACTGTTCCAGTATGGGCGACATGAACTCCGCTGACAACCTCCCGCTACCTCCGATGGCACTGTCCCGATGGGGCACCGAGGCGGAGGCCAGGGACCTGGGCGAGGGCATCCGTGGGCTCCTGCGCGACGTGCTCGGGGTGACCGCCGAGAGCGGCTTGCACTTCGACCCCGGCGCGGTGACGGCCTCCCCGTCCCGCCTCACCGGACCCGACCTGGTGGCTCTCGCCGCGATCGTGGGGGAGGGCAACCTCTCGACCGACGACGCGCAGCGACTGCCGCGGGCGAGGGGGAAGTCGACACCGGACCTGCTCTCCTGGCGCCTGAGGCCGCACGTGGACTGCCCCGACGCGGTGGTCGCGCCCCGCGACGACGACGAGGTGTCGGCCCTGCTGGACTGGTGCGGCCGCGAGGGGGTCGCGATGGTCCCCTTCGGCGGCGGGACCTCCGTGGTGGGGGGGCTGAACCCGGACGCCGGCGGCCACCGGGCGGTGATCTCGGTGGACCTCGTGCACTTCGACTCCCTGGAGTCGATCGACCCCGAGTCGGGCGAGGCGGTCCTCGGGGCGGGCCTGTCGGGCCCCCGGGCGGAGGAGTTGTTGGCCGACCACGGATTCTCGCTGGGGCACTTCCCGCAGTCCTTCCCCTACGCGACCCTCGGCGGGTACGCCATGACCCGGTCGTCCGGGCAGGCCTCGGCCGGCTACGGGCGTTTCGACGAGATGGTCCGCGGGGTGACCGTGGTGACGCCGGTCGGCGTGATCGAGGCGGGCCGGGCCCCCGCCTCGGCCGCCGGGCCGGACCTCCGGCAGTGGCTGCTGGGATCCGAGGGCGCGTTCGGTGTGTGCACCAGGGTGCGGTTGCGGATCCACCCGGTGCCGGAGACGGTCCGACACGAGGCGTTCCGCTTCCCGGACTTCGCCACCGGCGCGGCGGCACTGCGTGCTGTCGAGCAACAGGGCACGGGGCCGACCGTCATCCGGTTGTCCGACGAATCGGAGACGGCCGTGAACCTGGCCACCGCCACCGAGGCGATCGGCCAGGGGGCGGACGCCGGAGGAGGTCAGGCCGCAGGATGCCTGTGTCTGACGCTCTTCGAGGGCACGGCCGACCACACCGGGTCCCGCCACGCCGAGACACGGGCGCTGCTGCTCGCCCACGGGGCCGTGTCGCTGGGCGCCGGCCCCGCCGAGGCGTGGGAGCACGGCCGCTTCGGTGCGCCCGTGCTGAGAGACTCGTTGATCGACAACGGCGCGCTGGTCGAGACGCTGGAGACCGCCACCGACTGGTCGAACCTGTCCGCGCTACGGGAGGCCGTCGCCCGGGCCCTGAGCGACTCGCTCGAGTCCAGCGGCACCCCCGCGTTGGTCATGTGCCATATCAGTCACGTCTACCCCACGGGGGCCTCGCTCTACTTCACGGTGGTGGCGGGCCAGCGTGGCGAGGACCCCATAACCCAGTGGACGGACGCCAAGCGGGCGGCGTCCGAGGCCATCATGCGTGCGGGCGGGACGATCACCCACCATCACGCCGTCGGCGTGGACCACAAGCCCTACCTCGCGGCCGAGATCGGCGAGGTGGGGGTGCGGATGCTGCGAGCGGTCAAGGACGCCGTCGATCCGCGGGGCGTGTGCAACCCGGGGACACTGGTCCCGTGAGCGCGACGCCGTCCGACCGCCGGATCCGGACGGTCGCGATGCTGATCAACCCGGCCGCCGGTGGGGGGCGCGGCGAGCGGATCGCGGAGAGGGCGGCAGCGAGGCTGCGCTCGCACGGGCTCGAGGTCGAGTCCCTGAGGGGAGCACACGCGCAGGAGTCCCTCGACCTCTCCCGGCAGGCTGTCGCCGACGGGGTGGACGCCCTCGTCGTGTGCGGAGGGGACGGGATGGTCTCGCTGGCCGTGCAGGCACAGGCGTTCTCGGGTGTCCCGATCGGCATCATCCCGGCGGGCACCGGAAACGACCTCGCCCGTGAGTACGGCATCCCGCTGACCAGTCCCGAGGCCGCCGCCGATGTCGTCGCCGCCGGTCGCGTGGAGCAGGTGGACCTGGGCCGGGCCACTCCGGACGGCGGCGCGCCCCGCCTCTTCGCGTCCGTACTGTGCGCGGGGCTCGACTCGGCGGTCAACCGTCGCGTCAACGAGATGTCGATCCTCCGGGGGCCGCTTCGCTACGTCCTGGCCTCGGTCATCGAGTTCCCGACCTACCGGCCCCGCCCGTTCCGCATGACCTTCGACGCCGGTGAGCCGGGGGAGGAGACCATCGAGGCGGAGGTCCTTCTCAGCGCCTTCGCCATCACCCGGACCTACGGAGGAGACATGAGGATCGCCCCCGACGCGGATCGATCCGACGGCCTGTTCGATGTGTGTTACGTCGGCAGGATCTCCAAGCCCCGGCTGGCGTGGCACTTCCGCAGGATCTACTCCGGCACCCACGTGGGCCTCCGTGGGGTCACCACGAGGCGGTGCAGGTCGGTCCGCATCGACGCTCCGGAGGTGGAGGCGTTCGCCGACGGTGACGCCGTGGCGCCACTTCCGGTGACCGTCGAGGTCCTGCCGGGCGCCGGTCTGTTCCTGGTCCCACGTTAACTTCAGTACCACCAGTAACACTGATATTCGCAGGTCACGGCCGTAACGCGGGGGCGCTACCTCATCCGTCAATCGACTCGCTTCAGGCGCGCCGGAACGGCATGATCACCTCCATGCGCTCCAGGCTCACCGCGTCACTCGCGACAATCGCCGTCACCTCCGCCACTCTGATCAGTGGTGGGGCCGCCACGGCCTCCGCCCAGGCCCTACCGCCGTTCATCCCGCAGCACGTGGTGGACGGGCTGATCTCCCAGGCCCGTGCCGCGGTGCCGGCCGAGGTGTGGGCGGCGGTCGGCTCGACGGAGATGATGTATCGACCCGTCTCCGGGGGGTTGCGCGAGGGCATCGTCCGCGAGATCGACTCGTACCGGGTGTCGAAGGGTCTCCGCGTCCTCGCCCCCAACGCCGATCTGGACCGCGAGGCTCAGGCCTGGGCCGACAGGCTGGCCGCCCAGGACGCCGTCTACCACAACCAGGCCCTGCTGAGCCGGGGCTTCGGGGAGAACATCGTCGCCGCGGGGACGCACTGCGGGGCCGTATGTCTGGTCGACCTGTGGAAGAACTCACCCGGCCACAACGACAACCTGATCGACCCGGGGTACCGTTCGGCGGGAATGGGGATCGCCTACTCGGCCGGCGGCAAAGTGTTCGTGGTGCACAACTTCGCCTACTGAGTCCGGGCCCGGGCAGCGGGACCGCCGCCAAGCACACCGAACAGACGAGGGAGACCATGTCCGAACGGATAACGCGCGCACTGAGACTCAGGACGGACCCGGGGATCTTCCTCACGACTGTGGCGGTCATCGTCGCTTTCGTGGTGGTCACGTTCGTGGCGGGGGACTGGGTGGGAGAGGTGTTCGGCGCCGCCTCGGGATGGATCATGACCAACCTCGGGTGGTTCTACATCGCCGGGGTCTCGATCTTCCTGCTCTTCCTGCTGTGGATCGCGCTGAGTCGGTTCGGCCACGTCCGGCTCGGTGCCGACGACGAGGAGCCCGAGCACTCCACAGCGGCCTGGTTCGGCATGCTGTTCGCCGCCGGGATCGGCACCATCCTCATGTTCTGGGGCGTGGCCGAACCGATCTCGCACTTCGCCACCCCGCCCCGCGGCGGGGTCGATCCGGGGAGCAGGGAGGCGGCCCAGGAGGCCATGGCCTTCACGCTCTACCACTTCGGGCTGCACACCTGGACGATCTTCGCGCTGCCCGCTCTGGCCTTCGCCTACTTCATCTACAAGCGCAAGATGCCCCCGCGCGTCAGCTCCATCTTCGCGCCCATCCTCGGCAACCGCGTCTACGGACCGATCGGCAAAGCCATCGACGTGGTGGCGCTGGTCGGCACGGTGTTCGGTGTGGCGACCTCCGTCGGGCTCGGCACCCTCCAGATCAACGCCGGACTCAACGAGCTCTTCGGGATCACCGTGTCGCCGCTGGTGCAGGTGCTCGTCATCGGTGTCGTCACCACGGTCGCGTGCATCTCTGTCGCCGCCGGGTTGGACAAGGGGATCAAGCGGCTGTCCACCGTCAACATCGCCATGGCCGTCGCGTTGCTGGCCTTCATCGTGATCGCCGGACCCACCCTGTTCCTGCTCAAGGGGACGGTGGAGACCTTCGGTGTGTACGCCTCGACCCTGCCTGAACTGGCGTTCTGGAACAACGTGTTCCCGGCCGACGGTGACCTGGCGACGTGGCAGAACACCTGGACCGTCTTCTACTGGGCGTGGACCATCACGTGGTCGCCGTTCGTCGGCATCTTCATCGCCCGGATCAGCCGTGGCCGGACCATCCGCGAGTTCGTCTTCGGGGTGCTCGTCCTCCCGGTGGCCTTCTCCATCGTGTGGTTCGGCGTGTTCGGCATGGCCTCGTTCGACATCGAGCTGAACGGGCCCGGTGGACTGGTGGAGGCGGTGGTCGACGACGGTGACATCCCGGGTGCGCTGTTCGCGTTCCTGTCGAACTACCCGCTGGCGACCCTCGTCTCCGGGATCGCCGTGCTGATCGTCGTCATCTTCTTCACCACGTCGGTCGACTCCGCCGCGATGGTCGTGGACATGATGGCCTCGGGGGAGGACGACACCGTCTCGCCGTCGCCGACGCACCAGCGTGTGATCTGGGGCGTCCTCATGGGCGCCGTGGCCGCGACGCTGCTCGCCGGAACCGGAACGGGTGGACTCACCGCCCTCCAGGAGGTCATCACCGTCATCGGTCTGCCCTTCTTCGTCATGGGCTTCGTGATGATGTACAGCCTGGTCAAGGGGATCTCCGCCGATCTGGGCGAACGTACGCCCACTGTGACGAGGCAGTGGGACCGCGCATACTCGCCCGAGGAGTTCGAGAAGAACGAGACCACACCCTCGCCCGAACCGATCGGCCCGCTCCACCGGATCCCGAACGGTGAGGAGGACGACGGCGCGCCGAACCCACTCGAGCAGCCCACCGACCCCGACTGAGATCGTCGTCAGTGTCCTCTCACGTCGAGCATCGTCATCCCCGCGTGCATCTCCCACACGAGGATCTCGGCACCGTCTGTGCAGTCCGTGCCGGCGGTGACCCGTCGGCCGCCCGTGGCGGTGAGCCGCGCGGCGTCGCCGGTCGACAGCTCTCCGCAGTCCTCCAGCTCGACCGAGCCGACGGGCACGTAGAGGTGGAGGTAGGGCGCGTCGGGGAGCTGTACCGACCTGCCCGGATGGAGGCGCGCCGCATGGAGGGCGGAGCTGTCGTTGCGGATGCGGATGGCGGCCCGGTCGGCGTGGGCACGGAGGCCTCCGGCGACGACGGCTAGACGGTTCTCCAGTTCGCCGTGTTCGATCTCGCACTGCTCGTAGCCCGGGTCTCCGCCCGTGGAGTCGGGGACGACCCACATCTGGACCAGGTGGACCGGCTCGGTGGGCGGTTCGGAGTGCTGGATCGAACCGTCGCGCCAGCCGTCATTGCGCTCGGAGTGCAGGATTCCCGACCCCGCGCTCATCCGCTGGGCGAGCCCGGGGTAGATGATCCCGCTATGGCCCTCGGAGTCCTGGTGGACCAGAGAACCGGACAGGACCCAGGTGATGATCTCCATGTCGCGGTGGCCGTGGGTGTCGAACCCGCTGCCCGGCGCGATCCGGTCGTCGTTGTTGACCAGGAGTCGCCCGAAGTGGGTGTTCATCGGGTCCTGGTGTCGGGCGAAGGAGAAGGAGTGGCGCGAGTCCAGCCACCCCCCGCCGGTGTGGGAACGCGTGGACGATCGATGGATTCTGACCTCTGGACCGGACACGGCACCCCCACCCATAGCTGATACAACAGCAATAGTATCGTCGTCCCCACCCTGGCCGGGGCGGGCCGGGCGACCAGAACGGCCGTCCAACTTTTTTCGCTGATGTGACTACGGTCCCCCGCGACCGGGCGTAGGCTGACAGCCGTCAGTGACGGCAGTCACATCTTTCGCTGGGAGGTTTCGATGCTGCAGAACGCTCTGGTCGCCACGCTGCGCGTGGGGGTCGCCACGACCAACGAGGTGGCACACCTCGTCGTCGACAACACGCTGGGCCGTTTCCTCGACACCAACCCGGACAAGGTGCGCTGACCCTCCCGGGGTCTACATCCCGTCGGCGGTGCCCTCACTTCCGCCCAGGGCGTGGTCAGGTTGTTCCGGGGTCTGGTAGATCCGCTTCTGCTCCTCCAGGCCGCGCGAACCCGTCGTCGCGGTCCCGTCCCCGGGGCCGACACTCTGCCCGTCACTGTGGCCACCGCTGCCCGGCGCATCCGGGTCGATTCCGGAGGCGTCCTGCGCGGTCGCCGGATCCGGCGCGCTGCCGTCGCCCACCCGTGTGCCGTCGATCGTGTTGCCCAGGTCCTCCGGGGTCTCGGGGGATTTCTCCGAACTCATGCGGTCCTCCTGTGGTGGTGTGTGCGGGGTGGTGTCGACCCTAACCGCGAGGCCCTCGACGTGCCTCCGGTCGTCACCGCGGGGGCCGCACCGGGGTGACGATCATCCGGCAACGCCTATCCTGGTGCCCATGTCGGACAATCCCTTCGGTCGGGTCATCACCGCGATGGTGACCCCTATGCACGACGACGGCTCGATCGACTTCGACGGTCTCCAGCGACTCGCTGTCCATCTGGCCGACCACGGCCACGACGGACTGCTGGTCAACGGCACGACCGGCGAGTCCGCCACCACGACCGACGAGGAGGACTACGACGCGGTCGCCGCCGTCGTCGACGCGGTGGGAGACCGCGTGGCGGTGATGGCCGGGTGCGGCACCAACGACACGGAGCACTCGATCCGCGCGGCCACCGAGATGGTGAAACGGGGCGCCGACACCCTCCTGGTGGTCACGCCGTACTACAACAAACCCACGCAGCACGGGATCGTCGAGCACTTCCGCATGATCGCCGACGCCGCCGGCCGCCCCGTGATGGCCTACGACATCCCGGGGCGGACCGGTACCGCGCTGGCCACGGACACGATCCGGCGGTTGGCGGAGATCCCGGGTCTGCGTGCGGTCAAGGACGCCAAGGGCGATCTGTTCGAGGCCAGCCGGCTCATGGCCGAGACCGAGCTGCTGTGGTTCTCCGGCGACGACGTGCTCAACCTCGCGTTCCTCGCGCTGGGGGCCACCGGGGTCGTCTCGGTGGTCGGGCATGTGGCCGGTGACGACTACCGGGCCATGGTCGACGCCGTCGACGCCGGCGACCTGCCCCGGGCCCGCGAGATCCACACCCGTCTGATCCCGGCCGTCGACGCGATCATGCACACCTCGCAGGGAGCGATCCAGATCAAGGCCGCCCTCAAGATGCAGGGCCTGATCGGATCCGATCGACTCCGCATGCCTCTGCTCCAGGGCCCGCCGGAGCACCTCGACCGGCTCCGCGAGGGACTGGCCGCGTCCGGGCTCGCCTGAGTCCACCGCGGAACGGGCTACCGGAAGGCCGCCATCTCCGAGCACCGCTCCCAGAGCGCTGCGGCGACGCGCCTGTCGTGGGACGTGCGACTCGATCGGACGATGGCGGGATGCCCCCTCAGCCCACCGAGGCGGTCGGGGCCCACGAACGTCGCGCCCGGCAGGTCCGGCACGGTGGCGGCGTAGAGCACGGACAGCGCGCCCATCTCCGGGGTCAGGCCGGCCCACGAGATCGAGTTGCCCAACTCGAAGAACCGGTCGGCGGCGGGGCGGCCGCTCTGCCGGAGGAGTTCGGTGGCGGTGTACCCGGGGTGCGCGGCCATTGACCGGACCGTACTGCCCTCGCGGCCGAGCCGCCGCTGCCACTCGTAGGCGAGCATGATGCAGGCCAGCTTCGAGTTGGCATAGGCCGCCATGGGTCGGTACCCGCGCAGGTCCATGCTCAGATCGTCGGGATCGACATGCCCCCGCAGGTGCGCGAGTGACCCGAGCCAGACCACGCGATCGGTGAGCTGCGGCAGCAGCCCCTGGGTGAGCGCATGGTGACCGAGTGCGTTGACGCCGAACTGCATTTCGTGGCCCTGGGCGGTCCGTGAGTGCGGGAGGTTCATGACGCCGGCATTGTTGATCAGGACGTCCACCCGGTCCGCGGTCCCGGCGACGAACTCGTCCACCGAGTCGAGGTCGGCGAGGTCCAACCGACGGACCTGCGCCCTGTCCCGGCCCCCGGCCGGCAGCGAGGCCCGGGCGGCCTCGGCCTTCCCGAGGTCCCGGCACGCCATGACCACCCTCGCGCCACGCGCGACGAGGGCTCGCGTGGCGGCCAGGCCGATCCCCGCGTTGGCCCCGGTCACGATGGCCGTGCGTCCTGTCTGATCGGGGATGTCGGAGGCGGACCATCGGGGCGTACGGCTCATGGGTGACAGTCAACCAGTCGCGCCTGCGTCGTGGTCCGGCACCCGTGTGGTAACGCGGGGGGAGACGCCGCGATGATCGTGTGACAGACTCGCCTGAGGCGGGTGGGATCCCACGCGTCACACCCGCCCTTCGTCTTAGACCGACATCCCGGAGTTCCCCATGACGTTCGACCGCCGTACCTTCCTCCGTCGCGCCGGCCTCGGCGCGGCCGGAGCCGGTGCCCTCGCCGCGGGCCTCACCCCTGCGGCCGGTGCCCAGTCATCCATTCCCGAACCGCTCGGCGCGCTCCCCGGTGCGGGCGCAGGGGTCCCGATCGGCACCCTGCTGGACTACGCGTCGGGCCCGCCGTCGGCCGCGTCCGTCCGGGCGGCCGGTCACATGGGCGCGGTGCGGTACTGCTCGAACCGCCGTCCCGGGGCCGAGTGGATGACCGGCAAGCCGCTCCTGCGTCGTGAGGTCGACGACTTCCGGGCGCACGGACTCAACATGGTCTCCTGTTACCAGTTCGGCAGGGACACCACGGCCGACTGGAAGGAGGGCGCCGCGGGCGGCGACCGCCACGCCCCGATCGGACTCGGTATCCACCGGTCGGCGGGCGGACCCAGCGGTGTGCCCATGTACGTGGCCATCGACGACAACCCCACCCGGTGGCAGTTCGACAACCAGATCGCCCCGTACCTCGAGCGCTGGCGCGTCCACCTGCACGGTGCGGGGATGAAACTCGGCGTGTACGCCAACGCCCCGACCATCGACTGGTGCCGCCAGCGTGGACTGGGCCAGTACTTCTGGCAGCACGACTGGGGCTCCGGGGGGCGCCTCAACCCCAGCGCCACGATTCATCAGCTCCCGATCCGCCAGCAGGTGACGGTCGGGGGTGTGGTCTCGGACCTCAACCGCGTCTACGCGATCGACTACGGCCAGTGGTGGCCGACGGACCCGGCCGCCCTCCTCGGCGCCGCACTGGGCAGCGTGGGCTGAGTCCACTCGCACCACGGCCCACTCGCACCACGGCCCGCTCTCACCACGGCCCGGTCGCAGCGCACGCCCGGCCGGGCGGCGGGTCGCCACCCGGTCCGGCTAGTCGACGGTGATCTCGCCCATCGTCCCCCACTGCTCGCCCTCGGCCGTCGTGTTGATGATCCGCGGGGTGCGCTGGAGATACCGCGCTGCGGAGCCGGTGAACTCCGTGAAGTGGGACGACCCGACGTGTTCGGCGGGAGCGTCCCCGTCCCGGAACGCCTCGCAGAGCAGGAAGGTGGTCGGGGCGTCGGGCGAGCGGTACCAGTCGAACCACAGGTTGCCGGGTTCGGCCCTGGTGGCCTCGGTGAAGTCACGGGTGATCTCGAGCCACGAGTCGGCGTACTCGGGCTTGACGTCGAATACCACGTTGATGAGCATCATGACCCCATCCTGCCCGAGACGGCGGGACCGGTGCGACCGGCGTCGGGTGCCGTGCGTGCCGTACCGGATCGGCGAGGTGACTCGACCAGCAGAGCGGAACGGGCCTACCCTGTACCGGGTGACCATCGAGCTGAGCATCGAGAACCCCTGCGTCCCGCAGACGGAAGCCGACGCCTCCGTCCGTGCCGTGTGGGATCGGTTGTCCGTGGACGCCACGCAGAGCCGCGACGAGCCCCTCATCGCGGGGCTCGTCCTGGATCTGGTCGACGGGTGCGACGATCTGGGGGAATCCCTCGCTCGGCTCGCGGCCTCGCGGATCGCGACCCCCGAGATCGGCCGGCACGTCCTGGAGAAGGAGATCCGGGCGGTCCTGGTCGACCATCCGCACGTGCTGGAGGCGGTCGCCGCGGATCTCGTGGTGAGCTTCGAGCGCAACCCGGCCTATCCCAACTACCTGGTGCCCTACCTGTTCGCCAAGGGTTTCCTCGGGCTGCAGATCCACCGTGTCGCGCACGAGATGTGGAGGTCGGGACGGGTGATGGCGGCCTCGTTCCTCCAGAGTCGGGTCTCCGAGGTCTTCGCCATGGACATCCATCCGGCGGCGCGCGTGGGCTCCGGGATCCTGGTGGACCACGCCACCGGCATCGTCGTGGGCGAGACCTGCGTGATCGGTGACGGCGTCTCGATCCTCCAGGGGGTCACGCTCGGGGGGACCGGCAACGAGGACGGAGACCGCCACCCCAAGATCGGCTCGGGAGTGCTGCTGTCGGCCGGGTCCATCGTGTTGGGCAACGTGCACGTGGGCGACTGCTCGCGGGTGGCCGCCGGATCGGTGGTGCTGGACCGGGTGCCGCCGCACACGACCGTCGCCGGGGTGCCGGCCAAGGTGGTCCGGCGTCATGCGGATTCGTTGGTCCCCGCCGACCAGATGGACCACGACATCGACCCGGCCGCCGAGTAGGCGTCGCGGTCCACTCGGGCGAACGGGATTCGGGCGGAGGGCACTGCATGCGGGTACTCGTGGTCGACGACGAACCGGCGCTCCTCGAGAGCGTCCGGCGTGGGCTCGCCGCCGGGGGATGGGCGGTCGAGACGGCCCCGGACGGGGAGACCGGCCTCGAGATGGCCTCCGAGGGCGACTTCGACGTGGTGGTCCTCGACATCATGATGCCGCGGCGCAGTGGCTACGAGGTGGTGCGCGAGATGCGTCGCCGCGAGATCTGGACCCCCGTGCTCATGCTCACCGCCAAGGACGGGGAGTACGACGAGGCGGACGCGTTCGACCTGGGCGCCGACGACTACCTGGTCAAACCGTTCTCGTTCGTCGTCCTGGAGGCCAGGCTCAGGGCGCTGGTCAGGCGAGGGGCCCCCGAGCGGCCCGTCTCGTTCGTCGCAGGTGACCTCGAGGTCGATCCCGCCGCACGGGAGGTGCGTCGGGGCCCCGAGCGGATACCGGTGACGGCGCGGGAGTACGCGGTGCTGGAGTACCTCATCCGGAACCGGAACCAGGTCGTGTCCAAGCCCCAGATCCTGCGGGCGGTGTGGGATGCCGCGTACGACGGCGACGACAACATCGTGGAGGTCTACGTGGGGTATCTCCGCCGGAAGATCGACACCCCCTTCGGCGCCCGATCGATCGAGACCGTGCGCGGGCAGGGTTATCGACTGGTGGACAGCGCGGTGGCGGGGGCCGAGGGCTGACCGCCCCCGGCCCCCGGCCCTGATTACTCGGTCAGCGCCAGCGCCTGGCGGTAGGTCAACTTGCCGCCGGTCTGCATGATCGACCGCCGGTAGACCCGTTCCGCGACCACCATCACGGCCCCGGCGGCGATCAGGGTGATCACCGCGGCGATGACCGGCTCCCACCAGTGGGCCGTCCCCTCGACCAGACGGATCGGCATCGTCACGGTCGACATGATCGGCACGTACGAGCCGATCACCTGCCACGTGCCCTGGAGGAACAGTCCCGCGAAGGACGCGATCATGATGAGGGTGAGCAGGGGGGATGAGGTGGACTGGACGTCCTCCGCCCGGGTGGCCAGCGCCCCGGCGACGGCGAACAGGCAGGCCAGTGCCACGAAGCCGATCACGAACAGCACCAGGTACCAGCCCGCGGCGCCGGCTACGGAGGGCAGGAGTGCCGAGTAGTCGGTGAACGTCAGACCGATCAGTCCGATGGCCACGAAGATCGCCATCTGCCCCAGTGCGAGCGCCGTGGCGCCGACGACCTTGCCGACGAGCAGTTGGCGCAACGGGATGGCGGCGGCGAGGATCTCGACGATCCTCGACTGCTTCTCCTCCACGACACTGTTGGCGATGGCGTAACCGAAGAGGATCGCGGCCATGTAGAAGAGGAAGACGAAGACGAACCCGGCGACGAGCTGGACGCCCTCGTTCGCCGCCCCGTCCGGGTCGAGCAGTCGTTCCTCGACGACGGACCCGGCGGTCAGCTCGGAGACGGTGGCGCCCACGGCCGCCGCGTTGCGCTCGAGCGCGTCGGCGGCGACCACGGAACCCACCGCGGCGGCGATGCCGGGGTCGACCCCGTCCGACCCGACGAGGGTCCACGCCCCGGGCCTGCCGAGGAGCGCGGCGTCCGCGACTCCGTCCCGCACCGCCTGTTCGGCGGCGGCGGGGTCGGCGACCTCGGTGACGGACAGCTCGATCGGGGGAACACCCGCCTGCGCGCCGGGTCCGGTCCCCTCCTCGGCGCCCTCCCTGTCCGGGGTGGCCGCAGCAGCTGCGGCGTGCACGATGGCCGAGGCGTCGTTCGAGGCGACGGCGACGGTCTTCTCGTCATCGCGCCCGCCGAGGAGGAACGACAGCCCGAAGGCGACGACGAAGATCGCGATGGTGGTCAGGGTGGAGATGATGAAGTTTCGATCGCGGAGTTTGACCATGATCTCGCGACCGGCGACGATGCGCCAGGCGGACTCGGTCGCCGGCGACCGGGTGGGGGTCGTGGTGGTCATGACGTCACCTCGCGGTAGATCTCGGAGAGGGTGGGAACGACTTCGGCGAGCTCGCGGACGCTGCCCCGCGCCATCGCCTCGCGCAGGACGAGGTCGGTCACCTCGGGGCGGTCGAGGTCCAGTAGTGCGGTGGGACCGTCGACGTCGACGACGTGGACGCCCGGCAGACCCCGGACCCACCCGACGTCCGTACCGGCGACCAGCCGGTGCAGGACGCGGCCACGTCGGCGGAGGTCGTCCACCGTCCCGTTGGCGACGACCCGCCCGCCCGCCAGGACGACGAGGTGGTCGCAGAGGCGTTCCACCAGGTCGAGTTGATGCGAGGAGAACAACACGGGCACACCCTGACTCGTGTACTCGCGCAGCAGGTCGACCATGGAGTCGACGGCGACCGGGTCCAGGCCCGAGAAGGGTTCGTCGAGGACCAGCAGTTCCGGCCCGCCGATGACCGCGGCGACGACCTGGACGCGCTGCTGGTTGCCCAGGGACAGCGACTCGAGCTTGTCCCCGGTACGGTCGCCGAGCCCGAAGCGGTCGAGCAACTCCGTCGCCGACCGACGTGCGCCCTCCGGGCTGCGCCCCTGGAGTCTGCCGAGGTAGACGAGTTGGTCGAGGATGGGCTGCTTCGGGTACAACCCACGCTCCTCCGGCATGTACCCGAAGGTGCGACGATCCGCGACCGTCACCTCCCGGCCCTTCCACATGACCGTGCCCGCGGTCGGCTGCAGAACGCCCATGATCATCCGCATGGTGGTGGTCTTCCCGGCGCCGTTGCCGCCGACGAAACCGGTCATCGCCCCCCGCGGGACCTCGAATCCGACGTCGTCCACGGCGAGGGTCTCCCCGAATCGTCGGGTGAGCCCGTCGAGTTCCAGCATGGTGTCCTCCCTGGTGTCCTGTACCGCGTCCACGCTATGGCTCCAGGGCGGTCCGGCGGATCAGCCGGGAGGATGACATCTCCGGGGAGAGCCGGGAAGGTCTCCCCCTCAGGGGGGAGACGCAGGGCGCGGGCGGACGGCCGTCCGTTCGTCGCGGCTCACTCGCCGGGGTGGACGAGGCCGGCCTCGTAGGCCAGGACGACCGCCTGGACGCGGTCTCGGAGGTGGAGCTTGGACAGGCACGCGGACACGTGGGTCTTGACCGTGGCCTCGCCCACGACCAGCGTGCGCGCGATCTCCGCGTTGGACAACCCCCGGGCGACAAGACGCAGGACCTCGGTCTCCCGGGCGGTGAGCTCGTCCAGTGCCACCGGCCGGGACCCCGCGGGCGCGGGTGACCCGTCGCCGGCGTCCGGTGCCGTGGGAGCGGTGAGCCGTTCGATGACGCGGCGGGTGACCTCGGGCGCGAGCAGCGCGTGGCCGTGCCCCACGGCGCGGACCCCGTCGACCAGGTCCTGCGGGTCGGAGTTCTTGAGCAGGAAGCCACCGGCCCCGGCGCGCAATGCGTCGAACAGGTAGTCGTACCGGTCGAAGGTCGTGAGGATCAGCACCCTGGCCAGGGCCTCACCGGTGATGAGTCGGGTCGCCTCGATGCCGTCGGTGCCCGGCATCTGTACGTCCATCAACACCACGTCGGGCCGCAGTCGCCGACACATCTCCACCGCCTGCGCACCGTCCGCGGCGTCGCCGATCACCTCGAGGTCGGGTTCCACGCCGAGCATCATCGAGAATCCGGACCGCATGAGCGGCTGATCGTCCACCACGAGGACCCGCAGGACGGTGTTCATGTCCGGTCGGCCTCCACGTCGGGGCGGTACGGCAGGCGCACCCGTACCCGGTAGCCGCCGGTCACCCGCGGCCCGATCTCGCACTCCCCGCCGTGTGACCGCACCCGTTCGCGCATACCCAGCAGGCCCAGACCACTCCCGGAGGTGCCGATCCGGGGGCGCCCGGCGTCAAGGATCTCCACCTCCGCGTACGGGGTCCCGCCCGGTCCCTCACCGGTGCGCAGGACGACGCTCGCGCGGTCGGCCGTGGAGTGCCGCCGGACGTTGGCCAGCGCCTCCTGCGCGGTCCGGTACAGGGACAGGCCGACGACCGGCGGGACCTCCTCGACCGGGTGTCCGGTGCCCGTGACCACCGAGACGCTGGTGGTGAAGTCGGCCGATTCGTGAGAGGCCGCGAGGCGGCCGAGGTCGGCGATCCCGCGCCCCGCGGATCGGGAGTGGTCCGGGCAGGCGGATGGATCGTCGGGGGAGGCGGCGCCGGAGGCCCCGGGGGTCCGCCCCGCCGCGCCGGGGGGCCGGGCGGCATCGGTCGTCCGGTCGGCCGACCGGAGTGCGCCGAGCAGGGACCGCATCTCCCCGACCGCCGAGCGGGACGACTCCTCCACGGTCCTCAGAGCGCCCGCGGCCGCGTCGGGGTCGTGGCCCATGACCCGTCGCGCGGCACCGGCCTGGACACCGATCGCCGCCACGTGGTGCGCGATCACGTCGTGCAGCTCCCGGGCGATGCGCAGGCGCTCCTCGACGACGGCGCGGTCGCGCAGGGCCTCGGCCTGCTCCTCGATGGTCTCGGCCTGGTCGGCCAGGGCGTGGCGGCGGCGGGCACCTCGCCAGGAGGCGATTCCGAGGGCGGCCGCGCCGCCGAAGTAGACGATGTTGATGAGCGCGGTGTAGACGAGATAGGCGGGCACCGGAGGGACGAGGCCCGACGAGCGGTCGGCGTCGTCGAGCGAGTCGAGGATCTGCTGCATCCCCGACCCCAGCGCGAGGTACCAGGTCATCCACACCACCAGAGCGGCGGCGATCGCCACCGCGACCCCCACCAGCGCCCTCCGGTCGCGGGCCCACGCCACCGCGGAGTAGACGGCGATGAAGTACAGCACCTGCTGGGAGACCTGCCCCATCACCAGGGGCATCACGCTGCCGATGATCAACAGGTGCGCGGTCGCCCCCAGGCCGGTGAGGAGGGGCAGGCGGCGCCGGAGGGCGAGCAGGGCCGCCGCGCTCGCCATGGCCGTGTACTGGGCCCAGAGCGGGGCGCTCTCCCCGCCCAACACGCCCATGCTCCGGAGGATCTCCAGACCCAGCGCCGAGCAGGCGAACATCGCCAGGGCGAGGGCCGCGTCGGCCCGGAGGTAGTTCTCCGGCAACGGTCGGGTCCACGCGTCCTCGGCGTCGAAGAGGTCGGAGAGGCGATTCCGGCGGGCCCACACGACAGACGAGCCTATCCGCTCGCGTCCTGGCCGGAGGTGCCGACCGCGGTGGCGTCCACCCGGAGCGCTCACGGCAGGTCGGGCGGCTCTCCGAGGGTCTCGACGGGCAGATCCACGACGAAACGCGCTCCGCCCGCGGGGGAGTCCTCGACCCGCACCGCGCCTCCGTGAGACCGGGTGATCTCGGCGACGATCGCCAGACCCAGACCGGATCCCCCCGTGCCCCGGGCGCGGTCGGCGTCCAGTCGGGCGAAGCGGTCGAACACCGTGGCCCGCTGGTCGGGCGGCACCCCTTCGCCGTCGTCGTCGACGGTGATCACGGCGCGGGGTCCCGCGGGGTCCGTGCGATCCACGGTGAGCCCGATCGTCACGGCCTCACGCGCGTGCCGTCGGGCGTTCTCGACCAGGTTGCGCACGACCCGCAGCAGGGCGTCGGGGTCGCCGACCAGACGGGCGGGTTCCACCGTTCCGGTGACCTCGAGTCCACCCAGACCGCGGAGCCGGGCCACCTCGGAGAGGACGATGTCGTCGAGGTCCACGTCCTCGCGTCGCAACGGCACACCACGCTCGTCGTTCTTCGCCAGCAGGAGCAGGTCCTCGACCATCGACCGCATCCGCTGGACCTCGGGCAGCAGGAGGTCGTCCACGGTCTCCACGTCGACCGGGGTGCCCGAGGTCGACGACAGTTCCAGCAGGGTCGACAGGGTGGACAGCGGGCTGCGTAGTTCGTGGGAGGCGTCGCCGACAAAGGCCACCTGCGCGGTCCGTGCGGCGTCCAGCCGCGCGAGCATCGCGTTCATCGTGCGGGCCAGGCGGGCGATCTCGTCCTCCGCCTCGGGCACCGGGACCCGCTCGCCACGCCCGGAGGCGGAGATCTCCGCGACCCGGGACCGGATCGACTCCACCGGCCGCAACACGCGCCCCATCGCGTAGTACACGAACACCGCTGTGGCGAGCCCTGCCACGGGAACGAAGGACAGGAAGAGTATCGCGCCCGCGGCGAGAACGGTGTCGTACCGGTCGGTGTCCGTACCCACCTCCACCGCGAACGTCACGCCACCGAGATCCACACCGACCGACGTCACCCGCAGGTCCGCTCCGCCGGGTGACTCGAGTTGGTGCCT
Source organism: Dietzia sp. JS16-p6b (assembly GCF_003052165.1). Lineage (NCBI taxonomy): Bacteria > Bacillati > Actinomycetota > Actinomycetes > Mycobacteriales > Dietziaceae > Dietzia > Dietzia sp. JS16-p6b. Next base: position 3,342,349 of record NZ_CP024869.1, on the reverse strand, counting down.
GGCGATCTCGCCGGCCGCCGGGGCGGGGACGGGCGGCACGTCCTCGAGGCCGCGGGTGACCTGGGCGGCGAGCAGGCGGTCCCCGGGCCCGACGATCCTCACCAGATCGACGCCGGACAGTGGCTCGGCCACCAGATCGAGGGCTGCCCGGGGTCCGCGCTCGGAGAGAACCCCCGCCACGTCGACGGCCCGGGCCCGGTCCACGGTGTCGATCGCGTTGTGGGCGGCGGTGCGCAGCAACAGCCACGCGCCTCCGGCCGCGGCGGCGAGAACGAGGATGACGATGGCCGTGGCGATCACCGTGGTGGCCGTGCGGATGGGCCAGCGACGAGGCGTCGTGAGGACCTCGCCGGTCAGGGGGATCGTCCGTGGCGTGGCGGCTCGGGGGGACACCGCTCCATTGTGCGGCCATCCGAGACCCCGGGGCACGAGTGGAACACGTGTTAGCGTCCCCGGATGAGGGAGTCGACGCACGACGGCCCGGAACCCAGATTGGGGCTGACCTTCAGCGTGGACGGTGACGGCGCCGTGAGCTGGCACCAGCCGGTCGCCGACCAGTTCGTGGACCCCTTCGGGCGCTTCGCGACCCTGCCTCACCACTCGGGGTGATGTGGTCGACGACGACGGCGGGGTGATCGCCGCGGGTCTGGTGAAGTCGATGGAGATCTCGGGGGTCGTCGACCCGGACGGCTACGATTCCGAGCCACCGTGGCCCTCGGCGCTCGCGCCGGGAACACTGGCCGAGGTGTTGTGCCTGTCGTTGGACCACGGGCACGACGGGCAGGGCGGCACCCGGGCGGTGGAGGCCGTGATCGCGCCCGAGCCGGCGCTCGCCAACCCGCTGGGCAACCTGCACGGTGGGGTTTTCGCCGCCGCCGCGGAGATCGCCGGTGCCGCGGTGTTCCCACACGAGCGCGAGGTCAGCTCGTCCTCGCTCGACGTCAGATACGTGCGGCAGATCCCCCTCGTCGGCCCGGTGACGGTGCGCGCCGAAGCCCTGCACGACGGCCGCAGCTGGGGGATAGCGCACGCGGTCACACGGGATGACCGGGGCCGGGTGTGTGCGGTGGCGTCGATCACTGTGTACGGCTCACGGTAGATTGGTGTCGTGTCACTCAAGTACGGTCAGGGTGTCCACCAGAACGACCGACGAAGGAGAAGACAGTGAAGATCGGCATCATCCTGGGCAGCATCCGCGACGATCGGGCCGGTGCGGCGGTGGCCGACTGGGTCACGGCGGAGGCCGCGACGCGGGAAGACGCGACCTACGACCTGGTCGACCTCAAATCCTTCGACGTCCCCCTGCTCACCTCGGCCACCGTGCCGGGTGCCGCCGACAAGCAGTACGACGACGAGCGGGTCACCCGGTGGAGCGAGGCGATCGATTCCTACGACGCCTTCGTCTTCGTGACCCCCGAGTACAACCACGGAGTGCCCGGCGGCCTGAAGAACGCCTACGACGTGCTCGGTGAGGAATGGGCGGACAAGCCGGTCGCCTTCGTCTCCTACGGCGCCGAGGGCGGAGTACGCGCCGTGGAGCAGTGGCGCCAGATCATCGCGAACTTCCGGATGTTCGGAGTCCGCCAGCAGGTCTCGCTGAGCTTGTTCACCGAGTTCGGAGACGAGGGTCTCCAGCCGAACGAGCGGCGCGCGGGGGAGCTGGCCACTCTCTTCGACCAGCTCGAGGACGCCACCCGCCGGTTCGCCCCGGTTCCCGCGGGAAGCGCCTGATCGCAGGGGTGCCCGGCTCGCGCCGGGTGAACGACCGCCGGCCCGCCTGTCTGGGAGAGGCGGGCCGGCGGTCGTGTCGAGGCGGGTCAGCCGAGCGCGGCCAGGGCGGAGTCGTAATCGGGCTCGGTGGTGATCTCGTCGACCAGCTGGGTGTAGACCACCGAGCCATCGGCGTCGAGCACCACGACCGACCGTGCGCACAGGCCGGCCAGGGGGCCGTCCGTCATCTTGACGCCGTACTCCGAGGCGAAATCGCTGCGGAAGGTGGACGCGGCGGACGCGTTCTCGATCCCCTCGTCGGCGGAGAACCGCTTGAGCGCGAACGGGAGGTCGGCCGAGACGTTGATGACCGCCGTGTTGTCCAGGCCCGTGGCCTTCTCGTTGAAGGTCCGGACCGACTGGGCGCAGACGCCCGTGTCGACGCTCGGGAAGATGTTGAGCACGACGCGCGTGCCCGCCAGTGACTCCGAGGTCACGGGAGCGAGGTCGGTGCCGACCAGGTCGAAGGCCGGAGCGGTGGTGCCGACGGCGGGGAGCTCGCCGGACGTGGTGACGGGGTTTCCCTTGAATGCGGTGGTTGCCATGCGTCCGTTCTACCCGACCGGGGGCGGGGGTGGCGCGGGCACCGCCTGACCGGTCTGGTCGACCGCCCGCCACAGATACCAGGACGCGACCGAACGGTACGGGGCCCAGGCCTCGGCGCGGCCGAGCATCTGGGTGGCGGTGGCCGGTCCGTCGAGCCCCGTGACCCGTTCGAATCCCCGGCGGATGCCGACATCGGCCACCGGGAACACGTCAGGTCTGTCCAGCAGGAAGATCAGCAGCATCTCCACGGTCCACCGGCCCACCCCGCGGACCGTGGTCAGGGAGTCGACCACCTCGTCGTCGTCGAACCCCCGCAGTTCCGTCAGAGTGGGGATCCGTCCGGTCCCCACCGCGTCGGCCAGGTCGCGGAGCGCGGCGATCTTGGGGCGGGAGACCCCGCACGCGCGGATCTCGTCATCGGAGAGGGTGTTCAGGAGAACGGGTTCGAGGTGCCGGGGCCCGGCCGCCCGCTCCCGGAGACGGCCGGCGATCGTCGCGGCGGCCTTCACCGACAGTTGCTGGGAGAGGATCGAGGAGGCCAGTCGGTCGAACAGCGCGTGCGGACCGGAATCGGGGGCGGGCGTGAGGGTGCACGGACCGACGGACTCGATGTGACGACCGAGCTCGGGGTCCGCCCGGCAGAGGTACCGAACGGCGGCCGATCTGTCGTATCCTTCGAGCATGCCGAGCACGTTACCCGGCGGTTTTTCCACCATCGTGCCTCACAGGTAACAGCGGTACCGTGTCCGACGATAACTATCGGGTCACGAATTCTTCATATCGTTATCGGGGGAGGAACGCCATCGTGCGCAGGACACACACCCGTCTCGTCGCGGCCGCGTCCGCGGCGGCACTGACACTCACACTGGGCGCCGGAGTGGGGACCGCGTCCGCAGGCTCCGCGGAGATGCCGTCGGGCACGGCACTGTACAACGGGCTGACCATGGTGGGGTGCCAGCACGTCGACCCGTCGATGCTCCAGATGTGCGGCGGCCTGGACGTGCTCACGAGTGACGATCCGGCGGTGCTCACGATCAATCCGTTCACCACGGACATCGTGATCCTGGGCGCCGGACTGTACCCCGACGGGGGCATCCGGCCGGTGCTCGAGGAGCGCCTGCGGACCGGTTTCCGGCTGGCCCGGCAGTACCCGACCGCCCGCGTCATCGTGACCGGGGGTGTCCCGCAGAACGGTCGCACGGAGGCCCGCGCGATGGGCGACTGGCTCCGCGGTGCGGGCATCGCGCCGTGGCGGATCACCGAGGAGGGCAACTCCAACTCGACGGTCCAGAACGCGCAGTTCACGGACCGGATCTTCCGCGAGCGCGGGACCACCGGTGCGGTCGTGGTCTCCACCGGCGACCACGTCCAGCGCGCCGTGCTCAACTTCCGGCAGGCGGTCGCCGGGCGGATCCCGGTGACCGGGGTCGTCGCCCGGGGCTGAGGCGCGGGCGGGAACAATTCAGCGCCCGCCGAAGTTGTATGACGCGACAGCAAATATCGTCCCGTCACACAGGAGAAGCCAGTGTCCGCCATCCGCCAGGTAGTCCCGCTCGGAGCGCAGTGGCCGGGCGTCGACCCGTTCCTGTTCGCCGTCCACCACCGCGACGAGTTCCCCCCGGCCGACGGCAGGACCATGCGTCCCGCGGCTTCGCTCGAGGGGCGGTCCATCGGGGGAGATTTCTCCGGGAAGGACGGGTGGTCGATGTACCACGGCTCCGAGGTCCCCGGTTTCCCCCAGCACCCGCACCGTGGATTCGAGACCGTGACGGTGGTCCTCGACGGCGTGGTGGACCACGCCGATTCGTTGGGCGCCGCCGCGCGATTCGGGCACGGCGACACCCAGTGGCTCACCGCGGGTGCCGGCATCTCGCACTCCGAGATGTTCCCCCTGCTGGATCCCGACGCTCCCAACACGATGGAGCTGTTCCAGATCTGGCTCAACCTGGCCCCCGAGGACAAGTCCGCGGAGCCGTACTTCGACATGTTCTGGTCGGAGGACACCCCCGTCGTCGTCCGTGGCGAGGAGGGATCCGCCGCCCGGTTCCGGGTGATCGCCGGCGAGATCGACGGGGTCCGGGCGCTCGACCCGCCACCGCACTCCTGGGCCGCGCGGCCGGACAGTCACCTCGCCATCTGGATCGTCACCCTCGACCCCGGTGTCAGTACCGAACTCCCGGCGTTCGACCCGTCCGCCACCCGGGTCCTCTACAACTACGGCGGCGACCTGACCGTCGACGCTCAGCGACTCGGTTATGACGCGGCAGTGCTCGCCCCTGAGGCCGTCACGGTGACCGCGGGTCCGGACGGTGCGGCGTTCCTCGTGCTGCAGGCCCGGCCTATCGGCGCGCCCGTCGTTCAACAGGGGCCGTTCGTCGGCACCACCCGCCAGGACATCGTCACCGCCATGGAGGAGTACCGCGCCGGCGTCTTCGGGGCCTGGCACCTGGATCGGAACGATCCCGTGCACGCGCACGAGGAGACCCGCTTCGCGAGGTACCCGGACGGCACCGAGAGGCGGCCGGTCGGCTCCCGGTGAGCCGGCCGGCCGCTCGGCTCACCCGGGCCAGTGGCCGGTGCGAAGCAGCTCCAGGCTCTGCGAACGATCGAGCAGTGGTTGGCGCATCTGGTCCTTCAGGAATTCCAGTAGCGCCTCCGAGAGCGGGGAGTTGTCGGAGGAGATGGCTCCGCGAGCCACCGCCACGTGGAGGTTCTCGGCGAAGCCGTCGATGGCGGTCTGCGCCACGCAGCTGTGCGTCGACACCCCGCACACGAGCAGGTGGCCCGCGCCGAGTCGATCCAGTTGGGCCCTCAGATCGGTCCGGAAGAACGCGCTGTCCCTGGTCTTGACCACTTCCACGTGGTCCCCGGTGACGAGATCGTCGAGGAACCGCGCCTGATCGGTGCCGGGGAAGGCGAACCCCTGGTCGTCCTCGTGCATGTTGAGGGTCCAGGTGGAGCGGTCCTCTGCGTGCTCCGTCCGGACCAGGACCACCGGTCGTCCGGCGTCGTGCGCGGTGCGGATGAGCTCGTTCACCGCCCCGACCAACTCGTCCCGCACCTCGGCCAGTTCGGGGAACTCGAAGTACGAGTTCTGCATGTCGATCACCACGAGCGCCGTCTGACCGTGGGCCCGATCGCCGGCTCTTTCGTCCTGCCGCCACCAGGTGTCGGCGACCTCGACCGGGGTCGTGCGCTTGTGGCGGTTGGAGTGCCAGGTCGCCTCTATCGTCTCGGCGGCCCCCTCGGGGACTTCGCGCCCCTCGAGGTAGTCGTCGATGTGGTCGTAGGCGATTCCCAGTTCCTCCTCGTCGGTCTGGCCCTCGGCCTCGTCGAGGAGGTCGGCGGTGGGCACCTTGTCCCACAGTTGCCGCGGCGCCTCCAGATGACGGAGCAGCGCCCGGACCTGGCGTTTGTTCAGGCCCGACAGGGGCAGGAGGTCGGCGGCGCCGTCGCCGAACTTGGTGAAGAACCCGGTGACGTTCTCGGCCGCGTGATCGGCACCGATCACCAGCAGGCCGCGGTCCCCTGCCACGGCGTACTGCGCGACCATCCGGTGGCGGGCCTTGGTGTTCCCCTTGGTGAAGTCCGTCAACTCCGTCCCGGTCGCCTGCCCGATCTCACCGTTGAGCCCGTCCACGCCCGGGGCGACGTTCACCGTGAGGGTCTCGTCGGCGCCCACGAACTCCACGGCCATCGCCGCGTCGTGCTCATCGTGCTGCACGCGGTAGGGAAGGCGCAGGCCCACGAAGACCGCCTCGCCGCCGTCTGCGCGGATCCTCTCCACCGCCAGCTGTGCCAGGCGTCCGGCCAACGAGGAGTCCACGCCGCCCGAGATCCCGAGCACGAAGCCCTTCGCCCCGCTCGCGCTGAGGTAGTCGACCAGGAACCGCACCCGGCGTTCCACCTCGTCGGCGGGGTCGATCCGAGGACGGACGCCGAGGGCGTCGATGATCTGTCGTTGTGTCGCGTGCATGGGCCCAGTGTGCTGTCGATGCCCGCGGACCTGCCACCGGACGGTCGGGCGGTCAGTTCCCGGCCCGGTGCACGAAGTCGCCCACCACCCGGGGCCACCGCGCCACCTCGGACGGGGTCTGCGCAACCTCCAGGCGGGCGTCGGGGAGCAGGGCCTGGAGTTCCTCGGCCACGGCGAGCGGATGCGAGGGGTCGTCCGGCCAGGCCAGGAGGAGCACCGGCACGTCGACCCCCGAGACCTCTGCGCGCGGTGGGAGATCGCTCAGGGCCGCGCCCCGGAATGCCGCGGGCAGATGCTCGTCCGCCACGTCCGGGACGGTGAACGGGCGTCCGGGGTCGATCGCCGGTGACGTGGGCGGCTGTCGCGTCTTCTCGGCCCACCGCGCCCCTCCCCAGCGTTCGACCTGGCGGGCCGCCAGGTCGTAGAGGGCCGCCTGCTCGCGTCGCCACTCCCACGCGGTCGGCGGGATCCCGAGGGTGAGAGAGGCGAACCGGTCCGGCTCCGCAACGGCCGCGGTGATCAGGGTCGCCGCGCCCATCGACTGCCCCACCCCGTGCACCCGTCGGCCCGGGAAGAACTCGTCGAGCATCGTCAGGAGGTCGCGAGCCAAAGCCGGCCAGGTGTAGTCCGTGGGGTCCACGGACCCCGGTGACCCGCCGTGGCCCCGGGCGTCGTACCGCAGGACCCGCAGACCGTCCCGGCCCGCCGTGAGGTCCAACCCGAACACCTCGTCGCGTCGTCGGCTCGAGGACAGGCCGTGAAGTTGAACGACCGGGTGCCCGTCGCCTCTGAGGTCGTGGGCGAGGGCCGTCCCGCTATGGCCGGCCCGGGCAGGTGGCCGTCTCGTCGTCGTCACAATCCGCGCCTTTCCCCGTAACACGCCGCTCCTACCGTGCGGACCATGAGGCTCACCACCGTAACGCGGATGTCGCTCCCGTCCGGCGTCGTGCACCGGTTTGCGACACATGTCACCCCAGTTCAGGGCGAGGCCACGCCGCCGTCGTTCGACCAGGCGCGCCATGCTTCTCTGGGCCGTCGCTCCGGGTCGTGGATGGCGGTCGCGTTCGCCCTGCCGTTCCCCGCCGACCGCGAGATGGTGGCGCGGGCGTGGCTCGCGGTGGTTTCCCGGCACGGGACCCTGCAGACGGTTCTCGACGGTGATGCCGGGGGCGGCGAGGAGTTGCGGCTCCAGCCAGTCGCTGTGCGGCCCACCGGCTGGAGAGTGGAGGAGCCGGGGGACGGTGAGGACCCCCGAGCGGTGCTGCGCAGGGTCTTCGACCAGGTCTGTTGCCCGTTCGCGACGCCGTCGCACGCGCTGTGTCTCGTGGAACCCGAGGACCCGGACGAGCGCCCGGTGGTGGTGATCGGGCTGGACCACTCGCACGTGGACGCGTGGTCGCTGCTCGTGCTGCTGCGGGATTTCTGCTCCTGCCTGGACGATCTCGCGTGTGGCCTCGAGCCGGGGACCTGTCTGCCCCCGGCGGCCGCGTTCGCCGAGCACACCCGGGAGTTGGCGCAGCGTCCGCCCGCCCCGCCTCGTGTGCACGACAGGTGGGCGCAGATCCTCGCCGGGGGTGACATGCCGGTGTTCCCACTCGATCTGGGTGACATCTCGACCCCGCGGCCGGAGGTGGTGGAGGTGCGCGACGTGCTGGACCCGGACGGGGTGGCGGCCCTCGACGCCGCGGCGACGGCGGACGGCGTGCGGATGGTCGCGCTGGCGATGGCGGAGATGACGACGGTGCTCCGCCGTCATGGCGGGGTCGGCCTGCGCGCGGTGCTGCCCGTCCATTCGCGCCACCACGAGAAGTGGCACGACTCCGTGGGCTGGTTCATCACCAACTCGGTCGTCGAGTGCTCGGATCCCGACCCGAAGGCCTGCGCGGCAGCGGTGCGCGATGCCGTCGAGCTGGGGTCCCACGCCCTGGGGCCGGTGCTCGAGCCGTACGGCGGGATGCCACACACGCCCGGGATGTTCGCGATCTCCTGGCTGGATCACCGTCGCCTCCCGATCGACGTGGACCTGAGCCTGGCACCGCAGCATGTGTCCGCGGCCATCCGGACGGACGGGGTGATGGTGTGGTTCGTGGTCAACGGTTCCGGTCTCCACGTCCGGTGCCGTTATCCGGACACCGCCCGCGCCCGTGTCACGGTGGGGGGATGGCTGGACGAGCTGTGCGCGGGGCTGGTCCGGCGGTCCGTCGACGGCCAGGGGCCCCGGGCCCGGAGAGGCGTGGCCGGGCCGCGCGATCCGGACGCGGGAGAGCGCCCCACGACCGCACCGCACCGGGCCGCCGTCCCGGCCTGATCCGGGTCCCCCGCGGCTCGCTGGCGGGTGAGTCCTGAGCCGGTGGGTCGGACCGGTGGGGCCAGGACCCCGAACCCGGGGACCGCCCCCTTACACTTCCGGCCCCCCGGGGTTGCAGCCCTCGGCGAGCATCTGTTCGGCCGCCACCACCGGCCGCCAGGGCTCCAGATTCCAGGTCGGTTTGTCCGGCTCGAGGATCCGCGCCCACGTCCAGTGGCAGTCGAACTGCTCCCGCATCCCCGGGGTTCCCCCGTCCGGGGCGAGCGTCACGACCTCCTGCCAGGCCGCGTCCGCATCGAGGGGTCCCCACGCCTGTCGCCCGGCCGGGGTGGGGGCGACCTTCAGGGTGACGCCGAAGTCCGAGTCCGCCCACGTGGCCGAGGCGATGAGTGGGGCCGCAGCGGGCGGGGCCCCGGGAGGCGGGGAGGCGGGGGTCGGGGGCGCGCTCGGGCGCTGCTCGGCGGACGGCGGCGCCGGCCGCGACGACGAGCTGGCCTCCTCCAGGGCAGGCCCCGCTGTCCGCCCCGGCCCGGACCCGGAGCAGCCGGTCGTGGCCGCGACCACGAGCAGGGCCGCGGCGGCCAGAAGTGGGCGTGCGGGGCGGGAAGGCATCGTTTGCAGTCTGCCAGTTGGTGGATCGTCGGCCCGGTGACGAGACTCGCGGGACGCATGGGGTTGCGCGACGGGTGTCTCTGCCGCGATCCTTGGTGCTGGGGAGCCCCGGTGACCGCGGAGAGTCCGTACGCCGCCCCCGTGCGAGGAGTGTTACCGATGCCCATGTTCGACTTCAGCGAGATGCAGGCTTTCTGGGACGGGATCTTCCCGGCGGTCTTCGGGCCGCTCGCGGCCTTCGTCGACACGATCGGTGCGTCCGTCGAGGGGCCCTGACTCACCCCTGACTCACCCCGCAGCGAGGATCCGGGCCAGGGTCTTGAGGTTCCTGGTGGTGAGGTGACCCTTGTTCTCCCGGCCGTCGAGCACCGCGGACGCGTCCGAGGTCAGCGTCGAGCCGCGGGGGACCCGCCAGTACACGCAGCCCGCGCCCTCGGCCACCGCCTCCGTGCTGCTGGTGGTCATCCTGGCCCCGGCATGCGCGTCGGTGCCGGCGGCCACCTCTCCGACCTCACGGATGGCCGCGTGCATCGCGACCGCCACCCGGGTCGTCACCTCCGGGTCATCCGAGAACACCACGTAGTCGTGGTGTTCGGGCAGCGTGTCGAAGGGGTACGAGGACGCCATCGTCGCCACGTCGTCGAGCGGGAGGACCTGCAGCACGGACCGGTAGCCGAACCTCTCCGCGTAGGCGGCCTCGAGTGCCGCGCGCAGCTCGGGTACCGGTCGCTCATCGGTGACGATCACGTTTCCGGTCGCCAGCACCGTCCGGACCGACGTCCCGCCCGCGGCCTCGGTGCACTCGATCAGGTCGCTCATGGCGATGCGGCCGCCCTTGCCGACGTTGATCCCACGCAGTAACACCACCCTGCGGTGCCCCGGGTCGTCCGTCTGTGCAGATCGAGAACTCATCCCCCGATCTTCCTCCCGGGCCGGCCCCGCGCGGGTAGCTTTCCGGCCATGGCAGTCTCAGTGCAGTCAGTGGTCACGATCGAGGCCGGCGTCCCCGAGATCATGGAGGTCCTCGCCGATGTCGACTCCCTCGTGGAGTGGTCGAGCGCTCACCGCGCGGTCGAGGTCAGGGAGGCCGACGACGAGGGGTGGCCCATCGTCGTGTGGGAGCGGGTGTCCCAGTACGGCGTCACCGACGAGATGGTGGTGCGCTACGAGTGGTACGACGGCGAGGTGAGCTGGTCGCTGGTCGAGAGCGGTTCCCAGAAGGTCCAGAACGCCCGGTACGAGCTCACGGACAACGGGGACGGCACCACCAAGGTCGTCTTTGATCTCGAGGTTGATCTCAAGATCAAGCTCCCGGGGCCGGTGGTCAAGAAGGCCCAGAAGCACATCGCCGACGTGGCCACCACGGGGCTGCGGAACGAGGTTCTCCGGCGACACGGTTGATCGCCCCTCTCCCACGCCTCGCGCCCGCCCCGCTCGCTCGGGCGAGCGGGGCTCAGGGGAACCGGCGGGAGGAGATCAGCCCGTCGGCCAGGCTCCGGCGCACCAGATCGGGCACGGATCTGCGTCGAAGGGGTGCGCTCCCGGTGTGGGCCAGGCGCGCGATCCCGTCGAGCAGGTCGGCCATGGCCTCTCGCGGTGCCCACGACGGAGCCCAGCCGAGTTCGTCACGTGCGCGGACGCAGTCCAGGAGGGGCACGCTGAACGCCAGGTCGAGCCATCCGCGGTCCACCGGTTGCAACCGGGCCCGCCACGTCAGCCCGACGATCGCCCCGAGCAGTGCCAGGGGGACGTGAACCGGCCGGGCCCCGAGCACCTCGGCGAGATCCTCCCTGGTGAACGGTGGATCGGCCGCGAGGTTGAACGGGCCGGTGGCGCCCTGGCCGATCACTCGGACGAGAGCGTCGGCGACATCGTCCGCATGAGCGAGCGGCAGGCACAGGGCCCGGTCGAGCGGCAGCAGCGGCAGCCGCGGCACGAGATGTGCGGGCACGTAGGCGGGGAGTCCGTATCGGGTCAGCCCGCTCGCGGCTGCTCGCTGGACGATGAAGCCCGGCCGCATCCGGGCGACGGGCACCGCCTCGCCGCCGTGGCGACTCTCGTGCTCGTCGATGAGCCTCTCCGCCATGGCCTTGTGTCGGCTGTAGGCCGAACCCGACACCCCCGTCGTCGCCCAGGTCTCGTCGACGTGCTCACCGTGGCGGCCCGGCGCGTAGGTCCCCACGGAGGAGATGTGAACCAGGTGCCCCACCCCGGCCGACTGCGCGGCCTCGAGGACCGCGGCCGTTCCACCGACCCCGACCCTCTCGAGGTAGCGGACGTCGCGGGTGGGCTGGAAACCCCAGGCCAGGTTGACCACCGTGTCCGCGCCGCTGACGTGGCGACCGAGTTCGCGGGCCGCCCCCGGGCCGGAGACGTCCACCGCGCGCCAGTCGACGCCCCGGTACTCGCCGACGGGATCCGGCGGGCGGCGCACCAGCCCGACTAGCTCCTCACCGGAGCGCGTCTCGCGGAGGCGACGGAGCAGCGCGGTGCCGACATTCCCGCTCGCGCCGATGATGACGATCCGCATTCCGGCCTCCTCGCGTGGGAGCTGCAAGGACGTCGACGCTACCTGCCACGTCGTGGTCGTCAACCGCTGGCAGTCGGGGCCTCACCCGACCCCCGGCGGGGTGATCAGACCGTCGGGGAGATGAGCAGGACGCCGGCCAGCGCGAGTCCCGCGACCCACGTCGTCGAGGCGGCGGCCAGGATGACCGGCCGCGCGCCGACCCTGCGCATCGCGGCGAGCCGCACCCCGGTCCCGAGCGCGAACATGGCGCACGTGAGCAGTACGGTCTGCGCCGCGGAGGCGACGTCGAGGGCCGTGGTAGGGACCAGCCCGGACGAGCGCAGGCAGACCAGGATCACGAACGCGACGATGAACCCGGGGACCAGCGGAGGCCGCGTGCCCCTGCCGTCGGCGCCGGTCGTCCGACGCCGGTGGAGGCTGATGATGGTGACGACGGGGGCCAGCAGAAGGACGCGGGCGAGCTTCACGACGGTGGCCACCGCCAGAGCGGAGCCGCCGATCGCGCCGCCGGCCGCGATCACCTGGGCGACCTCGTGGATCGATCCACCGGCCCACATGCCCGCTGCGGTGTCCGACAATCCCAGCCCCGTCGACAGGACCGGGACCGCGACGATCATCAGGGTGCCGAAGACGACGACGAGGGTGACGGCCGTGAGGACCTCCTCCTCGTCGGCGTCGGAGACGCTGTCCACGGCGGCCACCGCGGCCGCGCCGCAGATCGAGAATCCGCAGGCGATGAGCAGGCGCTGGGTCCAGCCGAGGCCGAGCGCGCCGCCCAGCGCCAGGGTGCCGACGATTCCGAGGACCACGATGACGACGACGAGCACGATGACCTGCCACCCCAGGGCGGTGATGTCGCCCAGCACGAGGTGGAGGCCGAGCAGGGCGATCCCGATCCGCAACAGTGTCCGGGACGAGAAGGCCAGGCCCGCCGCGGCACGGGTCGGAACCCGCACGATGTTGCCGAGTGCAGCGCCCAGCACGATCGCCACGAGCATCGGGTTGAGGGTGGGGAGCAGGTGGCTGACCGCCAGTGCCACGGCCGTGCCCGAGAGCGTCAGCGCCGTACCCGGCACCGCCGCACGCGCCGTACCCGGCACCGCCGCACGCGCCGAGCGGGGCGGCGCCGTCTCCGCAGACGACCCCGCCGGGGGTGTGTGGCGGCGCGGCCGGGTGGCCAGGGGGGTGTCCATGGCTCCAGGGTGGTTGCCCGGCACCTCGCGCGGAAGCCGGCAGTACGGCATCGATGTATATCAGAAACACATGACCGGAACGGTTGCCATATGCTCATCGCATGACCAAAAGGTGGCCCGACCTGCTCGTGCTCGAGCTTCTGGTCGGCGTCGACGAGAAGGGCAGTCTGAGCGCGGCGGCCAGAAAGGTCGGGATGGCACAGCCCAACGCGAGCAGGGCGGTCAAGGAACTCGAGCGTCAGTTCGGGATGCCGTTGCTGCGGCGGCATCCGCGGGGTGCCACGCTGACCCCTCACGGGACGGTGCTGGCCCACTGGGCGCGACGGGTCCTCGGCGAGACGAGCAGGTTGCTGGAGGTGGCGCAGAGCCTGCAGTCCGAACGGTCCGCCACCCTGACCGTGGGCGCGAGCATGACCGTGGCAGAACACCTGATGCCCCGCTGGCTGGGGGCACTGAGCGGTGCGCGACCGGAGGTGAACATCCACCTGCAGGTCCACAACTCGGTGAGGGTCGCCGAGCTGGTGCTGGACGGCGCCTGTGATGTCGGGTTCATCGAATCCCCGACGGTGCCCCCCGGCCTGCACTCCGGCACCGTCGCCCGCGATCGGCTGGTCGTGGTGGTCCCGCCGTCACATCCGTGGGCACGGCGCCGGACCCCGGTGACCATCGCCGAGCTCGCGGCCACCCGGTTGGTGGTGCGGGAGCCGGGCTCCGGAACGCGGACGACCCTGGACCGGGCCCTGCAGGAGTACGAGCGCCCCGCGCCCCTACTCGAACTCGCCAGCGCCGCCGCCATTCGCACCAGCGTCCTGGACGGTGTCGGGCCGGCGGGGATGAGCACGCTCGCCGTGGCGGACCAGGTGGCCTCCGGCGCCCTGAAGGTCATCGAGATCGACGGCCTGGATCTGCATCGTGAGTTGCGTGCGGTGTGGCGGCCGCCGCGCCAGCTGTCCGGTCCGGCGGGTGACCTGGTGAACCTCGCGCGGCGCAGTCACCGGGGTGGGGGCGGGATCACTCCCGAGGTGCGGACCCGCCGCTGAGCAGCTCCAGAACGCGGCGGACCCCCACGGCGGGGAGTTGTCCGGGTGCGGAGGCCGCGCCCACCGTGGCGAAGGTGGCCGACGAGCCGAACGGTCCGCCACCGAGTCGGGTGACCGCCCCGAGGCCACCCATCGACATGGTGATCAGCGGGATGCGGGCGGCACGGTGGCGTTCCTCGGTCGCGGACAGCAGCGCCACGACGTCGGCGGCGGACCGTGGCGTCACGGCGATCTTGGCCACGTCCGCCCCCGCGTCCTCCATGGCGGCGAGCCGCGACACGATCTCCTCGGCCGGCGGGGTCGCCGCGAAGTCGTGGGTGGACGCGACCACCGCGACCCGGTGGTGGTGGGCCGCGGCGATGGAGTCCGCCGCGAGCGGGTGCAGGTACTCCACGTCCACGGCGGCCGCGGCACCGGTGGAGGACAGTGCCTCGACCATCGCGACGTAGGTCGTCGGGGAGATCTCCGCGCCCCCGCCCTCGCCACGGGTGCGGAATGTGGCCAGGATCGGCACCCCCGGCAGCAGCGTCGAGAGTCGCTCGAGGGCCTCCACCGCCGGGGCCGGGTCACCTCCGGCCCCGGCGGTGAAGGGCTCGAAGAGGTCGACCCGCCACTCGACGACATCCACCAACCGACCTGGTGACCGGCCCGCCCACGAGTCCGTGTCCGAGTCCGTGTCCGTCGAGGCTCCGTTCCGGGGTGTCCCCGCCTCGGCCGCGCTCCGGTACCCGTCGTCGGCGGCGACCAGCGCATCGACCTGCGCCTCGAGCTCCGCGAGATCCCGTCCGGTGAGCGGAACGATGATCGACGGCGAACGTGAGTCCAGGTGGAGCCGATGGCGGGGCATGGATAGACCCTACGACGACCCCGCCGTGCCGGAGGCCTCGGCAGTGACCTCAGCAGCACCCCTCGCACGGGCAGCGCCGACGGGCGGGTACAAGTTCCAGGGCGCTGAGGCCGCCGGAGCCGGCGGTGCGGTAGTAGCGGCCCGCCCACCGCAGCGTCCTAGAGGGGCGCCGAACCGGCGTGAGTTCCCACGTCGGCCCGTCGGGGCCCTCACACAGGAGGTGGCCGGCGTCGAGGACCCCGCCGTCCAGGACGGACCCGCCCCACCGGGTGAGCAGCGCGGCCGTCTCACGGGCGCCCAGGCCGCGGACAAGGAGCTCGGGGTGTCCGCGACCGGTGAGCCCGACCGTGTATCCGAATCGCTGGTCCGGTGGGAGGGGTGCGGAGTGACAGTCCACGCAGGTGCAGCCCTGGCCCACGTGGACCACGTGGATGCCGTACCGGTCGATGTTGGCGGCGACGACGGCCATGTCGGGGTCGATGGAGGCCACGGGGCGGAACGGGATGACGGTGTGGGACACGGGAACTCCTGGTTGTCTGGTGTGCGATCGTCCGTATCGAACAGGTGCTCGATACGAGTGCGACGATAGATCGCCCCTACGACACGGACGCCGAGGTGCCGTGATGATGCGCGCGGCCTCGGTGCACACTTGAGTGAGGACGAGGGAGGGGAACCGCATGAGGGTCGCGTTGGCACTGGGTTCCGGCGGGGCGCGCGGATATGCGCACATCGGGGCCATCCGCGAGCTCCAGTCGCGCGGACACGAGGTGGTCGGAGTGTCCGGGGCCTCGATGGGCGCGGTGGTGGGGTCGTTGCTCGCGGCCGGCGAGCTGGACCGTTTCGAGGAATGGGTGAGAGGTCTGGCACAGCGGGACGTCCTGCGGCTGCTGGATGTGTCCTTCGCCGGCGGGGGGGCGATCCGCGCCAACAAGATCATGGGCGTGATCGGCGAGATGCTCGACGACGTGCGGATCGAGGATCTCGCGATCCCCTACACCGCCGTGGCCACCGACCTGCGGGCGAGGCGGGAGGTCTGGTTCACCCGGGGCCCGGTGGACATCGCCGTGCGTGCGTCGTTCGCCATCCCGAGCATCGTCACGCCGGCGATCGTGGGCGGGCGACTGATGATCGACGGCGGCGTGACCAACCCGGTCCCGCTCGAGCCGCTCGCCTCGGTGGACAGCGATCTGGTTCTGGCGGTCTCACTGACCGGTCGCCGGGAGGGGATCCGTGGTTCCACCTTCCAAGAGAGCTCGGACCCCGAGGAACCGTCGGCCGTGGCGGATCCGAAGATCTCCAAGAAGGGGGGCACGGTGACGGCGACCACCGCCAGGCTCTCCGGTCGCATCCGGACGGCGGCGGCGGACGTGCGGGACGCCGACCTGGTCAGGCTGGTCGCGGCCCGCTTCGGTCAGGACTCGACAGGTCAGGACCCCACGGGCCAGGACCCGATCGGGGAGGAGGCGACCGGGATGGATTCGACGGGGCCGGGGGCCGAGCCCCGGCCACGTGCCTCCGAGAGGTCGACTCCTGGTGCGTCGGCGACACCGTCCCCCGAGGTCGAGGAGGCTGTGGAAGAGGGAGAACGCGAGGTCCGGGCCGAGGCCCAGAGCGACGAGCGCGGCCTGGAGTCCCTCCCGGGCACACTCCGGATCTTCGACGTGGTCTCCCAGTCGATCGAGGCCATGCAGAGCATTCTCACCGGCTACCGGATGGCGGGCAACCGTCCCGATGTCCTCGTGGAGGTGCCGTCCGACGCGTGCTCGGCGTTCGACTTCCACCGGGCGGAGGAGATGATCGAACTCGGCCGCCGGCTCACCGCGGAGGCGCTGGACCGGGAGGGGGTGTGAGAGCCCACCGTGCGACCCGGTGCGCCCCGATCCGGCTGAGCTCCCCTAACCCCCCTGGCCGACCTGCGGCAGGTGCTGCGGGCAGAACGCCCTGACCGCGGCGGCCACGACCACCGGCGCCTCGGTCACCGGTGCGTCGGGGTGGGCGTCGTTGTACTGCCGGACCACGTCGACATAGCCCATGTCGCCGTCGAGTGACGCGCAGGCGTCGCGCCCCCGGGTGAGGTAGTCCGGTTCGTCGTCGGCGACCACGCCGACCGTCCGGATCTCGCCGAGGAACTGCTCCTCCGGGGACCTCCCGTCGTCGCCCGCGTCCGGGGCCGGCTGCTCGCCGGTCGTCGCCCCGTCGCGGTCGGTGGCGTCGCCGACCGCGGAGGTGGCCTCGGCGGCCACGGACCCCACCGCGCTGGTCGCCTCGCCGACCGCCTCCTCCGCGGTCCCCTCCTCCCCGCACCCCCCGAGCGCCAGGACGAGCACCGCGAACCCCGACGCGGCGACGATCCCGCGTCGTCGGACGGGACGGATGTCGCGGGCGCCCCGGGCGGACCGCTCGGCTCGGTGTGCACGTGCGCTCATGACGGGCCCTCCTCGATGTGGGATGTGGGATGCGCCGAGTGGGGCCGACTGCGTGCCCGGGCGCGGGGGTCCTCCATGCGGGAAGAGTACGTACGCGGTCTGCCAGCTCGAGAGGGTTCGGCGGAGACGATGCGACCGGTGTCACAATCGAGACGAGATCGAGACCCGCCCGTCAGTGGCGCCCGGCCCCGTGAGGCGGGTGGGGAGCACACTGGCCGGGACACCGGGGTGGACCGCTGCCGGATCAAGTCCGGTCGTCGCGGACCGCCACTATGGTGGGGCGCATGGGCACTCACGGTCATCTGTCCGGATCGCTGGTCGTCGGGTCCCGGCACCATGACGAGGGTGTCCGCCGACTCCTCGCCAGCTTCGAGGCGGTCCCCCGGGGGGAGCCCGTCCGGCTGGCCAAGACGACGTCCAACCTGTTCAGGCCGCGCGCCTCGTCGTCGTCGCCCGGTCTCGACACCACCGGGCTGACGCGCGTGGTCTCCGTGGACCCGGACGCCCGCACCGCCGACGTGCAGGGCATGTGCACCTATGAGGATCTGGTGGACGCCACCCTGCCGTACGGGTTGATGCCGTACGTGGTGCCGCAGCTCAAGACCATCACCCTCGGTGGCGCCGTGACCGGGCTGGGCATCGAGTCCAGTTCCTTCAGGTTGGGGTTGCCCCACGAGTCGGTGCTGGAGATGGACGTCCTCACCGGGACGGGCGAGATCGTCACCGCCCGCCCCGACGGGACGGTGCGCGAGCAGGCGCTCTTCCGCGGGTTCCCCAACTCGTACGGCTCGCTCGGGTACGCCGTGCGGCTGCGCATCGCGCTCGAACCCGTGGCCCGCTACGTCGAGCTGCGACATCTCCGTTTCGGCTCCCTCGCCGCGCTGGCCGACGGGCTCGGGCGGATCAGCGAGTCCGGGTCGTACGACGACGAGGACGTCGATTTCCTGGACGGGGTCGTCTTCTCCGCCGACGAGTCCTACCTGACCCTGGGGCGGCGGACCGACGAGCCCGGTCCCGTCTCGGACTACACGGGAGTGCGGGACAAGCAGGCGATCTACTACCGGTCGATCCGGCACGGCGGACCGCCCGGATCGATGGCCCGCGACCGGTTGACCATCCGCGACTACCTGTGGCGGTGGGACACCGACTGGTTCTGGTGTTCGCGGGCGTTCGGCGTGCAGAATCCCCGGATCCGCGCCCTGTGGCCGCAGCACCTCCTCCGGTCGTCCGCGTACTGGAAGATCATCGGGCTGGACCACAGGTACGACCTGGGCAACCGGATCGGGGCGCTCAAGGGCGAGGGCCCGCGCGAGCGTGTGGTGCAGGACATCGAGGTGACCATCGACCGCACGGCCGAGTTCCTCGGGTGGTTCCTGAATGAGGTGCCCATCGAACCACTGTGGGTGTGTCCGTTGCGGCTGCGGGAGCGCACCCCGGCACCGACACCGGACGGGGGGCCGGGCTCCGACCGGCCGTGGCCTCTGTACCCGTTGTCGCCCGACACAACCTATGTCAACATCGGCTTCTGGTCCTCGGCGCCGGTAGAGCCGGGGTCGGTGGAGGGGGCGTGGAACCGGCGCATCGAGGAGGAGGTCTCCCGCCTCGGTGGACACAAGTCGCTCTACTCTGAGGTCTTCTACTCCCGGGAGGAGTTCGACCAGCTGTACGGCGGTGAGCACGCCGCCCGGCTGAAGGCGGAGTTCGACCCGAACGGTCGGTTCTCGACCCTCTACGACAAGGCGGTGGGTGCACGGTGACGACGGACAGGATGACGATCGGTGAGATCGTCGACGCATTCGCGACGGGCGAGCCACCCCTGCGTATCGAGGCCTACGACGGCTCGGTGTTCGGCCCGCCCGACAGTGAGCTGGTACTACGCCTGAAGAGTCCGAAGGCGCTGCAGTACTTCGTGACCGCGCCGGGGGATCTCGGGTTGGCCCGCGCCTACCTCATGGGTGAGCTCGAGGTCGACGGGGTACATCCCGGTGCGCCGCACGACGCGTTCGGCGCGCTCGAGGTCTTCCGCAAGGCCATGACCCGGAGGCCGGACGTGCGGACGATGGCCCGGATCGCCCGGTCGATCGGACGCGAGAACCTCACGATGCTGCCGATTCCCGAGCAGGAGGTGCCGGCGGCGTGGCGCCGGGTCGCGCACGGCATGCGGAGACACTCCAAGAAGCGGGACTCGGAGGTCGTGAGCTACCACTACGACGTGTCCAACCGGTTCTACGAGTGGATCCTCGGGCCCACCATGACCTATACCTGCGCGTGTTACACCGACGCACAGATGTCCCTGGAGAAGGCGCAGGAGAACAAGTACCGCCTCGTTTTCGACAAGCTCGGTCTCAAAGCCGGCGACAGGCTGCTGGACGTGGGGTGCGGGTGGGGCGGGATGGTGCGCTACGCGGCCTCCCGGGGGGTCCGCGCGATCGGCGTGACGCTCTCGCGGGAGCAGGTCGAGTGGGGCCAGGCCGCGATCCGAGCCCAGGGGCTGGAGGATCTGGCCGAGGTCCGGCTGATGGACTACCGCGACGTGCCCGAGCGCGACTTCGACGCCGTGAGTTCCATCGGCATCACAGAGCACATCGGGCGCAGGAACTACCACGGATACTTCACCCGACTCCACGGGTACCTGAAGCCGGGAGGGCGTCTGCTGAACCATTGCATCACCCGTCCGGACAACTCGCGGTCCGTCAAGGCGGGCGCGTTCATCGACCGGTACATCTTCCCGGACGGCGAACTGGCCGGTGCCGGGACCGTCCACCTCGAGGCGGAGAACGCGGGGTTCGAGGTGGTGCACGAGGAGAACCTCCGGCAGCACTACGCGTTCACCCTGCGCGACTGGTGCGCGAACCTGGTCGAACACTGGGACGAGGCGGTCGAGGAGGTCGGTGAACCCATGGCCAAACTGTGGGGTCTCTACATGGGCGCCTGCCAGTACGGCTTCGAACACAACAAGATCCAGCTCCACCAGATCCTGGCCGTCCGACTCGGTGACTCCATGACCTGGGACGTTCCCCTGCGGCAATGGTGGCAGGCGTGAACCGGATCAGGCCAGGTCGAGAGCCAGCAGGACGTCGCCGGTCGGCGCCGGGGATCCGCCCGCCGGCTCCTCGGTGATCCCGATCTGGGCGGAGCCGCGGATACCGCTCAGTTCGGCGGAGGGTGACGGGCCCACCTCGCCGGATTCCATCGTCCCCGCCGGGATCGGGTCGTGATCCGGGCCCATCAGCCAGAGCTGATAGGCGCGGCCCTCGGCCGGCTCCGGGATCCCGGTCATGGAGATGACCGCCATGTCAGCCGACCTGGACGCCAACACCGTGGCGCTACCGGTGCCGCCCACCTGACCGCGGGAGATCTCGAGGTCGGGTGCGGTGAGCAGGGACGCGACCTCGTCCGGCATCGTGGCGGCGGGCGGAGCGGCGACCGGCAGGTCGTTCTCCGGCGCCGCCCCGCCCGTCAGGCGCCCGACGGTGACGCCCGCGGCCACGAGGACCACGGCCGCCGCGGCGGAGGCGACGACGGTCCACACGCCGGGGCGCCGGCGCTCACGCACATGGCTCAGATCGACCACGGCCGCACCGCCGGTGTCCCGGGTGCCGTCGGGTTCCGGTGTCCCCGCGTCGGTTACGGGCGCGGACTCCGCCGCGACCAGATCGAGAATCCTGGCCCGGAGCCCCGGCGGCGGCGGGACGTCGAGGTCGGCATCGGCCACCAGATCGGCTGCGACCTCCCGGGTGGACCGGATGTGGGCGAGCATCGACCTGCGCTGATCCGGTGCGGCGTTGACGAGGGTCTGCTCGACGGCCTCCGTCTCCTGATCGTCCAACGCATCCAGGGCGTAGAGGTCGAGATCCTCGGGATGAACCGTGCCCGGGGACTCCGGATGATCGTGGTGTCGGACGGTCATGACAGCTCACCCCCCAGGCAGCTCTTGAGACGGCGCAGGCCGTCCCGGATTCGTGATTTGATCGTGGGCAGTGCGGCCCCCAGCTGGTCGGCGACCTCTCGGTAGGTCAGTCCCGTGAAGTACGCCATCTCGATCGACTCGCGCTGGTTCTCGGTGAGCTCCCCCAGACAACGACGGACGTCGGCGGCATCTTCCTCCCGGGTGATCTCCTCGGTCACCTGGTCGGCGACGTCCCCGGAGTGGGTGATCCCCGCGGCGGCGTCCGCCTCGTCGCGCCGCGCCGCGGAGCTCTCCGACCGCACCCGGTCCACCGCGCGCCGGTGTGCGATGGTCAGCACCCAGGAATGGACCGACCCGAGCTTCGGACTGTACCCCGAGGCCTGCTTCCAGACCTGCAGGAACACCTCCTGCACCGTCTCCTCGGCGTACCCGGGGTCGCGGAGGACCCGCAGGGCGAGACCGTGGACCCGGGGCGCCATGAGGTCATAGAAGCGGGCGAAGGCCTCGAGGTCGCCGGCCGCGGAGAGTTCCAACAGGCGCCCCGGATCGGCCAGCGACAGGGCGGTGGGGTCGGACACGGAGGACAGTCTAATCCGAGGGGTGGGGAACTCAGGGAACGGGCGCGCGGTGGGGCGGCGCGTGTCGAGGACGGTCATGTCCCCGACACCCGGAACGTGCGGTTGTGCCAGCCCGTGGCCCCGGTGGGTATCGGAGGCTGCCGCGTCTCGGTCTGGACCTCACCGGTCGAATCGGTCGCCCGGACGGACAGCGTGTGCAGGCCGGGTTCGGCGTCCCACGTCCACGACCACATGCGCCAGGTATCGATCGAGTACTCCTCCGCGAGCGCTGCCTCGTTCCACGGCCCGTCGTCGACCCGCACCTCCACTCGGTCGATGCCGCGGTGTTGGGCCCACGCCGTCCCGGCGACCACGACGGGGCCGGGATCCAGCTGGGCCAGCGGGGCGGGCCGGTCGATACGGCTCGCGGTGAGGATCGGCCCCCTCTCGCCCCACCCCCGGTCGGTCCAGTAGGCGCTCGCCCGGTCGAACCGGGTGACCTCCCAGTCCACCACCCATTTGGTGGCGGAGACGTAGCCGTACAGGCCGGGGACGACCTGCCGGACGGGATACCCGTGCTCGAGAGGGAGCGGCTCGCCGTTCATCCCGACGGCCAGCAACGCGTCCCGCCCGTCCGTCAGTGCCTCGAGCGGGGTGCCCGCCGTCCAGCCGTCGACCGAGGTCGAGAGCAGCATGTCGGCCTCGGGCAGGGGCCCGGCTTCCGCGAGCAGTTCGTCGATCGGGAAGCCGGTCCAGGTCGCCGTTCCGGCGAGGTCGCCGCCGACCTCGTTGGACACGCAGGTCAGGGTGACGATCCGGTCCCGGAACTCCCTGCTCGTCAGGGACTGCCAGTCCAGCTCGATCTCCCTGTCCACCATCCCGTGGATCCGCAACCGCCAGTCCGCGGTGGTCAGGGCGGGTACCCGCAGCGCGGTGTCGATGCGGTAGAACTCCTCGTTGGACGTGAGGAACGGGGTGACACCGGGGGCGTCGGGAACCACTCCGTCCGGCACCGGCGGGGCGGCGTTGCGACCGAGTACCCGCGGCAGCCGCAGGCCCGCGCGCTCGGCGAGGGCGTCGGCGGCCCGGCGGGTGACGGCCACGCCGGTCGCGCCCGCTGCGGCGATCACGGCCACGGCCGATCCGGCCAGGACGAGGAAGCGGCGCCGATCAGGACCCGGACGGGAAGCGGGGGCCTCGTCGGTCGACGAGACGAGGTCACCCGAGCCGGTCCCCGACCCGTCCCCCGAACCGCCACCTGTCCCGTCCCCGGACGCGGGGAACAGTGCGCCGACCATCAGTCGCAGGGCGACAACGGCGAGGACGGTGCCGGCGAGCGTCGGCAGCACCCACGCGAGCCCGGCCGAAGGGCGGGTCGCCGCAGCGAGAACTCCCGTGAGTCCGAGCGCGATGATGAGGACGGACCCGATCGGCCGCCGCGGTCGCTCCGTGAGACCGATGACCACACCCATCACCGCCAGGATTCCGGCGAGGCCGATGAGCAGCGCCGGTTTGTCCGCGGTACCGAGTGCGTCGATGGTCGCCTCGCGGACGGCCGAGGGTGCGCGGTCGACGACGGAGTCGGCCACCGCCAGGAAGGGAGACGAACCGGGGGCGACCAGTCCCGCCATGGCGTGACCGACCGCGAGAGCGATTCCGGTCGCGAGGACGCCCGCGGCGATCTGGGCTGTCACGCGGGTTCGGGGCTGGGTGATATCCACGTCAGGAGTTCGGAGCACAGGCCTCGGCGGACGGTGGGGAAGAGAGATTTCGGGGGTCACCCATCCGGCCGGAGAACTGTGCCGAAGAACCTGTGACCCAGCACGCAAGGCTCTGTTGAAAGGACCAACACCATGAGCATGACGATCTCCCGCCGTATGGCTTCGATCGCCGCGGCGGCTGCCGTGAGCGGCCTCGTTCTGGCCGGCTGCGCGAACGACGAGGGCACCACCGAGGCCGAGGGCACCACGACCGCCCCCATGACCTCCGAGATGACCACCGAGGAGACCACCGCCATGGCGGAGCCGGCCGGCATGCTGGTCGGGCCCGGGTGTGCGGACTACGCCGAGGCGAACCCGGACGGCCCGGGCTCGGTCGACGGCATGGCCATGGAGCCGGTCGCCACCGCCGCCTCCAACAATCCGCTCCTCACCACCCTCACGGCCGCCGTGTCGGGCGGGGTGAACCCGGAGGTCGACCTGGTCGACACCCTCAACAACGGTGAGTACACCGTGTTCGCGCCGGTCGACGACGCCTTCGCGCAGGTCGACGACGCGACGATGGAGGCTCTGCAGACCGATCCCGAGCTGCTCACCACGATCCTGACCTACCACGTGGTCGAGGGTCAGATCTCGCCCGAGGACATCGAGGGCATGCAGACCACTCTCGCCGGCGAGGACGTCGACGTCACCGGCTCCGGCGACGAGATCATGGTCAACGAGGCCAACGTGATCTGCGGCGGCGTCCAGACGGCCAACGCCACGGTCTACCTCATCGATCAGGTCCTCGTCCCCGAGGAGTGAGCGCGTTGAGTTCCGGTGATCCCTGACCGCCGGGCGGTGTCACACCACCACAGCACAACCACAGCCCGGGTCGACGCGACAGCGTCGGCCCGGGCTGTGCGCTGTCGCGGGGGGGTTGACACGGGTCGCTCAACGGGGATAATTAAGGTATCGCCTAATTAAGGAAAGCACGAAGTGAAACAGGCTGGTGATTCGCTGTCCCGGGTGTTCCAGGCGCTCGCCGATCCCACGCGGCGTGGGATCCTCGAGCGGCTCAGCGCCGGGCCGGCGACTGTGGGCGAGTTGTCGGACCCCTTCGACATCAGTGCACCCGCCATCTCGCAACACCTGCGGGTGTTGGAGAGCTCCGGTCTCATCGAGCGCAGCACGCGCGCCCAGTGGCGGGTGTGCACGCTCCGGCCGGAACCACTGGACGCCGCCACGGAGTGGGTCGAGCGCACCCGCGGGCTGTGGCAGCAGAAGTTCGACCGACTCGACGGCGTGCTGGCCGACATCCAGCGCGGGCACGTCGACCCCGAGCATCGAGGACGAAGGTCTCGATCGAAGGAGTGAGGGCACCATGTCCGTTCCCGAATTCACCATCACACGTACGTTCGACGCCCCGCGCGAGACCGTCTGGCGGGCGTGGACCGACCCCGCCGTCGCCGCCCGCTGGTGGCATCCCCACGAGGTCACCACTCCCGCGGACAGCGTCGCGATCGATCTGCGCGTGGGAGGTCGCTACACCTACCTGATGATCGACCCGACCGGCCGCGAATGGCCGGCCGCGGGCGAGTACCTCGAGATCCGCGAGCCCGACCGGCTCCGGTTCACCTGGGGCAGTCCCGGTGATGACGGGGACGAGGTCCCCGTCATCACCGTCGACCTCGCCGAGGTGGGCGACGGTCACACCCTCATGACGTTCCACGTGGCTGGACTGCCGGACGACCGCGGCTCCGAGCACAGTGCTCACGACGGCTGGACCGAGGCGTTCGAGGAGCTGGACGGAGTCCTGGCGGCGTCCGCAACGCACTGACCCGGACACTCGGGCGACAGTCAGGCCCGCGGCCCAGAGTCAGCCCCTCAGCTCAGAACCAGTCGTCCCGCATGTCCAGGGTTGTGCGGTCGCCGGAGGCCAGCAGGTCGAACTTGGCGTCCACGACGGGCAGTTCCCGCCGGAGGAAGTACGCGGCGGCCTGCCGCTTCCCTGCGGCGAGACCGTCGGTGTCGTCGTCGATACGGCCCCCCAGGGCGAGCACCTGCTCCAACCAGATCCAGGCGATCACGATGTGCCCTGTGGCCTCGAGATACTCCGTGGCGTCGGCCAGGAACGCCTCCGGGTCGGTCGCCCCGACCCCCGCGAGTGCGGTGGTCACCTCGATCAGTCGTGTCACCCGGGGTCGGAGCAGTGCGGCGAACTCCTCGACCGCGCCGCCTGCCGCATCCGCGCGGTCGCAGGTGGCGGCGATGCGCTCGCTGAGCGCGGCGAGACCGGCGCCACCTCCGGCGAGGACCTTGCGCCCGAGCAGGTCCTGGGCCTGGATCCCGTGCGTGCCCTCGTGGATCGGGTTGAGCCGGTTGTCGCGGTAGTGCTGTTCCACGTCGTAGTCGATGGTGTAGCCGGCACCACCCAGCACCTGCACCGCCAACTCGTTGGCCTTGAGGCACCACTGCGACGGCCACGACTTGGCGATCGGGGTCAGCACGTCCAGGAGGGTCGAGGCGGCCACGGCCTCCTCCGGCGAGCCGGTCCTCTCCTCGTCGACGAGTCGCGCGCAGAACAACCCCAGCGCGAGCGCTCCCTCCACGTACGATTTCTGGGCCAGCAACATCCGCCGCACGTCGGCGTGACCGGTCAGCATGACCTGCGGCGAGGACGGATCGGAACCGGGTGCCCGGCCCTGCGGACGGGTGCGCGCGTAGTCGAGCGACTTGAGGTAGCCGGTGTATCCGAGTGCCGTGGCGCCAAGGCCGACGCCGAGCCGGGCCTCGTTCATCATGGTGAACATCTTCTTGAGGCCGGTGTTCTCCTCGCCCACGAGGTACCCGACAGCGCCCGGCCGGCCGCCGGGGGTGTGCATGCCCTGGCCGAGGGTGGGCATGGTGTTGACCGTGCCGCGGAAGCCCATCTTGTGGTTGAGGCCGGTGATCACGATGTCGTTGCGCTCCCCGATCGACCCGTCCTCGTCGACCAGGAACTTCGGCACGACGAACAGGCTGATGCCGCGGGTACCGGCCGGCGAACCGGGCACCTTGGCCAGCACCAGGTGCACGATGTTCTCGGACATCTGGTGCTCGCCGCCGGAGATCCACATCTTCTGCCCGAACAGCCGGTAGGTCCCGTCGTCCTGCGGCTCGGCGCGGGTGGTGATGTCGGCGAGGTTGGAGCCGGCCTGTGGCTCGGACAGGCACATGGTCCCGGTGAAGCGACCCTCGACCATGGGCCGGACGTACCGCTCGATCTGCTCCTCGGAACCGTGTTCGATCAACAGGTTGGCGTTGCCGGTGGTGAGCAGTGGGTACGCGGCGGTGGAGACGTTGGCGGCGTAGAACCACGCCATGCACGCCAGGTACGCGGTGTACGGCAAC
The DNA here is from genome assembly GCF_003052165.1 of Dietzia sp. JS16-p6b. NCBI lineage: Bacteria > Bacillati > Actinomycetota > Actinomycetes > Mycobacteriales > Dietziaceae > Dietzia > Dietzia sp. JS16-p6b. Next base: position 3,315,544 of record NZ_CP024869.1, on the reverse strand, counting down.
TGCATGCCCCCGACCCGGGAGTCCATCGCGGCGCCCACCAGGTCCGCGTCGGCGAAGCGGCGCAGGGCCTCGGCGATCTCCGGGATCAGTTCGACCTCTTCGCCCACGAGTCTGGGCTCGTTGAGGTCGGCCGTGCGGTTGTGGGGAGCGAAGTACTTCTCGGCGAGTTCGGCCGACAGGTCGACCACGGAGTCGATGGTCTCGCGCGAGTGGTCCGAGTACCGCTCGCGCCCACACAGCTCGGACACCCGGAGCCAGTCATGGAGCAGGAAGTCCATGTCGGCCCGGGACATCACGGTCGAGGGAAGGGTATTCGAGGGAGCCATAGCCGCAGGCTACCCGGCCGGCCGCGGCCGTCAGCTCCCGCCGGTGGCCCGGGCGAACCTCTGGCCCATGCCGAGCATGGTCCTGGCGTACGCGGCGGGCATGAACCGTTTGCCGCGGTAGGCCTTCCGGGCGTCCGGGTCGGGCAGGATCAGGAACCGCTTCGCGTCCAGTCCGGTCATCACCTCGGCGGCGATCTCGTCCGCACCGCGCTCGGAGCGGTCGATGAGCTTGCTCGCGAACGCGCTCGCGGCGGGGTCGGAGGAGTTCAGGCTCGAGGCCAGGTTGGTGCGGAAGAACGACGGGCACAGCAACGAGACGTCGACCCCGAACGGCTCCAGTTCCCACCGCAGGGTCTCGGAGATCGCGACCACGGCCGCCTTGACCGCTGTGTAGGAGGCCATGGTCGGCGGGTGTACGAGGCCGGCGAGGGACGCCGTGTTGACGAGGTGCCCCCGGCCCTGGGCCTTGAGCATCGGGACGAAAGTGCGGCACCCGCGCGCGACACCCAGCAGGTTGATGTCCGTGATGAGCCGCCAGTCCTCCTCGGTGAGGTACTCGATGCGGCCGCCCTGCGCGATCCCGGCGTTGTTGACCAGCACGTCCAGCCCGCCCCAGGTCTTCTCGACCTCGGCGCGCGCCGCCTGCCATTCCTCCTCGGAGCGCACGTCCAGACGCAGATAGCGGGCGTCGGCGGGCAGCGAGTCCGGCCGGTCGTCGGTGGCCGCGAGGTCCGCGATCATCACGCGGTCACCGCGCTCGAGGAACGCCGTGGCCAGGGCCAGGCCGAGACCCGACGCCCCGCCGGTGACCAGGACCCGGCGATTGGTGTCCGCGGGGGAGGGGGAGGAGACGAACGGTATCCGGTCGAGGCCGGGGACGGGGAGACCGGACACGGGGAGGTGGGGAAGACGCATGAGGCGAAACCTACCGGGTCAGCCCCGTGCCAGCGGTGCGGGCTGTCCCGCGGCACCGAGGAACTGCGCGGCCATCGACACGGCCGGGCCCGAGGAGTCGGCGCCCTCGATGAGGACCGCGAGCGCGATGTCCCCGGTGGAGCCGACGAACCACCCGTGGGCGGGGCCGGTGCCGACCTCGGCCGTCCCGGTCTTGCCCCCGAGTCCGGGGATCGAGTTCGCAGCCGTCGCGGTGCCCGATCGCACGGTCTGTTCCATGTACCGGCGCAGGGTGTCCACCACACCCGGGTCCAGGGGTTCCGGAGTGTCGTTGGCGGTGGCGGGCATCCCGTCGACCACGTGCGGCAGGATCATCCGCCCGCCGCCCGCCAGCGAGGCCGTCATGACCGCCATCCCGAACGGGCTGGCCAGCACCTCGCCCTGCCCGATCGCCGCCTCCACACGGGCCGGACCCTGCTCGGTGACGGGCACGGACCCGGTGTAGGTGTCCATACCGAGACCGGGGGCGAAGAACCCGACTCCCAGCCCGAGCTTCGCGGCCGTGTCCTTCATGGCCTCCGGCGAGAGCCGGTCGCTGATGACGGCCTGGCTGGTGTTGCACGAGCGGGCGAACGCGGTCTCCAGCGGGACCGGGCCGAGTTCGAAGTCGTCGTCGTTGGGGATCGTGCGCCCGGACACGGTCACCGAGGCCGGGCAGGGCACGACCTCGTCCGGGCCGACGACGCCGGCCTCGAGCGCCGCGGCCGTGGTGACGATCTTGAACGTCGACCCCGGCGGGAAGCGGCCCTGCATGGACACCGGCCCCTGCCGGTCGGCGACGGAGTTCTGTGCCACGGCCAGGATTCCGCCGGTCGAGGGCTGGATCGCCACGATCGACGCTCCCAGGGCGGAGGAGTCCACCGCCTGCTGGGCCGCCCGTTGCATCGAGATCTGCAGCGTGGAGACGAGGTCGTCGACCTGGCCCACCGGGGCGCTGCCGAGCTCGATCGGTTCCGCGTCGGGATTGACGATCTCCGCGGTCCAGCCACCTTCCGCGGCGATCGCGTCCATCCACGCGGTCGGCAGATTGTTGATCGCAGGAGAGGTCAGGCTGCGGTCGGTGCGGATGAGGTCCCCGCGTTCGGGGAGCGTCACCCCCGGGACGGCGGCGAGCTGCTCGCGGATCGGGTCGATGTCGGACGGGCGGAGCGCGACGATCTGGTACGGCTGGTCGCCGGCCTCGGCCATGCCGTCGCGGATCGTCTGCCCGGTGATCGTCGGCACCACGGGGCTGACCAACGCCGCGACCGCGTCCGCGGACTCCACCGCCCCCGGCGCCAGGGTCACCGCGGTCACCGGAGTCCACTGCAGCAGCGGTTCGCCCGTGCGGTCGAGAACCGAGGTGTCGTAGTCCAGGATCTCGGAGAAGGCCAGGGTGCCCCCCGGCTCGAGGCGGGTGTCGAGGATCGTCGGCGACCACTCGACCCTCCAGTCCTCGCCGACCCTGGTGGTCCGCGCCTCGCCGGTGGTCGTGACGATGCGGGGGGCGGCTTCCGCGCCGGGGGTCCCGCCGGCCGGGTCGGAGCCCGCCTCGTCGTCGTCGGCCTCGTCGTCGGCCTCGTCGTCGGCCTGGTCGTTCCCGGAGGTTCCCATGTCCCAGGTGATCTCGACCGGCACGGGATCGCGGTCCGGGCGTCGGTCCCCGTCCGGGGTCCTCGCCGAGAGGGTGGGGGTGAACCCCATCGCCAGCACGTTGGCCTCGAGGGTCTCCTGCGCCGCGGCCGGATCGGTGGTGAGCGCGGCCGCCCCCCCGAGGTCGCCGCTGCTCAGCGCGGAGAGGAACTGCTGGAGCTCATCCGATCCGGTGTCCCCGGTCAGTGCCGCACACCCGGTGCCGGTCAGCGCGGCGGCCAGAGCCGCAGCGGCGATCCCGATGGCGGGTCGGGGCAGGCGGCGGGCGCTGCTGGTGAGGGGGCGGCGCAGTGGCATCGGCGTCATCACCCCACACAATCAGAAACCCGTCCCCAGCGCACCGGGCACGCCGGACACCGGCCCCGGGTCGCGGTGGCGGGTCGTCCCCGCCCCCGTAGGCTCGTCGGCCATGACCAGCCGTCGACCCCACCCGGACAGTCGCCCGGCGGCCGACCCCGCGGCGGCCCCGCCTCCGGATGCCGTCGCGCTGAGGACCGGGTCGTCCCCCGTGACCTCCGGCCTCGCGCGCGTCATGGACGATCTGGTGCGCATCCCGGGCACACGGTATCGGGTGGGGCTGGACCCGGTGATCGGCCTGGTACCCGTCGTCGGGGACGCGCTGGGGACCGTTGTCGCGGCAGCGGTGTTGGCGGAGGCGATACGCAACCGGGTCCCCGTCCACATCCTGTTCCGCATGGGCTGGAACTACCTCGTCGACGCCGTGCTCGGCGTGATCCCCTTCGTGGGTGACGTGGCGGACGCCGCCCACAAGGCCACGTCCAAGAACCTGCGACTGGTCGACCGGACCATCGCCGAGGGCAGACGCGTGGACACCGACGCCCGCGGGTACCTGCTCCGGGCGGTAGGCGCGGTGGGGCTGATGCTGTTGGTGCTGCTCGGCATGGCGGGTCTTGCGCTGTGGGGCCTGCTCAGGCTGATCGGCCTGTTCTGACCCGCCCCGAGACCGGCCCCGTCCCGCGTCCGGGCCCGCGAGCTAGACGGAGGTGACCGGCAGGAGACGCCGCACCACGTCGTCCAGCGTGAGGACCCCTCTGACCTCGGAGACGTGGGTGCCCGGGTGGCCACCGGACTGTTCGACGACGACGAGGTGGGCCCGCGCCTCGCGCATCCGGCGGAACGCCTCGGCCACCGACAGGTCGTGCTCGAGCGACAGGCTCGGCCGCATGAGCTCCCGTGCGGTGGCCCCCGACTGGATGTTGATCGCGTCACGCGCGTGCACCACACCCACCGCGGTCTCCCCGTCCAGCACCAGCAGCCGGAGATGACCGGTGCGGCGCGCGGTCTCGCGGATGTCCTCCGGGGAGGCGTCCACGTCGACCGAGGACATCTCATCCGGCGCGGCGGGCGCGTTGACCCCGCGATCGCCCAGCAGGTCCCCCACGGTGAGTTCCTGCAGCTCCAGGGCGCTGAGCAGCTGCCGGTGGTGGGTGTCGTCGAGCGTGCCGGCCTCACCGGAGTGGCGGACGAGCTCGCGGAGGGAGTCGGCGTCCTGGCCGGAGGCCACCTCGTCGCGGGTCTCCACCCCGATCCGGTGCAGGATCCGGTTGGCGAGGGTGTTGAGCGCCACCAGCAGCGGGCGGGTGATCCAGAGGAAGCCCCGCATCGGTATCGCCAACAGCGTGGCCGAGTACTCGGGGTGCGTGATGGACCACGACTTGGGGGCCATCTCGCCCACCACCAGGTGGAGGAAGGTCACGATGAGCAGCGCCAGGACGAAGGCGATGACGTCGGCCGTCCAGTAGGGCAACCCCCAGCTCGCGAACACCGGCGTGAACCAGTGGTGGACCGCGGGTTTGGTGATGGAGCCCAGTGCCAGCGCGCACAGCGTGATCCCGAGCTGGGACCCCGCGAGCAGCAGCGTGAGCTCGGAGGCGTTGCGCAGGGCCGCCCGGGCGGCGGCGCTCGAGGCCGCCGCGTCCTCGAGGCGATGGCGTCGCGCGGAGATCAGGGAGAATTCGACGGCCACGAAGAACGCGGACGCGGAGATGAGGACGATCGTGGCGAGCACCACGACGATCGGGTTGCTGGTGAGGCCCGTTCCGGCCTCGGCGGCGAGCAGGGTGGTGGTGGGGTTCATCGCGCGGCCTCCTCGACCACGACATGCAGCTCAGCGGGAACGCGGCGTTCGATCCTGCGCACCTCGGTCCGCAGGACCCTGTCGGCGGAGATCTCCTCCAGCACGTCTGTGTCGGGGAGAGGGATGTCGACGCGGTCACCCACCTCGGGCAGGTCTCCGGTCGTCTCGATCACGAGTCCACCGAGGGTCTCGGCGTCCACCTCGGGCAGGGTGATCTCGAGCAGGCGTTCCACCTCGTCGAGATGGGTGTCACCGGCCAGGAGCCAGCCCAGTCCCTCGCTGACCGGGGTCCCGGCCGCCTGCTGGGGATCGTGCTCGTCCGCGATCTCGCCGACGATCTCCTCGGCCATGTCCTCCATGGTCACGACACCGGCGAAACCACCGTATTCGTCCACCACCACCGCCATCTCGGACTTGTGGGAACCCAGGCGGGTGGCGACCTCCGGAAGGGGCAGCGAGGTCGGCACGATGATCGGTGCCCGCATGAGGGTCGACACCGCCGTGAGGTCCGCCCGGTCGTCGTCACACACCGAGAGCAGGTCGTGGAGGTCCACGATGCCGATCACGTCGTCGGAGTCGTCGCCGACCACCGGGTAGCGGGTGTGTCCGGTGGCCATCTTGTACAGGACCTCGGTGACCGTGTCCTCCGCCCGCACCACGTCGGTGCGGCTGCGCGGGATCATGGCGTGCTCGGCGGGTTGGCCGGGGAAGTCGAGCATCCTGTCCAGCAGTCGACTCAGTTCCTCGGACAGCTCGCCGGTCTCCTCGGACTCGGCGACGATGTGCTCCAGGTCGCGAGCGGTGGCGGAGTGTTCCTTATCGTGGACCGGCTCGATGCCGACGGCCCTGAGCAGGGCCTCGGACGCCTTGTCGAACAGGCCGATGAGCCAGCCGAACAGGGCGAGGTAGATCGTGGTGGACCGGGCCAGCCAGCGTGCGACCGGCTCCGGTCGGGCGATGGCCAGGTTCTTGGGCACCAACTCGCCGAAGATCATCTGCACGACCGTCGAGAAGAGCAGCGCCAGGACCGTCCCGACCACCACTCCGATCCCCTGGGGCACGGAGGCCAGGCCGAGGAGCTCGCCGATCGAGCGACCGATGAGCGGTTCGGCGACGTACCCGACGACCAGGGTGGTGACGGTGATCCCGAGCTGGGCGCCCGAGAGCATGAAGGACGTCCGCCTGGTCACGCCGAGGACACGCGACGCGGCCGGGTCGCCCTTCTCCGCCGCGGCCCCCATCCGGGAGCGGTCGACGGCCATGAACGCGAATTCCTGGGCCACGAAGTAGCCCGTGAGTGCGGTGATGGCCAAGACCACCACCACGCCGATGAGAAGTGAGAGCGCGATGCTCATCCGGTGTTCCCCCTTCCGAGAAGGGGGCTGATAGATCGGGCCGGTGTGTCGGCTCGGCTCACTGGAGGTGCTCCTGCGCTTTCGTCGGTGACCCCGCGGGCCGATGCCCGGGTTGACAAGTCATTGTCCCGCCCAACACCGGAATTGTCGACTCTGTTCCGTGAACCGTCCAGGCGGGTGGATCAGGATCCGGCGGACCGTATCGCCCGGGAGACGGCGTCGAGCGCCATGAGGCGGACGGTGTCGACGTCGGCGGGCACCTCCCCGGTCGCCACTGCGACGAAGCCGTCTCCGTCGTATCGGGTGTGCGGCGGAGTCAGGGACCGGGAGAGGCCGTCATGGGCGCCCTGGGCGACGACGAAGCAGGCGGTCTTGTCCAGCCTCGCGTTGGTGATCACCACTCCGATGGTGGTGTGCACGCGATCGGAGGCGTAGTCGAACGGCGGCACGAGGTTCGCCACGCTGGCGAGGTCCACCTCGGTCCCCCCCGGATCGACGTCACCGTAGGCGTTCACCGCACACAATGCCCCGACGACCAGGTCGCCCACGGTGCTCTCCGCGTAGCGGATACCGCCCGGACGGATGTTCTCGACCCCGCGCCACTGCGACGTGAACGCCCCGGTGCCCGCGCCCACCTGCCCCACCTCGACCAGCGGGCCGGTGGCCGCGGCGGCGGCGGTGTACCCGTCGGCGGCCGACGGGCGGACCTTCGGATCGCCGACCCCGAGGTCGAACAGCGCCAGGGCCGGGACGATCGGGACGCGCCCGCCGGGCGTGGGAACGCCCCTCCCGGCCTCCTCGCAGAACCGCATCACCCCCTCGGCGGCCGCGAGACCGAACGCGGAGCCTCCGGTGAGGACGACGGCGTCGACGGAGGTCACCGCCTTGTCCGGCGAGAGTGCGTCGAGGTCGCGGGTCGCCGGCGCGCCACCCCGCACCTCGCGCGATGCCACCGACCCCTCGGGGAGCAGCACCACGGTGCACCCCGTCAACGCGGAAGGATCCGTCCAGTGGCCGATCGCGACTCCGGGCAGTCTCATCTGGGGTGAGCGGGGCTCCATCGCGCAAAAGTAGCGTGTCGACCCCGGCAAAAGGAACCCTCAGTCCGCGGAACCCTTCTGCCAGGTGCTCCACGGGACCGCCCAGTCCCCGTTCTGGTGGACCTGCTGTTCCGGGCCACCGGTGTTCCGGACCTCGACGATGTCTCCGGCCACCGCCTGGTCGAAGTACCAGGCGGCGTCATCGGGGGACAGGTTGAGGCATCCGTGCGAGACGTTGGTGTTGCCCTGCGCCCACATCGACGAGGCGAGAGCGTGGAAGTAGATGCCCTCGTTGGTCAGGCGCACCCCGTGGTCGACCGTCACCCGGTACCCGACGTCGAGCGGTAGACCGTAGGTCGAGGAGTCCATGAGCACCGTGCTGGCCTTGTCGAGGACGGTGTAGACACCCCGCTGGGTCCAGAAGTGCATGCTCACGCCGTTATAGGTCGCCCAGCCGCCCTTGCCCATCGACGTGGGCATCGTCTTGACCAGTTGCTGGTTGTGGAACACCGAGACCGTCTTGGTGTCGTCGTCCGCGATGGCCACCCGGCGGTCACCGATGGTGAAGTCGACCTCCGCGCCCTCTCCACCCCACTGGCCGCCGCCGAGGTTCCTGCCCTCGGTGTCCAGATCCACGCTCACCCGGGTGCCGGTCTCGTAGTAGTCCCGGGGCCGCCAGTGCGCGGTGGCGTCGTCGAGCCAGAACCAGTTGCCCTCGACCGCCGGTTCCGTCGTGACCGTCATGTACTTCTCGACGGTCTCCCTGTCCGCGACCGGCTGATCGAATCTCGCCGCCACGATGATGCCGACGCCGTACTCGCGATCCGACTCCAGGGCGCCACCGCCCGGGGTGACCAGGCTGGGGGTGACGATGGCCTGTGGGGTGGCCATGGTGAAGGTGCGCGAGTCGGTCCGCGGGCCGCCCGTCGCTCCGCGGTAGGTGATATCCAGCGTGTAGGTGCGCCCGTATCCGAGGGTGACAGCGGGTTCCCACGACGTCGCGTCCTGCGACAGCTCGCCCTCGATCTCCTTGCCCGCGTCGTTGGTCAGCACCACCTCGCTGAGCGAACCGTTCTCCACCCGGGCGCGGACGCCGTCCACCACGGCCACGTCCGTCGCGCCGTCCGCCGGGGTGACCTGCAGGGTCGCCGGAACCGGCGCCTCCGAGGTCTCGGTCGGGGTGGTCTCGCCCGCGGACCCCGTGGGCACGGGGATGGTGCATCCGGTCGCGACGAGCAGGAGGGCCAGGAGCCCGGCGAGGAGGACGAAGGGCGCCTGAGACGCCGAGGGCGTGAGCGACCCGGACCGGGACAAGGACATGCGTGACTCCGAGGGCATTGCTGGGGATTCACCGGTGAGTACCGGCTTATGAGCACATGATGCACGCAGGGTCCGACAGGACGCGAACCCACACGGGCGCCCACGGCGTGTCGTTGTGGAGTTGTGACCGGATCGGGCCGGACGGTGACCGGGAAGTGATCTGCGACTCACACGACGGCGGGGTGGAGGAGTACAACGGAGGCCATGAGTATCGAACGCCCTGTGACCATCATCGGCGGACACGGCAAGGTGGCGCTCCGCGCGGCCCGGATCCTGGCGGGGGCGGGCGCCGAGGTGTACTCGGTGATCCGGAATCCGGACCAGGCCGACGACATCCGGGAGGTGGGCGCGACCCCTGTCGTCGCGGATGTCGAGACGCTCGACGTCGAGGGATTGCGGGAGGTGCTCCGCGGCAGCGGTTCGGTGGTGTGGGCCGCCGGAGCGGGTGGCGGAGACGCCGATCGCACCTACGCCGTCGACCGCGACGCCGCGATCCGATCCATGGACGCCTCCGTGCAGGAGGGGGTCGAGCGCTACGTCATGATCTCCTACGACGGGGCCGGACCCGAGCACGGCGTGCCCGAGGGCGATTCGTTCTACCCCTACGCGCAGGCCAAGGCCGACGCCGATGCCCACCTGCGGGATTCGGAACTGCAGTGGACCATCCTCGGCCCGGGGAAGCTCACGGATGACGCCGGCGGGGAGTCGATCGGCGTGGGTGCCGAGAAGCGCGAGGACAGGGCCACCAGCCGGGACGTCGTGGCCGCCGTCACCGCGGCCGTCCTGCGCAGGCCGGACACCATCGGTCGCACCATCGAGTTCTCCGACGGCCCCACCCCCATAGGCGAGGCCCTCACCAGGGAGTGAGTAGCGGGGGGCCTCGCGGCGTGGCCGGTCCGAGCGGTGGGCAGGGGCCGCACCGGTTGGGGGCGCGGTTATCCTCGTCGGGTGCGGATCCTGGTGGGCGGCTCGTGGATCACCGTGACCTGCGCTCTCATCACCGCGCTGTGGAGCGTCCCGCAGTTCGTCGCGACCGGGACCGTCACGCTCAGCTCGCACCCCTTGTTCGTGGTCATGTTCCTGTTCCCCTCGCAGATCGGGGTTCCGGTCTGTCTTCTCGTGGCCTTGAACTCGGTGTTGCTGCTGTCCCGTGGCCGTCTGGTCACCACCCCGCGTCGACTCCTCGCCGGTGGCCAGATGCTCACGGTGACGCTGCTGGGCGTCTGCGCGCTGCTGCTGGTCCTGCCCACCACGTTCGGGCGGGAGTTCATCCTGATGGCGCTGGCCTTCCAGGTGGGCCAGGTGGTGGTGGCCGTGGGGCTCGCCCTGCATCTCCATCGACGCCGGGGACTGCGTCGGCACCCCGAGACGGACGAGCCGAACCCGCCGGTGCACCTCGAGACGTGATCCGGTGCGTCGGTTCCGGCGCGACGGGTGTGCTGACACTATGGGGCCATGCGTGCCATTCACATCTCATCCCATGACGGACCCGCCGCCCTGGAGGTCGTGGATCTCCCCGAGCCGGAGCCGGGAGCGGTCCTCATCGACGTCCACGCCTCGGGGGTGACCTTCCCCGAGGTCCTCCAGACCCGCGGGAAATACCAGATCTCGCCGCCGCTGCCGTTCGTGCCCGGATCGGAGGTGGCGGGTGTGGTCCGTTCCGCCCCCGAGGGGTCGGGATTCGCCGCCGGCGACCGCGTGTGCGCCTTCCCCGGCCTCGGAGGGTTCGCCGAGGTGGTCTCCACCGACCCCGCCCAGGTGTTCCGGCTCCCCGATTCGATGACCTTCGCCCAGGGCGCGTCCATTCCGATGAACGTCCTCACCGTGCACTTCGCCCTGGCGCACCGCGGCCGACTCGAGCCCGGGGAGACGGTTCTCGTGCACGGCGCGGGTGGCGGTATCGGCATCGCGGCCACCCAGTTCGCCGTGGCATCCGGTGCCCGCGTGATCGCGGTCGCTTCCTCCGAGGAGAAGCGGGAGCTGGCGCTCAGGGCCGGAGCGTCCGACGCCATCGCCCCCGAGGGTTTCAAGGACGCCGTGAAGGAGCTCACCGGCGGCAAGGGCGTGGACATCGTGGTGGACCCCGTGGGAGGCGACCGGTTCACCGATTCCATCCGGTCCCTCGGGCAGGAGGGGCGGATCCTCGTGATCGGCTTCACCGGTGGCGAGATCCCCACGGTCAAGGTCAACCGCCTGCTGCTCGGCAACAAGAGCGCCGTGGGGGTGGGATGGGGCGAGTACTGGATGAGCAACCCCGGATACCTGCAGAAACAGTGGGCCGAGGTGGAGCCTCTGTTGGCCGCGGGGAAGCTCGACCCGCTCGTGGGCGTCGAGCTCCCGCTGGACAAGGCGTCCGAGGCTCTGGAACTCATGGACGGCCGCGGCGCGGTGGGCAAGATCGTCCTCACCACCGGGCGCTGAGAGTCCCGCGGTCCCAGGGCGCGAGCGCCCGCAGCCTGCGCCCGGCCTCCGACAGCACCTCGGGTCGTTTGCAGAACGCGAACCGCACCAGATGCGACCACTCGGCGGAGTAGGTATCGGTGAACGGCGCGAACGGAACCGCCGCCACGCCGACCTTCTCGGGCAGTTCCAGGCACCACGACGCGGCGTCGGTGACGCCGAGCGGCCGGGGGTCCGCGGTGAGGAAATAGGTCCCCTGGGTGACGGCGAGATCCACTCCGATCCCGGTGAGTATCCCCACGAGCTGGTCCCGCCTGTCCTGCATCTGCGCCCGCAGCGCCCGGATCCACTCGTCCTCGTGGCTCAGGGCGTGCGCGACGGCGAGTTGCAACGGGGTACCGGCGGTGTAGCTCATGTACTGTTTGGCGGCCCGGACACCCGCGACCAACCCGGCCGGGCCGGTCACCCACCCGATCTTCCAGCCCGTGCAGTTAAGCATCTTGCCGGCGCTCGAGATCCGCAGGGTGCGCTCGGCCATGCCCGGCAGGGTGGCGATGGAGACGTGCTCGGTGTCGTCGTACGTCAGGTGTTCGTAGACCTCGTCCGAGATCGCGATCGCGTCGAACTCGCGGCACAGGGCCGCGATCTGCTCGAGATCCTCCCGGGGCAGCACCGCACCGGTGGGGTTGTGCGGAGAGTTGACCAGCACCGCCCGGGTCCGCGGGGAGAACGCCGCCCGCAGGGAGTCCACGTCGAGGCGGAAACGGTCGTCCGAGCGGACCATCCGCGCGGGGCGCCGGGTGGCCCCGGCCATCGCGACGGTGGCGGCGTAGGAGTCGTAGGACGGTTCGATCACCACCACCTCGTCGTGGGGTTCCACCAGGCCGAGCACCGCACCGGCGATCGCCTCGGTCGCGCCGACCGTCACCAGTACCTCGGTGTCCGGATCGTGGACCAGCCCCGTGTGCCCGGTCTCGTGCGTGACGATCGCGTGCCGGAGCTCGGGTACCCCCGTCCCGGGTGGGTACTGGTTGTGTCCCTCCCGCATGGCGCGCACCGCGGCCTCGATCATCGACGGGGGGCCGTCGGTGTCCGGGAAGCCCTGTCCCAGGTTGACGGCCCCGAACCGCACAGCGAGCTGGGTGACCTCGGAGAAGATCGTGGTGGCGTGGGGCAGGAGGCGTCGGACGGTCATGGAACGCAGCCTAGGTCGGTCGTGGCCGCCCGATACGATGGGCCACATGACCGAGCACCCCGCCGCAGCATCCGTCACCGTCGGACCGTGCACGCAGCGCCGTACCGTCCTGGCCGCTCTCCCCGGGATTATCCTGCTGCCGGGGATCGCCTCGGCCTGCGGGATGACGCAACCCGCGGAGCCTGCCTCGACCGTGCAGCAGACGACCGAGGTGCAGGCCAGCACCATGCCCGCGTCGGACGTGCCCGTCGGGACCGCCAAGCAGGTCAAGTCGGGGGACTCCACGGTGATCGTCGCGCAGCCCACCGAGGGGGAGTTCGTCGCGTACTCCGCCCGCTGCACCCACCAGGGTGGGACCGTTCAGGTGGTCCGCGACCTGCACCTGCGCTGCCCACTCCACGGCGCGGAGTACGACGCCACCGACGGCCGCAACACCCTCGCTCCGGCACCGCGACCCCTCGACGTGGTCCCGGTGACCGAGGCGAACGGCCAACTGACGATCGGCTGAGCCACGCCCCCGCCCGGGGTGGCACCGGTGACCGCGCCCACCTCACGTCGGCAAGAGAGTCCCGCCCCCATCGGCCGGGTGAGGACGCGCCGAACGCCCTTCTCGACGCCGGCCGGAGTTGCAGCGTCGCAGCGGGGAGGAGTACAACGGGAACACGTTCTCAGGGCGGGGTGAGATTCCCCACCGGCGGTGATGTCACCGGCCCCATGGTCGGCGGCGAGCCCGCGAGCGCCCCGCACACGCGGTGCGGCCAGGCGACATGCCCGGCCGGACCGCGTTCGCGGGGGTCAGCAGACCCGGTGTGATCCCGGGGCCGACGGTCATAGTCCGGATGGAAGAGAACAGCGTGTCCCCCGAGGGACCGCGGCTCGGCCGTGGAACCGTGGGCGATGCGGCATACGCCCTGGGCCGTGGAGTGCCGAGCCCGTGAAAGGGGCACACGATGAGCCTTCTCGTCTCATTCCTCGACGCGCAGGTGTTGATCGGCGGAGTACCGATCCTGTGGCGCGAGATCATCGGCAACGTCTTCGGGTTGGCCGCCGCGATCGGCGGGATGCGCCGAGTGGTATGGGCCTGGCCGGTGGGGATCGTCGGCAATCTCACGCTTCTCACGGTCTTCCTCGGAGGTGTCTTCCACACCCCGCAGGACGTCGATCTCTACGGTCAGGCCGGCCGCCAGGTCATGTTCCTCGCCGTGGGGATCTACGGCTGGTGGCGCTGGTCGCGGGACCGGCGGGCCAGCGCGGCTCTGCCGGGGCAGGCGGGAGTCGAGGCGGTCGCGGTCCATCCGCACTGGGCCACGGGCCGGCAACGGGCGGGACTCGTCGTCGGGATGATCTCCGGCACCCTGGTCTTCGGGTGGGTCTTCTCCGAGCTCGGATCGTGGGGCCCGTGGGCGGACGCGTGGATCTTCACCGGGTCGATCCTGGCCACCTACGGCATGGCCCGGGGCTGGACGGAGTTCTGGCTGCTGTGGATCGGCGTCGACATCGTGGGTGTCCCATTGCTCCTCAAGGCCGGGTACTACCCGTCAGCGGCCTTGTACCTGGTGTACGGGGCGTTCGTCGTCTGGGGGTTCGTGGTGTGGTGGCGCGTCGACCTGGCCGCCCGGGTGCGGGAGTCCTCTGAGGGGCATCGGTCGGATCAGGTGGCCGTCGCCTGACGCGGTCAGCGGACCTTCGATGAGGGCCGCGCGGTTCCCGTCTCAGGTGCCCCGCGTGACGCACGCCTCGGCCGCACCGAGGCCACGACGATCAACGACAGCGCCGCGAGTGCGAAGCCGAGGCCGCGGAAGTCGATCCACGCGAACACCAGGCCCGAGAGCAGGCCGCCCGCCGCACCGGACAGCGCCACCGCCACGTCGGCCTGCCCCTGGACGGTGGCGCGGACCGAGAGCGGCACGGACGTGGTGAGGACCGTGGTCCCGGCGACCAGTCCGAGGCTCCATCCGAGCCCGAGGAGGATCAAGGCCGTGGTGACCAGCACGGTCGACTGCGGCGGGGAGACCGCGGCGAGGACGCCAGAGGTCAGCAGCACCAGGCCTGCCGAGACGGCCACGAGGCGCGTGCCGAACCTGTCCACCAGGTAACCGGACAGCGGGGCGGGCAGGAACATCGCCGCCACGTGAAGGGAGATCACCAGCCCCACCACGGTCACCGCGTGGTCATGCGCGCGCATGTGGACCGGTGTCATGGTCATGAGCCCGACCATGACGAACTGCGTCAGGGCCATCACCGCCACCCCGGTGAGCACGTCCCCGGTCCAGATGCGGGAGGGTGCGGCCGGCTCGGGGGAGGAGACGACCGCGGGGGCCGGTGACGGGAACGACGACGAGGCTGTCGCCGAGTCCGGCCCCACCGTCGCCCGCCGCCGCGCCTCGAGCAGCGGATCGGGACGCAGCAGCAGTGAGATGACCAGTGCCGCTCCACCGTAGGCCGCGGCGGCGAGGAGGAACGGTCCGGACAAGGGGAGCAGGCCCAGCGACTCGGCGACCGCTCCCGTCGGCCCCACGAGGTTGGGCCCCGCGACGGCCCCCGCGGTGGTGCCCAGGAGCACGTATGACAGTGCCCGTCCGCGGTGCTCGGGGGTGGCCAGGTCCGCGCCGGCGTAGCGCGCCTGGAGGTTGGTGGCGGTGCCCGAGCCGTAGACGACGAACGACAGGAACAGCAGCGGGAGGGAGTCGATGGCCGTCGCGACCACGATGCCGATCGCTCCGATGGCGCCGAACGCGAAGCCCGTCGCCAGCCCGGGGCGCCTGCCCCGCGCCTGGGACAGTCTGCCCACGGCGATCGCCGCGAGGGCCGACCCGCCGGTGAACAGCGCCGATGGCAGGCCGGACAGGCCGGGCCCGCCGAGCAGGTCCTCGGCGAGGAGCGCTCCGACGGTCACCCCGGCGGCCAGTCCCGCGCCGGAGAGCAGCTGCGCCAGGACCAGGATCGTCACGACCCGCCGCTGCACTCGGTCGTCACCCGGGCCGGTGGCCGAACCCGGATCCCGGCGTGTCCGGTTCATCTGTCGACCCGGGTCATCTGTCGACCCAGGATCGTGCGTGCAGGAGCACGTCGATCGCGGTCGCCTTCCCGGCCGGCCGCAGGTCGTGACGCAGCGAGACCACCTCGAGTCCCTGGGATCCCAGTGCCAGATCGGCGATCCCGGGGAGCACGGTCGGGTCCTGCGGACCGCCGACGCCGCGACGCAGGTTCTCCGCGGCGTGCCCGAGATAGACGAGGTGGCCACCGGGTCGCAGCCACCCGCCGGCGTTGCGCAGGACCCGGACCAGGCTGTCCATGTCCAGGTGGAGGAACCCGATGACGACGAGGTCCACCGACTCCTCCGGCTCCCAGGTGGTGGCGTCACCGACCACCCAGTCGACGCTGCCGGTACGGCCGTCATCGGAGTCCTTGGCTCGGGCCTGATCGATCGCGACCTCGGAGAA
Organism: Dietzia sp. JS16-p6b; assembly: GCF_003052165.1. Lineage (NCBI taxonomy): Bacteria > Bacillati > Actinomycetota > Actinomycetes > Mycobacteriales > Dietziaceae > Dietzia > Dietzia sp. JS16-p6b. Next base: position 3,299,781 of record NZ_CP024869.1, on the reverse strand, counting down.
GTCGACGGCTGAGACCCGCCATCCGTGCGCGGCCAGCCACCGCGCGTGCCGTCCGTCGCCGCACGCCAGGTCCACCGCGGTGTCCACGGGCAGGCCGGCGTCCTCGGCACCGGTCACCTCCGCGACGATGCGTGCCGCGGGGGTGGTGCCCCACACGTCGGGCTGGGCGAGGTATCGGGCGTTCCATTCGGAGGCGTCCACGTGCGGCGGTCCTTTCGGTGCTGCGTCTGCTCGGTTCTACTTCTACTGGGTCGGGGGCGTACCCGGGTGATCCCGCCGCGGAGGGGTGGCACGGCTCACGGGCGTCGGAGCCACCGCAGGTGTTCCGTGTTGCCCTGCAACTCCAGTCTCCTCCACAGGACACTGCCCGGCACGGCCTGACTCGGGTGACAGTCCACCGCGGCCTGTTGCGCCGTGCGGTCGACGGTCAGCGCCAGGTCGATCTCCCCGCTGCGCCGACCGAGGAATCCGGCGTACCCCTCGGAGGCGAGGCTGGCGCAGATCTCGTCAGGGAGGGCCCACGCCAGTACGGGAAGTGCGTGCCGATCGCCCGCCCGGACGGCGGCCGCGGTTGCCGCCACGTGGTCCGGGTGTCCGCTGATGCCGGTGGAGTCGAAGACGACGAGACCGTCGGGCCGGGTCTGCTCCAGTGCGCGCTCGACGTCGCCGTCGAGGACGGTCGGCTGGAGAGCCGCCACACCGCCGTCGGGGTGGCCCAGCAGGGTGACCCGTCGGACCCCGAGCGCATCGGCAGCAGCCCGCAGTTCGCTCTCGCGAATCAGTGACAGGTCTCCTTCGACACCGTGGAGGGTCGACGCCTCGCCCCTGGTCAGGCAGAGGACGTCCACGAGCGAGCCTGCCCCGGCGAAGGTCGAGAGCACCGCGCCGAGGCCGAAGGATTCGTCGTCGGGGTGCGCGACCACGGCCAGGACCGCCCGCCACCCCGGCAGTATGCTCGTGTTCTCCATGGTCCGAGCCCCCTCATCGTCGACGGCGAATTGCCGTTCCGGGTCGTTGGATACCCGGTACCGTATCTTCTCATGAAGGCCTCCCACGATCGGACCGATGTCTCGCTCTTCGCCCGCGCATGGGTGATCGCCAGCCCCGTTCTCGAGCGCGTCGGGCTCGCCAGATCCCGGCGGCGCCTGGTCTCCGGTCTGTCGGGAACGGTGGTGGAGGTGGGGGCAGGCAGCGGGGTCACCTTCGAGCACTATCCCCCGCAGGTCACGAGGGTGGTGGCGATCGAGCCGGACCCGCATCTCCGTGCCCACGCGCGGCGCTACGCGGCGCGTGCGTCTGTGCCGGTCGAGGTGGTGGAGTCGGTGGCGGAGGCGCTCCCGCTCGCGGACGGAGAGGCCGATGCGGTGGTCTTCGGTCTCGTCCTGTGCACGGTCCCCGACGTCCCGGCCGCCCTCGCCGAGGCGGATCGGGTACTCGCCCCCGGGGGAGAACTACGTCTGTTCGAACACGTCAGGGCAGAGGGCCGACTGGGACGCGTGGCCGACCGGATCGCGCCGGTGTGGAGTCGGCTCGGCGGGGGGTGTCGACCGAACCGGGACACCGGTCGGGCGCTGACCGAGGCCGGGTTCGACGTCACCGGGCTCAGGACCCGGACGTTCCCGCCGGTACTCCCGCTGACGCCGATCCTCAGCGGTTCGGCGCGGCGTCGCTAGCGGCACGACCGGCTACCGCACACTCCCCGGTCGGGTCGGGTCGGGGCTGGAGGGCGCGGGGAGCGCTCACCGGGTCAATTCTTCGCGGACCTCGCTCATCGGGGGCCGTTCACCGGGGGAGACGTCGACGGTCTCGGCGTGGAACCCGCCTCCGACGGGATCGCGCCTGTGCAGGGTGAGCGTGTCACCGGGGGCGTGGGTGTCCGGTGCCCGACCGTGGCGCCGCAGGCGGCTGAGTACCGCGAGGTGTTGGTGCATCGCCATCACCGCCAGCGCCGAATCGGGGGAGTGTCGGTGGGTGCGTCGACCGAGGTCCACCTGGGCGAGCGCATCGAGGCCGAACGCCTCGAACAGGTCCACCAGGATCCCGATGTCCACTCCGTATGCGCCGGCGAACGGGATGGATTCGAGGGCGTGACGGGTCCCGGCGTACTCGCCGGCCAGCGGCTGCACGAACCCGGCGAGTGCGGGCCAGTGGGTGGCCAACAGAGGTCGGGCGACGAGCTCGGTCACCCGTCCCCCGCCCGCCGGCAGGACGGTGCGGCCGTCGTCGAGAGGACGCTCGTAGGCGCCCTTGCTGAACACCACCCCGGGGTCGGTGAGCAGCGGGCCCAGCAGTCCGATCGCGAACGCCGGGTCGAAGTCGCGCAGGTCGGAATCGAGGAACACGACGAACTCCCCGTCGGTGGCTGCGAGGGATTTCCACAGCGCCTCGCCTTTTCCCGGGACGTCTCCCAGTGCGGGCAGCACATCTCCCTGCGCCACCACTCTCGCGCCGGCGGCACGGGCCACGTGCGCTGTGCGATCCGCGCTGTGGGAGTCGATCACCACCACCTCGTCGATGAGTGGCACCCGCTCCACCAGCTCGGCCTGAAGCGCGGCGACGATCACGCCGACCGTGGACTCCTCGTTCCGGGCCGGGAGCACGACGGACACCCGGCGGCCGGCCTTGGCCGCGACGAGGTCCTCGGCGCGGAAGTCACCCGCCCGGTAGGTGCGTCGCGCCGACCAGTCGCGGATCGGGTCGACCCGGTCCGCGAGGGGGGTTCGCGCGTTCTCGCTCACCTCCGCGATCCTGCCAGAGGTATCCGCCGAGCCGCCGCCGTGGGACGGCCCCGTTCACCCGGGTGTGCCACGATGCACAGCATGGACTTCTCACCCTCACCCCGCGCGGCCGAGCTCACCGCGGCGGTCCGCGAGTTCATCGACACGCACATCGCTCCGCTCGAGCCGGGGATCCACGCCGACATCGCCCGCCGCCGTCTGGCCGGCGAGGACCCCTGGGCGGTCGATCCGCGGATCACCGATCTGCAGGCCAGGGCGCGCGAGCAGGGACTGTGGAACCTCTTCCTGCCCGCCGGACACGAGGGTCCCTACGCGAAGCGGTACGGGACCCACGGCGGAACCGGCCTGACCAACACCGACTACGCGCCCGTCGCGGAGGAGATGGGGCGCTCGTTCGTCGCGCCCCTGGTGTTCAACTGCAACGCCCCGGACACCGGCAACATGGAGGTCTTGCTCAAGTATGGGTCGCAGGAGCAGAAGGACCGATGGCTGGACCCGCTCCTGGACGGGAGGATCCGCAGCGCCTTCCTCATGACGGAGCCGGAGGTGGCCTCCTCCGACGCCTCCAACATGGCGGCCACCGCGCGGGTCGAGGGCGACGAGGTGGTGCTGGACGGCCGCAAGTGGTGGTCCACCGGGGTCGGCCACCCGGACTGCAAGGTGGGCATCTTCATGGGTGTGTCGGACCCGGACGCCCACCGGTACCTCCGGCACTCGATGGTGCTGGTGCCCATGGACGCCCCCGGGGTGCGCGTCGAGCGCATGCTCACCGCACAGGGTGTCTACGACGAACCGCTCGGCCACGGTGAGGTGTCCCTCGAGGGCGTGCGTCTGCCGGTGGAGAACATCATCGCCGGACCCGGGCGGGCCGCCGAGATCGCGCAGGGTCGGCTCGGCCCCGGCCGCGTCCACCACTGCATGAGGCTCATCGGGCTGTCGGAGATGGCGCTCGACCTGGCCTGCCGTCGCGCCTCGGGCCGGGTGGCCTTCGGCAAACCCGTCGTCAACCTGGGCGGGAACCGGGAGCGGCTCGCCGAGGCCCGGATCGCCATCGACCAGGCCCGCCTGCTGGTGCAGCACGCGGCCTGGAAGCTCGACACCGAGGGGCAGGCGGCCGTGGAGGTCAGCGCCATCAAGGCCGCCGTGCCGAAGATGGCCCAGAAGGTGATCGACATGTCGTTGCAGCTGCACGGCGGTGGCGGGATGAGCGACGACTTCCCACTCGCCGGCGCCTACGCCACCGCGCGCTCGCTCAGACTGGCCGACGGTCCCGACGAGGTCCACCTGGGCGTGGTCGCCCGGTCGATGCTCGCGCCGTACCGCGACGCCGCCGGAGCCACTACCGATGCAGAGTCGGGCCGATGAGCCGACCGCACGGGGCCTCACCCCTGAGCCGCCGGATCCCGGGCGCGGGCGCGGTGCGCAGGGAGGACGCGTTCGACGTGGAGGCGGTGGCGGCCTGGCTGCGTGCCGTCACCCCGGAGGACCCCACGGTGCTGGCGGGGATGGATCTGGGTGACGACGACGAGCCGGTCGTGCCCGAGGTCAGCCAGTTCTCCGGAGGCGCGTCGAACCTCACCTACGTGTTGCGGTATCCCGGCGGGGACCTGGTGCTGCGCCGCCCTCCGCCCGGCACCAAGGCCCGCGGTGCCCACGACATGAAGCGCGAGTACCGCGTCCAGTCGGCGCTCCGCCCGGTGTACCCGCTGGTGCCCAGGATGGTGGGGTTCTGCGACGACCAGTCGGTGATCGGGTCCGACTTCTACGTGATGGAGCGACTCGAGGGCACGATCCTGCGCAAGGACCTCCCCCGGGAACTCCGCGCGGACAGGGCCACCATCCGGCGTCTGTCCGAACGGGCGGTCGACGCCCTGGTGGACCTGCACGCCGTCGACGTCCGGGCCGCCGGCCTGGACGACCTCGACCGTGGCGAGGGCTACGTGCGCAGGCAGGTCGAGGGGTGGTCGGCCCGCTACCGCCGCGCGCGGACCCCCGACGTGCCCGACTTCGCGCCGGTGATGACGTGGCTGGACGCCAACCAGCCGGACGACGTGGGCCACTGCCTGGTCCACAACGACTTCCGCTTCGACAACCTGGTCCTGGACCCCGGCGACATCACCTCCGTCATCGGCGTCCTGGACTGGGAGATGGCCACCGTCGGTGACCCGCTCATGGACCTGGGTGGCGCTCTGGCCTACTGGGTCGAGGACGGGGACGGCCCGGTGTTCAAGGCGTTCCGGCGCCAGCCCACGCACGCGCCCGGGATGCTCACCCGGTGGGAGGTCGTCGAGCGCTACGCCGAGCGGTCGGGCCTGGAGATCAGCAGGGACGACTGGCGGTTCTACGAGGTCTTCGGACTGTTCCGCCTCGCGGTGATCGCCCAGCAGATCAACCACCGCTTCTTCCACGGCCAGACGACGAACCCGGCGTTCCGCGCGTTCCGGCCCGCGGTGGGGTTCCTCGAGCAGCGCTGCCTGCGCATCATCCGCACCGGCGAGGGGCGGCTGACGCCCACCCGGCTCGGCCCGCGCGACGTGATCCCGGAGGTGCTCGCCGTACCCAGAGTCGTGGTGCCGCTGCTCGCGGGCGGGGTGCACGACGCGCGCCAGAAGATCGTCGGGCTCCTCGGTGGCCTACCGCGGACGGGGAAGCGCACGTGACGGGGGTCGATCGCTGATGGGGGCCATCCACCTGGTCCGCCACGGTCAGGCCTCGTTCGGGAGCGGCGACTACGACCGGCTCTCCGAGACCGGCCACCTCCAGGCCGAGCTCACCGGCTGGGACATGGCGGCCCGCAGGCTGCGGCCCGACGTGGTGATCCACGGCGGGATGAGGCGTCAGCGCGAGACCGCGCAGGGCCTGGTCAAAGGCCTGCGAGAGGGCCTGCGGGAGGGGGCCGGGTGGGACTGCCCGGTCGAGTGCGACGAGCGCTGGGCCGAGTACGACGCCGACGAGGTGCTCACCGCGGCCCGGGTGGCCGGGGTCAGTGCCGGTCACGGGACCCTCGATTCGGCCGGTGCCTCGGACGAGGCCAAGCAGGCGTTCCAACGTCAGCTCGACGCCGCGCTCGGGCACTGGGCTGGGCTCGAGGCCTTCGACACCTACCGGGCGGCCGCGGAGTCGGCGATCGCGGACGCGGCGGCCCGATCCGGATCGGGCCGCACGACGGTGGTGGTGAGCTCGGCCGGGACGATCTCGCTGGCGGTCGCGGGCCTGTTGGCCGACCCGGAGGGCGTGGTGGGGTTGTGGACCCGACTCCAACGGGTGACCGTCAACACCGGAGTGGCCCGGGTCGTCGTGGGTCGCGGCGGGATGACCTGCATCGCCGTCAACGAGCACCAGCACCTGGAGCGGGCTGCGGGAGGGGAGGACCCTCGGGGTCTGATCACCCTGAGGTGACCGGGCATCCGACCGCCCACGGGTGACCCGCCGGCCGATCAACGCGAGGTGACGAAAAGGTGGCGCCGGCCGCCGTAACGTACGTCTGTGGCGGCCGGACACGGTGGCCGTCCGACTATCAGGAGAGCCACGATGCCCACTTTCCAGCGCGGTCACACGACCATCGCCTACACCGACACCGGCGTCCCCGCCGGACGGGAGGACGCACCCGTGGTGTTCTTCGCCCATGGTCTGCTCTTCTCGGGGTGGATGTTCCAGCACCAGATCGCCCACCTGCGGGACAGGTACCGGTGCGTGGCCGTCGACTTCCGTGGGCAGGGCGACTCGCCCCGCGCGCTCGGCGGATACGACATGGACACGCTGACCGTGGACGTCTCCGAGCTCCTCCGACACCTGCAGATCCCCGTGGTCAACTTCGTCGGCCTGTCCATGGGCGGCTTCGTGGGGATGCGGCTCGCTGCCCGCAACCCAGAGATCGTGCACTCGCTCACGCTCCTCGACTCCGCGGCCACGGCGGAGGAGCCGGCCAACCGCAGCAAGTACAAGACACTGTCCAAGGTGTACCGCCTCGCCGGCATCAGGCCCTTGCGGTCACGGGTGGCCCCGATCATGCTCGCCGACCGCAACCTCTCGGCCCCCTGGGTCGACGAGTGGATGGCGATCCTCGAGCGAACTGACCGCGCCGGCCTCGTCCGGGCCATCAACTCGGTGGCGGACCGCGACCCGTGCGAGGACGAGGCCATCCGGATCATCGCCCCGACGCTGGTCGTGGTGGGCGCGGAGGACGCCGCCACGCCGCCCGAGAAGTCGCGCCGGATAGCCGATCTCATCGCCGACACGAGGTTCCACGAGATCCCCGGTGCGGGGCATTCGCCGACCATGGAACGGCCGGACGAGGTCAACGCCATCCTCGAGGCGTTCCTCTCCGAATACAACGCGTGAGGGCGAGGGAGACGATGAGGACTCGGAGTACGGCGGGCGAGACGCACGCGACCTCCGGAGGCTGGGTGCGGGTGCTGACGGGGAAGCTCACGGCGTGGATGATCCTCGCGGCCGTCCTGCTCGTCTCCGGCGCCGTGTTCGCCCTGGCCTCGTCCGAGGGGGCGTCGGAGGCTCCCCAGACGCTGCCGGACACCTCCGAGGCCGCCCTCGTGTCCCAGATCCAGCAGGAGTTCCCCGACGCCGGATCAGTGCCGGCCGTGCTGGTGGTCACCAGGCAGGACGGCGACGTGCTCGGCCCGGAGGGGATCGCGGCCGCGGTGGGAGCGGGCGAGCGGATGGCGGAGGTCGTCGGCGCCGCGCCCCAGGGACCGATCCCGTCCGAGGACGGGGCCGCCGCTCTGGTCCTGGTGCCGGTCGATGTCGAGTCGATCTCCAACGAGCAGGGCAGTGAGCTGGTCCGCGACATGCGCGCCGCCGTCGCCGATGGCCTGGATCCCGGCCTGGAGGCCCAGCTCACCGGCGGGCCCGCCTTCGCGGCCGACACGGCCGCCGCCTTCGAGGGCGCGGACTTCCGGTTGCTGGCCGCGACCGCGACGGTCGTCGCGGTGCTCCTCATCATCACCTACCGCTCACCGGTCCTGTGGCTCGTCCCCCTCGTCGTGATCGCGGTCGCCGACCGGGTCGCCTCCCTGTTGGTCTCGACCGTCGGCGACGCCCTCGGTGTGACCGTCGACGGGTCCACCTCCGGCATCGTCTCCGTCCTGGTGTTCGGGGCAGGGACCAACTACGCGTTGCTGTTGGTCTCCAGATACCGCGAGGAGCTGCGGAAGACCGAGAACCGTCGCCAGGCGCTGGGCGACGCGTACCGCGGGGCGGTGCCCGCGATCGTCGCCAGCAACATCACCGTGGTCCTGGCCCTGCTCACGCTGTTGCTCGCCACCCTGCCGAACTATCGGTCGCTCGGCATCTCGGCGGCCGTCGGTCTGCTCGTCGCCCTGGCGTACGCCCTCGTGGCGCTCCCGGCCGCGCTGGCCGTGTGCGGGCGCGGCCTGTTCTGGCCCTTCGTCCCCCGGCCGGGGCGCCACACCGGGCGCGCGAACGCGGACTCGGGCGCGCGCCGGCGTCTGACCGTCCCGACGACCCCCGAGGGCTTCCGCGAGGACGTGCCGTCCGGCGTCTGGGGCCGCATCGCCTCCGGAGTGGTCACCCGCCCGGTCCGGGTCCTCATCTCGTGTGTGTTGATCCTGGTCATCCTCGCGTTCGGGCTGCTGGGAACCCGGATCGGCCTCAGCCAGACCGAGCAGTTCCGCACGCCCTCCGAGGCGGTGGCCGGCCTCGAGACGGCCGCCGAGCACTTCCCGGCCGGCGTCACCGATCCTGTCACCGTGCTCACGCGGACCGGCACCGAGACGGACGTCCTCGAGACCGTGCAGGGGGTCGAGGGGGTCGTGTCCGCAGTGCCGGCCGGGGAATCGGATACCGGGTGGAGCCGCATCACCGTGACCCTGGACGCGGCCCCCGCGACCGACCGGTCCGAGGACAGCGTCGTGGCGTTGCGCTCCGCGGTCGACGAGGTGACGGGATCCGAGGCGATCGTCGGCGGTCCGGTGGCCGAGGCCGTCGACACCTCCGACGGCAACCTGCGCGACCTCGCACTGATCGCGCCGCTCATCCTCCTGGTGGTGTTCGCCGTCCTGGTGCTGGCGTTGCGGGCGCTGATCGCCCCGTTGCTCCTGTTGGGTGCGACGGTGCTCTCGTCGCTCGCGGCCCTCGGTCTCGGGACCTTCGTCACCACCCAGATCCTCGGCTTCCCGGGGCTGGACGTGTCGGTCCCGCTGTACAGCTTCCTGTTCCTGGTGGCCCTCGGGGTGGACTACTCGGTCTTCCTCGTCATCCGGGCCCGGGAGGAGGCAGCCACGCACTCCACCCGCGAGGCCATGGTCCGGGCCGTGGCCCTCACCGGTGGCGTGATCACCTCCGCCGGAATCGTCCTGGCCTCGGTCTTCGTGGTCTTGGGCGTGCTGCCGCTCATCGTTCTCACCCAGGTGGGTGTGATCGTGGCCCTCGGCGTCCTGCTGGACACCTTCCTCGTGAGGACCCTGGTGGTGCCGGCACTGTTCACCCTCGTCGGGGAGCGGGTCTGGTGGCCGGGCGACCCGCACGCCTCCGCGTCCCCCGGCGCGGCTCCGGACGACCCCGCCCCAGCCAGCACAGCCGACACGAAGGAGACCCACCCATGACCCCGTCGCGCAGTCCCCGGTCCCGTCTGATCGCCACCGCACTGGCCGTGGTCCCGCTGATGGCCGCCGGGGTGGTGGGCGTCCCCGCGGCCGGGGCCCAGGACCTGACCGACGGAGGCCGCCTCGGCGGGGGGTCCTCGCAGCTCAGGGTCCCCGACGGTATCGCGGTGGGGTCGATCGGAGGTCCCGAGCTGCAGCAGGTCGGATACGTCGACCCCGACAGGTTCGTGGGAACCTGGTACCAGGTCGCCGCGATCCCGCAGCCGTACACGCTGCAGTGCACCAACGACACGACCGCCGAGTACGCACGAATCTCCCCCGACACGATCTCGGTGCGCAACTCCTGCGGATCGGCCCTCAGCTCGGATTCGGTGATCGAGGGCGAGGCGACGATCCGTGACACCGCCACCAACGCCTCCCTACGGGTGAATTTCCCGCAGGTGCCGTTCCAGGACGAGAACGGCCCGGTCAACTACCGGATCACCTACCTGGCGGACGACTACTCGCTGGCGATCGTCGGCGACCCGAGCCGGTCCTCCGGGTTCGTGCTGAGCCGCGGACCCGCGCTCGACGAGGCGCAGTGGTCCACCGTCCGTGACGTCGTCGACGCGCGTGGATGGTGGTCGTGTGCGTTTCTGACCGTTCCCATGGCCGGCGGGCGGGGCGACGTCACCCCGCTGTGCCTGCTGCCCTGAGAGCCGGCCTCATGAGTATCGATCTCCGTTGCACCATCCGGGCCGGCGCGGACGAGGCGTGGGACTACCTGGCCTCGCCGGGCGCCTTCCTCCGGCTCTCGCCACCGTTCATGTCGCTGCGCCCGGTGCGCCAGGCCGATTCCCTGCGGGACGGTGAGGCCGTGCTCGAGCCGAGGTCCGCGCTCCCCGGGCCCCTGGGGATCCGATTCGGACCGCGCTGGGTCGCCCGGCACGACCCCGGCGGGTACGTCGAGGGCGAGCGGTTCGTGGACCGCTGCGTCTCCCAGCCCTACGCGGGGCTGACGGGGTGGGTCCACGAGCACACCGTCACCGCCGGCCCGGAGGGTACCGCCGTGCTGGGTGACCGCGTCCGCGCCCGCGTGCCGGGTCCCCTCCTCTCCCCGGTCTTCGCCTACCGCTACCGCCAGATGGCCCTCGACCTCGACCGGGTCCGGCACTTCGCCGACCCGGGAGGACGGCGCACCCTGACCGTGGCGGTCACCGGTGCCTCGGGCCTGGTCGGCACCGCGCTGTGCGCCCTTCTCGGCGTCGCCGGCCACCACGTGATCCGACTCGTCCGGGGCGCGGCGAGCGGCGCCGACGAACGCCGGTGGGACACCGGTGACCCGGATCCGACGCTCCTCGACGGCGTGGACGTGCTGGTCCACCTGGCCGGCGCCTCCATCGCGGGCCGGTTCACCGACCGCCACCTGGCCGCGGTCCGCGACAGCCGGATCGGGCCCACCCGCAGACTCGCCGAGCTCGTCGCCGCGCGGGACGGTGCCACGGCGATGGTGTGCTCCTCCGCCATCGGCTACTACGGCGCCGACTGCGGTGATCGGACCCTCACCGAGGAGACCGGCCCGGGTTCCGGGCCCCTGGCCGAGATCGTGGCCGAATGGGAGGCGGCCTGCGAGCCCGCCCGCCGATCCCGCGCCCGCGTGGTGACCATGCGCACCGGCCTCGTCCTGTCCGGAGCGGGTGGTCTGTTGCCTCCCCTGGCCGCCATCACCCGGACGGGCCTCGGTGGCCGATTGGGTTCTGGGCGGCAGTGGATGTCCTGGATCGCGCTCGACGACCTCACCGACATCTACCTCCGTGCCGTCGTCGACCCCACACTGGTCGGGACCCTCAACGCAGTGGCGCCGCAGCCGGTCACCAATTCGCAGTTCACCCGTGTCCTGGGGTCGGTGCTCCGCCGTCCCACCGTGGTCCCGGTCCCCGGGTTCGCGCCCGGTCTGCTGCTGGGCAGTCGTGGCTCGGACGAGCTCGCGCTGGCGGACCAGAAGGTCGACCCGGTGGTGCTGCGCGATCTCGCACATCCGTTCCGCTATCCCGCCCTCGGGGCCGCGCTGGCCCATGAACTGGGCGGGGAGAAGGTGCCCACCTCACTCTGAGGCGGACCGACCCTCCGAGGCGACCCGGCGTTCCGAGACCGCTCAGCGCTGCAGGATCATCGGGACCAGGGCCCGCCGCGCCAGCTCCCGGATCTCCTCCTCGGTCTCGAGGACCGGCGGTCCGTCCGGCATCACGGCGATGGAGTGGAGGAAGCGGCCCACGACGCTCCCGACCTCGCGGGACAGGGTGTCGAACTCGTCCGCGTCCATCGGGCGGGTGTGCACATCGGCGTTCCAGGTGCTCCGGATGAAATCGGCGACGATCTCGGTGATGGCACCGAGGACCGAGTCGGACTGTCCGGCGAGCATCGCCATGGCCTCGAGCTTGTCCACCTCGACGATGCGCTGCAGGATCTCGCTTCTCCGGATGTCGAAGACGGTGCCGACGAGAAGGTCCTCGACGTGTCTGACGGGGTCCCACTCGAGGGACTCGAACGGGGTGAACCGCGCGATGACCGACATCATCAGGCGCTGTGCCTCGTGGGCGTACAGGGCACGGAGGATCTGTTCGCGGGGACCGAGCCGGCGATACAGGGTCACCCTCGTCACCCCGGCCGCTCGGGCGATGTCGTCGGTGCTCGCGCCCTTGATGCCGCGCTCGGCGATGACCGAGGCCGCCGCCTCGATCAGACGGATGTCCTCCTCATCGGGTGGCTGGGCGCCACCGCGTCCACTGTTACGTGCCACACAGGCATGTTACTTCCAGTGGTCGTGGCGGCGCCCGGAACCCGGCCGGATCCGTTCAGGGACGGTCTCGGCCGCTCTCGTCGAGCGGGTATCCGCCTTGGTGCAGGTCGGTGTCGAGCCCCGCGGCGGGGTCGATACCGGTGGGTTGACCCGGCTGCGCCCCCTGCGGCCCGGAGAGGGCGGGCGTGTCGTCGGGGGCGGCCCCGCCCTCGGACTCCGGCACCATGTCGAACACGCCCGGCTTGGGCTTGGCCTTGCGCGGCTCCTCGTCCATGACCGAGGTCGTCCCCTTGGCGGCGGCCTCCGCGGCGGCCACGGAGCGGGCGATCTCCGGGTCGGTGGACGTGTCGAACCACTCGTCGGGCGCGGACGGCAGATCCGCATCCGTGTCGACGTCCGCGGGCTCGTAGCGGAAGACCCCGTCGTCGTCCTTCTTGGCCACGGCCTTGGCGAAGTTCTCGAGCGAATCGCCGAACTGCGACGGGATCATCCACATCGTCGCGGCATCGCCCTTGGCCATCTCCGGCAGATTCTGCACGTACTGGTAGGCGAGCATCTCCGGGGTGGGCTTCGAGGCCTTGACCGCCGCGTTGACGCGGGCGATGGCCGCGGCCTGACCCTCGGCCACGAGGTACCGGGCGGCCCGCTCACCCTGGGCCCGCAGCATGCGCGACTGGCGGTCGGCCTCGGCGGACAGGATCGCGGCCTGCTTGTTGCCCTCGGCGTCGAGGATGGCGGCCTGCTTGGCGCCCTGCGCGGTGGTGATCGCGGCTTCGCGCTGACCTTCGGCGGTGAGGATGGTCGCGCGCTTCTCGCGGTCCGCACGCATCTGCTTCTCCATCGAGTCCTGGATGGAGGGCGGCGGATCGATCGACCGCAGCTCGACCCGGGCCACCCGCAGGCCCCATCGTCCGGTCTCCGAGTCCAGCACCCCGCGTAGTTGCTTGTTGATCATGTCGCGGCTGGTCAGGGTCTGCTCGAGGGTGAGGCCACCCACGACGTTGCGCAGGGTGGTGGTGGCGAGCTGCTCCACGGCGATGATGTAGTTGTTGATCTCGTAGACCGCCGACTTCGGGTCGGTGACCTGGAAGTAGACGACCGTGTCGATGCTCAGCGTGAGGTTGTCCTCGGTGATCATCGACTGGGGCGGGAAGGTCACGACGCGCTCGCGGAGGTCCACCTTGGCGCGCACGCGGTCGATGAACGGGATGATCAGCGTCAGCTGGCCGCTCGCGGTCCGTTGATATCGCCCGAGCCGCTCGATGACCGCGGCCTCCGCCTGCGGTATGAGCTTCACGGAACTCACCACCACCGAGGCGATCAGGATGACGATGACGGCGAGGAAGATCAAGCCTTCCATGGTTTCCTCCAATTGTGTCGTGCTGTCGGCTGTGTGTCTGACCCGCGTGCTCTAGAGTCCACGCACGACTATCGCGGTGGCCCCGTCGATCTCATGTACGAGGACCTTGTCCCCGGCGTCGAACGTCTCGCCCTCGATGAGCGGGCGTGCCGTCCACGTGTCACCGGCGATCTCGACCAGACCGCCGGACGGCCCGATCGACTCGATCACGGTGCCGTCGCGTCCGGTCAGGGCAGCGGTGTTGGTGTCGTGCTCGGGGAGCGCGGCCAGCATGCGGCGGCGGACGAGGGGTCGCACACCCGCGACGAGGATGATCGAGACGAGGGCGAAGGCCAGGGCCTGTCCCCATATCGGGGCGCCGAGTGCGGCGGCCGCCGCCCCGCCGAGTGCGCCCCCGGCGAGCATGATGAGGAAGAGTTCGCCCCCCGCCGCCTCACCGGCGGCGAGCAACACCGCTACTGCGAGCCAGACAAGTCCTCCATGCATGCCTACGACCCTACCGACATCCGCCGGTCGGCAGGGGGGACGTCGTCTCGCGGTCGGACTACGCTGAGTCGACGTGTCGACTCTGAAGAAGTTCGCGTGGTTGTCGGTGGCCACGTCGATCGTCACCATCGCGCTGAAGATGGCGGCCTGGTGGGTGACCGGGTCGGTCGGCCTGCTCTCGGACGCGGCCGAGTCGGTGGTCAACCTGGTGGCCTCGGTGGTGGCGTTGATCGCCATCACGGTCGCGGAGCGCCCGGCCGACGACGACCATCAGTACGGCCACTCCAAGGCCGAGTACTTCTCCGCCGGGGTCGAGGGCGCGATGATTTTCGTCGCCTCGACGTTCATCCTCTACACGGGCGTCGAGCGCCTGATCAACCCGGTGCCGATCGAGTCACTCGGGTTGGGTCTCGCGATCTCGGTCGTGGCCGCGGTGGTCAACGGCGTCGTCGGCGCCCTGTTGATCCGGGCGGGGACACGGCATCGGTCACCCACCCTGAAGGCTGACGGAAAACACCTGATGACAGACGTCGTGACCTCGGTCGGTGTGGTGATCGGCGTGGCACTGGTGTGGATCACCGGGTGGGAGTTCCTCGATCCGATCGTCGCGCTCGCGGTGGGGCTCAACATCCTGTTCATCGGGTACAAGCTGGTCCACGAATCCGGCATGGGGCTGATGGACGCGACACTGCCCGACGAGGACAACCGGGCGATCCAGGAGGTGCTGGACAGGCATCGGCAGCCCGGCCGGGTCGACTTCCACGAGCTGCGGACACGCGAATCCGGCAGGTGGAGGTTCGTCGAGTTCCACGCGCTCGTCCCCGGTGACTGGAGTGTGGATCAGGGCCACGACCTCGTCGAGACGGTCGAGCAGGAGATCCACGCCGCGCTTCCGCATTCCCACATCACCACCCACCTCGAACCGATCGAGGACGAGAGGGCCTACAACGACGTGAGGTTGTAGCCGTGGGCCACCCCGTCATGTTCGACGACTCCGATCCACTGCTCGCCCGGGTTCGTCGCATCTGCCTGGCCCTTCCGGATGCTGCGGAGAAGATCTCGCACGGTCGACCGAACTGGTACACGACCAGGGTCTTCGCCACCTACGGCGGCGCCGTGAAGGGCGAGCATTCGGGGTCTCGACTCGATCGCGCCCTGCTGTTCCTCCCCGATCCCGACGACCTGCCGGCCCTCGACCTGGACGAGCGCTTCGTGGTGCCCGCCTACGTGGGGGTCCGGGGATGGCGGGCGTTGCCACTGGACCGGCCCGGGGCGGGGGCGGGGCATCCCGGCACTGTGGACTGGGACGAGGTCGCCGAGTTGGTCGAATCCTCGTATCGGCAACTCGCCGGCGCCAGGAGGGTCGCCAGACTGGATGATCTGCGGCGCCAGGCCGACCGGGACGATCACTAGGCGGGTTACCGCACGGTCCGCTCCGAGGCGACGTCGTCGATGAGCAGCGCGATGTGGAGCATGCTGGTGAGCAGCGAACCGTAGACCGGCCAGGAGTCCCGGGGCAGTCGGCCGTCCTCCGCCATGGAGTGCGTCAACCCGATCAGCCTGTCGTGGATGGAGTCCATCTCGGCGTCGGGATCGGCGATCGCCCGGCCGGCGTCCCGCGCGATCGAGGCCCACTCGCTGCGGAAACGCTCGTCCCATGGCCCCTCGGTGTAGGTGGCCTCGTGGAGGGTCCGGATCAGGTGCCTCATGTGCGAGACGGCCTCGTCGACGCGGCTCAGCACCTCCGCGTAGTCGACGCTCTCGCCGACCTGCCGTGCGCCACCGAGGCGTCGCCGGATCAGACGGGGGTTCGAGCGTCGGCTCTCCCGGGCGAAGTTCACCGTCCCCCACGCCGTCTCGACCTCCTCGGACACCGACTCGATCTCGCGACGCCACGCGTCGGCGTTGTCGGTCTCCCATGAGGTGGAGAACTCATCGGCCATGTCGATGAGGATGTCGCCGAGCCGGCGGTCGATGCTGTCCACGTGGCTGGACGCCTGCTGGTCGCGCACCGGGGGGATGATCAGCAGATTGACCAGTACCCCGATCCCCACCCCGACGGCGACCTCGAGGATGCGGTCGAGCAGGAGGGGCTGCTGATCGGAGAATCCGCTGGAGAGCACGAACACCGCCGTGGTGGCGATCGCCACCCCCTCGTCCCTGATCCAGGTGATCCGGGCTCCGGCCAGCCCCACGAACATCGCCAGCGCGAAGGTCCACACACTGACGCCCAGGTAATAGCCGATGAGGAAGGACATCCCGACACCGATCGCGGACGCCACAGTCGTCTGTACTCCGCGGGACAATGACCGGTGGACCGTGGCGTGCACGGTGAGCAGCGCGGTCCAGGGCGCCAGGAACGGCAGGGGTGAGTTCAGCACGTGCGCCGACAGCCACCACGCGGCGGTGGCGGCGATCACACTCTTGACGATCTGCAGGAGATCGGTCGTGACGTCGGGCCGGCCCGCGAGTTCTCGGAGTCGTCGCATACCGAGCATTCTCGTGGCTCTCCGGGAGGGACGACACCGCACCCCCGGAGGTCACCGCGCGGCAGCGCGCTCTGCCCTAGGGTCGGAGCTGTCATGAAGGACGGCGGTGCCGTCCGGCGCCCTCGGAAGGACCCATGGACCCCCTCGATTCCCACCTCCTGTCGGCGGCGACGGTCGAACTCGGCCCGGACACGCGGCTCACGCTGCTCGCCGCCGGGCTGATCTTCCTGCTGGCCCTGGGGCTGGGGGTGTGGAAATACCGGCAGATGGCGACGAGCGCCGACCACCTCGCGCACCCGTACGTCGACATCGCGCACCGGGCGGCCCTGCTGTACTCCTTCGCGACGCTGCTCATCGCCGTGTTCGTGGAGCTGAGTAGTTGGCCGACCTGGGTCAACCTCGCCGCGGCCGGGGTCCTGGTGTTCTTCTTCGTCGTGGCGATCGCCAGCTACATCGTGCACGGTGCCCTGAAGGACACGACCAACCAGTTCGACGGTGCCTCGCCTGCGACGCACGTCGGCATGGTGGCACTCATCGTGGGTGAGATGGGCGGGTTCGCGGTACTGCTGGCCGGCTTCGTCGACGGCCAGTTCCTGAGCTGAGACGGGGGTGCGGACGCGCGCGGTTAGACTCGTCCCATGCCGACGCGCCCCCGTTCCGAGCCCGGCCGGCAGAGGAAGGACTCGACGAGGATGCCGAGGAGGAGACCGTCCGGGAGCATGGACCTGGGTACCCGGGCACTGGTGCTGGGGGCGGGTTCCCTCGCGCTGTCCTGGGTTCCCCTGCTCAACATCATCGCGTTCCTCGCCGCGTTGATGGCGGTGGCGTTCGGGCTGCTCGCGCGATGGCCCACGGGGTGGCTCACCAACGAGGAACCCGACCCTCGGCGGGGGTTGGCCGGCGTCGTCCTCGGCGGGATCGCGATAGTGGTCTTCGTCATCACCGCGGTGCGGTACTCGGCGCTCTAGTCCCGCCGACCGGACAGGCGCCCGGACCGTGGCGTCGGCGCCGCTCCCGGACCGCACTCAGTGCCTGTTGGACACCACCCAGCCGAGCGCCGTGCGCATCCGACGCGCGAACCTCCCGGGGTGCGTCGCGCAGGCCGCGTGACCGGCGCTGATCGGGAACACCGCGCTGTGCGGCAGGAGATCGGCCATCTCGTCCTGGATCCACCGGGGGAAGGCGATGTCGCGCATGGTCTTGATGATCGCGACCGGGAGGTCAAGTTCGTGGAGCCACGACGTGGAGTTGAACCGGGCCACTTCCGCGATCACAGTCCGGTGGGTGGCGAGGGGCACGGAGGCCAGTTCGCGTATCGCCCAGGTGTAGGCGCCGGGCACCTCGTCGTCGATCTGTCTGGCCACCTCGACGGGTACGGCGTTGAGGGCGGGCGCCCCGCGCGTCAACGAGCCGAGCGTGATCCTCTCCAGGGCGTTGCGCTGGGCGCCCGTCCCGGTCGCGGCCAGCACCAGACCCCCGAGCCGGGACGGGTCCCGCCGGGCCGTGAGTTGGGCGACGATCCCGCCCATCGAGTACCCGCCGATGACCGGCCGGTCCAGCTCCAGGTGGTCGGCCACCCGGAGTACGTCCTCGCTCAGGGAGTCGAAGTCGAACCGGCCACCGTCGCCCATGCCGTGGCGCCGCTGATCGTAGGTGATGAGCCGGTACTCCCCCTTCAGGCGTTGAAAGGTCTGGTACCAGTTGAGCATTCCGGTGGCCGCCATCCCGTGCAGCAGTACCACCGGGGTCAGGTGATCCTCACCCGTGTCGTAGAGCCTGGTGGTGACGTCGTCGGTGAGGGTGACGATCCTCCCGGCCGGGAGCCGGCCCACGTCCGGCGCCATCCGCGGAAGCCGCGCCGCCGACCTGGGGAGCGACGACAGCAGATTCCTGGTCATGGGTCTCCTCCTCGGGTGCCTCCCCCGATTGTTCGCCACCTCGCCGCCGGATGCACGGACCGGCGACGGTCACTCCACGGAGACGAGTCCCTGTTCCACCAGGAAATCCCTCGCGACCAGTGCCGGATCATCGCCGTCGACGTCGACCCGCATGTTGAGGTCGACCATCACGTCGTTGTCGAGGACCTCGATGAGCGGCGCGAGAACCTGCTCGATCTCCGGGTGCGCGTCCAGGAACTCGCCCCGGACCACCGTCGCGAGGTTGTAGACGGGGAAGAAGCGACGGTCGTCCTCCAGGACCACCAGGTCGAGTCCCTTGATCCGGCCGTCGGTGGTGTAGACCTCCCCGAACCGGCATTCCCGGCCGGTGGCGGTGGCCTGGTAGATGATCCCGGGCTGCATGATCGGCACGGGGACCGTGGCGGCGTCGAAGCCGTAGGCCTCGGCCAGGCCCGGCCAGCCGTCACGCCTCACGGAGAATTCGGTCTCCATGCAGGTCACGGCCGACTCCGGATCGGTCTGGACGAGCCGGGCGTAGTCGGAGAACGTGCGGACGCCCGTCTCCTGCGCGGTGTCCCGGTTCAGGGCGAACGAATAGGTGTTGTCGACGGTGGTCGGGGGTAGCCACCGGATGTCGTGGGCCTCGAGGTCGGCGTCCCGGACCGCGACCCACTGCGCTTCGGGGTCGCGGACCGGTTCGGAGTTGCCGAGGTAGCTCATCCACGCGGTGCCCGTGTACTCCATCCCGATGTCGACCTGGCCGGTGACCAGGGCCTGCCGGAAACTGTTGGACCCGGCCAGCGAGGACATGTCGGAGACCTCCATCCCGGCGGCCGCCAGGAGGAACTCCACCAGATAGCTGCTGATCACGCCCTCGGTGAAGTCCTTGCCGCCGACCGTCACGCGAACCCCTTCGAGCGCGGGGACGGTCCCGTCCGGCCCGGGGCCCACGGGCAGCGGTACGGACCCGCCGTCGCTCAGCCCACACCCGGTCGCCACGAGCACGGTGGCCAGGCACGAGGCGAGGAGTCGCTTCACGGTGGTCATCGCAGCCCCCTCGGGTTGAACAGGACCTCGCCCACCCCGCCGAGCCAGTCGACCAGCAGGGCCAGGCACACCGCCAGGACGGAACCCACCACGAGGGTGGTGGTGTCCTGGAGGCGGTAACCGGTGTCGATGAAGATCCCCAGTCCGCCCGCGTCCACCAGGAAGCTCAGCGTGGCGGTGCCGACCGCCAGTACCAGCGTGGTCCGGAGCCCGGCCAGGATGAACGGCACCGCCAGCGGCAGCTCGACGGTGCGCAGGACCCGTCGTGAGGTCATGCCCTGCCCGCGCGCCGCGTCGATCAGCGCCGGATCCACGTTCCGGATGCCCACGATCGTGTTGCGCAGCACCGGGAGCAGTGAGTAGACGGCCACGGGAAGGACACCGATCCAGAAGCCGGTGCGGTTGGTGGCGAGGAAGAGCAGCACGATCAGGCCGATCGCCGGCGCCGCCTGGCCGATGTTGGCGATCCCGATGGCGACGGGCGCGAGGAAACCCATCCGGCGGCGGGTGAGCAGGATCCCCAACGGCACCCCCACCGCGACGACGATCGCGGCCACGGTGAAGGTGATCTGGACGTGCTCCAGGGTGCGTTGGGTGATGGACGAGGCGTTCAGCGAGGCCCGCTGGGTCTCGTCGAGCTCGGTCCCGAAGGCCCACCACAGCACGCCCACCGCGGCCAGGGTGATGACGATCGGCTGCACCACCAACCGTGCCGAATCCGCGCGGGACCCCGCCCGGGACCCCGCGCGGGAGGCGGAGTCGGTCGTCGCGGCGCTCACGAGCGCTCCACGGTGTCCGTGGGGCCTGTGGGCGCCGGGGAGCCAGGGTCGTTGTGGTGGTGGTGGATGCGCCGGAGCTCCGCCACCAGGTCGTCGATCCCGATCGTCCCCCGGTACGCGCCTGACCGGTCCACCACCACGGTGGTCGCGCTGGCGGTCGAGAGCAGTCCGTCGAGCGCTTCCTGGAGCGTCGAGTCGACCGTGACGGTTCCCGTCACCGGCTGACCACCCGAACGCAGGTCCGGCATCCCGGCCACCAGGTCACCCCGGACCCAGCGCAGGGGGCGCCCGTCGTCGGCGAGCACCACCGCCCACTCGTCGTCGGTCCCGCGGACGCGGGCGGCGAAGTCCGAGGGAGCCTCCGACTCCCTCGCCGTCGTCGCCCCCGCCAGGTCCACGTCCCCCACCCGCCGGAGGGTGAGGGTCTTGAGCGCGGCGTCGTCGCCGATGAACCCGGCGACGGTCTCGTCCGCCGGATTGGCGAGGATCGCCTCGGGGGAGTCGAACTGGAGGACCGAGGAACCGGGACCGAGCACGGCGATCCGATCGCCCAGCCGGACGGCCTCGTTGAAGTCGTGGGTGACAAAGACGATGGTCTTGTGCAGATCCTCCTGCAGGCGGATGAGTTCGTCCTGGAGCGAGGCGCGGGTGATGGGGTCCACGGCGCCGAACGGTTCGTCCATGAGCAGCACCGGGGGGTCGGCGGCCAGCGCGCGTGCCACCCCGACGCGCTGTTGCTGGCCGCCGGAGAGCTGTGCGGGATAGCGGTCGCGGTAATCGGCGGGGTCCAGGCCCACCAGTTCCAGCATCTGGTCCACGCGGTCGGAGATGCGCGATCTCCTCCACCTGAGCAACCGGGGCACGGTCCCCACGTTCTGGGCGACCGTCATGTGCGGGAACAGGCCGGACGCCTGGATCGCGTAGCCGATGTGGCGTCGGAGGGTGTCGGCGTCGAGGGTCCGGTTGTCCCGGCCGTCGATCGTGATGGTGCCCGAGGACGGCTCGATGAGGCGGTTGATCATCCGCATCGTGGTGGTCTTGCCGCAGCCGGACGGCCCCACGAACACGGTGGTGCGCCCGGCGGGGAGCTCGAGCGAGACGTGGTCGACGGCGGGCCGTTCCTGGCCGGGGTAGATCTTGGTGACGTCGTCCAGGGCGATGGGCACGCCGGACACTGCGCCGGACTCGTGTGCGGCGGGTGTGGTCACTGGTTCCCCCTGATGGTCAGGCGCCCGAGTAGGACGAGGAGCGCGTCGAGGACGAGCGCGAGGACGACGATGAGGACGGTCGCGGTGAGCGCCATCGGCAGGGCGGTGGGCGTCCCCACCCGGGAGAGCCCGGCGAAGATCAGGTTGCCCAACCCGGGTCCCTTGGCGTACGCGGCGATGGCGAGGATGCCCATGGACATCTGGGTGGACACACGGATCCCGGCGAGGATCGACGGCCACGCCAGCGGGATCTCCACCCGGCCCAGGACTCCCATCCGGCTCATCCCCACCCCGCGCGCCGCATCGACCGTCGCGGCGGGGACGGCGTCGAGCCCGACGATGGTGTTGCGCAGGATCGGCAGCACCGCGTAGATGACCAGCGCCGTCATGGTGGGCAGGACACCCAGGCCCAGGATGGGGATGAGCAGTCCCAGCAGAGCGAACGAGGGCACGGTCAGGGCGGTGGCGGCCAGGCCGGTGGCCACCGCGGACCCGGCCCTGCTGCGGTACACCGCCACACCGACCGCGACCGACAGCAGTGTGGCGAGCAGGACCGCCTGCACGGTCGCGCTGACGTGCTGCCACGAATCCGTGGCGAGTTGGAGCCGGCGGGTGGAGATGAAGTCCACGAGGTCGTTCAACGTCTCTCGGCTCCGTCCGTGCGGTTCGGTCTGCTCACGTTATCCGGACGGGTGGCGGTGGAGGGGTGGGAACGAGGATCTCGCGTCGCGAACGGGTGTGCGACCGGTGGCCGTGATGCACCATGGGGCCATGACTGCCAGGCCCGACCGACCACTGGACCCCGACCTGATCGAGCATCTCGACGAGCTGCTCGCCGCCACCGGCAGGATCGCCCGCCGACACTTCCACGGTGAGCTCCAGGATCTGGTCGCCGAGGACAAGGGCGGCGACCGGGGGTACGACCCGGTGACCGAGGCCGACCGGGACATCGAGGCGTTGCTGCGTGCCGGGATCTCGTCGATGGCGCCGGGGGACCGGGTGGTGGGCGAGGAGAACGGCGAGTCCGGCCCCTCCGACGCCTCGCGCACCTGGTACCTCGACCCGATAGACGGCACCAAGGCCTTCATGACGGGCATGGCCGGGTGGGGCACGCTGGTCGGAGTGGTGGAGAACGGCCGCGCGGTGGCGGGGTGGATGGACCAGCCGGTGTTGGGGGAGACCTTCTCCGCGGTCCACGGCCGGGCGACCGTGCGTCGCCGGTCGGACGGTCCGGAGGCCTTCGACCTCCACGCCTCCGGGTGCGACGAGCTGTCCGAGGCGATCATGTACACCACGCACCCGTCGATGTTCGGAGACCAGGGCGGGTTGCGACGGCGCTACGACGACCTCGCCTCGCGAGTCCGCCTGCAACGCTTCGGCGGGGACTGCTACGCCTACTGCATGCTGGCCGCGGGCCGGGTGGACCTCGTGGTCGAGTCGGATCTGAATCCCTACGACATCGTGGCGCTCATCCCGATCGTCGAGGCGGCGGGCGGTGTGATCACCGGCCCGGACGGGCGGCAGCCACTGGGCGGCGGGACCGTCGTGGCGGCCGCGACACCGGCCCTGGCCGAGCAGGCGTGGGGAGTGCTCGGCGCGGATCCGCGGTGACCGACCCTCTCTTCGGGATCCACCGTCCGCGGGTGATCCTCGCCCCCGGCGCCGTCCATGTCCCGGACTGGATGGACCGCGCGCAGCAGGAGTTCCTGCTCCGGGCGTGCGTGGACTGGGCCGCCGCGCGACCGCCGCGGTCGATCGTGCTGCCCGGCGGGGGCAGGATGTCGGTGCGGACGCTCAGCCTGGGGCGGCACTGGACGCCGTACCGGTACGACGACGACGAGGTGGTCCCGCCGCTACCGGACTGGCTGGTCCGGGCGGCGCGGGCCGGGCTCGAGGCGGCGACCGCCGTCGACCCCGTGCTGGCCGGGTCGGCGTTCACCCCCGACGCCGCGCTGGTGAACCTCTACGGTCGTGGCGCCACCATGGGTCTGCACCAGGACCGCGACGAGGCCAGCTCGGCTCCGGTGGTCTCGCTGAGCCTCGGTGACGCCTGCACCTTCCGGTTCGGCACCCCGGAACACCGCGGCAGACCGTACGTCGACGTGCGGCTGGAGTCAGGGGATCTCGTGGTGTTCGGCGGCCCGTCGAGGATGGCGTTCCACGGGGTGCCCAGGGTCTTCGACGGGACCGCGCCGACCTGGTGCCGGGACGTGCTCGGGGTCGGGCCCGGGCGGGTCAACATCACGCTGCGGGAGACCCGCCCGCCCACACCGCGGGAGTCCCGCCCGCACACACCGCGGGAGTCCCGCCCGGCCGCGCCGCGCGAGCGGCGCCCGCCTACGCTGGGCGGATGAACTCAGGGAACCCCCGCTCCACCGGCCGGAACCGGTCACTTCTCCTCGTGGTGCTGGTCGCCGTCCTGGCGGTGGCCGCCGCGGTCGTGACCGTGCTCGTCTCGTCTGCGACGTATGCACCGGGGGTCCGCACCCTGTCCCCGACGACCCAGGTGGCCGCGGGCTCGGACCACGTCGACCCCTATACCGGGCTCGTCATCCGTGTCCCCGAGGGCTGGCAGGCCGAGTCGGGCGAGCAGCTGGTCTTCGGCACCACCGCGCTGACCCCCGACAGGGAGGCGGGGGACGGGGAGACCGACCGCTCGGACGGGATCGTGCTCACGGGCGCGCTCACGGAGGACCTGTTCGACCCGCGCGATCCGGACAACCGGCGGGCGGCGATCACCCTGGCCGGTGGGATCGGACAGTTCTTCCTACCGGTCCCGGGGCAGCCGGTCGAGGAGCGGGCGGAGGAGATCGCCACCGGTGTCGGCGACGGCTGGTCCGTGTCGTTCCGAGTGCTCCCCGTCGCCGACCAGGAATTCATCGGCCCCGAGGGCGCGCTCGTGTACACCGCGGTCGTCGGGGAGGGCGCGCAGCGCTACTGGCTCACGTACATCGGTCTGCCGGGTGACGGCACCCTGCACTCACCCCGCGCCGAGTGGGCGGACGAGATCGTCGATCGACTGCGGCCCACCGAGGCGGCCGACACCCCACTAGCGCGACCGGGTGAGCACGCCTGACCCCGGCTCAGGGCCGCATCCGCCGGAAGCCGACCACCGGGTTCCCGTCGGACAGTCCGTCCCGCGGTGCGCACACCTGCTCCACCTGCGCGCGGGCCTGATCCCGCACGGGGGTGGCCGGGTCGAGCACCGAGAGGTACTCGGAATGCTCGGCGAGCGCGTCCACGGCGAGTTCGACGAACCCGCTCACGTCGACGTAGTGCGTCATCTCCGGCGAGGACTCGAACCACATCTGCGGCCGCCCCTCCGCTGCATCGACCCCCACCGCCGCGACCAGGTCGTCGTACGCGGCCCCCACCGCCGCGCCGAACTCCATGTGATCACTCTGGTTGGGCTTCCCCGGAGCGAACTCGTCCCCGGAGAACAGGGAGACCACGACGTCGGGGCGGTGCCGGCGGATGGAGTCGGCGACGGCGTCGCGGAGCTCCGCGTCATTGACGATCCGGCTGTCGGGGAAGCCCAGGAACTCCACCCGGTCGACACCGACGATCGCCGAGGAGCGCCGCTGCTCCTCCTCGCGGACCGGGCCCGCGACCTCGGGCGGCATCCCCTCGATGCCGGCCTCACCGCTGGAGGCCAGCACGTAGACGACGCTCCGGCCCTCGGCCGTCCAGCGGGCCACCGCCGCGGACATCCCGTACTCGGGGTCGTCGGGGTGCGCCACCAGGACCAGACAGCGGGTCCAGTCGGTGGGGAACGGCTCGGGTGCCGGGGAAGGGGTCATGCCCCGAGTATGGCCCCGCGCGCCCCGGCGCGCGAGAAGTCGCGTCGGGACGCCGTCGTATGCTCGACCCGCACCCCGTCGGCGTCGTATCCCGCCGTGACCCCTGCCGTATCGCCCGTCGCATCACTCCGGAGGCCCAGCCGTGTCCGCACTCTTCCCCGACTACCGCCCGTCCTGGGAGACCGATGATCACCGGCTGTTGCGCGAGCACGCCCGCGCCTTCTTCGCCAAGGAGATGACGCCCCACCAGGAGAAGTGGG
This sequence comes from Dietzia sp. JS16-p6b, assembly GCF_003052165.1. Classification (NCBI taxonomy): domain Bacteria; kingdom Bacillati; phylum Actinomycetota; class Actinomycetes; order Mycobacteriales; family Dietziaceae; genus Dietzia; species Dietzia sp. JS16-p6b. The sequence goes on along the minus strand of NZ_CP024869.1, from coordinate 3,274,356 downwards.
CCGCGCAGAAGCACGTGGACCGCGAGACCTGGCTCCGCACGGGTGACGCGGGGCTCATCTGTCTCGACGTGCCGGAGGAGTTCGGCGGCCAGGGCGGAGACCCGGGCATGGAGTACCTCGTGACCGAGGAGCTCGTCTACTCCGGCGACACCGCCTTCGGGATGGGCGTGGGCTCCACCATCACCCCGCACTACATCGCCAACTACGCCACCGACGAGCAGAAGCGGCAGTGGCTGCCGAAGATCTGCTCGGGCGAGTGGATCTCCGCGATCGCCATGACCGAGCCCGGCGCCGGCTCCGATCTGCAGGGCGTGCGCACCACCGCCAAGTGGGACGGCGACTCGTACGTCATCAACGGCTCCAAGACCTTCATCTCCAACGGCGGCTCCGCCGACTTCGTGGTGGTGGTGGCCAAGACCGACCTCGACGCCGGCCACAAGGGCATGGCCCTGTTCGCCGTGGAGGCCTCGACGCCGGGCTTCGAGCGCGGACGAGTGCTGGAGAAGATGGGCCGCCACGGCGCCGACACCGCCGAGCTGTTCTTCAACGACATGCGCGTGCCCGCCGCCAACCTGCTCGGGGGCGAGGAGGGGCAGGGCTTCTACCAGCTCATGAACCAGCTCCCGCGCGAGCGCCTGGCCATCGCCGTGGACGCGCTCGCCATGGCCGAGGCCGCAGTCGTGGAGACCCTCGAGTACACCCGCGATCGACAGGCCTTCGGCAAGACGATCCTGGATTTCCAGAACACACGGTTCGAACTGGCGGCGTGCAAGACCTCCGTCATGGCCTCCCGCACCTTCATCGACCACTGCATCACCCGTGAGATCGACGGCGAGCTGGACGCCGTGACCGCCTCGATGGCCAAACTCCAGGCCACCGACATGCTCGACGATGTGGTGGACCGCTGCCTCCAGCTGTTCGGGGGTTACGGCTACATGATGGAGTACCCCATCGCGCAGAAGTTCGCGGCCGCCCGGGTCATGCGGATCTACGGCGGCACCAACGAGATCATGAAGGAGGTCATCGGCCGGGCGTTGTGACCCACCGGGTGAGGGCGCCGAGAGGCTACTATCGACAGTCGTCGATACATTCTGCCGGGGAGTCACCGTGACCGATCGTCCGTCCGTCCTCTTCGTCTGCGTCCACAACGCGGGCCGCTCACAGATGGCCGCGGCCTACACCGAGCACCTGTCCGGAGGCGCGGTGGAGGTCCGCTCGGCCGGGTCGGCGCCAGCGGACTCGATCAACCCGGCCGTCGCCGAGGCGATGGCGGAGGACGGCATCGACATCTCGGCGGCCACGCCGAAGGTGCTCACCACCGGGGCGGTCCGGTCGAGCGACGTGTGCATCACCATGGGGTGCGGTGACGTCTGCCCGGTATTCCCGGGCAAGCGCTACCTCGAGTGGGTCCTCGACGACCCCGCCGGGCAGGGTGTCGACGCGGTCAGGCCCATCCGCGACGAGATCAGGCGCCGGGTGACCGGACTCCTCGCCGAGCTCGGCGTGCGCCCGGTCTAGCGTCCGCGCAGGATCTCGGTGAGCTGACGGACGGTGGGCACCTTCCCTCCCAGGACGAGGTCGTCGTCGACCACCAGCCCGGGTGTCTTCATGAGGCCGTAGCCGGCGATCTCGCCGACGTCGGTGACCTCGACGATCTCCGCGTCCTCACCCAGCGCTGCCAGGGCCTCCCTCGTGCGGGTGACGAGGGTGTGGCAGTTGCGGCATCCGGGCCCGAGCACCTTGACGATCATGGTTCCTCCTGCATCCGGGGTCAGGCGATCACGTTGAACAGTAGGCCGATGGCGAGGATGCCGGCCGCCACGACGGCGAAGAACAGTGCGAGCAGTGGTGGCCGCATGACCCGCCTGAGCATGATCGCCTGGGGGATCGACAGCGCGATCGAGCTCATGATGAACGCCATGACGGTGCCCAGGCTCATGCCCTTGGCCCACAGTGCCTCGGCGATCGGCACGACCCCGGCTCCGTTGACGTAGAGCGGGATCCCCGCGAGGGTGGCCACGAGCACCGCCAGTGGGTTGTCCGGGCCAGCCCAGCGGAGGAAGAAGTCCTCGGGGACCCAGCCGTGGATCACCGCGCCGACGCCGACGCCCACCACCACCCAGATCCACACGCTACGGAGGATGTCGCGGGATTCGCCGAGAGCGGCGTCCACCCGTTCGCGCAGCGAGGGCACGTGGCCGTCCGCGCGGAGTACGGCGACGCGGGTGGTGAAGACGACGTCGTCGACCCACCTGTCGAGCCGGAACCGGGACAGGGCCCATCCCGCGACGAAGGCGATGGCGGCGCCGGCGCCGACGTAGGCGGCGGCGATGTGCCACCCGAACATCTCGCCGATCATGATGGCCGCGATCTCGCTGATGAGCGGGGAGGCGATGAGGAAGGTGAGGGTGACCGAGAGCGGGATCCCCGCGGCCACGAAGCCGATGAACAGTGGGATCGAGCTGCAGGAGCAGAAGGGGGTCACCACGCCGAGCACGATGGCCAGCGTGAGGCCGACGAACAGCCCCCGGCCCTCGAGCCAGTCCCGCGCGCGGTCGAGGTCGAGGCTCGCCCGGAGCATGCCCACCAGGAACATCAGCCCGAGGAGCAGGAGGACGATCTTGACGGTGTCGTAGAGGAAGAAGTGCACGGCACCGATCGCGCGGTCGGCGAGGTCGAGTCCGAGCCAGCCGACGGCCGCGTCCCAGAACCACTCGTTGGCCACCCACAGGGCCACCCAGGACACCGCGGCCAGCGCGAGCGCCGACACGAGCCGACGCTGCTCACGGGCACCGGTGTCGGTGTCCGGGGTGTCGTTCTCCGGGCCGGACGGGCCGGTCGCGGAGGCGGGCAACGAGGTCATACCTCCACTGTAGGATTGGTATCGATGAGGGTCGATAGGAACTGTTCAGGGGGTGATGAGAGGGGGTCGGGCGGGGTGAGGGACGTCGTGGTGATCGGAGGCGGCCAGGCCGGCCTGGCCGCCGGTTTCCATCTCACCCGCGCCGGCGCGAACTTCGAGATCCTCGACGCGTCCGACGGACCGGGGGGTGCGTGGCCGCACACCTGGCCCTCGCTGCGACTGTTCTCGCCCGCCGACTACTCGTCCCTCCCGGGTCGCAGGATGCACCGGACGGACGACGGGAACCCCGACGCGGCCCACGTGGTGGAGTATCTGCGCGGGTACGAGGAGTACTACGGGCTACCCGTCCGGCGCGGGGTCCGGATCGTGGCCGTGGAGCGGGACGATCCGGACGGGTTCGTCGTCCGTGCCGCCGACGGCCGCCGGTGGCGTGCTCGCGCGGTGATCAGTGCCACCGGGACGTGGTCGAGGCCGTTCGTGCCGACCTGTCCGGGCGTCGGGGGTTTCCGGGGCCACCAGATCCACAGTGCCGGCTACCGGGGTCCGGAGCCGTTCGACGGTCGGCGCGTCGTGGTGGTGGGTGGTGCGAACTCGGGCGCGCAGATCGCCGCCGACCTCGCCGGACATCTGCAGCAGAGCGACGGCGAACTGATCTGGTGCACCGCCGGGCCCCCGCGCTATCTGCCCGACCACGTCGACGGACGGGAGTTGTTCCGGGTCGCCACCGCCTCGGTCCGGTCCGGGAGCGGCCGCGGTGTCGCGGAGTTGGGCGACATCGTCGTCGTCCCCCCGGTGCGCGCCGCCCGCGACGCGGGCCTGCTCGTGGCCACCCCGATGTTCGACCGGTTCCACCCCGGCGGGGTGGAGTGGGACGACGGCCGACGTGAGGCGGTCGACGCGGTGATCTGGTGCACCGGATTCCGCCCGGCTCTCGGGCACCTCCGCGGCCTGGGACTGTCGCGGGCCGGCGGCCGGGTGGTGACTGACGGGCCCGCGGTCCCGGACGTGCCCGGACTGTTCCTGCTCGGCTACGGCGACTGGTGTGGCGCGGCATCGGCGACCCTCATCGGGGTCGGTCAGTGGGCGAAGGCGGCGGTGGCCGCAGCTCTCGGCCGGTGATCAGGCCCTGAGGCGCGAGACGATCTCGACGAACTCCTCCGCGTACCCCAGGTGGGTCCGAAGGCGCTCCAGGCGCTCGGTGGCCTCCGCCTCGATCTCGGCGATCAGCGCCGCCGATCCCGCCGGGTCGTCGGCTCGGCGGTCCAGGGCCCGGCAGAAGTCGCGCATCCGATCCAGACTGAACCCCAGGGGCTTCATCCGGCGGATGAGCAGGAGTCGCTCGACGTCCTCCGGCGTGTACAGGCGGAACCCTCCCGGGGAGTGCGCGGAGGGGCTGACCAGGCCGAGTTCGTCGTAGTGCCGCAGGCTCCGGATCGACAGCGCGGTGCGCTCGGCGACCTCACCGATCTTCATGGTCTGCTCGCCGTGACTTGGCCCGCCCACAACTCTCCCGTTACGGTAGCTTTCTACTCTCACGCCGTGTGAGAGTCATGTCCCCGACTGTAGGTGATCCGTGAGCACCGAGTTCCCGACCGGCGTGCTGCCCTCGTTCCGCGCCGCGTTCTCCTCCCCCGCCCGGCTGCGCACCGAGGTGCTCGCCGGCCTCGTGGTGGCCCTCGCGCTCATCCCGGAGGCGATCTCGTTCTCCATCCTCGCGGGCGTCGACCCCCGGGTCGGTCTGTTCGCGTCCTTCACCATGGCGGTCACGATCGCCTTCACCGGAGGGCGCCCGGCGATGATCTCGGCGGCCACGGGAGCGATCGCGCTCGTCGTGGCGCCGGTCGTGCTCGAGCACGGACTGGACTACCTCATCGCCACGGTCCTCCTGGCCGGGGTGCTGCAGGTGCTGCTGAGCGTGTTCGGGGTTGCGAGGCTGATGCGGTTCATCCCACGATCGGTGATGGTCGGATTCGTCAACGCGCTCGCGATCCTCATCTTCTCCGCCCAGATCCCGCACCTGGTGGGCGTGCCGTGGCTGGTGTACCCGCTAATGGCGGTGGGGCTGCTCGTCCTCGTGTTCTTTCCGAGGCTCACGACGGTCATCCCCGCGCCCCTGATCGCGATCGTGGCCCTGACGATCGTGGTGGTCTGGGTGGGGTGGACCGTCCCGAATGTGCACGACCAGGGCGAGTTGCCCGGGTCGCTGCCGACCCTCCTGCTGCCGGACGTGCCGCTCACCCTGGAGACGCTGCAGATCATCGCCCCCTACGCGCTCGCCATGGCGCTCGTGGGGCTCATGGAGTCGCTGATGACGGCCAAGTTGGTCGACGACATCACGGAAACGCACTCCGACAAGACGCGTGAGGGCTGGGGTCAGGGCGTCGCCAACCTCGTCACCGGTTTCTTCGGCGGGATGGGCGGCTGCGCGATGATCGGGCAGACGATGATCAACGTCAAGGCCTCGGGCGCACGGACGCGGCTGTCCACCCTGCTCGCCGGCGTGTTCCTGCTGGTCCTCGTCGTCGTCCTGGGCGACGTCGTCGGACTGATCCCGATGGCCGCCCTGGTCGCGGTGATGATCATGGTCTCGGTGGGGACCATGGACTGGCACTCGATCCATCCCCGGACCCTGCGGCTGATGCCGCTGTCGGAGACGCTCGTCATGGTCGTCACCGTGGCGGCGACGGTGTGGACCCACAACCTCGCGATCGGCGTGATCCTGGGGGTGGTCACGGCGATGATCATGTTCGCGCGCCGGGTCGCGCACATGACGACCATCGAGAAGGTCGCCGAGCTCGACGCGGACCACGACGGGGCGGTCGACACCCGCACCTACCGGGTCACGGGCGAGCTGTTCTGGGCGTCCAGCAACGACCTCGTGTACCGGTTCGACTACTCCGGCGACCCCGAGCACGTGGTACTCGATCTCACCGACGCCGACATCTGGGACGCCTCGACCGTCGCCACGCTCGACGCCGTGCAGCAGAAGTACGCGGCCAAGGGCAAGACCCTCACGGTGATCGGACTCGACGGTGCCAGCAAGGAGCGGCTCGACAAGCTCTCGGGCAGGCTCGGCGCCGGGCACTGAGTGCGGGCCGGTCCCGAGCGAATCCCTCCGGCCCTGCTTCCGGAAGTATCGATGGCCGTCTATATTGATGGATGTCGATACGAGGCTTGGAGGCCGACATGTCCCGATCCGTGCACGACGCTCCGCTGCCCGAGCTGCTCATGCCCCAGACGCAACTCCAGCGCGATGCCCGAGAGCTGGCCCGACACTACGAGGGCGTGTTCAGTCCGCAGACCGTCGAGCGCGTGGTCTTCGAGTCGTACGCCTCGCTCCGCCGCACCGCGCGGGTCACGGCGCACCTGCCCTCCATCGCCCGGCGATTCGCCACCGACCGGCTCAAGGCGCTCGCCCAGGCTGACGGAGCAGTGGCCAAGGACGTCCCTGAGGTGCTCTTCATCTGCGTACAGAACTCGGGTCGTTCGCAGATGGCGGCCGCGCTCATGGCGCACCGCTCCGAGGGGCGTGTGCACGTGCGGTCCGCCGGATCGCTGCCCGGCTCCGGGATCGACGAGAACTGCGCGGCCGTGATGGCGGAGATGGGCCTCGACCTGGGCAAGGAGTACCCCAAGCCCCTCACCGACGACGTGGTGGCGGCCGCCGACGTGGTGATCTCCATGGGGTGCGGGGACGCGTGCGCCGTCTATCCGGGCAAGCGATACCTGGACTGGGACGTCTCGGATCCCGCCGGGCAGGATCTCGATCGGGTGCGGTCCATCCGGGACGACATCGACTCCCGGGTCCGCCGGGCCCTGCCGGAGATCGTCGCCACGACGCGCTCGCCCGCCTCGGGACTCACGGGATCACATGGCGCGGACAAAGTGGTGGGAGCATCCTGAGCTGATCTAGGTGTCAGGGGCACGGAGCCCCCGGACGTCCACGATGTCGCGGATCTGAGCGAACGCCTCCGGCACGATGCTGTAGTGCGCCATGCGGCCCCGCTGCTCCCTGGTGACCAGGCCCGCCTCGACCAGCTTCTTCATGTGGTGGCTCACCGTGGGTTGCGTGATGCCCAGCGGCTCGGTCAGCGTGCAGACGCACACGTCGGTGCACTCCGCCGCCGCGATGTGGGAGAGCAGTCGCAAGCGCATGGGATCGGCGAGCGCCTTGAACCGGGCCGCCGCGGCCTCCGCCTCGGCCTGGCCGAGGGGGCCGTTCGCGCCGGCGATACAGCACGAGGCATCCGCGACGGCGACGGTGCCGAGCTCCTGCGAGGTCATGACCGAAGGGTACCCGGCCGGTGTGCCGCCGCGGTAGGACACATTGACCACCGTCGATGAATCCCATAGGGTCGACGGCATGAGCACCCAGGTCTCGGCCCCGGCCGATCCCGGCGAGCACGTCGCCGCCAGACTGTCCTTCCTCGACCGCTACCTCGCGGTGTGGATACTCCTGGCCATGGCGGCGGGGCTCCTGCTCGGTCGGACCGTCCCCGGTATCGCCGGGGTGCTCGAGAGCGTCAAGGTGGCGGATGTCTCCCTGCCCATCGCGCTCGGACTGCTCATCATGATGTACCCCGTCCTGGCGAAGGTCCGTTACGACGAGACCCACCGGGTCACAGGGGACCGCAGGCTCCTCGTCCTCTCGCTCGCGCTCAACTGGCTGGTCGGACCCGCGCTGATGTTCACCCTGGCCTGGCTCATGCTGCCCGACCTGCCCGAGTACCGGACGGGGCTCATCATCGTCGGCCTGGCCCGGTGTATCGCCATGGTCTTCATCTGGAACGACCTCGCCTGCGGGGACCGGGAGGCCGCCGCCGTCCTCGTGGCGCTCAACTCGGTGTTCCAGGTCATCGCGTTCGCCGGCCTCGGCTGGTTCTACCTCCAGGTCCTCCCCGGATGGCTCGGGCTGGAGACCACGACCGCACAGTTCTCGGTGTGGGCGATCGCGCTGAGCGTACTGGTCTTCCTCGGCATACCCCTCGTCGCGGGGTTCCTCACCAGGTACTACGGCGAGAAGGTCAGGGGTCGCGAGTGGTACGAGGAGACGTTCCTGCCGAAGATCGGCCCGTGGGCGCTCTACGGGCTGCTGTTCACCATCGTCGTGCTCTTCGCGTTCCAGGGCGACGCGATCATGGCCAACCCGCTCGACGTGGCTCGGATCGCCCTGCCGCTGCTCGCGTACTTCGTGCTCATGTTCGGCGGCAGCCTGCTCGCGGCGCGGGCGTCGGGCCTGAACTACGCCAAGTCCACCGCGGTCGCGTTCACCGCCGCGGGCAACAACTTCGAACTGGCGATCGCCGTGAGCATCGGGACCTGGGGCGTGACCTCCGGCCAGGCACTCGCGGGCGTGGTCGGGCCGCTGATCGAGGTCCCGGTCCTGATCGGGCTCGTCTACGTGAGTCTCTGGGCCGGTAAGCGCCTGTTCAAGGACGATCCCACCGTGCCCACCGCGCTGCGTCAGGCGCCGTCCGGCACCGTCCGCAGCTCAGGGGAGGGCCCCCGGTGAGCGATCGGCAGACTCCTCGGCCCACCGTCCTGTTCGTCTGCAAGTCCAACCGCGGTAAGTCCCAGATGGCCGAGGCGCTGCTGCGCCGGGTCGCAGGGGACGCCGTCGAGATCCACTCGGCCGGGACGCGGCCCGCCCTGGGCGAGCCCCCCAACGCCGAGTCGGTCGCCTCCCTCGCCGAGATCGGCGCCGACATGTCGGGGGCGGTCGCCGAGCCGGTGGACGACGACGTCCTGCGCCGAGCCGACCGCGTGGTCGTGCTCGGCACTGCCGCCCGCCTCGATCCGGTCGACGGGATGCGCGCGGCCATCGAGGTCTGGGACACCGACGAGCCCGCCGAGCGGGGAATCGACGGGCCGGAACGGATGGCGCTGATCCGCGACGACATCGACGCCCGGGTCAGGCGCCTGTGGGCGGAACTGGACGACCCGGCCGCCGACTGATCCGACCGGCTGATCCGGCCAGTGGGGTCCGGGGCCCGACCGGGGCCCGCGTCTAACCGGCGTACCGCTCCGGCTCGTCGCCGAAGAGGAAACCGCGGCCCGAGACGTGCTCGGGTGTGATCTCCACGAAGTTGTACTTGAGCGTGGGGATCCACGGCTTGAGGTCGAGTTCCTCGGCGCGGTTGATCTCCTCGAAGCCGTCCAGCCGCCGGGCCTGCCCCCGGACGACCACCGACCACGCCTCCCGGTCCTCGATGTGGTCCACCTGGAACAGCACGTCGGGGTGGATGGTGAGGCCGGCGAGCTTGCTGCCCTCGGCGGTGCGGAAGAAGAGGGTGCCCTCCGTCGACAGCGCGTAGTTGACGGGATAGATGTCGGCCCGCCCGCCCGTGACGGTGACCAGACGGCCGAGCGACTCTGTCGCCAGGAGTTCGAGCGACCGGCCCTCGTCGAATTCTGTGATCGGGTTGTCGTCCATGACGATATCCTCCCAGGTGCGTGGCCGGGACGGAAGAGTGCCGACCTCTCGGAGGGCCCACACCGGGTGACCGACATCACTGCGGGCTGACCACCTGCGGACTCGCCCGTCAATCAGGTAACGATCCGGCGAACCACGATGCAGCAACCGGTCGCCGTCACTACGGTGGGTCATACCTATGAACCCAGGAGAACGAGAAGCACCCCGTAACCCTGATTCGTCCGACGCGATGTTCCGTCCGCCCACTGCGGCTGATGGGAATCGCATGTGGGAGATCGCCCGCGACAGCGGAGTACTCGACCTGAACTCCTCCTATGCCTACGTGCTGTGGGGAGCGGAGTTCTCCGAGAGTTCGGTGGTGGTCGAGGTGGAAGGCCGCGTGGTCGGCTTCGTCACCGGCTTCCTGCGACCCTCGGAGCCGGACACGATCTTCGTCTGGCAGGTGGGCGTGGACGCGGACCAGCGAGGCAAGGGTCTGGCCGCGCGGCTGCTCCACAGCCTGATGGACCGGTTGGCCGAGCGAGGTGTCGTGCGGTTGCGCACCACTATCAGCCCGGACAACGAGGCGTCCCAGCGCACGTTCGGCGCGGTCGCGCGTGACCGGGGCATGACGCTGTCCAGCGAGGACTACCTGAGCTCCGAGCTGCTCGGGGAGGGTCACGAGCGAGAAGACCTCTACACGATTTCCTAGCCGTCGGCGCACGGGCCGTCCGGCCCGCCACCGCTGCCCGCCCTTTCTCTTCATTGGAGTGATCAGAAGACCATGACCGAGTCCACGCACGACACGAGCTCCAACACGGACATCTTCTCGGACCGCGAGTCCGAGGTGCGCAGCTACTCCCGCAACTGGCCGGTGGTGTTCGACACCGCCAAGGGCACGACGCTCACCACGGTGGAGGGCGAGGAGTACCTCGACTTCTTCGGTGGTGCCGGCGCGCTGAACTACGGCCACAACGACGACGACATGAAGGCCGCTCTCCTGGAGTACATCCAGCGCGACGGCGTCACGCATTCGCTCGACAAGTACACGGTCGCCAAGCGCGCCTTCCTCGAGACCTTCTCCTCGACGATCCTCGAGCCGCGGGGACTCGACTACAAGGTCATGTTCCCCGGGCCGACCGGGACCAACGCCGTCGAATCGGCGCTCAAGCTGGCCCGTAAGGTCACCGGGCGTGAGGCCATCATCAACTTCACCAACTCGTTCCACGGCATGACCCTCGGGTCGCTGTCCGTCACGGGTAACTCCATGAAGCGCGCCGGTGCCGGGATCCCGCTGGTCCACGCCACGCCGATGCCGTACGACAACTACTTCGGCGGCGTGACCGAGGACTTCCAATGGATGGAGCGCGTCCTGGTCGACTCCGGCTCGGGCATGAACCGCCCGGCGGCCGTGATCGTCGAGTGTGTGCAGGGTGAGGGCGGCATCAACGCCGCGCGCGCCGAGTGGTTGCAGGCGCTCAACGAGCTCTGTGTCCGCCACGACATCCTGCTCATCGTGGACGACGTCCAGATGGGGTGCGGACGGACCGGTGAGTTCTTCTCGTTCGAGTTCGCGGGGATCAAGCCGGACATCGTCACCCTGTCGAAGTCCATCGGCGGGTACGGGCTCCCGCTCGCACTGACCCTCTTCCGTCGCGACCTCGACGAGTGGACCCCCGGCGAGCACAACGGGACCTTCCGCGGCAACAACATGGCGTTCGTCACCGCAGACGTCGCGCTGCGCAAGTACTGGTCGGACGATCATCTGCAGAACCGCACGCTCGAGAACGGCCGGATCCTGCGCGAACGCTTCTCCCCGCTGGTCTACAAGTACGAGGGCAAGCTCGAGCTGCGTGGACGCGGTATGGCCTTCGGCATCGCCTTCCTCCAGGACGCGGATCTCGCCGGCCAGGTCATGGCCCGGTGCTTCGACAATCACCTGCTCGTCGAGACCGCCGGCCCGAGCGACGAGGTGGTCAAGTTTCTCGCGCCGCTCACCCTGACCGATGAGGAGCGCGACCGCGGCATCGAGATCTGTTACGAGGCCGTCGACCACGTCCTGGCGCAGCAGTACGTCTGAGCGCATCCAGACCATCCCCCTTCCCCGAGGAGGCACCTCATGATCGTTCGCACGACCGCAGGCATCACCGACACCGAGCGCCACATCAAGGGCAACAACGGCAACTGGGAGTCCAAGCGCATCGTCCTGGCCGACGACCGGGTGGGATTCTCGTTCCACGAGACCACCATCGCCGCCGGCACGACCAACGACTTCCACTACGCCAACCACATCGAGGCCGTCTGGCTGACCCGGGGTAAGGGCACGCTGCGGGACCTCACCAACGGCGAGGAGTACCCCCTCGAGGCGGGGTCGATGTACCTCCTGGACGGTCACGAGAAGCACCAGGTGATCGTGGAGGAGGAGATGCAGATGCTCTGCGTCTTCAACCCGCCGGTCGTCGGCGACGAGAACCACGACGAGAACGGCATCTACCCGCTGCTTCGCCTCCAGGACGACGGAACGGTCGTCCGGGAGAAGTAGGGCGCCACCGCCGGGTCCGCGTGTCCTCTTCGGCGTGCGCGCCCGGATCGCACGAGACGAGAGGGGATGCGCGTCGGGTTCGGTCCATTCCGGGCGCACACCCGGCCGGCGGGCAGGGCAGAATGTCCGGGTGTCGACCATCGTCTTCCTCCACGCCCACCCCGACGACGAGACGTCCCAGACCGCCGGGATGATGGCCGTCGCCGCGCGCGGTGGCCATCGCGTCGTCACGGTCTTCGCCACGGACGGCGACCACGGTCAGCGACCTGATCACCTCGGAGACGACGGGGACCTGGTGGAGCACCGGCGCGGGGAGGCCCGGGCCGCCGCGGACGTCCTGGGCGTCGCCCGGATCGACTGGCTGGGGTACCGCGACTCGGGCATGACCGGATGGGCGCAGAACGACGACCCGTTGTCCCTGCACAGCGCCGACACCGACCACGCCGCCGGCCGTCTCGCCCGGATCCTCGACAGGGAGGACGCCGACGTCCTCGTGGGGTACGACCACCACGGGAACTACGGGCACCCCGATCACCTGGCCGTCCACCGGATCGCCCGCCGCGCGGTGGGGGTGGCGGCCCGTCGACCGCGATTGCTGGAGGCCACCACCAATCAGGACGCGCAACTCGAGATGCTCGACAGTCCCGAGGCCGCGGAGTTCCTCGAGACACTCGCGGCCGGCGGAATGGACGTGGCCGAGCTGCGACGGATGATCCTCACCGGTGATGACGGACTGCCGGTCGGGGTCCCGCAGTCGGAGATCGCGTGGGCGATCGACCTGCCCGCGGACGTACTGGAGCTCAAGCGGCGCGCGATGCAGTGCCACGCCAGTCAGACCAGCGACATCGGCATGATGCTGGCCCTGCCGAAGGAGGTCTACGCGGCGGCGTTCGGGACCGAGTACCTCATCGAGCCGGGGCTCGACCGGCCGATGCGCAGACAGTGGCCGTTCGACTGACCGGGGTGCGTCGAACTCAGGGCACGTCGAGTGCGCGGACCCAGTCGCCGTGGCCGTGCGCCGTGGCCAGTGGACGACCGTTGACGGCGACGACGAAGATGCCCTTGTGACGTCGGATCGACTCCGGGACCTGCTCGGCGACGTCGGGCAGTAGTGTCACCCCCTCCACGGAGATCCAGATGCAGTCGAGCGCCGAGACCCGGCGGACGAACTCCGCGCGGGCCGGAGGTTCGAGGTATCCGAGTACCGCGGTGTGGAACACCACCGGCGTGGATCCCGCGGGGCAGGCGGCCACGGAGTCCTCCAGCCTCTCGACCAGGTCGCCGGCGATGATGTGCGCCGGGTCCGCGGCGGCGATGTCGAGTGCGGACTCCAGACGTGGCGCCCGCTCGGCGTGCTGTCCGGGCCAGATCAGGCTCCGCAGCCAGGCCCTCGAGTCGGCGTCGGAGGGGTCGATCGGGGACAGGTCCACCCCGCCGCGGTGGACCACGTCGGGCAGTGACCGTGGGCGGAGGACGCCGTCGCGCAGGGCGCAGTCGAGGACCGGGGCGCCGGAGACCGGGGAGCCGGTGCCGGACCCCGGTGGTCGCAGTTCGTGGGTGGGACCGCCGTCCAGCGAGAACCGGTAGGCGTACCGGTCCGGATACAGGCACAGGCCGGCGGAGGCGCCCATCTCCACCAGGGAGAGCGGGCCGGGGATGAGGGAGAGGAACGGCAGGAGCACCGCGCACCGCTTGGCCTCGTTGGTCTGTGTCGAGTGTGTGAGTGCGATCTGTTCGATCTCGTGCCAATGGTTGTGGACGAACTCCCGGAACACCGCGTAGTCCTCGGTCTCGGGCGCGCCCGCGTGCCGCGCGGAGGCGAAGACCAACGCGGGCTGTCTCTTGATCCGGGGAAGGCTCCCGATGAGTTCGCACGTGGCCGGATCCTCGGCCACTCCCCGTGCCCACGCCAGGTAGACGGGCGTGCGGCCGCGGACCTCGAATTCGGCGAACTCGGCGTAGCGGGTGGGCACGTCGTCGACGTGAGCGGAGTCCATGTGGTCAGCGTGGCACACCGGCTCCGGTGGCGCGTGGTTCCGACACCAGGTACGTTGGTGATGCATCAATCACTTGCCGCGACGACGACCGCAGGAGATCCCATGGCAGACGACACCGAGTTCATCGCAGCCAAGAACGCCTCGGAGGACGGTGAGTTCGTCCGCGACGCCACCTACATCAACGACCGGGTGGTGGCGGATCTCCCGGCGGGATCGGACCCGGTGGGCGACAAGGTCGGCGAGATGCGGTGGCCCGTCGAGGCGGGGCGGTACCGCCTCATGGCGGCCCGCGCGTGCCCGTGGGCCAGCCGCTCGATCATCGTCCGGCGTCTGATGGGCCTGGAGGACGCCATCTCCATGGGGTTGGCCGGCCCGACCCACGACGTCAATTCCTGGGTCTTCGACCTCGACCCGGACGGCAAGGACCCGGTCACGGGCATCCACCGCCTCCAGGAGGCGTACTTCAACCGGATCCCCGACTACCCGCGCGGCATCACGGTGCCGGCGCTGGTCGACCTCCCCACCACGTCGGTCGTGACCAACGCCTATCAGAAGCTCAACTTCGATCTGCTCACGGAGTGGTCCGCCTTCCACCGCGCCGGTGCGCCGGACCTCTACCCCGAGGAGCACCGCGACGAGATCGACGAGTTGGACTCGTGGATCTATCCCACCGTCAACAACGGCGTCTACCGCTGCGGGTTCGCGGCCGAGCAGAGGGCCTACGAGGAGGCCTACGACGAGCTCTGGGCCTCACTGGACCGTCTCGAGGAGCGGTTGACGACCCGCCGCTATCTCGCGGGGGACACGATCACGGTCGCGGACATCCGACTGTTCACCACCCTCGTGCGGTTCGACGCCGTCTACCACGGTCACTTCAAGGCCAACCGCAACAAGATCACGGAGATGCCGGCCCTGTGGGGCTACCTCCGCGACCTGTTCCAGACGCCCGGGTTCGGCGACACCTGCGACTTCCCACAGATCAAGGAGCACTACTACAACGTCCACCGGGACGTGAACCCCACCGGCATCGTGCCCAAGGGGCCCGACCTGTCCGGCCTGCTCACCCCGCACCACCGCGATGAGTTGGGTGGCCGCCCGTTCGGTGACGGCACCGCCCCCGGGCCGATCGAGGATCCGTCCGAGCGCGTCCCGGAGGGCCACGGAGCGGACTAGATTCCTCCCGTGGGCCTAGACTGGCTCGCTGTGAACCCGGCCCCGTCCGAACTAGGTCGTTATCGACGAAACGCCCGTCAGTTCCTCATGTTCGGGATCGTGGGCGGATCCGGGATGGTCGTCAACATGATCGTCACGGTCCTGATGAACAGGGCCAACGGCGGCACCCAGAACGCGCAGGACATCCTGTTCCCGTTCGCGGGGACGGACTACAACTTCCGCTTCACCACCCTGGTGTGGATCGTCGCGTTCCTCGTGGCCAACCTCTACAACTTCCTGCTCAACCGGCACTGGACGTTCGGTAAGGGGCACAAGGCCCCGGTCATGCAGGAGTTCTGGCCGTTCCTGTTGGTCGGTTCGGTCGCTGCCGCCGCGGGGATCTTCATCAAGCTGGCCTTCACCAACCCCACCTCGCCGCTCTACCTTCCGGAGCCGTGGTTCCACGAGGACGCGGGCATCCACTCCCGGGAGTACTGGGGTCAGCTGCTGACGATCCTCATCACGATGCCGATCAACTTCGTCGTCAACAAGCTGTGGACGTTCCGTTCCGTGCGGCGGCGCCACCACGCCCGCTCCACCGCGGACGCGGTGGTCTAGGGGACCGGTCGTGGAGTCCTCGACCCTGCTGCTGTGGTTCGACCTCGTGGGGGTGTTCTTCTTCGCCCTGTCCGGCAGTCTGCTGGCCGCGCGCAAGAACATCGACATCACCGGTGGCCTGGTCCTGGGCCTGCTGGCCGGGCTCGGCGGGGGCATCATGCGTGACGTCATGCTGGGGGTCACGCCGCTGGCCCTGGCCCAGCCGGTCCTGCTGGTGCCGCCGTTCGTCGCCTCCGCGGTGGTGTACCTGCTGGGCGCGCACCTGCACCGCGTCCGGACGTTGATCATCGTCTTCGACGCCGCCGGGCTGGGGCTGTTCTGCACGTTCGGTACCGCCCGGGCGCTCGACCACGGGATGCCCGTCGCCTCCGCGCTGCTACTCGGGGTGGTCACCGCGGTCGGCGGGGGCCTGCTCCGCGATGTCGTGGCCAACGAGATCCCGGCCGTGTTCAACGGCTCCGACCTGTACGTCATCCCCGCCGCCACCGGTGCCGCGCTGACCGCGCTGGCCGTGTCCACCGACACGTGGGGCCCGGTCGCGGCGGCGGCGTTGTCCGCGTTCACCTTCACGTTCCGGATGGTCGCGTGGCGTCTGCAGTGGCGTGTCCCGGCCCCCATGCGCGGATGGAGCATGCGGGGGATCGACACCCGCCTGCGGCGCGACCGGCCGGTGTTCGGCCGTCCCGGCCGGATGAAGGGCGACGACGACGAGCCCCGCCGGGACGAGGACGTCGACGACTACCGGGATGGCCCACCGGGTCTCCGCCGGTAGTGTGTGCCGTCGTGCAGTATTACCTCAGCCTGCTGGGATTCGCGGCAGTCGACTCCGTCAACCTCCTGGCCTTCGCCGTGATCGCCGGACTGTGGCTCACGGCCGCCGGGCGGGGGGGAGGCTTCACCCCGCGTGCCGCCCGGTTCACCGGCGGGGCGTTCTGCGGCATCGTCCTGCTCTCACTGGTGTCGGTGTGGGTGATCGGCAACAACCAGGAGTTCGTGCGCAGCCTGTTCTACAACCTCTGGGCGATGGTGGTCATGGGGGTGGTCGGTGTGGTGATCACCGTGTTGGGACTGCGCAGGCCGGCGGAGGCCAAAGAGGACAGCGTCGAGGCCCCGCTCGCCCAGACCGTATTGCAGCGCTTCGGCATCATGGCCACCGGCATCTCGCTGGGCGTCATCCAGTCGGCCACGTCGGCGCCGTTCGCTGCGGGCATGGTCCTCATCTCCTTCGCCGAGACCCCCTGGTGGTCCAAGCTCCTCCAGATCCTGTTCTTCGCGGTCATCGCGATCCTGCCGAGCACGGCGCTGATCGTCACGTTGTCGCGCGTCGACTCGTCCGGAGTCGCCGCGGCGACCCGCCGGATCGACCGATTCCTCGCCCGCGGTCGCGTGGCCGGTCGGATGCTCACGCTCGTCGTGGGGGTGGCGCTCATGCTCCTGGCGACGGTGCGCATCGTGCAGCTCAGCGGGGTGCTGGCGTAACCGCATCACGGCGTCGCCGGATCGTTCCATGGCCTGATCGTTCCGCGGCCGGGGTCTTGTCGGAGCCGCTTCCTAGGGTGACGATGACCACCGTGGAGGGTGGTCCACGACTCCGTAGGGGGAGAGCATGACGATAGATCAGGTGTATCGGGCAGACGGCGCGGTCCGGTGCGAGGACGGACTGATGCGACCTCCGTGGGCGGCGCGGGACCCGTTGCTGCGGGAATACTACGACACCGAATGGGGGATGCCGGTCCACGACGAGGCCGGTCTCTTCGAGCGACTCGTCCTGGAGGGGTTCCAGTCGGGCCTGAGTTGGCTGACGATCCTGCGCAAGCGTCCGGCGTTCCGGGAGGCGTTCGCCGGGTTCTCGCCGGACGCGGTCGCGGAGTTCGGCGACGCCGACGTCGCCCGGCTCATGGCGGACGAGAGGATCGTGCGCAACCGTCGCAAGATCGACGCGGCCGTGGGCAATGCGCGCGCCGTGATCTCCCTCCGGGCCGAGGGCGGTCTGGGCGAGTTGATCTGGTCGTACCGGCCGGAGACCACCCCGGAACCCAGGACGATGAGCGAGGTCCCCAGCCGATCACCGGAATCGGAGGCGCTGGCCCGGGAGCTCAAGCGGCGGGGGTTCAGCTTCGTGGGTCCGGTGACGGTGTTCGCGTTGATGGAGGCCATCGGCGTCGTCGACACCCATCTCGTGAGCTCGCATCGTCGGGGGACCTCCGGCATCTGGTCGAGCGGAGGACTGCCCGGGATCACACCAGGGGGCCGGGTTCAGCCCGGCGGTCCGGGCTGAGGGGGCGACTCGGGTAGTCCGGGCAGGTCGGCGCGGGGCGGGAGCCCGGGTGTGGTGCCGGCGAGGGCTCCCGCCTCCGTCAGCTGGCCGGTCGCCGGCCGGCTCAGGCACCCCGGGATGCCGCGGAGGGTCGCCATCCGGGCGAGCGAGAGGTCCAGGTCTTCCTTCCGCAGGGCGCCCTCGGCGAGCGCGCGCTCGACGGCGTCGAGTGCCTCGGGGATCCCGGCGGTGGTGATCCACAGCGGTGAATCGGCCCCGGCGATGAGCGATTCGGTGACCGCCCGGGGGAGCGGGAAGTCGTTCGTCACGGCGCGCATCCCGGACAGGTCGTCGGTGAAGATCGGGCCGTCGAAGGCGGGGGCGCCGTACCCGCGCCCCTCACGCAGCAGTCGGTACGCGGCCGGGGAGAGCGACGCCGGCCGGTCGACACCGGTGAGGCCCGGCACCTGCTGGTGCCCCAGCATCATCGCCGCGCCGGGGGTCTCGGCGAGTTCGGAGAAGGGCCGGAGATCGTGCGGCACGAGTTGATCCAGCGGGGGCACGGTCACCGCTTCGTGGTGGCTGTCCCCGGACGATCGGCCGTGCCCGGGGAAGTGCTTGAACACCGGCGTCACCCCGGCGTCGAGGAGCCCCGCGGAGAACGCGCGGGCGTAGCTGACCACCCGGGCCGGGTCGGGTGAGAACGACCGGTCGCCGATCACCGCCCAGTCCGGCTGGTCGGACACGTCGACAGACGGCGCGAAGTCGACGGTCACCCCCATCTCACGGAGGAACTCACCGCGCGCCCGCGCCGCGGACCGGACCTCCTCGGGGCTCATGGTGGCGGCCATGACGCGGGCGGACGGCATCGGCCCGGCATAGGGGGCGATGCGGGACACGCGACCGCCCTCCTCGTCGATCGACACGAGCAGCGGTAGCGCCGAGTCCTCCTGAAGTCGCGCGAGACCGTCGCCGGAGACGACTTCACCCACGACATCCCCGCCGAGGAAGATCCCCCCGATGTTGTGCTCGTCGACCGCCCGCCGGGCGTCGGCCATCGAGCTCACGCCCACGGTGAACAACTGCGCGATCCGCTCCCGCTGGCTCAGGGAGTCCAGGGGCGACTCGCAGGGCGGCGCGGCGGCCCGGGAATGCTCGGACGGTCGGGCCGTCGCGTGGTGCTCCCGGGATCCGGCTCCCGGTGTGCCCTCAGTGCCTGCCGTGCCGCAGCCGGCCAGCGCCAGTCCGGCGAGGAGTCCGCCGACCGGGACGACGACCGCGACACGGAGCCGACGGAGAGTACGCACCAGTCGAATGTAACCGCTGTACCGCCACCGACCGCGGGGGCACGAGGTCAATTCACCCGGCGGCCAACAATGGGTGCGACCATGCCCGCATGGCAGCATCACTCGACCGTCGACTGGGTATGAGCGATGCCGTGGTGGTGGGCCTCGGCGCGATGATCGGCGCGGGGGTCTTCGTTGCCTTCGCCCCCGCGGCGGCCCGGGCGGGGTCGCTGGTGTGGGCGGCGCTCGCGGTCGCGGCGGTGGTGGCGGCGTGCAACGCGGTGTCCTCTGCGCGGTTGGCCGCCCGGTTCCCGTCCGCCGGCGGCACCTACGTCTACGGGCGCGAGGTCCTCGGGCCGTTGCCGGGGTTCCTGGCGGGCTGGGGGTTCGTGGTGGGTAAGACCGCCTCCTGCGCGGCGATGGCGCTCACCGCAGGCCTCTACGTGTGGCCGGAGCACGCTCACGTGGTGGCGGCCGCCTCGGTGCTCGCGCTGACGCTGCTGTCGGTCTTCGGGGTTCAGCGCAGCGCCGGTGCGTCCAGGGTGCTCGTCGCGATGGTGGTGGCGGTCCTCGCGGTGTTCGTGGTGGCGGCCTGGACCATCGGCCCGGGGGCGGCCGGCGCGGTACTTCCGGTGTCCCCGGTGCCGTCCGTGGACGACGAGCCGTGGCCCGCGCGGCTGCTCGGGATCCTCGGCGGGGCCGGGTTCTGCTTCTTCGCCTTTGCCGGGTACGCACGCATCGCCACCCTCGGCGAGGAGGTACGCGAACCCGAGAGGACCATCCCCAGGGCGGTGGTGATCGCGATCTCCGTGGTCATCGTCGTCTACGCGGTGGTCCTGGCCACGACGGTCCACGTCCTCGGGGTGGGGGGCGTGGCGGCGGGTCCGGCGCCGGTCCTGGACGCGGCGCAGCGGATCGGCGACGGCGAGATCGCCCCGATCGTGCGGGTGGCCGCAGGAATCGCGGCGCTGGGCGCGCTGCTGGGGGGCGTCCTCGGGGTCTCGCGGACGACGATGGCCATGGCCCGCGACCGGCACCTGCCCTCGCGGTTGGCCGCGGTCCACCCGGCCACGCGGACGCCGTACGTGGCCGAGATCTGCGTGGGCGCGGTCGTGGCCGGCATCGTCCTGGTGGCGGACGTGCGCCAGGCGATCGGGTTCTCGTCGTTCGCGGTACTGGTCTACTACCTCATCGCCAACGCGGCGGCCCTGCGGCTCCCCCGGGAGCACCGTCGTCTGCCGGCCTGGGTTCCGGTCGTCGGTGCGATCGGCTGCGCGGTGGTGGCCGGGAGCCTGCCCTGGCACTCGGTGGTGGCCGGACTCGCCGTCTTCGCGCTCGGCGGGGTGGTCTACGCGGTCACCCGCCGTCGCGCGGTCCCGCCGGGCGTACCGTCACAGCCATGAGCGAGCGCCCGCCCCGGTTCCGCGACCGACCTGACCGCCCAGACCGACCTGACCGCCCAGACCGGCGTGGCCGCCTGCTGCCCGCCCACCTCCGCAGGCCCGTCATAGGGGCGCCCATGGCCGGGGGTCCCACGACCCCGGAGCTGATCGCCGCGGTCGGCGAGGCGGGTGGCCTGGGAATGCTCGGCTCGGGTTACCTCGACGCCGCCGGTACGCGCGCGGAGATCGCCCGCGTGCGGGCGGTCACCGACGCGCCGTTCGGCGTCAACGTCTTTCTGGTGGACCGGGACGACTCCGACGCGGCCCTCGCCGCCGCCGGCGGACCGCGGGTCGTCGAGAACTACGCGACCGCGATCGGACCCGTCGCCGAGGACCTCGGGATCGCGCTCGCCCCGAGCCCGGACTTCACCGACTTCGACCAGGACGCGACCCTCGCCGCGTTGGTCGCCGACCCGGTCGACGTGGTCTCGTTCACCTTCGGGATCCCCGGTCGCGACGTGGTGGAGGCGCTGCAGGAGGTGGGCACCGCGGTCGTCGTCACCGTGGCGGGCGTGCAGGACGCCCGCCGGGCGGTGGAGGCGGGCGCCGACTGGCTCTCGGTGCAGTCCGCGGAGGCGGGCGGTCACCGCTCGACCACGACCATCGGCGAACGGCCGGATTCCATCTCGACAGTGGACCTCGTGCGGTCCGTCCGGTCGGAACTGCCGGACGTCCCCTTCGTCGCCGCGGGTGGGATCAGCACCCCGCAGGACGTCGCGGCAGCCCTCGGAGCGGGCGCCGACGGTGTCCAACTGGGGACGGTCCTGCTGCGCACCCGGGAGGCGGGCACGAACGCCCTGTACCGCGCCGCGTTAGGCGATCCCCGGTTCACGGAGTCGAGGCCGACGCGCAGCTACACCGGGCGCTACGCACGTGCTCTGGTCAACGGGTTCGTGGCCGAGTTCGACGCGGTCGCTCCGCCGGCCTACCCTCTCCTTCACGTCCTCACCGGGCCGGTGCGCAAGGCCGCCACCGACACCGGTGACGTCGAGGTCCCGCCACTGTGGGCCGGCTCGGGCTGGCGTGCGGCCGGGTCCTACGCCGATCGGCCGGCCGCCGAGGTGGTCGCCGAACTCTGGGATCGGGGCACGACTCTCACGGGATGAACGCCTGAGGACCGGGCCGAACCCCCGGGGCGGCTCAGTCGGTGCGACGCTCCGCCTCGGCGGCGATGTCCGCCAGATCCTGCTCCATGGCCTTGCGGGTCGCTCGTTCGGCGAGCCCGCCCATCAGAGCCATCACGACCCGGGAGATCGCCGGGGCGTGCGCGGTGTGGGAACCGAACCGCATCCGCAGGGTCGACCCGGCGCCGTCCGGGTCCGGGGTCACGGTGAACACCGTCTTGTACTCGGTGCCTCCGTTCTCGGAGACGATCGCGGTGGAGTGCGGAGGCTCGGCGGTGAGGACCATCATCTCCTCGGTGGACTTCACGCCGAACATCCTGCGGGTCTCCCGCCATCGCAGCCCGGGCTGATAGGGCCCCGGCGTGAGGATCTCGACCGCCAGGACCCCGCTGAGGGTGCGGTGCGCGGAGGGGATGTCGGTGAGCACGGCCCAGACCTCGTCGGGGCCGGCGGCGACGTGACGGGAGAGATCGAGCTGCATGGAATCGAGGTTACCGCCTGAGATGCGGAAACCGGCCCCGCTCGAGGCGGGGCCGGTCACACGCGGTGCCCGGGCCAGGCCGAACCCGGCCCGGGCTGATGCGCCGTCAGGCGCGTCGACTCAGGAGCCGAAGTTCTCGACGAAGCCGCCGAAGAAGCCGAGGACCTGGGCGATGAGGTCGGAGCCGAAGTCGGCGGCAGCCGAACCGGTGTTGACGGCGGCGGAACCGGTGGCGATGCCATTGATGAAGTCGGAGATCATGGTTGAGATCCTTTCGTCGTACCGACGGTGGGCTCTCCACCGCCGTGGTCTGCGTCGTTCGGACGCTCAGTGGGTACATCCGGACGACTGCGGCCGACGTTACCCAGAGAAGACTCCGAACCCCACCTGACAAGGGCTTTTGCCACGCGGTGGACGGTAAGGCCGCGTTCATACCAACAGGAAGTGAGTGACTGAAAGTGCTCAGGTGAGAGCTGTCTCACATTTAGTCCCGGGTCGGCGCACAGGGCGTCAACCGGCGGTCCGTGCGCGGGGTCGA
This sequence comes from Dietzia sp. JS16-p6b, assembly GCF_003052165.1. Classification (NCBI taxonomy): domain Bacteria; kingdom Bacillati; phylum Actinomycetota; class Actinomycetes; order Mycobacteriales; family Dietziaceae; genus Dietzia; species Dietzia sp. JS16-p6b. The sequence continues at coordinate 3,251,644 of NZ_CP024869.1, read as the reverse complement.
CGGGCCTAGACTCGGGGGCGTGAACTCCATCCGCACCGCGACCGCTTCCTCCGGACCGATCCCTCTGCCCGCGGGCTTCCGCGCACACGCGGGGGCCGCGGGGCTCCGCGAGGAGGGGGACGACGTCTTCGTCGTCGTCAACGACGGCCCGTCCCCGGCCTCGTCCGCGGTGTTCACCCGGTCCCGATTCGCCGGCCCCTCGGTGGTCCTCAGTCGGGAGAACGCCGCGGGCGGCCGGGCGCGCGGCGTGGTGGTGGTGGCCAAGAACGCCAACGTCGCCACGGGCGAGCAGGGGATGGCCGATGCGCGCGAGGTGCTCGAGCACGCGGCCGCGGCCGTGGGTACGGCGCCGGGGGAGATGCTCATCGCCTCGACCGGGGTGATCGGCCGGCGCTACCCCATGCCGATCCTGCGTGCCCATCTCGACTCGTTGGCCGAGGCCGGGTTCGACGCCGACGCTCTCGCTCTGGCCAGCGCGATGATGACGACCGACACCCACCCGAAGACGGCGACAACGGACATGACGACGACGACGGGCGGCACCGCCCGGGTCGTGGGCATCGCCAAGGGGGTCGGGATGGTCGAGCCGGACATGGCCACGATGATCGCCGTGGTCTTCACCGACGCCGCCGTGGAGCCCGGTGCGCTCGACGCCGCGTTCCGGAGCGCGGTGGACGCCACGTTCAACTGCCTGTCCGTCGACACCGACACCTCGACCTCCGACACCGCGATCGCGCTCGCCAGTGGTGTGGCCGGTCCGGTCGACGACGTGGAGCTCCGGAGAGCCCTGGAAGCCGTCTGCCTGGACCTCACCCTCCAGCTCGCCCGGGACGGCGAGGGCGCCACCAAGCTCCTCACCGTGGAGGTCACCGGCGCCCGGGACCGCGCCCAGGCGAAACGCGTGGCCAAGACGATCCTCAACTCGCCCCTGGTGAAGACCGCCGTCCACGGGGCGGACCCCAACTGGGGCCGCGTCGCCATGGCGATCGGAAAGTGCCAGGACGACACCGACATCGACCCGGAGCGGGTGCGCATCGTCTTCGGCGACCTCGAGACCTATCCCGCATTCCCCGGTGACGCAGAACTCGAGCGGCTCACCGAGATCATGCGGGCCGACGAGGTCACCATCTCGGTCGACCTGGGTGTCGAGGGCGGCGCCGCCGACGGTGACTGCACGGTCTACGGCTGCGACCTCTCCCGCGAGTACATCTCGATCAACGCCGACTACACCACCTGAGCCGGGCACCGGGTGGGCGCCGGGCCATCCGGACGAAATACCCGGGCTTCAGGCCGCGGGCCGTCCGTCACCCGGTGGTCCGGGGCTGCCGGCGCGCCATCTCGAGGATCGTGTCGCGGGTGTCGTGCCAGACCCGACCGGTGATGTCGCCCCACGGGTCGTGGCCACCGGGGACCAGGGACACGCGGGCGGGGTCGCCCGCCCGGCGGGCCTGGCGAACGTAGGTCTCGGACTGCTCGGGGGACACGACCTCGTCGTCACGACCGTGGACGCACACCACCGGGACCCCGGTGGGCAGGTGGGACACGGGCGAGGCGTCCCGGTAGCGCTGAAGACGGGTGCCGGAGGGGCCGCCGAGGAGCCCGGCGACGTACCTGTCCCCGGCCTGTTCCGCGCGCAGCAGATCCGCCACCCCGGCCAGGGACACACACCCCGAGACCGGGACGACGGGACGGGATCCGGGCAGCGAGGACGGTAGTCGTGCCCGCCCGGCGACCCACAGCGCCAGGTGCCCGCCGGCGGAGTGCCCGGCGACCACCACCCGGCGCAGGTCCAGCCGGCCGCCCACGAGTGCGGACACCTCCGCCACGTGATCCACGGCCTTGCACACGTCCGCGACCGTGGTGGGCCATCCGCCGCCCGAGCCGACCCGGCGATACTCGATGTTCCACACCGCCACGTCGAAGGAGGCCAGATCCCGAGCCTGGTTCTCCATGTACGCCAGGCCCATCGAGTCCCTCCACCCGCCGCCGTGGATCAACACCACCACCGGCAGTGCGGGGTTGGCCGACTCGGGCAGGTAGAGATCGCCGAAGGTCTGCCCGTCGGAGTCACCGGGCTCGCCGTAGAAGTAGCGGCGCGGTTCAAGGACACCGACCGCACCCTCGGGCGGGACGTAGGGGCGGGCGGCCACGGAGTCGACGCCGGGGCCGGACGTGGGCTCGGCGGCGTCGCCGGCCCCGAGGGCCGAGGTCAGCGCCCATCCCGCCGCGCCGCCCGCCCCCACCGAGAGGCCGATCAACAGGGCGCGCCGCGACAGGTCGGTCCGGCCGCCACGCGCGCGGCGGCGGACATGACGGTGGTCGGGCACGCGGCGGTCGGGCATGCGGGGAGACGGCATGCGGCGGCGGGACCTCCTTCGGGGTGCCCCCGGCTTCAGGCCTTGCCGGCGACGACGTCGTTCTCCGCCCCATCGTAGAAGGGGATGTATCCCTTGTCGGACGACAGGACGTAGAGCGGGTCGTCGAACTGGGAGGTGTCGAACGCCTGCTCGCGCAGCTCGGTCTTGCGGCTCTTGTAGGTGGACGTCACCTCGAGCTCCTTGGAGAGCCGGATGAACAGCGGAACCGCGTACGACGGCAACGACCTGCGCAGGTGCTCCGCGAGCGCGGCGCCGTCGAAGTCGGACTTGTCGTGCAGCCGCACGGCGGCCATGCCCGCCTTGCCGTCGGCGCCCGGCACCGGCACGCCGTAGACCACGGCCTGGTCGACCTCGTGGCGAGCGCTGACGGCCGCCTCCACCTCGGTGGTCGCCACGTTCTCGCCCTTCCACCGGAAGGTGTCGCCGAGGCGGTCGACGAACGAGGCGTGCTTGAGGCCCTGGTCCATCATGAGGTCGCCGGAGACGAACCAGGCGTCACCGTCGCTGAAGGCGTCGCGGATGATCTTCTTCTCCGTGGCCTCCTTGTCGGTGTAGCCGTCGAAGGGCTGGGTGTCGGAGATGCCGCTGATCAACAGCCCGGTGCCGCCCTTGCCCACCTTGGTCAGCCGGCCGTCCGCGCCACGGCGGGGCTCTCCGGTGTCCGGGTCGTAGTCCACGATCGCGAAGTCCATCGGGCAGTAGCCGGTGGTCTTGGCGACGTTGAAGGCGTTGACGAACGCGATGTTGCACTCGCTGGCGGCGTAGAACTCACAGATCCGGTCCACGCCGAAGCGCTGTTGGAACTCCTCCCAGATCTCGGGGCGCAATCCGTTGCCCGTCATCACCCGGATGGAGTGGTCGCGGTCGCCGGGGCCGGGTTCCTGGTTGAGCAGGTAGCGGCAGATCTCGCCGATGTAGATGGCCGCGGTGGCGCGGGCGGCGCGGGCCTGATCCCAGAACTTCGACGCGGAGAAGTGCTCCTCGACGGCCAGGCACGCGCCGGCGGCGAGCACGCAACCGAGGGCCACCGTGAGCGCGTTGTTGTGGTACATCGGCAGCGGGCACAGCAGGACGTCGTCCTTCTTGAGCCGGACGCCGGAGAGGCCGAAGCCGGCCAGGGCCCGGTTCCAGCGGTAGTGGGACATGGTCGAGGCCTTGGGCAGACCCGTGGTGCCGGAGGTGAACACGTAGTACGCGGTCTCGTCGCCGAGCGTCTCGTCGGCCTCCGGCGGGTTGGTGGTGCCGGCGTCCGAACCCAATGCCTCGATCTCGTCCTCGAGCCAGGTCAGATCGGAGAGTTCGTCCGGGCGGTGGCCGGCGCTGAAGCCCCGGAAGGGGAGGTCGGACTCGGAGCCCACGGCGATCAACTCGCCGAGCCACTTCTCCCGGGGGATGGACGCGGCGGCCTCGGCGCACTCCGCGCCCATCAGGACGACCTTCGAGTCGATGATCTTCTGCGAGTGTTCCAGGACCTCACCACGCTGGTGGTGGTTGAGCAGGCCCACCGAGGCGCCCACCTTGACGGCACCGAGGATGGCGAACATGACCTCGGGCCGGTTGACCATGCAGATCCCCACGGTGTCGCCGCGCCGGACCCCGCGGGCCTTGAGCACCTCGGCGACGCGGTTGGCGCGTCGGTTCGTCTCCCCGTAGGAGAGCTCGGAGCCGAGGAACCGCATGAAGGGGGCGTCCGGCTGTGAGGCCGCCAGTTCCTGGAACCTGCGGCCGATGGAGAGCTTGTCGGTCCCCCGGGAGGTGCGGACGATCCGGAGACCACGCAGAACGGTCGGCAGATCCGAGATGAGGGAGGGTAATCCGCCCGCCAGGTCCAACGGGGTGAGGGTCTTGGCCCCCTGCGATGCGCTGCGGGTGGTGGCAGTGGACGTGGTGGTCACGGCTTCTCCTCTTTAGGGGTGGTGGGTGACGCGGTGGTGGGTGACGCGGTTGTGGGTGACTCGGTTGTGGGTGACTCGACGGCGAGTGATCTGGCGGGATCCCCGGCGAGGCCCCGCCACGCGAGTTCGACGACCACTCCCGCGGCCACCGATTTGGGTGTGGACCGGTGCGCGACGCGGTCGGCGACCGCCTCGCCGGCCCCGACCAGCGCCGTGGCGACCACTTCGAGCACCTCGCGACTGCGCCCGTCCACCGAGTTCTGTGCCAGCAGGTCGGTGGTGAGATCCACCAGGACGGAACGGGTCTTCTCGACCTCCTCGCTGAACGCGGGTTCGGCGACGGCCTGGCGGTACACGACGTTCCACGAATCCGTGTGGTCGTCCACGTAGTCGAGGAACGCCTCCACGACGTTCTCCAGACTGTGGCGTGCTCCGGTGCCGCTGGTCGCCGCGGAGGTGAGGTGCTCGATGAGCCGCCCGGACTCGCGGGTGACGCACGCGGAGAACAGTTCCTCCTTGGAGCCGTAGTAGAGGTACAGCATCGGTTTGGAGATCTTGGCGTCCTTGGCGATGGTGTCCATCGACGCCGACCGGTAGCCGAGATCGGAGAACACGCGAATGGCCGAGTCCAGCATCTGCTGTTCGCGGATCGCGCGTGGGATCCGTTTCGTCCCCGTCGTCACGAGACTCCTTCCGGCGGGACGTGGTGTCGTGTCCCACACCAACTTACCGGCCAGTAAGTAGTTGTGGGCGACACTCCACACGATCCGTGGTGTGCCGGGTGATACCCTTTCGGCATCGGCATGCCTCGCGGCACCCGCCAGTGCACACCATTCTCGTGACCCGCAGGGAGAACTCGATGAGCTTCGGTACCGGAGCGCTCGCCAGCGCAGTCGGCGGAATCGTCCTCGGCGGCATCGTCGCCTTCGGCGCCAGCTCCGCGATGGCCGAGAACTCCATCCCGGAGGTCCCCCAGCCGCCTGCGGACCAGGCCCTCCTGGGCCAGGTCGAGTACGGCGCCCGCTAGTCCCTCCCCGCGCCGGCCGAGGTGACCCGCGGGATCCGTCTCGGTGCAGGCGCGCGCGACGCGGTCGTCGCCTTCTTCGCGTTTCTCCTCCTTGCCTGCCTGCAGGCCCCGGGTCTGGTCGTCCCCGACACCAAGTACGACCTCGTCGTGGACCCGGGTCGCTTCCTCGCGCAGGCCACCCACCTGTGGACCGGGCTGTCGTTCGGCGGTCAGGTCCAGAACCAGGCGTACGGGTACCTCTTCCCCCAGGGGCCGTTCTTCGTGCTGTTCGACCTGGTCGGGATGCCCGCCTGGCTGACCCAACGCCTGTGGTGGGCTGTCCTGTTGACGATCGCCTACGTCGGTGTGGTCCGGGTGGCGGCCGCCCTGCGGATCGGTACGCGCCGGACCCGGGTGATGGCCGGGATCCTCTACGCCCTCGCCCCGCGGATGCTCGGCGACCTCGGGTCGATCTCCTCCGAGATCTGGCCCGTCGCACTGGCCCCGTGGGTGCTGCTCCCGGTGGTGCGGGTCCTGCAGGGACGCCTGTCCCCGCGACGGGGCGGGGCCGGTGCCGCGCTGGCCCTGGCGATGATGGGGGCGGTCAACGCGGCCGCGACCGCCATCGCCTGCCTCCCCGCGATCCTCTGGTGGCTGATGTTCCGACCCGGACGGACATGGGCCCGGCTCGCGGCGTGGTGGCTGCCCCTGTCCGTCGCGGCGTGCGTGTGGTGGGCGGTCCCGCTGGTGCTCCTGGGCCGGGTCTCCCCCCCGTTCCTGGACTACATCGAGTCGGCTGAGGTCACCACGCGGTGGTCGTCGGCGACCGAGGTGCTGCGCGGGGCCGCGACCTGGGTCCCGTTCGTGTCCACGGACCGGGTGGCCGGCGCAGCTCTCACCAGCGAACCCGTGTTCGTCCTGGCCACCGGGGTGATGGCGGCCGTCGGTGTGGTGGGTCTGGTCCACCGGGGGATGCCGGCCAGGGGCCGGCTCCTGACCATCGCCGCGGTCGGACTGGTGGCGATGGCGGCGCCGTGGGTCGGGCCTGCCGGCGGTGGACTCGCCGAGACCCTCCGCGCATTCCTCGACGGCGCCGGCGCGCCACTGCGCAACCTCCACAAGTTCGACCCCCTGCTCCGCCTGCCGTTGGTGCTCGGCACCGCCCACCTGCTGTCGGTCCTCCTCTCCGGCCCGCGCGAGGGGCCCGGCAGCACGCGAGATGAGGAGCCGGCCGCCGGCGGCTGGGCCGCGCTGGCGCACCCCGAGCGGAACCGCCCGGTCGCCCTCGCCATGGTCCTGGTGCTCGCGGGTTCCGTCACGGTGGCTCCGGCGTTACTCGGACGGCTCGCGCCGGCGGGCGCCCATGCCGCGGTCCCCGATCACTGGGCCGAGGCCGCCGGGTGGCTCTCGGAGAACGCGCCGGTGGCCCGGCCGGGGGCCACCGACGTCGACGGTGGCGATCACGAGATGGACCCCGCCGCGACGACACGGGCCCTGGTGGTACCGGGCTCGTCCTTCGGCCGACAGGTCTGGGGCGTCACCCGCGACGAACCACTGCAACCGCTGGCCACCACGCCGTGGGCGGTCCGGGACTCGGTGCCGCTGCAGCCGGCGCCGGCGATCCGCGCGCTCGACGCCGTCCAGCGCCGCCTCGCGGACGGCGACCCCGCCCCGGGGATGGCGGCCACGCTCGCCTCCCTCGGCATCGGCTACCTGGTGGTGCGCAACGACCTCGCCGCCGACTCCGGTGCGCCCCGGCCGATCCTGGTGCACCAGGCGATCGACGGATCCCCGGGGCTGGTCAAGGTCGCGGAGTTCGGGGAACCGGTCGGGGGAGCGGACGTCGGTGACGAGGCGGCTGAGGTCGCCACGGACGACGACGGCGAGGTGGCCGTGGTCCCCGACTCGGGGCTGCGCCCGGCCTATCCCGCGATCGAGATCTACCGGGTCGACTCCCGGCTGGGCTCGGATGCCGCGTCGCCGGGCCCACCACGGTCGGCCACCGCCCCGTACACCGTGGAGGTGCGCGACCTACCGGTGGTGGCCGGCGGGCCGGAGTCCCTGTCGCGGCTCGACGACCTGCTGGCCGCGCGGGACACGATCGGGTCCCCGGCCCGGGTGACGAGACTGCTGGAGGTCGATGCCCGGGAGTCGGGGGTGGACCCCGCCTCCGATCCCTTCCCGAGGCCGCGACCGGTCGCGGCGACCGCGCCCGTCCTCACGGACTCTCCGGCGGACCGCGAGACCGACTTCGGGCGCCTGGACCACCACTCGTCGGCGGTCCGGGCCGAGGGCGATCCACGTCGTAGTCGGGGCGCGGTCCCCGACTACGCTGCCACGGTCTCCGACACCGAGCCGGCACCGGCGCAGGCCCGCTGGTGGGACGCGCGGGTGCGGGTCTCCTCCTCGGCGTCCGACTCCGCCCAGGTCGGCCCGGTGCGGCCCTCCCGGTCGGTGGCGGCCGCGGTCGACGGAGACCCGGACACCGCCTGGCGGTCCGGGGGTTACGGCACGGCCTTCGGCCAGTGGATCGAGATCGCGCTGCCCGAACCCGTCGACCGGGGCCTGCTCCGGATCACCGTGCCGGTCCCCGAGGCCGGACCCGAGGTCAGCAGCCTGCAGATCCGGACGGACTCGGGTACCACCACCGCGTTCCCGGCAGGTGGTGGCGAGCTCGTCGTGGGACTCCCCCCGGGCCCCACGGAGACCGTGAGGGTCACGGCGACGGGCTTCGCCGACGGGGGCCGGGGAACCTACTTCGAGGTGTCGGACATCGGTCTGAGCTCGGCTGGCGAGGAGATCCCTCTACTGCGGGTGGTGGCGTTACCGGACCGACCCGCCGATTCCGCGGCGCCCTCCGGATGGCTGCTGCGGCAAGAACTGGGGGGCCGGTCCGACTGCGTCCACGGCGGCGCCCCGATCGAGGGGTTGGCCGGCGCGGAGGAGGAGACCGGCGCGGTGCGATGTGCCCCGGAACTCGCCATCGAGCCCGAGGAGCCGGCCCGCTTCGCCCGCCTTCTCGACGTTCCGTCCGAGACCTCGGTACGCCCGCAGCTCCTCGTACGACCGAGGGCCGGGGCGGCACTGGACGACGTGCTGCGTGGCGACCCCACCACCCGCGCGCGTCAGGTCCGGGCGGCGGGGGAGTCACTGGTGACCGATCCCGCCGGTGGGCCCTCCGCGGCCGTCGACGGGGACCGGTCGACCAGCTGGTACGCCCCCGACGTCCCCTCGCCGACGGTGGAGCTGGGGTTGCCCGGCCGCCACCTGGTCGGCTCACTCAGGATGTGGGCGCCGCGTTCGGACGCACCGGCGGCTCCCAGGGTCATCACGGTGGACACCGGGCTCCAGACCACGCGCGTCGACCTCGACGACCTCACGGCCGGGGAGGACGGCTCCGTCGTCGTCCCGCTCCCCGCGGACCACACCGATACGGTCACGGTCCGGATCGACGCCGCGGAGGACGTACGGGCCCCGGATGGGACGCAGGTCCCGGCCGGGATCGCCGAGGTGTGGATCCAGGACGCGACCGGTGCCCGGATCGGCGCCCTCCCTGCGGCGGGTGGCGACCCGATCTCCCTGGCCTGTCAGGACGGGCCCCGGTTGGTCATCGGCGACCGGTCGGTGCCCACCCGCCTGTCGACCACGCGGCGCGAGCTGCTCGAGGGCCGGGCGATCGCCGTCGAACCGTGCGATGACGACCCCGTCGAGATCCCCGCCGGGCCGGTGGAGGTCTCGGTGGATCCCGGGGAGGCGTTCTCGGTGGACACGGTGGGCCTCGTCGTCGTCGATCCGGAGGCCGCGCAGGGCGTGCCCGTCCTGGGCGGGGAGCTGCAACCGACCCGGGCGGTCGCGACGTCCCGGTGGGAGGCCTCCCGACGCGAGCTACAGGTGCCCGCCGCCCCGCGGGAGCGCGTCCTGGTGGTGCCGGAGTCGGTGACCCCCGCGTGGCGCGCCCGGCTGGTCTCCGACGACGGCACCGAGTTGCCCGACCCCCGCCCGGTGACGGTGGACGGGTGGAAGCAGGGCTGGGTCCTGCCCGCCTCCGGAAGCGGGTCCACCCTCGTGCTCACGGTCCCGCTCGACGGTCCGTACCGTGCGGCGCTGTCGACCGGGCCGTTCGTACTGGCGCTCGTGGTGGTCCTCTTCCTTCTCCGCGGTCGCGACCGAGCCGGGGCGCCCGCGCAGGTGCGCCGCGGCGGCGGGGTCGTCACCTCGGTCGCGACGGCGGCCGTGTCCTACGCGCTGGCCGGCCCGGTCGGGCTGGGGCTGGCGGCGGTGGTGCTCGGCGGCGCGCTGGTGGCCAGCCGTCACCTGGGCGCACGGCGCGCGCGGGACCTGCTGGTGGTGGGCTCGGGGGTGGGGATCGTCGCCGGGGCCGCGGTGTTGTCCCGAGCACCCTGGCCGGACCCACTGGGGTACGCCGGTGACGGTTGGCCCCCTCAGGTCGCGACCGTGGCGGGGCTCGTCTGCGCCGGGATGGCCGCGGCCTGGCCATCGGCCTCCGGCGTCCCGCGGGGGGTGCGCCGCGGGGCCGACCAGCGCCCTGACGGCACCTCCACGAGCGCGTAGCTCGCCGCCGCGAGAACGACGGAGACCACCACGGTGATCAGCCAGATCTCGAGCATGTGCCCGGAGAACATGGGCACGAACGCGATCTGGAACGCGAAGTGCAGGACCAGGACGTGCCACAGGAACACCCCGTAGGACCACCGGCCCAGCATGCCCATCACGGCGGAGTCCAGCACCATGAACCGCTGCCCCGGCGGGGCCAGCGACACCGGGGCCAACAGGCAGAACGCCACCACGGCCCCCAGTGCGGTCCGGGCCGCGAACTCGGGGCCGGACGGGTGCACGAAGCCCTCGGTGAACCACTGCGGGACGGTGCTGGCGCCGAGCGCCAGCGCGACGACGGCCCACCACCCCCACCGCGCGTGGCGGTGTCGGGCCAGCGCCGCCAGCCGACCGGGCGGGGCGGCGGCGAGCTCGGCGAGGATCATCCCCGCCGCGAACCAGGAGGCGAACGCCGGGGGCAGGATCTGGTCGTTGACCCGTTCGGGTAGCCCCAGCTCGTACCAGGGGACCAGAGCCCACGCCAGGCTCAGTACCCCCACGGCGGCGATCGTCGGGATCCGCCACCGCGCCGCGCGGCCCCGGAGCCCGGCCAGCGCCCACCACAGCAGCGGCAGAACGAGGTAGAACGACATCTCCACGGACAGCGACCACGCGTGGGTCAGGCCCTCGACCAGCGAGTCGGGGACGTATACCTGCGTCAGGGTCAGGTTGGCGATCCAGGTCGAGGCCGAGGTGCGAGCGTTCTGGGGGATGAGGAGGAACACCGCGGCCACCACGACGAGATAGGCGGGCATGATGCGGACGAGGCGGGAGCGCAGGTAGGACCCCGGTGACCGGGCGGTGCCGGGTCCGCCCTGTCGGGCGTGCAGGGCGTGGGCCCGCCACAGCAGGAAGCCGGAGAGCGCGAAGAACACGGCCACGGACAGGTCGAACCGGCCCCAGAGTCGGTTGATCGCCGATCCCGTGGAGGACCCGGTCTGGAACGCGACGTGAGTGGTGAGGACGGCGATCGCGGCGACCGCGCGGAAGCCCTCCAACGCCGGCACGAAGCCGGTGGCGGACGGGAGAGTTCCGACTTGTCGGTCGGGGGTGGCGAATGCGTTCTTCATCACTGTTAATCTTCTCCTGATGATGGTCCGGTCCGGCGACCGACCCGGGAAGCTACCCGGGGGTAACCGGTGGATCCAGGGCGACTCCAGGAGGACAACCGATGGCACGACAGAGCAGTTCCGCGGGACGGAGGTCGTCAGTGCCCGCACTGGTCCTCGTCGGGCTCGGAGCGTTCCTCATCACTATCGCACTGGCGCTGGTCTTCTTCGTGGTGCCGACGCAGAAGAAGACCCCGCTGGACATCAACACCACCACTGTCACCAACACCACGCAGGGTGCGGTCCTGGTCGGCGCGGCGCTGGCCGGTAACACACCGACCGAGCTCAACGCCGACCGCCCCGAGTGCCGCGCCGGGGGCGCGAACGGCGACGACGAGGACGCGGCCGGCGGTTCGCCCGATGAGGGTGCGACCGACGAGGAGCAGGTCGTCGAGACCCCGGACGGCCCGGCGGCTGACGACGCCGATGTCCAGTTCCCGGTCACCTGCTTCATCGACAACGACATCCCGCTCTACTCGCAGCGCCGCGTCCAGGCGGTGGAGCCGTCGGACTCCGAGGTCATCACGTTCCAGGCCGCGCAGTCGCTGCTCCGCGAGGACAAGACCGGTTCGGACGGGGTCGAGGGCCTGGTCAACGCGTCGATCGACCGGGTCACCGTGGACCGGGTGACCGCCGAGCCGACCGACGAGGCCGTGAGCACCCTGCAGCTGGTCGCCACCGGTGCCGGCGACGAGACCGCACCGGCCGGGTTCGTCCGCCGGGGACTGCAGTACAAGTTCCCGTTCGACACCGAGCAGCGGGACTACGACTACTTCGACGCCAGCACCTTCACCACCAACCCGATCTCCTTCGTCGGTGAGACCACCGTGGGCGGCATCGACGCGTACGAGTTCCGTCAGGAGCTCGGGCCGATCGACATGTGGTCCTCGATCCGGGATCATTTCGCGTCGATCAGCGACGGGTACGACCCCGCCGTGGAGGCCGTCCTGGCCAGCTACCGGCGCGAGGGCATGACCGCGGGACAGTGGGGTCTGGCGGGTGACCCGGAGCGCGAGGTCGACATGCGGCGCTTCTACACCAACACCCGCACGGTGTACGTGAACCCCGAGACCGGTCAGATCATCAACGGCAGCGAGAACATCTACCAGTTCTTCGCCGAGGACCAGGACGAGGCGGAGGCCTTCGTCAACGACGCGGCGGGCATGGAGGAGGAGCGGGCCGAGCCCACCCGGACGGCCGTCCGGTTCGAGTCCGGGTGGAACGAGGAGACCCAGGAGCGGACCCTGTCCGCCGCCCAGGAGACGGCGGACACCCTCAACACGTTCGGTCGCATCCTGCCGGCGGTGCTCGGAGTGCTGGGCGTCCTGGCCGTCCTCGGCGGGATCCTGCTGGGCCTCCGCGGAGGCGCGGGGGGTCCGACCGGCAGAGGCACGCGCGCCACCCGTGGCGCCCGCGGCGACGGGGGAGCAGGGCCGGCGCCGCGCGCGTGACCTCCCGCTGACCCCGGTCCCCGCCGACCCGGACCGACGAGAAGAGCGTTCCGCTCACATCGCCCGAGAGGCGGGTGTGCGGAACGCTCTTCTCGTCGGCTGGCCTGGTGGTCTGTCCGCCGCCGCGAGGCCGTGCCGGGGAAACGCTGCGCGGAGAGACCCGGCACGACGTCGGGGGCTGAGTGCGCTCGGACGCTCGGCCATCCCGGACGCTCAGGCGGGACGGACCCGCAGGGCCCGCCAGCCGGCGGCGAGGGTGGTGAGGACGACGACGACGAGGGTCGCCCCGAGAACCGAGGACAACTCCCGGGGCACCGCCCACACGGCCGCTGCGGCGAGCAGCAGGCCGACCCACGCGATCCCCGCCTCCACGGTCCGGTTGGTGGCGATGGTCGACAGGAGGAACGCCTGCAGGACGCTCAGGGTGACGCCGAGGCTCGCGAAAGCCCACAGGACCCCGGTGACCGGCCGGTAGCCCTCGCCCACCACGGTCGGCACGAGTGGCGCCGCCACCGCGGCGGCGAGCACCACCACCGCACCGATCCCGAGCAGTACGCCCACGGCCGAGCGGACCGCACCGCGGTGACCGGCGGGGTCGGCCATCCTCGGGTAGAGCACGGTGCCGACCGCCTGGGGTAGCCAGAACGCGGCCTTGGCGGCCACCGCGCCGAGCGCGTAGCGGCCGGCGTCCTCGGGCGAGAGCAGAGCCCGCGCCAGAAGAAGGTCGACCGAGGTCAACGCCATCATCACCAGCTGGACCTGGCCGGCGGCCAACACGGCCGTCACACCGGGGGACGACACGACGGCGCCGCCGGCCCGGTTGCGTGAACCCCTCGTCGTGGTCGACCTGCCCACCCCGGCGGCCACCAGACGGGCCACGAGCCAGGCACCCGCCACGCCGACCGCGCCCGCCGCGAGCGCCGCCCCGACCCCGCCGCCCGCGGCCAGCACGGCGACCGCCGGGATGACCTTTCCGGCTCCCGCCAGGGCGAGGACCGCCGCGAGGGCGCGGAACCGCTCGGCGCCCTGCAGCAGACCCTGCTCGGCGGCGAGCAGGCACAACACCGGCCCGGGGGACAACGCGGCCGCGGTGGCGAGTACCGGGGTGTCGAGCAGGTGTGCCACCGGGACCACGGTGAGCGCCGCGATGAGGGCCACGAGCAGCGCGACCCGCGCGCCCAGGGAGCGCAGTGCCTCGTGCGGGACCCCTCTGACGAGCTCCCGCGCCACGACGGCCTGGAGCGCCAGCGACGGCACCGCGACCAGCAGCTGGGCGGAGAGCAGGGCGGCGAACGCGCCGTACCCCTCGGGCCCGAGCCAGCGGGACGCCGGCAGGTGCAGCAGGTACGCGGCGATGTTGGCCACCAGGGACCCGAGCGTCACCGCCCCGGCACCGGTCAGGAAACGCCTGGTCGCGGAACCGGGTGACGCCGCGCGTGCCTGAGGGTCCACACCGGTGATCGTAGGGTGTCGCCCGCGACCCCGGCGCGTCGGACGGCATGGTGGAATGTGCCCATGTCAGCCACCGGGTCCGGTCCGCCACCCGGGCCCGCGGGTCCGGGTCGGGGGCCGCGGGTGGACGTCGCGGTGGATGCCGCGGTCGGGGTGGTGATCACGGTGCTGCTGTTGGCCGGCCTGGCCCGCCCGGGGTTCCCGTTGCTCCGGGACTGGGTGGCCACCCCCACGCCGCCGCTGTCGGACGCCGCTCTGGGCCTCGGCGAGTCGGCGGCGCGGGCGGTGCCCCAGGACGTGGCGGTGACCTGGGCGACCCGCGCTCTGGAGGGCATCGGACTGCCGGTGTGGCCGCTGACGGGGCTGCTCGCGGCGGCGTTCTGCGTGTGGATCGCGGTCGCCGCGGGCGCTCTGGTCCGGCAGGTGGCCCGCGGGACGACCAGCGCGGGCCTCGACACCCCGGGGTGGGCGGGCCACCTGGTGAGGCTGCCGGCCGTCGTGGTGGCGGTCTGGAATCCGCTGGTCGTGGAGCGTCTGCTCCAGGGCCACTGGTCGCTGCTGGCCGGGGTGGCCGCGGTCGTGACGTTGCCGGTGCTGGTGGCCGGTCCGAGGCCCCGCGTCGCGGCGGCGTGCGCGGCGGTGGCCGTGGCGGGGCTCACCCCGACGGGCTGGGTGCTGGCGGTGGTGGCCGCAGCGGTGTCGCTGGCCTGCGGCGCGCGCCGACGGGCGGGGTCGGCCGCCGTGCTCGCGGTGGCGGCCGCGGTGACCGCGCTGCCCTGGGTGCTGGCCACTGCGCTCGGGAGCGGCGGGGTGGGTGGCGTGAGCGAGGGCGGAGGGGGCCCCGGGGTCGCCGCGTTCGCGGCCCGCGCCGAGACCGGGATCGGCACCCTTGGCTCGGTGGTGGCGCTGGGCGGGATCTGGAACTCGGCGGCCGTCCCGCCCTCCCGCGGGAGCTGGTGGGCGGCCGTCGCACTGGTGCTCCTCCTGGCCGTCTGGACCGTGGCGGCGCCCGGTCTGTGGCGTGCTCGTCGTGACCCGGTGGTCCGCGCCACGGTCCCCCTCGCACTGGTCACCTGGCTGCTCGTGGCCCTCTCGGCGACAGGCCCGGGGATCGCCGCGCTCACCGCGCTCCTCGACGCGATCCCGGCGGCGGGCCTGCTGCGTGACACCCAGAAGTTCGTGGCGCTCGCCCTGCCGGCCACCGTGCTCGCCTGGGGCCTGGCCGCCCGGGCGCTCGCCCCCCGGCTGCGGCCCGTCGGGGCGGCGGTGGTGCTCACGGCAGTCGCCGTCGCCGCCGTACCCGACGCCCCGCGCGTGCTGTGGGACTCGCTCCGTCCGGTCACGTATGGAGAGGGGTGGGCCCGGGTGGCGGATATCGTCGACGGCCGGCCCGGGGACATGCTGGTCCTGCCGGCCGGGTCGTTCCGCTCCACCCCGATCTGGGCCGGTGGGGCCGCTGTGCTCGACCCCGCCCCCGGATGCTCGACACCCGGGTCCTGGTCCCCGGTGATCTGGTGGTGGGCGGTGCCGGCACGGTGGCGGGGGAGGGGGACCGCGCTCGCGAGGCCACCGAGGCGCTGCTACGCGGAGACGAGCCCCGCGCGCTGACCGGACTGGGGGTGCGGTGGGTGCTCGACGAGCGCACCTCCACCGGCCCCCGGGGGGAGTCCGCCCGGACCGTGTCGGCGGCGACGACGAGGTTCGCCGATCCCGAACTCGTCCTCTACGAGCTGGGTGGGACGGACGGCCGGGAGCTCTCGGCGCCGCCGTCCGCGTCCGAGGCCTCCCGGGCCGTGGTCCTCGCGGCGCACGTGCTGTGGCTGGTCACCGCTCTGGCGGCATTGGTCCTCGTCGCGGTGGGCCGCCGATCACCCCGGTGACCCGTCGCCCTTCGGTGACGGCGGTGAGGACCTCCGCCATCGCCGCCGCGGTCGCGGGCCACGAGAGCGCGGCGGCCTTGCGTCGCGCGGCCTCGCCCATCCGGTCACGGAGTCCGGAATCGTCGAGCAGACGCCCGGTGGCCGTCGTCATGGCCGCGACGTCGTCCACGAGCAGGCCGGTCGCGCCGTCGTCGATCGAGTCCCGCAGCCCGGCCGCGTGGTGGTATCCGATGGTGGGGACGCCGTGCTGCGCGGCCTCGGAGACGGCCAGGCCCCACCCCTCTTTCCTCGAGGGCATGAGGTGGACAGACGCGGCGGCGAGGATCCGGTGCTTGGTGGCCTCGTCCACGTGACCGTGGAACACGACCGCACCCGCGGTGTGGCGGGGCCCGGGACCGTCCGGGGCATAGTCCAGACCCCGTTCGGACGCGTACTCGCGGAGGCGGTCGGCCCACCACCCACTTCCGATGACGTCCAGTACCAGCCGGGGGTGGCTCTCGCGGAGCGCCGCCACGACGTCCAGGGCGTCTTCGACGTGCTTGTGCGGCACCAGTCGGGACAACACCGCCAGGCGCGGGCCGTCGGCGCGGGTCCCGGGTGCGCCCGGCCGCACGCCGTCGGGCAGCGGGTCCAGACCGTTGCGGACCACCGCGATCCGCTCCGGGGACACTCCCAGCTCGACGAGCTCCTCCGCCGACGGCAGCGACACGGTGACGTACTGGCTGTCCGAGTGCACGCGCGGCGAGAGGCGCGATTCGATCCACCAGCCGATCCTCGAGACAAGCCACCCGGCGACGGGCCATTGTTCGCGGTGGATGTGGTGGACCAGCACCACCACGGGCGCGGAGGTGGCGAAGCGGGAGAAGAACGGGACGCCGTTCTGGGTGTCGACCACGACGTCGGGTCGTCGCACCCGGCCGAGCGGGCCCACCCCGAACCGACCGAGGAGGATCGCCCCGAGTGCCCGCGGGTAGACGGTGAAGCGGCCACCGCCGCGGCTGATCGTGACACCCGCCCCGGCGGGGCCTCGTCTCACGTCCGAACGGGACGCTCCGCGGGGACGGGAGGTCCGGTAGACGACGGTGTGCCCTGCGGCCGCCAGACCGTCCGCGACGTGCTCCAGGTAGCGCTCACTGCCGCCGCCCTGCGGATGGGTGCTGTCGCGCCAGCACAACAGCAGGATTCGAGCCACGGCGCACACTGTACGCAGCGCGGATCGGGCGCGGGTCCGCCGGTATCGTCTCCGCTGTGACCCCACCTGCAGATCATCGGTCCGGCGCGCTCCGTTCGGTGGCCCGCCGGGCGAGTCTCGGACGCTCGCTCGGCCTCCTTCGGTCGTTCCCGCTCGAGCAGTCCGACCCGGATGCCTTCTATTCCGGCCTGGCGCGCGACACGGTCGACCTTGTGGCGGACCTGTGGGCGGAAGCCGGGGACCTGCTGCCGGCCGGGCCGGGGTCGAGGCTGCCGGGCCTCACGGTGCTCGACGTGGGGGGCGGGCCCGGGTACTTCTCGGATGCCTACGCCGCCGAGGGGGCGCGCTACGTCTCCGTCGAACCCGATGTGGGGGAGATGTCGGCAGCCGGACTGGACCAGGCGGGGTCGGTCCGGGGGAGCGGGATGTCGCTGCCCATCCGGTCGGGATCGGTGGACGTGTGCATCTCCTCCAACGTGGCCGAGCACGTGCCCGAGCCCTGGACGATGGCCGAGGAGATGCTCAGGGTGACGAGGCCCGGTGGCCTCGTCGTGGTCTCCTACACCCTCTGGTACGGCCCGTTCGGTGGCCACGAGATGGGGTTGACGCACTATCTGGGTGGGGAGCGCGCGCGGCGGCTGTACGAACGTCGCCACGGCCGACCTCCGAAGAACGTGTACGGCGAATCCCTGTTCCGAGTGGGGTGCGCGGAGGGTCTCGAGTGGGCGCGTGGGACGGGATCGGGCGACCTGCTCGCCGCCTTCCCGAGGTATCACCCGCGGTGGGCGTGGTGGCTGGTGCGGGTGCCGGTGGTGCGTGAGGTCGTGGTGTCGAATCTCGTGTTGGTGCTGCGGGCGCGCTAGCCGCCGCGCGAAGTCGGACACTCGTCTACTATGAAGTGGAACGCGTTCTCGTTTTCTACCTCGCGGAGGTCCCCGTGGTCGTCGTCCATGACAAACTCTTCTCCGGCACCCGCTGGACCGATCCCATCACCACGGGTGTTCTCGAGGTGACGTCACCGGCCACGAACGCCGTCGTCGGGAGGGTGGCCGAGACCACCACCGAGGACGTCGACGAAATGGTCAGCCAGGCCCGCGACTCCTTCGAATCGGGCGTGTGGCGGCGCACCCCGCCCGCGGAGCGTGGCGCGCTGATCGGGCGGGTCGCCGACATGCTCGAGGAGCGCCAGGCAGAGGTCTGCCGCATCCTCTCCGACGAGATGGGCACCCCCACGGGCACGGCTGCGATGATCCAGGTGACGCCCACCCTCGCGGTGCTGCGCTACTACGCGAAGCTGGCCACCGATTTCCCGTGGTCCGAGGTTCGGCAGGGTGACTTCGGCGCCTCCGTGGTGACCCGCCAGCCCGTCGGGGTGGTCGCCGCCGTCACCGCGTGGAACGTTCCGCTCTACCTCAACTCGGCCAAGCTCGGCCCGGCCCTGCTCTCGGGCAGCTCGGTGATCCTCAAGCCGTCGTCCGCGACCCCGCTCTCCGCCCTGTGGCTGGCGGACCTGTTCCGCGAGGCCGGGCTGCCCGAGGGGGTGCTGTCGGTCGTCACCGGCCCGAGTTCCGTGGGCGACCACCTGGTCTCCCACCCGGAGGTCGACAAGATCTCGTTCACCGGATCCACCGATGTCGGAAAGCACATCGCGGGCATCGCCGCCCGGAACCTCACCCGGTGTTCGCTCGAGCTCGGCGGCAAGAGCGCGGCGATCATCCTCGATGACGCGGACATCGCCGCCCACGCCGGCACCATGGTGTTCTCCGCGCTGATGAACTCCGGGCAGGCGTGTGTGTCCCAGAACCGTATCCTCGCCCCCCGGTCGCGCTACGCCGAGGTGGTCGACGCGCTGGTCGAGAACGTCAAGGCCATGCCGGTCGGTGACCCGTCCGACGAGGGCACCGCCTTCGGGCCGCTGGCCAATCACAAGCAGAAGGACAGCGTCGAGGGGTACATCCGCAAGGGTGTCGAGGAGGGCGCGACCATCGCCTACGGCGGCGGGAAGGTCGAGGGACTGCCCGCCGGCGTCGCCGAGGGTGCCTTCGTCCAGCCGACCGTGTTCACCGACGTCGACAACTCCATGACCATCGCGCAGGAGGAGATCTTCGGGCCCGTGCTCCAGGTCATCGCGTACGACACCGTCGACGAGGCCGTGCAGATCGCCAACGACTCCGAGTTCGGCCTCGCCGGCGCCGTCTACTCGGCCGACCCGGACGCCGCGCTCGCCGTGGCGCAGCGGGTGCGCACCGGCACCATGGGCATCAACTGGTACGCCTTCGACCCGAGCGCCCCGTTCGGCGGATTCAAGAATTCCGGACTCGGACGCGAGAACGGGCCCGAGGGGCTGGACGCCTACTGCGAGCTGCAGAGCGTGCTCATGCCGTTCGGGTGGGAGCCCCCCAGGTGAGTCGCTGACCGCGCACCTGACCGGCGGGCCGGGACCTCACCGGGTTTCCCGGCCCGCCACCAGAGCCGACGCGATCCCGCGCGAACTCACTCCACGCGGTAGCCGACGCCCCGCACGGTGTGGACCTTGTTCTCCCCGATCTTGCGCCGCAACGACCGGATGTAGACGTTGACGATGTTCGACCCGGGGTCGAAGTCCATACCCCACACGCTCTCGAGCAACTGCTCACGGCTGATGGTCTCGCCCTTGTTGCGCAGCAGCATCTCCAGCAGCGAGTACTCACGGTTGGTCAGTTCCTGGATGCGACCGTCGACCTCGACCCGGCGCGTGCGGATGTCCAGTCTCATCCCGGCGTGCTCGAGGATCCCCGGGTCCTCTGACGCCTCGTGCTCGCGCAGACGGAGCCGGATGCGGGCGAGCAGCTCCGGCACCCGGAACGGCTTGACCATGTAGTCGTTCGCACCGGAGTCCAGGCCCTCGACGGTGTTCGCGACGGTGTCACGGGCCGTGAGGATGATGACGGGTGCGGCGAAGCCGCGGTCGCGCGCCTCCCGGAGCAGCGCCAGGCCGTCGACGTCCGGCAGCCCGATGTCGAGCAGCATGAGGTCGATGTCGGAGATGGTCGACAGGATGGATCGCGCGCTCTCTCCGTCCACAGCCTCGAGTGCGGTGTACTCGGCGCCGCCGAGTGCCTTGACCAGTACCGAGCGGATGAGATCGTCATCCTCCACGACGAGAACGTTCGTCATGCAACCCTCCTTCTCCGACAATGGAGTATCCCACGGGGAACGCGTGTTTCGAGCGTCACATCAGTCCGTGTCGTCCCCTGAGTCGTTGCTCGCGGGGATACAGGGGATGACGATGCAGAAGGCCGCTCCCCCGCCCTTGGCGTTGAAGGCGAACGCACGGCCACCGTGTGCCCGGGCGATCGTCGCGACGATGGCCAGTCCCAGACCGGTACCGCCGCGCCCGTCGCGGAGCTGCCCGCGGGCGGTGTGGAAGCGCTCGAAGATGCTCTCCTCCTCGCCGGGCGGGACACCGGGCCCCGTGTCCCGCACCCACCACAGCAGGCGTCGGCGGTAGTTCTCGCGTTCCGGCGGTTCGGGCAACGGACCCGCCGCCATGTCGGCGGGGACCGTCGGGTCCCCGGCGGCGATGGCGCGACAGCCGATCTCGATGACGTCGCCCGGGCCCGTGAACCGGACGGCGTTGGAGCAGAACTGGATGAGAGCCTGGGTGATCCGATGCTGGTCCAGTAGGGCGATGTCCTCCGCGTACGGGAGCACCGTCCACTCCCGGTCCGCGATCACGTCGATCTTGGCCTCGACGTCCAACACCAGTTCCGCCACGTCCGTGGGGGCGGTCCGGAGAAAGTCCGGCCGATCGGACCGCGCGAGGGTGAGAAGGTCCTCGACGATCCGGGTCATCCGCGACAACTCGTCCTGCATGATCCGGGTCGTCTCCGCCCGGGCATCGGGGTCCTCGGGCATGAGGTCGAGGTTGCCCTGCACCACGGTGAGGGGGGTGCGCAGCTCGTGCCCGGCGTCATCGAGGAACTCCCTCTGCGTCCGGTAGGCCTCCTCCACGCGCTCGAGCATCGCGTTGACCGTGTCGGCCAGCGAGACGATCTCGTCGGGCCCGTCGACCGGGACCCGACGGGAGAGGTCCGCGGCCGAGATCGTCTCCGCGGCCTCGCGGATCCGACGGACCGGGACGATCATCCGGCCGGCCAGGAGCCAGGCCACGAGCGCGCTGAGGACGATGCCGCCGGCGCCGGTGCTCAGTAGCAGGTCGGCGACGCGGTCGGTCTCCTCCCGGGTGGGGGCGTCGCTGATCGCGACCACGATGTTGGCCGGGCCTGCGGGGCCGTCGACCTCGGCCTTCCGCCAGCGCACGGTGCCGTCGATGACCCCCGAACCCTCGTCTGACACCAGGCCGATCCGCTGGATCTGGGACCTCATGGACGGGGGGAAGAGGGTATCTTCCTCCACACTGAACCTCGAGAGAGTGAACTGCGTGCCCGACGTGGTGGCGGTCCCCACGAGGAGGAGCTCGGGCGACGGGTACTGCTGGGCCAGATAGGCACGGATGAGTTGCTCGGTCGTGGGGTCCTCCGTCTCGAACGACGGCAGCACCCCGGCATCGATGAAGGTCGTGAAGTCGGCGGCCTCCCGATTGAGTCGCAGGTCCGTCGTCCGCTCGGCCGTGAGGTAGAGCACCTGCAGGGTGAACAGGACCATCGCGGTGAACACGGCCGCCGAGGTGAGCGTGATGCCGAGTGTGATGCGCAGGCGTGCCGAGTACCACCACCGGACCGAGCGGGACCTACCGAGCCGCGGGGTCACCCCGGTGTGGGCTGGCCGTCGGTCCGCGAGGAGTCGCGGGGTGAACCCTCGCCGCGCGGGGTGGCGGCGGCGTGGGCCGGAGGCCCGGTGGTCCCCGCGTGGTCGGGGCGACCGGTGCCCGCGGCGTGTGGCGGTGGTGTGCGGTCCGTCGCGGGGCCGCCGGTCGGGGGTCGGACCGCCACCGGCGCCACTGCGACGTCGGCCCGGAGGAGGGCCGGACCACCGACCGCCGTGGGTCGGGGAGCCGCCGCCGACGGCACGGAGGTGGCGCCGCCGTCCGGTGCGCGGGCGGGGAGTCGGGCGGTGGAGGCCGGGCTGCTTGACGCCGGGGTGACGGCGGACGGACCCGAGCGACGAGCGGTGAGGGGATCGCCCGGCCCCCCGGTCGCATCCGAGAACGGTGCGAGTGTGGGCAGGGTGCTCGCCGAGGCGGGTAGAAGCGCGAGGAACCCCGGGATCGTCCCGGCGAGCATGACCGAGGGCATACCGGAACGCACCGTCAGATGTGGCCGGGACCCCTCGATGAGCGTGCCACCCCGCTCGACCAGGGGGTCCGATCGCGGTTCGGCGAGTTGGTCGGCGACCTCATCGACGGAGGGTGCGGCGGTGTCCGCGGGGCCGAGGATCACGGCTGCCGCCGCGACGCCCACTCCTCCGGCGAGAACGGCGATGAGACCGGCAGCGGCGAACCTCATGCCACTCCTCCACTCATGCGCCCAGTGTAATGATGACGCGACCACTGTCCCACCGATTGTGGATCTTGGAAAGAGGGTCGGCCACACGGACCGCGGGACCTCGGTAGGCCCCGGAGGTCTCAGCCCAGGCGCTCCTTGAGAGCGGCGAACTGCTCGTGAACCTCGGACGGGACCTTGGGCCCGCAGAAGTCCAACCACTCGGTGATGAGCGGGAGTTCGCGGCGCCACTCCTCGGGGTCGATCGCCAGCGCCTCCTCCACGTCCCTGAGGGGGGTGTCGAGGCCGGTGAGGTCGATGTCCTCGGCGCGGGCGGTGAACCCCGCCACGGTCTCATCCGCGTCGACGCGGCCCTCGATGCGGTCCACGACCCACTTCAGGACGCGGCTGTTCTCGCCGAAACCGGGCCAGAGGAAGCGGCCGTCCGCGCCCTTGCGGAACCAGTTGACCAGGAAGACCTTGGGCATCTTGTCGCCACCGCGCTCGCCCATGTCCACCCAGTGCTGGAAGTAGTCACCGACGTTGTATCCGATGAAGGGCAGCATCGCCATCGGGTCCCGGCGGACCGCACCGACCTTGCCCTCCGCGGCCGCGGTCTGGCCGGAGGAGAGGGTGGCCCCGATGTAGACGCCGTGGTTCCACGAGTGGGCCTCGCTCACCAGCGGCACGGTGTCCGCCCGGCGCCCGCCGAACAGGATGGCCGAGATCGGCACGCCCTGCGGGGAGTTGAACTCCTCGGCGGTGACCGGGCACTGGTTGATCGGTACGCAGTAGCGGGAGTTGGGGTGGGCGGCGTTGCCCGCCCCGCCGTCACCCACCGGGGTCCAGTCGTTGCCGAGCCAGTCGATCAGGTGGTCCGGGGTCCCCTCCAGGTCCTCCCACCACACGTCACCGTCGTCCGTGAGGGCGACGTTGGTGTAGATCGAGTTCCCCGCCTCCAGCGTCTTCATCGCGTTGGGGTTCGACGAGTAGTTGGTACCGGGGGCGACTCCGAAGAAGCCGTACTCGGGGTTCACCGCGTAGAGCCGGCCGTCGGCCCCGAACCGCATCCAGGCGATGTCGTCGCTCACGACCTCGGCGCGCCACCCCTCGATGGTCGGCTGGAGCATGGCGAGGTTGGTCTTGCCGCACGCGGACGGGAACGCCGCGGCGATGAAGTAGACCTTGTCCTCGGGGGAGATGAGCTTGAGGATGAGCATGTGCTCGGCCATCCAGCCCTCGTCGCGGGCCATGGCGGAGGCGATCCGCAGCGCGAAACACTTCTTGCCCAGCAGTGCGTTTCCGCCGTACCCGGATCCGAACGACCAGATCTCACGGGTCTCCGGGAAGTGGGTGATGTACTTCTCCTCGTTACACGGCCACGGGACGTCGTCCTGGCCGGGCTCGAGGGGCGCACCGACGGTGTGCAGGCCCTTGACGTACTCGCCGTCGGACCCGATCTTCTCCAGGGCGGCGGTGCCCATGCGGGTCATGATCTTCATGGACACCACGACGTAGGCCGAATCGGTGAGTTCGATGCCGAGCTTGGGATCCTCGGCGTCGAGGGGGCCCATGCAGTAGGGCACCACATACATCGTGCGGCCACGCATGCTGCCGCTGAACAACTCGGTCATGTGGCCGCGCATCTCGGCCGGGTCCCGCCAGTTGTTGGTGGGACCGGCGCCCTCCTCGGTCTCCGAACAGATGAACGTCCGCGACTCGACGCGCGCGACGTCCTTGGGGTCGGACTGGGCGAGGAACGAGTTCGGCTTCTTCGACTCGTCGAGTCGGACGAACGTGCCGTGCTCCACCAGTTCGGTCGTGAGGCGGTGCCACTCCTCGTCCGAGCCGTCCGCGAAGACGACCCGGTCCGGCTGGGTCAGTTCGGCGACCTCGGCGATCCACGCGAGCATCTCCGCGTGATCGGTTGGCGCCTGACCCTCGAGGCCGGGAATGGTGGTGGTGGTCATCACAGCTCCTCGTGCACGGTGCATGGTATCGGTCACAGACTATCGTCAACCCGATCACACCGCCGCCGTCCGGGCCTCGTTCGCGGCCCCGACGTGAGCAAAGCCTCAACTTTTCAGATGTGACCGTGGTCTATCCGTTCCCATCTGGCCGGGACAGGGGCTGACTCGGGGGACCCCGCCGGGGCCTCGTTGGTGAATCCGCCGAACGGCACCCCTTCGGCGGGATTGGCCAGTCGCCAGGAGTCGTAGCTTCCGTCGAACCGGACCGTCGAGACGTGGTCGACCGTGCCGTCGCCGTCGACGTCCGTGTAGACGGTGAGCCCCCGGCCGTCGCCCCGGGTGACGGCCTCCATGAAGCCGTCACCGTCCAGATCCGCCTCGGGTGAGCCGAGATCGAGGACGCCGTCACCCACAGGGACGTGGAGGCCGAGGGACGAGGCCTCGGCGAGCGGGGCCCCGTCGAGGCCACAGACGTCGGGACGGGCGCTGAAATCGGACGGGTCGGGTCCGTGGAAGGAGTCGGTCATGGCGAGGGGCTCCCTGGGGTGGCGAGGGCGGGCGGGGGAGTGCCGGCGGGCTCCGCAACAGTAACCGGGGAGACGGTGCTCGGCGTGGTTCCGGGGGCCTTCCCGGCGAGTCGTGACCGGCGGATACGGCGTTCGAGGTCGGCGACCCGCGGGCCCGGGTCGTGAGCGAAGCCGTCGGTGATGGTGGCCTCCGCGGCCAGGATCCTGGCGCCGAGGGACTGCTCCACCTCCGCGCGCAGGGCGGCGAGTCGTTCGGTCACGACGGCGGCCGTGTGTGTCCGGAGCGACTGGGTCCGGCGGACCGTGACCGTCGTCCAGCCGAGCGCCACGCCGCAGATCAGTGCCAACGGGATCACCATGACCGACAGTCCGGGGACCTCGGCGAGTGGTGACAGGAGCATGCGACCCACGCCGGTCCCGCCGGCGGCACCCATGAGCATCACGAGCGACTCCTCCGCGGCATTCCGGGGCGGACGCCCCGGCGTGATGCCGCCCGTCGGTGCGGGTATCCGCGGCGTCGTCGGCGCGGAGGCGCCGAGGTGTCGGGCCACGAGGGCGTCCGCGCGACGGTCCGCGCGGACGATGGTCCCCGCGATCACGCGATCCGCGTCGGAGGCCAGTGCCCGGACGACCCCGTCGACTCGTGATCTGGGCGCGGCCGCGAGTTCCTCCCGCGCCCGCGAGCCGAGGTCGCGCATGGACCGGTGCAGGTCCTGCACGACCTCCATGCGCAGTGCCTGGACATCCTGCCGCAGCGCCTGCGACCGTGAGGTGATCGCCTCGGTGCGGCGCGCGAGGAGCCAGTCGACGGTGTCGGGAACCGGATTCGGTGCGGTCGCCCGATCGGCTCCGCCGCCGAGGCCGCCCCGACCCGCGCGCACCCCCGCCGTGCCCGCGGCGGCGGTGACGGGCCCCGGGGCAGGGGCGTGGAGCACCACCCGGAGCAGGTCGGCCGCGGCGGAGGGATCGGAGTCCACCACCCGCGCAGTCGCCGTCACGCCCGCCTCGGCCAGCCGTCGGGTGGTGACGTCGAGGGTCTCCGCCAGGGCGTCGGGGTGGCATGAGCCGACTCCCCCGGCGAGGGCCACCGCCAGTGGGACGCGGGAGGCGACGCCACGGGCGACCTCGAGGTCGTCGGGACGGATCGGGCAGACGGCGTCGACGACGAGGACCGCCGCGTCCGGCCGGTCGTCGGGTCCGGCGTCGACGAGGACACGGATACCACGGGAGCCGTCGGCACCGGACTGCCGCGCGACCGCCCCGAGGGCCTCCGCGACCGCCGGCGCGGCGGAGTCCCGCGCGCCGAGCACGGCCACGGTCAGGGCGCCCCCTCCGCGCGGGTCCGCCTGGGTCCCGCTCACGTCCTGCCCTTCGGGCCGAGTGCGCACAACGCCGCCTCGGCGAGGTCGCCGACGCGGTCGTCGACCGCGAGAGTCTCCAGGTCCGACTCGAGGCGGGCGTGGCGGACGGCGGCGAGGCTCTCCAGGGCCCGGTCGAGGAAGGCCACGACGGCGTCGAGAGACGTATCGGACGGCCGCCGGGCGTCCACCGCGGGGAGCTCACGGGCCCACCGGGGCGGGGCGGCGCCGTCGACGCCGGTGGCCACGACCAGCTGGAGGTGCGCGCGAGGTCGCCGCATCCAGGCCTCCTCGTGGCGGCAGGGCGCCGTGCGCAGGCAGATGACCTCGGCGTCGGGTGCAGGGCCCACCGGCCGTCCGGGTGCGGCGAGCACGTCCAGGTCCTCGACCGTGGGCCGCCACCCCCGTCGCGCCCGCAGTGCCGCGGCGAGGGTGCGTCGACCCGACCCGAGTCCGCCGCGTACGCGGATGTCCACCGGCGCGTCGACGCGATCGAGGGCCCGTTCGAGCTCGCGGAGGCCGTCTCCGGCCGCGGGGTCGACACCGTGCTCCCGCGCGGCACCGACGATCCGTCGGACCCGCGAGACGGGGTCGGCGCCAGGGGGCCGCACCCTGGTGTGGGTGGCGGCGTCCTCGGTCACGATCGGCACGGGGTCATGGTGTCCCGGCCGGGCTCCCGGGGCAAGACCTTCCCTGCCCCGGCGGCGACGGGAGGCGAGGACCCGCCATCCCCGGGGACGACCCGCACGGCCACCGGATTCGGACCCGGGCCCCCGACTACGCGATGATGACCGGGTGAACCAGAGCGAAAGCCCCCGATCGGCGGACGGATCGACCCCTGATCACGACCCGCGTCTGTTCCCCCGGGTCACGGCCTACCGGTTCCGTCGCGGCACACTGCGTCCGGGCCAGCAACGCAACTGGGAGGAGCACTGGCCCACCTACGGCCGCAACGTCGCGGACGAGGTGATCGACCCGGAGGTCATGTTCGGTCGCGTCGCACCGCTGATCGTCGAGATCGGGTCCGGGACGGGGACGTCCACCGCGGCGATGGCGGCAGAGGAGCCGGACCTGGACGTGATCGCCGTCGAGGTCTACCAACCCGGCCTGGCCCAGCTCCTGGGGATGATCCTGCGAGAGGGCCTCGAGAACGTCCGGATGATCCGCGGCGACGGGGTGGATGTGCTCACCAACATGATCGCGCCGGCGAGCCTGACCGGGGTGCGTGTGTTCTTCCCGGATCCGTGGCCCAAGGCGCGCCACCACAAGCGCCGGCTCCTGCAGTCGGGGACGTTCGCCCTGATCTCCTCGCGCCTCCGTCCCGGCGGCGTACTCCACGTGGCTACCGACCACGCCGACTACGCCGACTGGATCGCCGAGACCGGCGACGCCGAACCGTCACTCGAGCGGCTCGACGCCACGACCGGGGACGGGCACGTACCGTTCAGTCTGAAACGACCCGTGACGAAGTTCGAGGGCAAGGGTCTTCAGGAGGAGCGAGTGATCAACGAGTTCCTCTGGCGTCGCAGAGACTGACACACCCGAATCTCCGAGAAGGCCGAGGCTGTAGACGATGACCCCACCTGACGGACCGGACGACCACGAGATCACCGACGTGGTGCCGCCCGACGACCCGGGCCTGGTGCTGCTCGTCTGGGACGCGCCCAACGTGGACATGGGCCTCGGGTCCATCCTCGGCGGACGCCCCACGGCCCTCTACCGGCCACGCTTCGACGCGCTCGGGCGGTGGCTGCTCGGGTACGCGGCCGAGTTGTCGGTGAGCTCGGGCGACACCCTCGAGGCCGAGGCGACCGTCTTCACCAACATCGTCCCGGGTACCTCGGACAATGTCCGCCCCTGGGTCGAGGCCCTGCGCAACGTCGGCTTCGCCGTCTTTGCCAAGCCCAAGACCAGCGAGGACTCGGATGTCGACGACGACATGCTCGAGCACATCGACCGGCGCGCCGAGTCCGGTCGGCTCGCGGGCGTGGTGGTGGCCTCCGCCGACGGCCAGGCGTTCCGCGAACCGTTGGAGGATCTCGCCGACGAGATCCCCGTCACCGTCATCGGTTTCCGGGAGCACGCCACCTGGGCCGTCCAGCACGACACGATTCGATTCCTCGACCTGGAGGACATCCCGGGTGTGTTCCGGGAGCCCCTGCCCCGGGTCAGCCTCGAGAACCTGCCGGACGAGGGGGCCTGGTTGCAGCCGCTCCGGCCACTCACCGCCCTGCTCACCTCGCGTTAGGAGCGCGCCGCCGTGTTCAACTCACTCGGGCGTGTCGTCGCCCGCCGCCGCATCCTCGTCACGGTCGTCATGGTCGTGGTCATGGCCGCGCTCAGCGTGGCGGGCAGCATGTTCGGAAACGCCTTCGGCCAGGGCGGCTTCGAGGACCCGGAGAGCGGGTGGGCGACGGCCGAGCGGCTCGAGCAGGAGGCGTACGGCCGTGACGCGCTCGGCGACGTCGTCGTCAGCTACCACGCCCCCGAGGGCACCACGGTCGACGATCCGGCGTTCCAGGAGCCCATCCGCGCCTCGCTCGACTCGATCCGCACGGAGTTCCCGGACGAGGTCACCGGCGTGACCAGCTTCGTGTTCAACCAGTCCCCCGCCCTGGTCAACCGGGACGAGGGCATCGCCGTGGCCTCCATCCAGATCGCCGGCGAGGAGGAGGAGATCCTCCAGAACTTCCGGGTGATCGAGGACCGGATCGACGTCGACGGGATCCAGACCGACGTCGCGGGGGTGCAGGCCGTCGCCGGTGCGTTGCAGGACGGCATGGACGCGGACCTCGTGCGCGCGGAGCTGATCGCGCTCCCGCTGGTGTTCCTGCTGCTCATCGTGGTCTTCGGCGGGGTCGTCGCCGCCTTCCTGCCCGTTGCGGTGGGGGTGCTGACGATCGTGGGCTCGCTCGGTGCTCTGCACCTGCTCTCGCTGGTCACACCGGTGAACTCCTTCGCCCAGAACGTGGTGACCCTGATCGGTCTGGGCCTGGCCATCGACTACGGGTTGTTCGTGGTGAGCCGGTTCAGGGAGGAGATGGCCGAGGGGTATCCGCCGGACGCGGCGGTGCGACGCGCGGTGGCCACCGCCGGTCGGACGGTGGTGTTCTCCGCGGTCATGGTGGGCGTGACCCTGTCCGGCCTGCTCATCTTCCCGCAGGACTTCCTCAAGTCGGTGGCCTATGGCGCGATCGCCGCGGTGATCCTCGCCGCCGCACTGTCGGTGACCCTGCTGCCGGCCGTTCTGATGATGCTCGGTCACCGCGTCGACATGCTCGGCATCACACGCCTGCAGCGCCACCGCTCACGGGAAGAGGTCGAGAACGGCCTGTTCGGTCGCATCGCGGACTTCTCCATGAAGCGCCCGGTGGCCGTGGCGGTCCCGGTCGTGGTGGTCCTGGTCGCACTGATCATCCCGTTCTCCGGGGTCAAGTTCGGCGGCATCAACGAGACCTACCTCCCGCCGGACAACCCGACCCGCGTGGCACAGGAACAGTACGACCAGAATTTCCCCGGAACCCGCACGGACCCGGTCAAACTCGTCGTGATCGGGTCGGACGGCACCACCCTGTCGCAGATCCGCTCCGCGGCGAACGAGGCACCGGGCCTGACCGGGCCGTTCCAGTTCGCCAGGTCCGGCCAGCAGGACGCGCAGGGCCGCGACGTGGTGGTCCTGCAGACCGGCGTCGTCGACCGCAACGCGGCCACCGACACCGTCGAGTACCTGCAGGCGTTCCCGATCCCCGCCGGGACCGAGGTCTACGTGGGCGGTAACCCGGCCATGGAGCGCGATTCGGTGGAGGCACTGGTCGACGGGCTGCCGTGGTTCGTGCTCTACGTCCTCGTCGCCACCACCATCCTCATGTTCCTGGCGTTCGGCTCGCTGGTGCTGCCGATCAAGGCCGCGATCATGAACCTGCTGGGGCTGGGGGCCACGCTCGGGATCCTCACGTGGATCTTCGTCGACGGCCACCTCGCCGACCTGCTCGGCTTCACCCCGGGGCCGCTGACCTCGCCCGTGGTCGTGCTTCTCATGGCGATCATCTACGGCCTGTCCACGGACTACGAGGTGTTCCTGGTGTCTCGGATGGTGGAGGCGCGTTCGCGCGGGGCCCGCACCGCGGAGGCCATCCGCAACGGGGTGGCCCACACCGGTCGGATCATCACCTCGGCGGCGCTCATCCTCATCGTGGTGACCGGCGCGTTCGCGTTCTCGGACATCGTGATGATGAAGTACATCGCCTTCGGCATGATCGCCGCGCTCATCATCGACGCCACCGTCATCCGTATGCTGCTCGTGCCGTCGGTGATGCAGATGCTCGGCACCGACAACTGGTGGGCGCCGAAGTGGATGAAGCGCGTCCAGGAGCGCGTCGGCCTGGGCGAGGCCGAGATCGACGACGAGCCCGAGCTCCTGGTCGCAGGCCCGGGACGGGTCGGGTCGGCGGGCGCCGGTGCGCCGGTCACCGCCCCGGACGGGCCCGTGGACGGACGGTCGACCTCCGCGACCTCCGACGCGGTGGAGGCGCAGGGCTCGGCGACCGCGGTGGGGGTCCTCGAGCCCGAGCCCGCACCGCAGCCCGAGCCCGCACCGCAGCCCGAGCCCGCACCCCGATCCGAGCCCGCACCCCGATCCGAACCCCGTCGCCGGGACGACGGCGGCGCGGGGGAGAAGATCCCCGCGGCAGAGCTGATCGCCCGGCTCCGGCGGGAACGGGAGCGGGAGAGGGAACGCGATCACGACGCGTGAGGCCCGGCCCGGCCCCCGGAGTGTGAACCTGGGTCCCGGCCGTCCCGCGGGTTATGGTGGCGTGATGAAGGGGACGCGGGGCACCACGCTTCGCCGTGGTGTCCGGATGGTCCTGGCCAACCCCTGGTTCAAGGCGATCGCCACTCTCACAGTCCTGGGTTTCGTCCTCTACTGGCTCCGCGGACAGATGCCGTTCTTCGCCGAGGGGTTCTCGGCGGTGGTCAATCCGCACTGGGGATGGGTCGCGGTCGCGTTGGTGTTCTCGTACCTCTCCATGTCCAGCTACGGCTCCGTGCAGAAGGTGCTCCTCCAGTCGGCCGGGGTCAGGGTGGGGTACTGGGGGAGCGTCGGCCTGGTCTTCTCCGCCAACGCGTTCTCGACGTGCATTCCCGGCGGTCAGGTCTTCGGGACCACCTTGACCTACCGCAAGACCCGGCAGTGGGGTGCGACCCGCGTCGTGGCGTCGTGGCAGCTGGTGATCTCCGGGGTGCTGTCGGCGGTGGGGATCGTGCTGCTCGCGCTGGCGGGCTTCTTCCTGGTGGGCCGCGTGTCCAACCCGTTCCTGCTCATGCTGTCGGCCGTCGGTCTCGTGGCGATCGTGGTGGTGGTGCAGTGGGCCGCGCGGAACCCGGACAGGATCGAGGAGGCCCTGCTGACCCTCCTGGCCTGGGTCAACGCGCGGCGACGCAAGTCCGCCGATCACGGCGCCGCCGGTGTGCGCAAGATCGTGGAGCAGGCCGAGGCGGTCGAGATGACCAAGACCCAGTTCTCCAAGGCCTTCGCGTTCTCGCTGCTCAACTGGGTGGCCGATGTCGGCTGCCTGTGGGCGGCCGCCCACGCGGTCGGCGCGCAGCCCAGCATCGGAGGTCTGTGCATCGCTTATGTGACCGGCAAGATCGTGGCCTCCGCGCCGATCACTCCGGGCGGGCTCGGGACGGTCGAGTTCGCGCTCATCACCGCACTTACCGCGGGCGGACTCGGTGCGCATCAGGCATTCGCGGCGGTGTTCCTCTACCGCATCGTCAGCTTTGTCCTGGTGGCGCTGGCCGGGTGGGTGGTCTTCTTCCTCTTCTACCGTGGAGCAGTGGAGGTCGACCCCGATGTCGCCCACGAGGACGGCTCTCCCCCTCCGGAGCGCCCGTCGTCGTCGACTACTGGCCACCCTGACCGGTCCGCGGTCGTCGCCGCCCCGCCGGCCGGAATCGCCGCGATGTGGCCGCTGCACGGCACGCCGTGGCGCCCGACCGTCCACGGCCATTCCGGTCCGATCCCCCTCCTGCGGGTCCGCGATGACGGGACGCGGACGGGCGAGCCCGGCGAGCCGGGCGAGGGTGACGGGAGCGGCCGCGGGGCCCGCGATGAGACCCATGTCGAGGCCGACGAGGACTCCTGTGCGGTGAGTGGCCCGACGCGACGAGACGAGAAGGAGTCGTGACGACGGTGGCGCTTCCGTTGGTATTCCTGTTAGACGCGGTGTCGGTGGTCGTGTTCGCGACCTTCGGGCGCGGTGCCCATTCCGAGGGCCTCGGTATCGGCCAGGTATGGGGTACGGCGTGGCCTTTCCTGGTGGGCCTGCTGGTGGGGTGGATCGCGGTGCTGATCGCACGCCGCGACCCCGCGAGGGTCCGAGCCGGTGTCGTGGTGTGGGCCTGCACGCTCGTCGGCGGGATGGTGATCCGCGGTCTGGGTGACGGGCGGGTGCCGCACTGGAGTTTCATGGTGGTGGCCGCGCTCGCCACCGGGGTGTTTCTCGTGGGCTGGCGGGCGCTGCGGGCGGCGGTGTCCCGGCGCCGGGCGGTCTAGCGGAACTCTGGCGGGATCTGGTCGAGCATGTGGGCCGGGACGGTGACGGTCTCGGGCAGCCTGACGCCGTCGGGCGCGGGGAGACCTTCGGGGACCACGATGGTGACCGGTTCCGCGCGTCCCCCGGCGACAGGGGCGGGAGCGGGATCGAGGACCGGTGCGGGATCCGGAACGCGCGCGATCTCCGGTGCCGGTTCGGGCGCCGGCGCCGGAGCTGGCGCGGCCTCGGGTGCGGGCGCCGGCGCCTCGCCCGGCGTGACAGGCCCCATCCACGCCCCGAGATCCTCGCGTGTCCCGGCGAAGATGTTGAGGTCCACGGGACCGGTGAAGCCCGGCACCTCGCCTGTCTCCGAGTTCTGCCAGAACAGCCACTCGTTCCACCCGCCGATCACGGGGAGCGTCGGCTCCGGGACCCCGTACTCGGCCAGCCACAGCGGGTACTCGGAGAACTGGGTGGTGTTGGCCATCCGGTCGATCCAGAAGAACCGGTACGTGTAGACGATCGGCGTCCGACCGGTGAGGTGCTGCAGTTCCGTGAGGAAGACCCGCGTCCACTCGATCAGCTCCTGCGGGTTCTTGCCCTCGTCGGTCTCGATGTCGAGCACCGGCGGCAACTGTTCGCCGCCCACCGACTGCACCCGGGTGGCGAAGGCGCGCGCCTGGATCGCGGGATCCATCGCGGGCCGCGCCTTGTGGTAGCTGCCCACGGCCATCCCCGCGGCGCGGGCGGCTTCCACGTCGGCCTCGTAGTAGCGGTTCGCGGGGCCGGTGCCCTCGGTGGCCTTGACGAAGGCGAACGACTGGCCTGATGCGGCGGCCGCGTGCCAGTCGACGTGTGCGCCGTGCGGATGCTGCCAACTCGAGGAGTCGACGCCGCGGGCCAGGCTGTCGAACGCGGGGGAGAGGGGGACGACGGCGTCGGCGCGGGGGGAGATGACGACGGCGAGAAGGCCGAGGGCCAGAGCGACCGCGGAGGCCAGGGCCACGATGAGGCGGGGGAGGAGGGCATGGCGCGACGGCTGACCGGCTGGTGTCATGGGGGAAGTATCAAGTAGTAACAACAATCACACAAGCAACTCGCGCAACTTTCCTCACAATTCGTCGGTGTGCGACAACCGGGCGGTGGTGGTGTGGGTCACGGATCCGTCACAACCGGTAACACGCTGTCCCACTGGTGCGATCACCTCTCCCGCCGCCCCTATGGTGGAAGAAATCCCTCCGTTCCCAGTCGGGAGTTCCCCTCGTGACCGATGCAGTAGATTTCTCGACCCCCCGCTACAGGCATGACCTCGTCGCCGAAGTCGACGGGCCGGCCGACGACGCGGTTCTCGAGGTGACCGTCACGGAGACGGTGGTGCTCGACGAGAACGGCGCAGGCCGCGGGACGCCCGAACTCGTGCTGAGGACCGGGGTCGACGGGGTCACCCTGACGGATCGCGACCAGGTGCTCCGCCTCCAGGCGATGATCAACCGGGCCGTCAACCAGTGGCGCGACGCGGCCACCCACCTACCCTGAGCGTTCGTCCCATCCCGTTCACTCGGCCCGTCTGCTCGGCCCCGTCTGCTCGCCCTAAGTCATTCAACCCTGATGCCCGCCTCGGCGATCAGCGCCAGGCCGACCCCCAGGACCTGTTCCGGCGAGATGAGCGATCCCCGGAGGGCGGACGCTCCCCTCAGGTCCTCCAGGTCGGCCCCGCGGAGGTCCGCCGCCGCGAACGACGCCTTGTCGAGGGTCGCCCCGCGCAGGTCCGCGCCGTCGGTCGACAGGTCCGCCACCCGCGCCTCCATGAGGTCGGCCTGCCTGCAGCGGGTCGAGGACAGCCGCACCCGGTGCAACCGGGCCATGCGCAGGTTGATCATGTCGGCGTGACAGTCGTCGAAGGACACGTCGGTGAGTCTGCTGTCGGACAGGACTACGCCGGTGAGGCGGCAGCCCACAAATCTGACCCGCGTCAACGTGGCCCCGTCGGCGACCATGCCGGACAGGTCGCACCCGCGCAGCTCGACATCGGTGAGTCGCAGTGAGTCGGCCCTGGCACTGCTCAGCCGGATGTCCTGGAGGATCGACTCACGGATCTCCGCACCGCCCATCTGGACCGCGCCCTCGGCGGGCGCAGGGGCGTCCTCGGCGCTGGCCCACACGCCATCCCACAGACCGTCCGGTTCGAGATCGGACCTCGGGGTCTGCAGTTGGTCCCGACGCGGCAAGGACGGTGCGGCGGGCGGTCGGGGCGAACCGGAACGGCGGCGGAGCGGTGGGGGCACGGGCGCCAGCCTAGGTGTGGGGCACGGGCGCCAGCCTAGGAGCGGGGTGCGGGTGCCCCGGGGTCGGCTGGTCCCGTGACGACCGGACTGGGACTTCGGCCGGTTCAGGCGTACCCTCGGAGGCATTGACAGACAGATCTGTCTACCTAAGTGCCGGTACGGAACCTACGGAGAGGTCGAGGAGGTCGGGCATGAGCCTGCGAGAGGTGTTCGCGTTTCCAGAGGTAGTCAATGACTACGCCGCCCGGTGCACCGCCGGTCTGGTGGTGGCGCTCGCGGTGGGGACGATGCTGGCACCGCCGCCCGCGCAGACCTGGCTCGCCGCGGCGCTGGTCGTCGGCTTCGCCCTCCGGGTGGCCGGAGGCCCGCGGTACTCACCGTTCGGGAGGCTCTCGGTGCACGTGCTCGCCCCGAGGGTCAGCTCCGAGCCCAAGCTGGTCGCTGGTGCGCCCAAGCGGTTCGCCCAGACGATCGGCCTGGTCATGTCCTCGGTCGCGCTCGGACTGTTCCTGGGCGGGCTCACGACGGCGGGGGTCGTGGTGCTGGGTGTGTTGGTGGCCGCAGCTCTCGCCGAGGCCTCTCTGGGGTTCTGCCTCGGGTGCTGGATGTACGGGCAACTGCAGCGCGTCGGGGTCGTGTCAGAGGACGCCTGCGTCGACTGCGCCGACATCTGGGCTCGTCCAGGGATGACCGCGCGCAACTGATACCGGCTCGCAACCGGCATGTCGCTGCGCCGCGTTACTGTGGGGGCATGACTACCCCGTCGGAGAATCACGAGCCCTACGGCCGCGACCGCGACGACTTCGGGTCGACGTATGGCACGGAGCCCTATGGGTCGACCGACTTCGGCGGTCAGGGGTACACGTCCCCCCGGTACGGCCAGCAGCCGTTCGCCGACCAGCCGTTCCACGATCAGCCCTACGGCGCCCAGCAATTCGGGGCTCAGCAATTCGGGGCTCAACCTTACGGAATGCCGAGTTACGGGGACCAGCCCTACGGGGCCCAGCACTTCGGTGTCCAGCCCTACGGGGCCCCTGGTGCCGGCGCTGTGCACCCGTACGCGACGAACTACGGTGCGTCGCGCAAGGAGCCGGCGCTCTCGCTGGTGCTGTCCTTCTTCCTGCCGGGGCTCGGCACGATCATCAACGGCCAGGCGGGCAAGGGGATCGGCATCATGGCCGGGTACTTCCTCGGGATCCTGCTGTCCGTGGTCCTGATCGGGATCCCGATCATGCTCGGGTTCTGGGTCTGGGGGATGGTCGACGCCTACTCGGGGGCCAAGCAGCACAACCTCGAGAACGGCTTCTACTGAGGGACTGCTCGTCGCCCCTTTCAGTAACCTGGTCGCATGACAGCGACCGAGATCCCCACCGCCGACGCCCCGCGCCCCTCGGGCCTGGACCTCCAGTACATCGATCCCGACGTGCGGTCGCAGGATGACCTGTACCAGCACGTCAACGGTACCTGGCTGCGGGACCATGTGATCCCCGCCGATCGGCCTATCGACGGCGCGTTTCTCGCCTTGCGCGACCTGTCGGAGGAGCGGGTGCGCGACATCATCACCGACGCCCCGGTCGACTCGAAGATCGGGGCGTTCTATGCCTCGTTCATGGACACCGACGCGGTCGAGGCCGCCGGGGTGGCCGCCCTCGCACCCGACCTGGCCGAGATCGACGGCGCCGCCGACTCCGACGCGCTCGCTCGTGCCATGGCCCGCTTGGAGAAGGTGGGCGTCGGTGGCCTGATCGGCGCGTACGTCAACAACGACGCCAAGAACTCCAGCGAGTACATCCTCTACCTGGTGCAGTACGGTATCGGGCTGCCGGACGAGTCGTACTACCGCGAGGACCAGTACGCGAAGCTGCGCGACCAGTACACCGACCACATCGCGCGGATGTTCGAGCTCGCCGGGCTTGTCGAGAGCGCGGAAGGCGAGGGCGCGGCCCGCCGCACCGCGGAGCAGATCGTCGACCTGGAGACCCGCATCGCCGCCGCCCACTGGGACGTCGTGGCCCGCCGGGATGCGGACAAGACCTACAACCCCGTCACGTGGGAGGAACTGCCGGAGCTGGCACCGGGTTTCCCGTGGCACGACTGGGCCCGCGAGGTCGGCGGCACGGAGGAGACCTTCGGGCGGCTCGTCGCGATGCAGCCCGACTACCTCACCGCCGTGGCCGAGCTGTGGGACACCGAGCCGTTGGAGACCTGGAAGCAGTGGCTGCGCTGGCGGACCGTCTCCTCCCGCGCGCCCTACCTGGCCGCCGAGCTGGTGGACGAGAACTTCCGCTTCTACGGCACCGTGATGTCCGGCACCGAGGAGAACAAGGCCCGCTGGAAGCGCGGCGTCGGCGCGGTCGAGGCGGCCCTCGGCGAGGAGGTCGGCAAGGAGTACGTGGCGCGGCACTTCCCGCCCGGCCACAAGGCCCGGATGGTCGAGCTGGTCGAGAACCTCACCGCGGCTTACCGCTATTCCATCGGCCGGTTGCCGTGGATGACCCCGGCCACGCGCGAGCGCGCGCTGGCCAAGCTCGAGGCGTTCGTGCCCAAGATCGGCTACCCCGACACATGGCGCGATTACTCGGCGCTGGAGGTGCGCTCCGACGACCTGCTCGGCAACGTGCGCCGCTCCGCCGAGTTCGAGCACAACTACGAACTGGATAAGCTCGGCGGCCCCGTCGACCGCGGCGAGTGGCACATGACGCCGCAGACGGTCAACGCCTACTACAACCCGGTGATGAACGAGATCGTCTTCCCGGCCGCGATCCTGCAGCCGCCGTTCTTCGACGCCGACGCCGACGACGCCGCGAACTATGGGGCGATCGGCGCCGTGATCGGGCACGAGATCGGCCACGGGTTCGACGACCAGGGGTCCAAGTACGACGGCGAGGGGAACCTCGTGGACTGGTGGACCGACGAGGACCGCAGCGCGTTCGGAACACGGGTGGAGGCGCTGATCGCTCAGTACCAGGGCCTCACCCCCGACGGTCTGGATCCGGCCAAGGACCACGTCAACGGCGCCTTCACGGTGGGGGAGAACATCGGCGACCTGGGCGGACTGACGATCGCGATCCTCGCCTACCGCCTGGCGAACGGGCAGGACGGCGAGCCCGCAGTGGGAACCGGGGTGGGGCCGGAGATCGACGGTCTCACCGGACTGCAGCGGCTGATCGCCTCGTGGGCGATCGTGTGGCGCACGAAGACCCGCGCCGAGGAGGCCGCCCGTCGTCTGGCTGTGGATCCGCACTCGCCGCCGGAGTTCCGCTGCAACCAGGTGGTCAAGAACCTCGACGACTTCCACGAGGCGTTCGGTGTGACCGAGGCCGACGGCATGTGGCTCGCCCCGGAGGAGCGCGTCAGCATCTGGTGAGCCCGGCCCGGCGCGGGCTCGATACGGTTATCGTCCGATCATGTCGAAGCGGGATGTGCCGATCAGGGTCGTGGAGTGGTCGACGGGCTACCTGGGCAGGATGGCGGTCGAGGCGATCGACGCCCGGCCTGAACTGGAGCTCGTCGGCGTCTTTGTCTCCGACCCCGCCAAGGTGGGCCTCGACGCCGGCCGGCTCGCCGGTCTGGACCGCGATCTGGGAGTGGACGCGACCGACGACCGGGCGGAGCTGATCGCGCTCGCACCCGACGCCGTGGTCTACACCGCGGAGACCGAGTCCCGGTTCATGGAGGCGATCGAGGACTTCACCGCGTTCCTGCGGGCGGGTGTCAACGTGGTGGCCTCCGGGCCCGTGCTGCTGCAGTACCCGCACGGCATCCTGCCGGCGGAGATGATCTCCGCCCTGGACGAGGCCGGGCGGGGCGGCGGTGCGACCCTGCACGTCAACGGGATCGACCCGGGATTCGCCAACGACGTACTGCCGATGGTCATGACGAGCCTGTCCCGGCGGATCGACCTGATCCGGGTTGGCGAGATCGCCGATTACTCGGTGTACCACCAGGGCGAGACCATGCGGCGGCTGTTCGGATTCGGACAGACCATGGAGTCGCTCCCCCCTCTCCTCAGGCCGGGCATGCTCGCCGCCGGCTGGGGGTCGGTGGTCCGGCAGCTCGCCGCCGCGGTCGGGGTGGCCCTCGACGAACCCCTGGTCGAACGCCACGAGCGACTGCCCGCCGAGCGCGACCTGTCCCTGCTGGCGTGCGAGGTCCCCGCCGGCACGCAGGCGGCACTACGGTTCGAGGTCGCGGGTCAGGTCGACGGTGAGGACCGCATCGTCCTGGAGCACGTCACCCGCACGGCCGCGGACCAGGCGCCGGATTGGCCGAGGCCCGATCACGGTGACGGGTGCTACCGCATCGAGATCCATGGTCAGCCGTCCATGCGGGTGGAGTTCACCCACCACGCCGAACACGGCGACCACAACGAATCCGGAATGCTCGTCACCGCGATGCGGCTGGTCAACGCCGTCGAGGCCGTGGTCGAAGCCGAGCCCGGGCTTGTATACGCAAAGGACCTGCCGATGATCACAGGGCGTGGCTTAATGAGAAGATGAACATAATCGGTGCCGCCCGCGCTGCAGTGGCCGCCGTGGCCGCGGCCGCCCTCGTCGTGACGGGCACGGGCGCCGCCCACGCCACGGATCCGACCTCGCGGGCCCCGATCCCGGTGCCCTACAGCTTCCTGAACGGCGCCGGCATGGCGCTCACCCAACCCGGGGCGGAACTCCCCGGGGCGAACGACTGGACCTGCCGGCCCTCGGCCGCCAAGCCACGTCCGGTGGTGCTGGTGCACGGCACCTCGGGTGGCGCCGTGACCAACTGGCCCACGTACGGTCCGCTGTTGCACAACGAGGGTTACTGCGTGTTCACGCTGACCTACGGCGCCCTGCCTGATGTCCCGTGGCCGGTGAGTGTGCTGGGCGGGCTCTCGGACATCACGGCGGTCTCGGTGCCGCAGGTCGGGGAGTTCGTCGATCGGGTCCTGGCCGCCACCGGCGCCCAGCAGGTCGACCTCGTGGGCCACTCGCAGGGCACCCTGGTCTCCGGCCTCGTGGCCAAGGTCGGCCGCCCCGGCAAGGTGCACACCGTGGCCTCGATCGCCCCGCTGTGGGAGGGCTCCGGAGGGGGCATGCGCAGGTCGTTGGACGGCGTCCCGGGAGTGTCGGAGCAGCTGGGGCAGATCCCCGCCCTGTCCCAGATGTCCCCCGGCTCCGAGGTGCTACAGCTGTTGTGGGGCGGGGGCTCGCCCTACGCCCCCGGGGTGCGCTACCTGAACGTCGTCACCCGGTACGACCAGTTGGTCACGCCCTACACCTCCGGGCTGGTGCCCGGGCCGATGACGACCAACGTGGTGATCCAGGACGGGTGCGAGCAGGACCACGCCGAACACCTGGCGATCGCCTCAGACCCGCGGGCGGCGGACTTCGTGCTCAACGCGCTCGATCCCGCCAATCCCCGGGCGCCCCGGTGTGAGGCCATCGCCCCCTACCTGGGTCCGATCCCGGCCCCACCGGGCTCGTGAGCGCGCGCCGGGCGGTCACAGGGGTCGCGGGCCTGGTCGCGGCTGCTGCCCTCGTCGTCGTCGCTTCCGGGCCAGCCACGGCGTCTCCCGCCACCGAGCAGGTCCCGTGGCGCTGGTGGGACGGCGCGGCACACCAGCTCACCAATGGCCTGGCGGACCCGCCCGGGATCAACCGTGACGACTGCCGGCCGAGCGCCCGCCATCCGGTTCCGGTGATCCTCGTCCACGGCACCGGGCTCAACGGCGGCAACTCGTGGGCCACGTATGGTGCGGCACTGGCCGCGGAGGGCTACTGCGTATGGGCACCGACGGTCGGGGCCCCGCCAGGCCTCGGCTCGACGGGAGGATTCGACTCGCTGACCGGTGCCTCGGCGCCGCAGCTCGCCGCCGAGATCGACCGGGTCCGCGCCCTGACCGGGGCCCACGAGGTCGACCTGGTGGGGCACTCCCAGGGAGCGATCATCGCCTCCTACGTCACCGCCACCACGCGGGCCCACGCGGTGCGCACCGTCGTCACGCTGGGGGTCGACCCCGCCCGGTCGGGCGAGGGTCCGCCGGAGTTCGTCACCGAGTTCCTCGAGGTGATCTCTCCCGGCACCGCGCGGCGGGACGCCGAGGCCACCCTCGCGTGGCTCGGGGACGAGGGCGTGCCGTTCGCGCGCGGGGTCCGGTACGTCGCGGTGGTCTCGGACTACGACGAACTCACCGGCCCCGTTACCGCGCCCGTGGTCCCGGACTTCGTGGATCTGCGGGTCGTCAGGCTCCAGGACGGCTGTGAGGCCGACCGCTCGGGGCATCTGACCGTGCTGGCCTCGCCCCGGGCGGTGGACTTGGTCACGGACGCCCTGGGTGGCACGGCAGCCGAGGCCGGAGGCGCGCGGCCGCCGCGGTGCGTGCCGGCGGATCAGCTTCTGGGCGTGCTCGCGCCCGTGCCGCCGCGGTAGTCCCCGCCGCTCAGTAGGTCCAGTCGCTCAGTAGTTCCGGTCGCTCAGTAGTTCCAGTCGCCCTGGCCGTCGAAGGCGCCGAACTGCCGACCGGGTCCGTTCTTGACGATGAACGGGTCGCCGTTGCGCGAGTTCTCGTAGTACCAGCGCGCGTCCTCGGGGCTGACGTTGATGCAGCCGTGGGAGACGTTGCGGACGCCCTGGTCGGCGACGGACCACGGGGCGGAGTGGATGTAGATGCCGTCGTAGCTCAGGCGGACGGCGTCGTTGATGATCGAGTCGTACCCGCCGTCCTCGATCCGCAGCCCGAAGGCCTCGGAGTTCATCCGCACGTTCCGGCCGCGCTGACCCGTGTAGTAGACGCCGTTGTAGGTCTCCCAGCCGCGCATCCCCGCCGACGCCCGCATGGTGCGCACGTGCTGGCCGTTCCGTGTCACGGTGATGTGCTTGGTGCGGTCGTCGTACTCCGCGATCAGTGCGTCACCCGTGCGGAAGGCCTGCTGCCGCTTGCCGCCGGCCCAGACGGTGACCGAGGTGTTGACCGGCCAGAAGGAGTGCGGGCGCCATCGCACCTCGGAGTTGTTGACCCAGTAGAACTTCCCCGCAACCGGGGGCTCGGTGCGGATCCCGAGCGTGGCCTCTGCGCGGGCCCGGTCCGCGATGGGCCGGTCGAAGAAGAACATGACCGGCTGGGCCACGCCGACGATCTCGTTCTGCGTGGGGAAGACGTTGACGTCGCCGTACTCGGGCGCGGGTCGGTCGGGACCGATCACCGGATAGGTGAGGACCGGCATCGCCCCGACCCCCGGGATGAGCGGGGTGGGCAACGGCGCGTTCTCCAGCTGGGGGATGCCGGGCGGGCTCGGGGGCATCACCGACTGCGCGTTGGCCGCCGGGGCGAGCCCCAGGACGAGCGCAGCCGCGGCGAGGATCGAGGCGAGGACCGTGATCCGGGGTGAACGGGTCATTGCTACTCCTGGGGACGACGGAGACGAGGGGTACCTCTCAGCCTAGGCGGAGGACTCTCTTAGGGTGTCGTGCGCCATATCGATTGTGTTTCACCCCGACCCGCGGGGGTGGGCCTGGGGCCGGTCCCGTGGCCGCCTCAGTAGTTCCAGTCGCCCTGGCCGTCGAACTCGCCGAACTGCCGGCCCGGTCCGCCCACCACGATGAACGGGTCGCCGTTGCGGGTGTTGTCGTAGTACCAGGCCGCGTCCTCGGGACTGAGGTTGATGCAGCCGTGGGAGACGTTGCGGACCCCCTGGTCGGCGATCGACCACGGCGCGGAGTGGACGAAGATGCCGTCGTAGCTCAACCGCACCCCGTTCTCGACGGTGGTGTCGTAGCCGCCCGCTGTCCTGGACAGTCCCCAGGTGGAGGAGTCCATCCGGACCTCGCGCGCACGCCAGCCGTTGTAATAGATGCCGTTGTGGGTGGGGTAGGAGTCCCGCCCGGCGGAGGCCCTCATCGTGCGGACGATCTGGCCGTTGCGGGTGACGGTGACCAGGTGGGTGGCGTCGTCGTAGGTCGAGACGACCGCGTCGCCGGTGCGGAAGGTGTTCTCCTGCCCGCCGGCCCACACGGTGACCGCCGTGCCGGCGGGCCAGAACTCGTGGGGCCGCCATCGCAACTCGGAGTCGCCGACCCAGTAGAACCTCCCCTGGACGGACGGTGCCGTTCGGATCCCGACGGAGGCCTCCGCCCGGGCGCGGTCGGCGACGGGCCGGTCGAACCGGATCATGACGGGTTGCGCCACCCCCACGGTCTCGTCGCGGGTGGGGTACACCGACGCCACCGGTTCCACCGCGGGGCGCGGCGGTGCCGGCACGGGGATCGTGAGGACCGGTTGCGCGGCCACCCCGGGTACCTGGGGAAGGGGCGCCGATTCCAGGCCGGGAAAGGCGACGGACTGCGCTGACGCGGCGGGGGCCAGTCCGGCGGTGAGGCCGGTGGCGAGGCCGGTCGTCACCAGGAGGGACGCGAGGAAGCGGGTTCGGCGGGTCATCGTTCTCCTTCGGGCCGCGGTCAGCCGGGCACTGGTGACGTTTCGGGCAGTGACGGGGGTGAGCCACAGGTGCGGTGAGTGAATCCGCAGGACTCAGCTTAGCCACAATTGTCACACAGGAAACATACGTAACAGAACCCCGTGGGCGCGGTGAGTGCGGCAGTGGATGTGTGGGCGCCGGACTGGGGCGCTCCTGCGGACCGGATCGGAGGGGGCCCGATCGGAGAGGGTTGGTTGCATCGTTCGTTGGTAACGGTATTCACAAAAGTGCAGGTGAGCCAACCGGCTCCCCGTACTGACCATAAGTCAACAGAAGAACTGCTGTTCATGGGCTTGCCAGCGGAACGAGTGCAACATAGAGTTCAACCAGTCACCGGCCGGGGGGTGCGGTGGCGAGGTGAAGAACGGATGAGG
Organism: Dietzia sp. JS16-p6b; assembly: GCF_003052165.1. Classification (NCBI taxonomy): domain Bacteria; kingdom Bacillati; phylum Actinomycetota; class Actinomycetes; order Mycobacteriales; family Dietziaceae; genus Dietzia; species Dietzia sp. JS16-p6b. Next base: position 3,207,738 of record NZ_CP024869.1, on the reverse strand, counting down.
GGCTGTTACTTCACGATGAGGGGCCGGTTTCATTACCGGGGCACCTGGGGGGGTGTCGGCCCGCCGCCTTTCGGGGCGCGCGTGGAAACCGGAAGGCGCGATGCGCAGTCCGTTGAAAGGGAACGGCGTCGGATGCTGAGGGGCTCCGGCGCCGTTTCTGATTTCCAGTGGAACGTCAGTCGAGGATGTGCTCGGCGACCCTGTGCAGACCCGCGAGCGCTCGCGCCTCGGCGTCGGGGGACCGGGGCGTCTCCGGGCTGATCAGCGTGATGTGCCACAGATCGTTGTCCGCGATGAGGATCGTGTGGACCTCGACACCGCCGCCGGTCGGGGCCGCCGCGCAGTCGATGTACGCGGTGCTGAGCTCGGGGAGCACCGGCGCGGGAGCCTCGGGGGCGCCCGGCGGCGCATCCGCGATCGAGGCCGACTCATCGCCGCGGACCTCCGAGCAGGCGTATCGCACCCCCAGCAGCGCGGGCTGTCCACGGAGTGCGGCCTGGGGGCCACCCCGCGGCTTGACGACCCCGGCGGCAAAAGTATCGGGAATCTCGTTCCGGTCCGCGGCGGCGGTCCGGGGGGAGGTGGGCGAGGTCGTGGGCATGGGCTTGACCTCGGTGGACGTGGTGGCGGTGTCGGCTGTGTCGTCGTCGGCGGTGTCGGACCCGTCGGCGTCCTCTGCTTCTTCGGTGGTCGCCTCCGACTGCTGCATCTCGTACAGCTCCAGCGATCCCGGGCCGCCGTAGGTGCAGATCAGGCCCAGATCACCGGAGCCGATGGGCTCGATCTCGGGCATGTCGGCACCGGTGAACTCGATCAGCTCATCGGTCGGCAGATCGAGGAGCTCGCAGGCGTTCAACCGGTCGTCGGGGGCGGGGCGTCCGTCGACCATCGCGGCGGCGACGTCGGGCTGTGGCGCGGGCGAGATCCGGGGTGGGCCGGTCTCGCCGTTACCCGCGACGCCGGGCGCGGAGCACCCCGCGACCGCCAGCACCGCCGCGGACGTCGCCACGCCGAGGGCGACTCGTCCCCCCGGTGCGGTGCGGGGTCGCTGCGATCGCATGGGCCGATCCTACGATGCCACGGCTCGTCACCGGCTCCCGGCCGGTCCGCGGGCGCCTGTCCGTGCGGGTTCAGGTCTCGCCGGGCACGATCTCGGTCGCGCGGATGACCGCGTCGAACGACTCTCGGATCCGATCCTCCAGGAGGGTCGGAGACTCATCGGTGCGCCACTGTTCGACAGCCACCCGGACGATCGCGATCGAGGCCGCCGCGACGGTGGCGGCCTCGACGGAGCCGGGCTCGCGGCCTTCTCTGCGGGCCACCAGCGCGGCCAGTTCCTTCTCGGTCCGCGAGAGGATCGCGTACACCTCGGTGCGGATTCCCGGCTCCTGCCGCCACATGTCGTGGAACCGGTTGAACAGAGGGGTCTCCCGCCGGGCCATGGAGACCTGCAGCCACAGCAGGCGGGTGAGTGCGGTCAGCGTGGACACGGACCGGTCGGTGAGGAACAGGCGCACGGCATCCCGGTCCGGCGGGAAGGCATCCGGAATGCACGCGGCGGCCTTGGACGGGAAGTAGTTGAAGAACGTGCGGCGGGACACGTTGGCGGCCTTGGCGATCTGGTCCACGGTCACCGCGTCGAGTCCTCGTTCGAGGGCGAGGTCCAATGCGACGGACGAGATGGTCTCGCGCAGTGCGCGGCGGCGGCTCCCGACGCGATCGGCGCCCTGTCCGTTCGTGGATGGGCCGGGCATGTGGCGCCTCCCCGTCGGTCGTCGGTGCGTGTGGGTCGTCGGTGCGGGTGGGTGGTCTCCGCTCGGTGGTGATGACCCTACCCAGGTGTTTGGGTCCTATCCTGGGCATCATGCGTATCGCCACCACGACTTTCCTCGCCCCCATGGCCGTCGTCCTGCTCGGTGTGTCGGCGGGGTGCGGCGGTGGCGACGGCGATCCGGCACCGGAGATGGGGACCATCCGGACCGCGCCGCCGGAGACCAGCGAGCCGGAGATCCCCCAGGTCGAGCCCGTGACTCGTGAGCAGTGCCCGTACCTGTCCGTCGACGAGGCGTCGAGGCTCAACGGCGAGCTGGCCACCGACGTGCGGATCGATGACCGTGTCGACCCCGCCGCCTGCTTCTTCTACGGCGCGGACGGGGCGGTCCAGCTCACGACGACCGTGTATTCGGTCGCGTCCGAGGAGCGGGCCACCGAGCTGGTGGACGACTCGGCCCCCGTCGGTGAGTCCGAGCGCTCGGACGTCGAGGGAGGATGGACCGGCGGACGCACCGGTGGTCCGGGAGGCGCCCTGGTGGTCCTGGCCCGAGGCACTCAGGTCCTGGCGGTGCAGTCCACGCAGGAGCAGTCGGTCAAGGTGCAGCGGGTGGCCGAACTCGTCGCGCCCCGCATAGCCGACTGACTCAGTCTGCAGGGTCGACGGCGACGTGCGAGTACGGCATGAGTGACTCGACCGCGGGGAACACCACTTCCATGAGTAGCAGCACCACCGCCGCGAGAAGCGCGACGAGCAGCACGATCCGGACCGGCGTCGGTCCGGGCAGGCTGCGGTAGAGCCGGGCGTACATCACCGGCCCCCCAACTCGACGGGGGCCTCGCCGGCCACCCGCGGCTCACTGCGTTCGAGCACGGCGTGCACGACGAGCCGCTCCGCGGCCGAGAACTGCGGATGGCACGTGGTGAGCGTCGTCAGCGGCAGCAGCTCGGGGGAGGGTGGCTCGGCGCGTCCGGGCACCGCGTCGATCACCCACACGTCCTCCGGTCGGACGACCGACATCCCGGACAACCCCTCGTATCTCCCTGACGTCGCGCGATCGGCGAGGTCCATCGGCAGGCATTCGGCCGCCTGCTCGCGGGCCGCGACCGGATCGGGGGCGTCGACGGGCAGCACGCGGTAGATCAGCCACCGGTCCGCGGTGGCGTACACCAGGGCGTCGCACGAGCGCAGGGCGTCGAGATCGTTGAACGGCGAGCCGCGGCCCACCCGGTGACCGGCGACGGCGAAGTTGCCCGGTTCCCCCGGGCCCTGTGTCCCGGTGTAGTGCCCGGGCCCGGCCTCCAGAGCCGCGTCGCTGGTCCCGGAGACCACGGCGAACCGGTAGTCCGCGCCGAACGCCGGAATGTACAGGCGCGCGAAGGCGGTCCCGTCCGCGAGGCCGGACAGTGCGGGGTCCCCGTCCCCGGAGACCCCGCCGCGCATCCGTGGGTTGTCCGTCGTGTCCCACCGCCGGTCCAGGTCGGCGTCGGCGGCGGACTGGGCACGCGCCGCGTCCAGGTCTGTCCACCACACCTGGTAGACCACGAACAGTGCCAGCACGACGCCGAGCGTCAGCAGCACCTCTCCCATCACCCCCGCGGCGCGCCTCACGACGGTTCCGTGACCATCCCCAGGATGAGCTCGGCCATGCTGCGGGCCGTCATCGCCGAGGTCTCCACCTCGCCGAGCATCGCCGCCGTGACGGAGCCGTCATGGAGGATCGCCAACCGGTCGGCCAGGTCGGCGATGTTGTCGGGGTCTTCGAGCCCCATGCCGGCGAGCTCGGAGCGGAGGGTGGACGCGATCCACGCCCGCTGGTCGGTCACCGCCTCCCGGATGGCCCGCTCACCGTCGGTGCAGGGGCTGGGGAACTCGATGGCGGCGGCGAGGTGGCACGACCCGGGGGTCGCGGGCTCCACGCGCTCGCGGACGAGGTCGAACAGGGCGAGGATGCGCCCCCGCGAGTCGGGCGCGGCGTCCGCCCGACGCTGCCACAGGGCGCGGTCCCGCTCGGCCATGGCTCTGAGGTACGCCACGACCAGCTCGTCCTTGGAGCCGTAGGTGTTGTAGAGGCTGGCCTTGGCGACCTTGGCCTCTCTGAGGATGCGGTCGATGCCGACCGCCCGGATCCCGTCGGTGGAGAACAGACGAGTCGACGTGGCCAGGAGCCGCTCCCGCGGTCCGGGCTTGGTCGACCGTGCGCTCGTCACAGGTGACAGACTATCGGCTGGCACCGCGGTGTCGGCGGGACCGGTGCCGAGTCAGGCGACACCGGCCCCGATGGCCCGGTTCACGCCGGGGGCTGTCCCCCGGCGGGAGGGCGGTCGCCCGTCACCGTGTCGTCGGCCTGCACGTCGGCCGGGTCGTGGGCCGGGCTGCTGTCCGGCCCGTCGGCCCCGGTGTGCTGCTGTCTCTTGTTGGCGCCGCCGGCCTTGTCGTTGAGGTAGTCCCCGGTCTTCGCGACCGCCGAGTTGAGCGTGGCGGGGTTCCTGCCGATGTTCTTGATCTTGTCGATCAGACCCATGTCCGGTCCTTTCGTCGGGTACTCGCGGCGGGGAGACGAACGGCCCGGCCCTGTCGTGTGGGGCCGGGCCGTTCGGACTCGTCCGGAGTTCGTGCGTCTCCTGTGTCAGTGCATCGTCAGACGCGGGTGCGTCCGCGGCCCCTGACCAGGGATACGAGCCAGATGACCAGGCAGGCGCCCACGATCGCGGCGACGAAGCCCCAGATCGAGAAGGCCTCCGGCATCCCGCCGCCCTCGCTGACGAGAGAGACGAGGAGGCCGACGACGAACGCGCCGACCACACCTGCGAGGACGTTGGCGACCAGGCCCATCTGGGCGTTCTTGCCCATGATCATGGAGGCGATCCAGCCTGCGAGGCCACCGACGATGATCCAGGAGATGATGCTCCACAGCATGGTGGTGTGTCCTTTCCCGAGAGTCGTACTCGGCCCAGGTGTGGGCCGCCCTGTCAGGAGAACATGTCTGGACCCCGAACGCCTCCGGTGGGACCGTCTGTGGGGTTAATCGTCGCTTATTCGTTACTCACACGCGCCTCAGGTGTCATGTGAGCAGGATCCTCAGGCCAGATCCGCCGCTTCTGGGTGCTTCTGGAGGTATCGCTCGACGAACGCGCAGGCGGGCCGAACGCGCAGTCCCTCGTCGCGGGTGGTCTCCAGTGCCTCCCCGATCATCCGGCCGGCCAGGCCGCGCCCACCGAATTCGGGATCGACCACCGTGTGCGGAAACGTTCTGACGCCGTCCGCGTCGCTGTAGTCGGCGAAGCCCGCGACCACGCCGTCGACCACGATCTCGAAGCGGCCGGCGGCGGGGTCGCGCCTCACCCGGACGTCCTCGCCGGCGCTCACGAGTGCGACTCCGGACGGACGACCATCACAGGGCAGGGCGACGCCTGCAGCAGCGCCCGGCTGGTCGAGCCGAGGACCATGCCGGTGAACCCGCCCCGACCGTGGGATCCGACGACGACGAGCTGGGCGTCCTCGGCCTGCTCCACGAGTGCCCGGACCGCGCGATCGCGGGTGACGACCCGCTCGATCCGCACATCGGGGTAGCGGTCCGAGAACCCGGCGAGCCGCTCGGACAGGGTCTCCAACTGCTGTTCCTCGAGTTGCCGCCAGTCGTCGTCGGTCAGCGCGATCCCGGCGGCCGCCGCCTGGACCTGCGGATCCATCCAGGTGTGCACCGCGACCAGCGTGGCGCCACGCGCGGAGGCCTCGGCGAAGGCCCACGAGGTGGCCTTGGCGCTGACCTCGGACCCGTCGACGCCCACCACGACGGGTCCGGTCCGGTCGAGGTCGTCGGTGTCCTCCCGGGTCACCACGACCGGGCAGAACGCGTGGCTGGCCACCGATGCCGAGACCGAGCCGAGGACCATCCCCTTGATCCCACCGAGGCCGCGCGAGCCCAGGACGACCATCTTGGCCTTGTGGGAGTAGTCGATGAGGACCTGTGAGGGGTTGCCCTCGACGATCGCGTGCGAGACCTCGATCTCCGGGGCGACCTTGAGGGCGGTGGCCCTGGCCTGCTCGACGATCGGCAGGCACTCCTTCTCCAGCTCGTCGTAGACGGGTTGGGGCGGGACCATGCCCTCGGCGAACATGGCGGCCGGCATCGTGTAGCTGGTGACCAGCACGAGCGGGGCCCGCCGGGTCGCGGCGGTGTTGGCCGCGTACGCGACGGCGCCTGTCGAGGCGGCCGAACCGTCGATGCCGACGACCACGGAATTCTCGAGTGAAGCCATACCCCGAGGATACCGCCGTGCCCGGATCCCCGATGCGTTCTCGGGGCGGGTGGGCCTAGATCCCGTCGGGGAAGGGGGCGTTAGCGGGGTAGGCCATGTTGAAGCTGCCCTGGAACGCCGGGAGGAAGGCGCGGCCGGGGCCGAAGAGGAAGAAGTCGACAACGGCGTCGATCATGGATACTCCTGGTGTGAACGGGGCAGCTGGCGTCCAAGTGGCGCGTGAGGTGCCTGTGGCGAGAGGTGAGTGTAACCCAGCAACTAGACTCCGCACATGACGAATTCCGGACGTCCGCGGAGGCCGCTGCCGTTGCGTGACGGCGTGGACCCGGTCCGGATCAGGCTCGCCGACCCCGGTCGGGGGCCCCGCAGCATCCCCGAGGAACTGCGCCGGAGGTTCCCCGACCGTCTCGACGAGCTCGAGGCGGCCCTCGCCGGCGGGCAGGTGGTGACCGCCGACGGTGAGGCCGTCACCGAGACCACCCGACGGCGCCGCGGGATGGACGTGTGGACCTACCGGACACCCGAGCCGGAGGTCGAGGTGCCCTTCGGGATCGAGGTCCTGCACACCGACGACCGCCTCGTCGTCGTCGACAAACCGCACTTCCTCGCCACCACCCCCCGCGCGGGGCACGTCACCCAGACGGCGCTGGTGCGGCTCCGCCGCGACCTCGGGGTGGAGGACCTGGCGCCGGCGCATCGCCTCGACAGGCTCACCGCCGGGGTCCTGGTGTTCACCGTCGACCCCGCGTTCCGGGCCGCCTATCAGGACCTCTTCGCCGCCCGGCGGGTCGCCAAGACCTATCTGGCCGTGGCCCCGGCCCCGGACGGGACGCCGGGCGTCCGGGAACGCTCGAGCCGGATCGTCAAGACACGCGGGGTGCTGCAGGCCGCCGAGGTGGACGGTCCGCCGGACGCCCACACCCGGATCACCCTGCTCGACGTCCGTGAGCCCGGGCGGGGGGAGCCGGGCACACCGCTCGGCCTGTACCGCCTCGAGCCCACCACCGGACGCACGCACCAACTGCGGGTGCACATGAACGCACTCGGGACACCGATCCTCGGCGACGACCTGTACCCGCGGGTGCGGACCATCACCCCCGGTGATTTCTCCCGGCCCCTGCAGTTGCTCGCGGAGTCGCTCGAGTTCACCGATCCCGTCTCCGGGGCCGCTCGCCGATTCCGGACCCGGAGATCGCTCGACGGGTGGCCGTCGGGGAGGTCCCCGGCGCAAGATCGGGGCCATCCCCCATCGGCACCCGCTCCGAACTCCTGCATGCTTTAGGTCGACCACCACGATCCAGGGGAGCACATGACCACGCAGGCCGAGACCCATCACCGGGCGGAAGGGGCGGACCTCGCCGCCGTCGCCACCGACCTCGTCATGACCTACGGCGAGGGCGAGACCGAGGTCCGCGCGCTCGACCACGTCAGCGCCTCGTTCGAGCGCGGACGGTTCACCGCGATCATGGGGCCGTCCGGGTCGGGCAAGTCCACGCTGATGCACTGCATGGCCGGGCTGGACCGGCCGACCTCGGGGTCGGTCCGGGTCGGCGAGACCGAGATCGTGGGCCTGGCGGACAAGGAACTGACCGCGCTGCGCCGCGACCGGATCGGATTCGTGTTCCAGTCCTTCAACCTGGTCCCCACCCTGACCGCCGAGGAGAACATCACACTCCCCCAGGACATCGCGGGCCACTCGATCGACCGGGAGTGGTTCGACGAGGTCATCGGGAGGCTGGGGATCGCCGACCGGCTGTCACACCGCCCCTCGGAGCTGTCCGGTGGGCAGCAACAGCGCGTCGCCTGCGCCCGGGCCCTGGTGGGACGACCGGACATCCTGTTCGGTGACGAGCCCACCGGAAACCTCGACTCCACCTCGTCGGCGGAGGTGCTGTCGATCCTGCGCAGCGCGGCGGACGATTTCCAACAGACCGTCGTGATCGTCACCCATGACCCGCGCGCCGCGACCTACGCCGACCGCGTCCTGTTGCTCGCCGACGGCAAGGTCGTGCGTGAGCTCTCCCACCCCACCTCCGATGAGATCCTGGCGGCCATGGGCGCGCTCGAGGAGGGGTGATGACCGCCCGTCACGCCGCGGGCCGCGCGCCCAGCCATGCCCGGCCCATGCTCCGGGTGTCCCTGCGCAACATCGCCGCCCACAAGCTGCGGCTGGTCCTGTCCGTCCTCGCCGTGGTGCTGGGTACCGCGTTCGTCACCGGTTCGCTCGTGTTCACCTCGACTCTCAAGAACACGTTCGACGCGCTGCTCGACCAGGGGACGCAGGACCTGTCCGCGATGATCGAACCCGAGGACCCCCGGGGTGGCGGGGTGCCGTTCGAGGTCGCCGAGCGCGCCCTCGAGTTACCGGGTGTCGAGGCCGTCACCCCGGGCGTCACCGGCACCGTGGTGCTGTTCAACGCCGACGGCACGCCCTATCAGTCGGGCGGCGCCCCGTCGGAGGGACTGGAGTGGGTCGAGCCCGATCAGGCCGTCGGCAGCAACAGCTGGATCTCGGACGGGCGGGCCCCGGAGGCGGACGGTGAGGTCGTGCTCCCCGAGTTGGTGCTGGAGAACGCGGGACTCGCGATCGGCGATTCCGCTCGGGTGTACACCACGTCCCAGGGGATGATCGACGTCACGATCGTGGGCGCCCACTCCTCGGAGACCGACGTCGGCGGTTACGTCGGGGTCGGGTTCACCTCCGCCCAGGCCCGCGCCCTGTTCACCGATGGTGAGAACGCGACCGACGTGGCCGTCCGGGCGGTCCCCGGCGTGAGCCAGGAGGAGATCCGCGACACGCTCGCCGCCGAGTTCCCCGAGTACGAGGTGAGCACCGGCGAGGAGGTCAAGGAGCGGCTCTCCGCGCAGCTGGCGACCATCCTGGACTTCGTCAACTACTTCTTCGTGGCCTTCGGACTGATCGCGCTGCTCGTGGGCACGTTCATCATCTACAACACCTTCTCCATGCTGGTGGCCCAACGGCTGCGCGAACTGGCCCTGCTGCGGGCGATCGGCGCCACGCGCGGTCAGCTCACCCGGTCCGTGCTGGCCGAGGCCGCGCTGACCGGCCTGGTCGGGTCCGCGATCGGCGTGCTCGCCGGGTTCGGGCTGGCGAGGGTCATCTTCGCCGTGCTCGACGCCTTCGACCTGGGCATCCCCTCGGGCAGCCTCGCGCTCGCCCCGATGTCCGTCGTCACCCCGTTGGTGCTGGGTTTCGTCGTCACCGTGTTCTCCGCGTGGGCGCCCGCCCGCCGCGCCGGACGGGTCGCACCGGTCCAGGGCATGCGGGTGGGGGCCGCCTCCTCCGAGGCCGGGGGCGGCTGGAGGACCTCCATCGGGCTGCTGGCCGTGGTCAGCGGCATCATGCTGGCGTTCATCGGCACCTGGCAGGACACCACGAGGACCGGTGCGATCACCGTGGGCGTCGGCGCCGCGGCCCTGATCATCGGCAGCTTCCTGGTGATGCCCGCCCTGGCCAGGCCCATCGCCGGCGGGATCGGGCGGATCATCGGCGCGCCCTTCGGCGCGGTCGGCAAGCTGGCGGCCACCAACGCCGGCCGCAACACCCGCCGCACCGCCGCCACGGCGTTCGCCCTCACGTTGGGGCTCACCCTGGTGGCGGCGTTCGGCACCCTCGGCGCCACCACCAAGCAGAGCGTGAGCGGCCTCATCGACCAGGGGATCACCGCGGACGTCATCGTCCAGGGGGTGGCCTCACAGGGCCCGCCCATCCCGCTGGACGGCCGGATCCAGGACCGGATCGCGGGGGTCGACGGCGTCGGGGACGTGGCGTGGCTGGCGTTCGGCTTCGGCCAGCTCGGCGGGGAGCCCCAGGCGCTCGCGGCCGCCGGTGGCCCGGTCGGGGAGTTGCTCGAGGCCACCGTGCTCGACGGTTCGCTCGAGCCCGAGGCCGACTCGCTCGTGGTCTCCCGGGAGGTCTCGCGGGACAACGGGTGGACGATGGGCACCCGGGTGCCGCTGGTGGGCCCGGACGGTACCGAGTCCACCCTCCGGGTGACCGGCGTGTACGACGACGCCCAGATCCTCGGCCCCTTCTACACCGGTATGGACGTGTACGAACGGTTGGTGCCGGAGAACCTCCGCTCGACGGCCATCGTGCTGGCCAAGGCCGCCCAGGGGACCCCGCCGGACGAGGTCCTGGCCGCCGTCACCGAGGAGCTCGCCGACATCCCGATCGCCACCGTGCAGAGCAAGCAACAGTACATCGACGTCCAGTCGGGCGGGATCGACCAACTGCTCACGATCATCTACGCCCTGCTGGGCCTGGCCCTGGTGATCGCGGTGCTGGGGATCGTCAACACCCTCGCGCTGTCGGTGATCGAGCGGCGCACGGAGATCGGCATGCTGCGGGCCGTGGGCATGCAGCGGTCCCAGATCCGTCGGACGATCAACCTCGAATCCACACAGATCGCGGTGTTCGGCGCCCTGATCGGCGCCGCCGTCGGTGTCTATCTGGGGTGGGCGTTCGTCTCCGTGCTCGCGGACAGCGGGCTCAGCGAGACCACCATCCCGTGGGGGAACATCGGACTCGTTCTGGTGGCCTCCGCGGTCGTGGGCGTCCTGGCCTCGCTGTGGCCCGCGCATCGCGCTGCCAAGACCGATCCGTTGGAGGCGATCTCGGACTAGCCTGCGACCGACAGCCAGGCGGTCACCGCCGCACCGGCGATCATCGCGGGACCGAACGCGATGCCGGTGTGGCGGTTCGCTCTACGGATGGCGAGCAACACCAGCGCCACCACCGCGTTGATCGCGAACGCCGCCAGCGTCCCGACGAGCACGTAGTACCAGCCCAGCCATCCGAGAAACAGGCCGAGGACGCCGGCGAGCTTGACGTCGCCCAACCCGAGTCCCGAGGGGTTGATGAACGCCAGGGTGAAGTAGAGGGCGAGCAGGGCGAGCGCCGCCGCGGCGGCGCGACCCAGTGCGCCCCAGTCGCCGGTGACCATCGCGGCCGCGCCCAGTGCCGCCAGTAGGACCGGGTACAAGGGGACGACGATGACGTCGGGCAGCCGGTGCACGGCCAGGTCGATCGGCACGAGGACCGCGCACGCCACGGCCAGGGCCGCGAACGCCACCAGCTCGGGAAGGGTCTCGACGGATCCGGTGCCGGCCAGCCCGGCGGCCCCCGCGCCGCCCGCCGCGGCCAGACCCACGTGGAGACCGGAGCGCAGCCAGCGGGAGTCGGAGTCGGCGACCGAGCGGATCCACCCGGTCAGCGCGCCGGCCAGTGCCGCGCATACCGCCGCGGTGATGATCGCGGTCATGGTCGCGGCGGTGCTCGGGAGCACTAGGAGAATGCCTCCATCATGTTCATCGCGGTGGGGCCCAGGAGCACGATGAACAGTACCGGCAGGATGCAGAGGATGAGCGGGAAGATCACCTTGACGGGGATCTGCATGGCCTTCTCCTCCGCGCGTTGGCGGCGCTTCATCCGCATTTCCGCGGCCTGGGTCCGCAGGACGTCGGCGATCGAGATCCCGTAGGCGTCGGCCTGGATGATGGCGCGGACGAAGCGTCGCAGGTCGGCGACGTCGCTGCGGGTGGCCAGTGACTCGTAGGCCTGCCTGCGGGTCTGGCCGACCTGGATCTCCTGCAGAGTCCGGACCAGTTCCTCGGCGAGGGGGCCCGTCCCGTTCTTGCCGGCTCGGGACATGGCGGAGTCGAAACCGAGCCCGGCTTCCACCGCGATGGTCATCTGGTCGAGGGTATCGGCCAACTCGAGCTGGATGGCCTGGCTCCGTTCCTGTCCCCGGCTGTGCAGGAGCAGTTCGGGGAGGAAGTAGCAGACCACGGTGGTCGCGAGGCCGAGCAGGAGTGGAAGCGGGCCTTCCGCGCTGCGGATGAACAGCACGCTCAGGGTGCCGACCCCCAGCCCCAGGGCGAGCTTCACCACCAGCAGCCGGTCCAGCGTCCACCCGGGCGGGTGGCCCGCGCGGGAGAGCAGTCTCTCCAGCATCCGTATGGACCCGGCCGGGGTCAGGCGTCGCGCCAATACGATCAGCGCTCCGGGAGTCGCCTCGTCGTCCTGGGCGGGACTCCCGTCAGACGATGCAGTGTCCAGACCGAGTGTGAGGTTGGCGACAGTGCGGGCGCGATCTCCCCCGAGTCCGGTGACGACGGTCCAGACCACCAGCGCCACGGCCAGGCTGAGGGCGAGGACGGCGAACAGGGCCGAGGAGGACACAGCGCGCTCCTTTCTGGTTCCGGGGGCGGGTCTAGAACTTGATGTTGACGGTCTTTCGCAGCCACAATCCGCCGGCGACCAGCAGGATCAGGGCGACGACGATCAGCGCGTAGCCGAGCAGGCTCTGGGTGAACGGGACCATGTACGCGGGGTTGGTCATGAAGAGGAACCCCGCGATCCCGATCGGCAGAGCCATGAGGATGTAGGCCGAGAGTTTCCCCTCCGCCGCCAGCGCCTGGACCTGACGGCGGATCTGGTTGCGTTCGCGGATGGTGTGGCCCACGCCGTCGAGCACCTCGGCGAGGTTGCCGCCGACCTCACGGTTGATGGCGATGGCCTGGGTCACCCAGACGAAGTCCTGGCTGCCCATCCGCTGGGCGGTCTCCTCGAGCGCCGGGGCGAGCTCGCGGCCCACCCGCGTCTCGTTGATGATCCGGGCGAACTCCTCGGAGGTCGGTGCCTCGGCCTCGCGGGATACCGAGGCCAGTGCCTGCAGGAGGCTGTGCCCGGCCCGGAGGCTGCTGGCCATCAGTTGGAGCGAATCGTCCAGCTGATCGGCGAAGGCGGCCCGGCGACGACCGGCTTTGACCGACAGTCCCACCCTGGCGGCCACGGGGGTGAGGATGCCCAGCACGATGCCGAGCAGTGGCCCCGAGACGACGACACCCAACGCGGTGGCGGCGAGAGCGGCCACGATCACCAGAAAGACGAAGTCCTGGAGGCGCATCTTCACCCCGGCCTCGGCCAGAGCCCCGGCACCCGGCGTCCCCCGGCGGCGGAGCATCGTGTCGATCGCCGTCGTCAGCGCTGTCGAGGCCCGCGTCACGGGACCCGGGAGGTCGACGTCCGTGGGGCGGCGCCGATCCCGTGGGAGACGCGTGCGGGTGAGGAACCGCACCAGGACGTATCCTGCGACCAGAAGGGCGATCGAGAGGGCCCCCACCCCGATGGTCACCGGGGAGAGGCCGCCCGAGGTCACCGCGTACCCCCTGACTGTCCCGACGCGGTGGCGGAGCCGAACACCCGCGGCGAGAGGGCGATGCCCAGCTCGTTGAACCGGTCGGTGAACCGCGGCCGCACACCCGTGGGAATCGGCTTGCCGAGGAACTTCCCCTTCGCGTCGAGTCCCGCGGCGTAGTCGAAGAGAAAGGCGTCCTGCAGGGTGACGGTCTGCCCCTCCATCCCCTGGACCTCGGTGACCGCGGTGACGCGTCGGGTGCCGTCCCGTAGGCGCGTGAGCTGGATGATCACGTCCACGGCCGAGGCGATCTGCTCGCGGATGGCGCGCAGCGGGAGGTCCATCCCGGCCATGAGCACCAGGGTCTCCAGGCGGGCGATCGCGTCCCGGGGGGAGTTGGCGTGCACCGTCGACAGCGACCCGTCGTGGCCGGTGTTCATCGCCTGCAGCATGTCCAGGGTCTCACCGCCGCGGACCTCGCCCACCACGATGCGGTCGGGCCGCATACGCAGGGAGTTGCGTACGAGGTCGCGGATACTGATCTCGCCCTTGCCCTCGATGTTCGCGGGCCGGGCCTCCAGCCTCACCACGTGGTCCTGTTGCATCTGCAGCTCCACCGCGTCCTCGATGGTGACGATGCGCTCGCCCTCGGGGATGAATGAGGACAGGACGTTGAGCAGGGTGGTCTTACCGCTACCCGTGCCTCCGGAGACGATGATGTTCAGCCGCGCCTGCACGCACGCCTGCAGGAGTTCGGCCATCTCCGGGGTGAGCGTCCCGAAGCGGATCAGGTCGGGGACCTTGAAGGGGTCGCGGGAGAACTTCCGGATGGTCAGCGAGGAGCCGTTGACCGCGAGGGGCGGGACGACGGCGTTGACGCGGGAGCCGTCGGCCAGCCGCGCGTCGACGAGCGGGGAGGACTCGTCGATGCGCCGGCCGATCCGGGAGACGATGCGCTCGATCACCCGGCGGAGGTCTTCCTCGGAGGTGAATCTCGCGGCGCTCCGGGAGAGCTTGCCGCCCTGCTCGATGTAGATCATGTCCGGACCGTTGACCATGATCTCGGTGACGGTGGGGTCCGCGAGTAGTCGTTCGAGTGGACCGTGGCCCAGAACGTCGTCCTGGATGTCGGCGATGAGCCGTTTGCGCTGCTCACTGGTCAGCGGGACGGTCTCCTCCTCGACCACCTGGTTCAGCTCACTGCGGACCAGGGCGTGGAGTTGCTCCTCGGTGAGCGAGGGGTTGTTGAGCCGCGCGCCCATCCGCTCGAACAGGGCCGCCGAGGCGCGTTCCTTGAGTTTGGACAGGGCGTCCCCTCCAGCGGGGGAGGGCGACGGGTCGTCCGACGTCGGGGCCACGACGGGACCGGGCGCCACCGGGGCCGCGGTGGCTTCCGGACTCGTGGCGGGCGGGCCAGCGACCGGAGTCACGGGAGCGACGGGGGACACCACGGTGACGGCGGCGTCGGGGGACTTGGCGGCCCGGAGCCGTTCGGACAGACTCATCGCTTCTCTCCCCTGACTTCTCCCTTGTTCAGACGATGTCGGCCCTCGGATCGGGTGGGCTGCGGCACCTGCTGCCCCGGTGCTTCCGGCGACCCTGGAGTCCCCGCGGTCGCGGTGGTGGGCGTGGGTCGGAATCGTCCCAGCAGCTTCCCGACCGCCGATGTCGACCTGGGTGCGCGTGCGGAGGAGGGGGTGAACCGACCCACCAGTTGTCGCAGGTGGGTGGTCACGGGGTCGCGCTTGTCGCTCTGCAACAGCGGGATGCCCTGGTTGACCGACGCGACGGCACCCTTGGACCGGGGGATCATCATGTCCACGGAGGCGCCGATGGTCGCCTCGACATCTGTCTTGGTGAGGCCGTTCTGGGTGTCGGCGAAGTTGAGGACCACGTGGCGGCCGGAGAAGACCATCCCGAGTTCACGCAGGATGTCGATCTCTTTCCGGAGCCCGCGTACCCCCGGCACGTCCATGCTCGTCACCAGGACCAGGTCGTGGGTGTTGTCGAGGACCGTGAGGGTGGGTTCGGTGAGTCCCGGTGCGGTGTCGACCACCACGTAGCGGAACTCCGAGGCCAGGGTCTGCAGGAGCCGGCTGATGTCCTCCATCCCGACCGAGTCCGCCTCGGCGGGTGAACCCGGCCCGCACACCACGTACAGGCCGGTCTCGTGTTGTGTGAGGAAGGTCTTGAGGACCATCGTGTCCTGGGCGGCCGGCCCGTGCACCACGTCCACCAGCGTGTATTCCGGCGCGAGGTTGAGGGCGCTGCCCACGTCGCCGAACTGGACGTCGAGGTCGACCAGGACAGTGGAATGCGGGTCGGAGCGCGCCAGCCCGACGGCCAGGTTGGTGGCGACGGTGGTCTTGCCGACGCCACCTTTGGGCGAGGCCACACTGATGACCCGACCGGGCGGGGTCTGGGATCCGTTGACCCCGCTTCCGGGTCCGACACCGTTCCCGGCTTGGCGGGTTACGGCGCTTCGGCGGGCGCGTTCGAGGACCCATCCGAGCTCGCCCGGATCGGCATCGGGGTGCACGATGTCGCAGACGCCGGCCCGCATGGCCGCGAAACCGACTTCTTCGGGCCGGTCACTGACCAGCACCACCGAGATACCTGTGTCGTCAGTGCGGAGTCCGGAGGCCACCTCGAGTGCAGTGGTCTGGTCGTGGGGGCCGGCATCGAGGACGACCACCGACAGTGGCTGCGCGCCTTGCGTCATGGCGAGCACCCGCGCGGGGTCGGACGGGAGCGGACCGAGGGGGAGGTCCACGAGATGATCCCCCACCACGGACCGGATACGGTCGCGGAGATCGGCGGACTCGGTCAGCACTGCGAGGCGGCTCATTGGTACACGTTCCCTGGAGTCACGATGCGAGTCCCTTCCTGAGGCACTTCGGGTCCTTCGACGGACAGCCAGATCGTCCCGTGCTCGGCACCGAACACGATGGTCTCCGCGTCGCGCGCGTTGACCGCGAGGGTGACGATCATCCCGCCGTCGGGCATCGCCGCGGCGGCGGGGTCCGCATCCGACTCGGCATCGGACGGTGGGGCGATCCCGCCCTGCACCCGCAGTACGAGGATCTTGTGGAGGACGAGGTGGGTCTCGCTCTGGGGATTGCCCTTGGAGATGAACACCCCGACGGTCGCTCCCGGGGTCAGGGTCCCGCCCAGGACTCTCGGCGCGGCGAGGGGGATCGAGACCTGGTGGAGGTCCGGCGGGGCCGGGATCTCGCCGGGTCTCAGGATCGAGGCCGGGTCGGCGAAGCGGCCGGCGAGGATCTGCTCGCCCGGCTGCAGAGTGGTCACGGCCACCAGTCCGTCGAGTTCCGCGAGGTCTGTCACGGCTCCGGGGCCCACCGCCGCCGCGGGGATGTCCTCGGGGGCGATGAGCTCACCCAGGGCCTCGGCCGGGGTGCCCTCGGCGATCGGACCGGTGGCCACGAGCACCGCGACCGGTTCCATGTCTGCCATCGCTCGTTGATCGGCGTTGTTGACATAGCTGATCAACACCACGGCGCCGAGCACCGCGAGGAGGACTGCGGCGACGATGGCCACGGTGCGACGGTTCACAGGGGACTCACTTACCTATCGGGGGAGCAGGGCCACCACGGAGGCGCCCATGTCGGGGGCGGTCGGCCCGTAGTCGAAGTCGTCGGACAGATCCACGAAGCGGGTGAAGTACCCCTCGATGCAGCGTTCGTTGCCACGGCAGCTGGAGTTCCATTCGCGACCGGAGAAGCGGTAGCCGGTAATCCGGAAGGCGGCGTATCCGTACACGCGGTACCAGGCGTTGCTGCCGGAATCCCCGGACTCATCGAAGACCGGGATGAGCACGGTCGCGTTGCGCAGCGCGATGAGGTCGGCGTCGGTACAGGCGTTGGGGACCGAGTTGCCGGGGTCGCTCCAGAGGACCTCGTTGATCCGGTTGGCCACACTGCACCTTCCGGAGTTCGCCGCCAGCCACCCGAATCCGCCCGGCACGTGATTGCCGGAGGGGCCCGTGCAGCCGTTGGCGCCGGCGGTTTTGGAGGCGTAGATGGTGCGTCGCACGGTTCCGGACGGCATCCCGCCGCCGGTCTGCGCCCGGAAGTCACAGAGGGAGAAGGTCAGGGGGAGTACCGCCCTGCCGCCGGTGGGGGCGCCCCACCCCGTCGTGGCCGTCGCCGCGATCGCCGTCTCGTTGATGCCGAGGACGGGGGCGAACCAGTGCTCGCGGATCCCCGAGCCCGTCACGGACACCCGCCCCGAGGACGGTGTGGGGACCGGTACCACGCCGGCGGTCGCCTCCGCGTCGATGGTGTTGGCGGTGAGGAACTGCTGCGCAGTGTCGCGCGGGGTGCGGCAGTTGCCACGCGCACAGTCCTGGGCGATCGCCAGGGCTGCGGCGTCGGCGCCCGTCTGGAGCTGCTGCCGTTCGGAGTGGACGGAGGCGATGTCGATGGAGATGGCGGCGAAGCCGATCAGGGGGATCATCAGGAGCGCGACCATCACGCTGACCGCCCCGCGGTCGTCCTTCAGCCGTTGCATCGCATGGTCCCTCGGCCGGTCAGGGTGAAGTCGTCGATCGGGAGGAACCCGGAGAGCAGTTCGAGCGGGTACGTGATGGTGACCGTGGCCGTGCCGGGTGGCGTGGTCGCGGTGGCCGCGCAGCTGGTGGGGGTGACGCTGATCGTCGCCCGGGTGAGATCCAGCGTGCTGGCGGAGTTCCGAGTGGCGGTCCGCGCCGCGGTGACGCTGTTCTCCAGGGCCATGACCCGCACCCCGTCACGCGCGGCGTTGGAGAGCGTGGTCTGGATGTTGTAGGCGCGGCCGAACTCGATGATTCCCAGGACGAGAGCGAGGAGGACCGGCACGACCAGAGCGAACTCCAGGGCCGCGGCTCCGCGGTCGGAGGAAGCTCTGGTCATGACGGTCCTCGTGAGGGGTGAGGGGAGAGGGGAGAGGGGGGTGACTTGAGACGGCTCCGGCGCAGCGCCCGGGACAAGGGCGCCGCGCCGGCGAGACCGTCTGAGTCCGCTTCTTACTCGGGAACGGTTCCGCCGAGGTCGCCGACGACGCCGCGGAAGAGGCCGTCGAGCGTATCCCCAAGCGCGACCACCGCCACGATGATCACGACCGCGATCAGCCCGACCATCAGGCCGTACTCAACGGCCGTAGCGCCGCGGTCCTTGCGGTCCTCGAAGCGATCGCTCACGAGGGCGTAGAGCGTGAAGTAGTAAGCAGCAACCTGGCTCATGATGAACCGTCCTTTGGTGCGGGGGTCGGTTGACCCGAGGGGAGGGGGGCGTCCGATTCGGTGCGAATCAGTGACGAGAATCACTATGGCACATCGACTGAGATTGTCAAAACAAACTGATTAATCCGTTGCCTCAGTTCCCCCCGCCGCCATGTGCGATCGCAGTCCGATACGGCTTTGGTTGGACGACCCAGAGGCGCTCGGCCCCGGTCGGGCAACCGGTCGATACAACTGAACAGCGCAAACATGCACCGGCACAGCAATTCTCGACGCGGTTGCACAGGGCCGGTGGAGGGGTGGCAGAGGCACGAATTCCGCAGTCTCGACAGTTGACTGACGTGTCATGGCGCTTCTGGGCGGGAACTCTAGACTGTGAGAACCTTAAGTTGCAACGTAGGCATACCTAAGTCGGGGCGCGTGACGACCCGGGCTGGCGTCACCGGGCACGCCGCATCTGGGCGTGCGTGTGCCAGAGGAGAGTGCCGCGAGCGCGGCGGAGGTCAGCGAAGCAGGCCGAAGAGGCGTCCGCCGCGGTGCTCGTGGCGCGAGAGCGCGGACCCCAGGAGGTCGGCGTCATGCTCGTGGTCGATCTCTGCGCCGGCGAGCCGCCCCACCGTGCGTTCCCACAGCAGGCCCTCGTACACCGCGAGCAGATCCAGGGACGCGGCGGCGGGGTCGCGCAGTCCGGCCGCGTCGAGGGCGCCGGTGAGGTCGCTCGGGTCGAGCAGGGCGGCCACGAGATCGGTGGTGTCGTCCTTGCCGGTGAGCTCCATGATGAGCGCGGAGCGGGCTGCCAGTTCTCCGCGGTAGTCGGCGAGGAGTCCCTCGATCATCCGCGTGAGCGTCGACAGGACGTCGTCGGCGTCGGAGGAGGCGAGCTCCTGGATCCCGGAGACCTCGACGAATCCACGCAGGAGCGAGGTGAGTCGATCCACCGTGAGGGAGAGGAGTTGCGCACGGGTGCGGCAGTAGTAGGAGGTGGAGCCCGAGGGCAGTCCGGCCTCGGAGTCGACGGCGCGGTGGGTCAGCGCCCGGACGCCGTCCCTGGCCACCACCTCGATCGCCGAATCGGCGATCAGCATGCGCCGGTCCTCCATGGTGGCTCCCGTCGTCGTGGTTCTCGGTCACTCGGCTCGACCGCTGTAGCGCGGGCGGGCCGACTAGAGGGTCAGCCTATCGCCGGGATCCCGATCCTGGATCGAAATAACTGCACGCCCCGCCACCGGTTTCGGTGACGGGGCGCCTGAGGAGTGGTCGGGCAGGTCAGGCTGCGGACGCGAGCTTCCGAGCGCGCCGCTTGGACGCATACCTGAGCGCCGTCTGCAGGCCGGCCCGCTGGCCCTCCTTCTGTGCGGGGAGCGGCTTGGGCAGGTCGGCGAACATGCGCTCGGAGTGCGTCTCCGGAGCGTCGTCCGCCGTGCGTCGCAGCATGTGATCGGGCAGCGACATCTTGGCGATGGTCCGCCACGCCTTGAAGTACTGCACCGGCAGCGGCCCCGCCACGTACGGCAGGTCGTACTTGCGGCACACCTCGCGGACGCGGACCGACGCCTCGGCCAGTCGATTGGACGACATGTCGGGGTAGATGTGGTGCTCGATCTGGTACGACAGGTTGCCCGAGAGGAAGTCGATCACCGGCCCGCCGGTGATGTTGGCGGAACCGAGCATCTGCCGCAGGTACCACTCCGCCCGCGTCTCGTTCTCCACGTCCTTCTTGGTGAACTTCTCGGCGCCGTCGGGGAAGTGTCCGCAGAAGATCACCGCGTTGGTCCACACGTTGCGGATCCCGTTGGCGGCGAGGTTGGCCGTCAACGTGGACTTCCACCCCCTGCGCGAGAGCGCCGGGTAGAACAGGTAGTCCTTCGCGAGCTGGCGCCCCGCCTTCCGTGCGAACAGCCGGAGCTTGTTCATCGTCTCGGCGCGGTCGTCACGTCCCTTGGCGACCCTGCCCAGCTCGAGGTGCTGGATCCCGACGCCCCATTGGAACAGCAGTGCCAGGGCCGCGTTGTAGACGAGGTTGCCGTAGAAGTACGGGTGCCAGCGCTGGTCACGCGTCACGCGGAGCACCCCGTACCCGACGTCGTCGTCCAGTCCGACGATGTTGGTGTACTTGTGATGGATGTAGTTGTGGGTCTGCTTCCAGTGCTCTGACGTGCCCACGATGTCCCACTCCCACGTGGTGGAGTGGACCTCGGGGTCGTTCATCCAGTCCCACTGCCCGTGCATGATGTTGTGCCCGAGCTCCATGTTCTCGATGATCTTCGACAGCCCGAGGGCGCCGGCGCCGATGGCCCACGCGGTGCGGTTGCGCGAGCCGACCATCAGCAGCGCGCGAGACCCCACCTCGAGGGCGCGCTGGAAGCGGATGGTGTTTCGGATGTAGGCGGCGTCGCGCTCGCCGAGGGAACCGATGATGTCCTGACGGATCTGCTCGAGTTCCTCGCCGAGGGCCTCGATGTCCGCCTCGGTGAGATGTGCGAATTCCGGGATATCCGTGATAGCCATGAACCTACGGTACCGTAGGTTACGGTCGCGTAGGTAGGGCTACGTCGTGGATCACACCGTTCACCGGGCCTCGCGCTGCGGCGGGACCGCGGCCGGGCGGTGGAAGAGCAGTGGCAGGGCAGTGGCGCGGTCGCGTGATCGTGGCCGTTGGGTGGTGTCCCCAGGCAAAGCTATGACGCTCTGGCCAGCGGTGGAGCGCAACGATGCGACATCATTTGTCACGGTTGTGTAACGTCGGGTGCGTTCGCGACGACATACGGATTGTCACGCGCCACGGCCGGCTCGAGGTGGTTACTCGAACCCGGGCGGCGGCACGCGAGACCACCAGACCGCCAGCTACGCCGGTACGCTTCGAGTACGACACACAAGGGGACACATCATGAGCAGCGCCAACGACATCTTCCTGCAGGCCATCCAGCCCGTCGTCGATATCTTCTGGACCCTGGTGTGGACCGCCACCGGTTCGACCGTCAGCGTTCCCCGCCCGGTGTCGCCCACCCCGTCTGCCTGATCGATCGCCGCCGGGTACGCATCCCGGCCCAGCGCGACGACGGACCGCAACGGCCCGCCTCTCACCCGGGAGGCGGGCCGTTGCGTGTTCCGGGTGGTCAGAGCCCAAATTTCTCGCTGCCGCCGAGGTCGATGGGAATGGAGGCGCCGGTGATGCCCGCTCCCGCGGCGCTGCAGAGGTAGACGGCCATCGACGAGATCGCCGACGCCTCCACCCATGGTTCGGGCAGCTGGTTCATCCCGCTGAAGGTCTCGGCGGCGTCCTCGAGCGTGGTGCCCTCGCCCCCGGTCATCATGGCGATCATCGACGGGTTCTCGATCATGGGGGTGCGGACGTTTCCGGGGTGAAGGGAGTTGCATCGCACTCCCGAGAAGCCGAGCTCACCCGCCAGTGACTTGGCCAGCCCACGGACCGCCCACTTGGAGGTGGTGTAGCTGGAGGTGAACGGCGCGCCCCGGAGGCCGACCATGGAACTGACGATCACCACGCACCCGCCCCGGCCGGTGGCCAGGATGTGCGGGATCGCGGCCGTCGTGGTGACCCAGGTGCCCTTGAGGTTGATGTCCAGAGTCGTGTCCCACTCCTCCTCCGAGCGTTCCCAGGAGGCGGCGGGCTCGGGGGAGACGCCGGCGTTGGCCACCACGAAGTCGAGTCCGCCCAGCTCGGCCACCCCCGCCTCCACGGCACCACGCATCCCTTCGAGGTCGCGGACGTCGACCTCCGCGGTCACGCACCTCCGGCCCAGCGCCCGGACCGCCTCGGCGGTCTCCCGCAGGTCCTCCGGGTCGGCCATCGGATAGGGCACCGTCTCGATATCGCGGCACAGGTCGACGGCTATCACGTCGCATCCGGCGGCCGCGAAGGCCGTGCAATGAGCGCGACCCTGGCCGCGGGCGGCACCTGTGACCAGCACGACCTTTCCGGTCAGCTCGGGCGGGGCGGGAGTGGGGCTCGACATGGTGGGAGTCCTCCTGTGATCGGTGGCGGCCCCTGCGGGGTCTTCCGCCCTGCGGCATGCTGGAAGTCCGACGTTTACATAGTGATAGGTAGTGATCATCATGCTCGAACGGACTCTGGTCCTCGTGGATACCTCGTATCTCTTGGCTAGCTTCTACAACTCGTGGGAGGAGGGTGCACGCGGCCAGTTGGAGATATCCCTGGCCACGGTCGTGCACCGTTTAGATCAGGTGGCCCACAGCCTCGTCGACCAGCCGGTGCAGCGGCAGAACTGGTACGACGGGATTCCGGATTCCGGCCCGCACCGCTACCAGCGCACGCTCCGGGTGATCGAGGGTGTGCAGCTGCGTGCGGGGCAACTGATCGAGTGGGGCGAACGGCGTACCCAGAAGGCAGTCGACACACTTCTAGTCGCGGACATGATCCAGGCGGCCTACAAGGGCCAGTGTTCAGACATGGTGCTGGTCACCGGTGACGCCGACATGATCCCCGGGGTCCGGGTCGCCGTGGACGCCGGAGTGCGGATGCATCTGGTGGGCTTCGGGTGGGATTCCATCTCCTCGGCGTTGCGTCACGCCTGCGACACCACACTGGTGCTGGATCCGCGCACGGATTTTCACGACGCCATGCAGATCAGGGTTCTGGAGGGGCCGATCCCGCCCAAGGTCCGGTCCTCGTCCGAGCGTCCCACCGCGCCGGGTGATGACGGCAGCGAGCCGGAGGGCGAGGAGTCGGTGGGAATGGTCGAGGTGGATCTTCGCCCCGACCGCGCGTCCGCCACCTCGGTGGCCGATGAGGCACGTCTGACGATCGCCGACGAAGAACGGGCCGCCGATGCCGAGGAACAGGCGGCCGACGCACAGGACTGCGCGGCGATCGCCGAGCGTGGGGTGAGGTCGGGCCCCGGGTCGGCGCCGGTGGAGACGGAAACCGTAGCGGATCCCGGGGAGGACCAGTCCCCATCGCCGTCGCCCGGCCGGCCTCAGGTGGAGGCCTCGACGCCGGGCGCTCAGCCCAACGGATCCTCGCGCCCGAGTCCGTCGATGATGGCGCCCCACCGCCGCCCGCTGCGGTCCAAGTTCGTCCCGCTGTCGGAGGAGGTGTGGACCTCGTCCGGTGAGCAGACGCCGTTCGACGTGGGCCAGCAGTATGCGACCTGGTGGTATGAACAGGCCGCGACCGAGGAGCAGCGCGATCAGGCCCACCTGCTCTCCGGGGGAGTGCTCCCGCCGGCGGTGGACCGCCCGCTGCTGCAGTTCGCGTGTCAGATGCTCAACGAGTTCACCCTGACCGAGGCGCAGCGCGTTCGTCTGCGCGACGGATTCCACGAGGGGATCCGCGCGGTCCTGCTCAAGCATCGCTGACCCGGGCGGGTCGAGGACGTCGGTGCCGAGGCGTCAGAAGGGCGGGGGATCGCGGTCGTCGACGTCGCACCCGTCCCCCCGCGGCGCCGCGACGTTCTCGCGGCGCCGCGCGGCTATGCGGCACGCGCGTCGGTACTAGTGTGTGCTGAGAGGCCGGGGCCGGAGCCAGGGTCGCTCCGGGGACCCGGGGCCGGGCAGCGCTTCGTCCCCGTTGCGGGTCAGGTCCCGCCACTTCGCCAGGGGGCCCTCGGGGAGAGTCGTGATGGTGTGACCACTCTCGGTGACGATGGTCAGCGTTCCGTCGCGCAGGAGCTGGTAGTACCAGGTGTGGAAGGTCTTGAACCTGTGGTGGCCCCGACAGAGACACATGAGATTGGCCTCGACGGTCTGTCCGCCACCACCCGGGTCGGAGTGGTCGAAGGGAACGACATGATCCACATCGCAGTCCTCGGCGGGGACCGAACATCCGGGGTGGCGGCAGGTCCCGTCGCGTAGACGGATCCGGCGGGCCAGCTCGGCGCTGATCCGGTAGCGGCGCGCACCGTCGATCGAGTCCGCGGACCCGGCTTCGGGATCGGGAACAGAGATGCGGGCCCCCACGCTGCGGGCCAGCAGAGCGATCAGCGCGTCTATCGACGCGGGCCCGCCCCGCGGGACGTACACCTCCGGCTCCTCGCCCGGACCGCGAGGGGCCAGGATGGTGATGAGCGGTCTGATCTGCGGTGCGGAACCCCGTGCGGAGCGACCGGCGTCACCGCTGGCATCTCCGTCGCCGGTGCCGAGGATCGCGTCGACGAGGGCGTCCGCGAGGTGCTGCTGGCGGGAGCGGGCATGCGGATCGTACGCCGGCCCGGTGCCGTTGCGGACGGCGTCGATCCGGGCCTGCTTCTCGCGGTCGAGCCGCTCCCCGGCAGTGTGCTGGAGCGCGTCGTGGACCGCCGTGGCCTCGGTCGACGTGAGGTGCGCGCGCAGCTCTGACATCCCGTCCGCCCCGCGACGGACGCTGACTCCACGCTCGTGCCGCGCAGCGGCGCATCGTCTGGCAACACCCTCCGGGTCGAAGGCCGCGATGATGCTGTCGGTCTTGGCCAGGATCGCGTTGCGGCCGGGCCGCTCGCCGGATTCGATGGAATCGAGCAGCGAGTCCACGACCAGGCGGTGCACGGCGTCCAGCACGGAGGGGTCGACCGTCCGCATCTGTCTGACGAGCATCCCCGCCGTTCGCTCGTCCAGGAGGCCGGACATCATGGCTTCGACGATCCCGGGGAACCGCATGACGAGATCCCGGGCCAGCGTGAGCATCGACGCAGCGCGGCGATGGTGGACCCCGTAGGTGGCGACCAATTCCGCGCAGGCGACGTCGAAGGGGTCCAGCACGGCGTGGTCGCGCGGACGGGAGGGGCCATCGGGGTCGTAGTAACCGGCCTCGACATCGCGGGCGAACTGCTCTTCCTCGCACAACGCGAGGAGATCGTGACAGGCCTGCAGGCGGGCTGCGGCAGCGCGGTTCTCGGCGCGGAGAGCGTCGAGGGCGGCCAGCCCGGCCGCTGCTATCCCCGAACCGTGTTCTGTCGGCATCCGCCCCCTCCTTCCCGGCAGCCCGGCAATCGCTCGTGTGTTCGATAGAGCAAGACTAGCAACGGGGTATGACACGGCATCCTCACCAGGACTGATTCCGATGACGCGTCCGGTGCGGGCGGGGACGGCGGTGTCAGCGATGGCGACGGGGGTGGGGAATGAAGGGAGGGAGCGGAGCGAGTCGGTGCAGGCCGCTCAGCCACCCACCAGGTCCCGGTAGTACTCCGCGAGGCCGGGGTAGTAGTCCGGTTCGAAGCGCAGGGCATCCGGATCCCGCCCCGCCTCCGCCTCGACCAGGCGATCCAGGTAGTACTCCCACCCGGGACCGATGGACGCGGCGGACTCGGCGTCCGCGATGTCCTGTTCCAGGGAGATGACGGCCTCGCCGCCCTCGTCGTCGTCGCCCTCGATCCTCATGGTGAGCAGCCACCCACCTGAGCCGGTCCGCACCACGAGGAGTCCGGGGGCGTCACAGGTGACCACCTCCATGTCATCCACGGGATCGCCGTCCTCGGCGGTCATGGTGAGCTGGACGGTGCCGGATGCCGGGTCGCCCGACCACGGGCCGATCCACCGGGCAGTGCGGGTCGGGTCGGTGACAGCGGCCCACGCCTGCTCACGGGATCGGGGCAGGCGGCGGGAGAACACGACGGCTCCCGAGTCGGAGAGGCGGCCGGTGGGCGTGGGTGTGGTGGGCATGGCGTCTCCTGGTGATCAGGCCGACGCCGGGGACGGGCTCACCCCGACGTCGGCCGCCAGAATATCGCGAACCCCCGGTTGGGAACAGTAACGATCACGCCGCAGTCGTCGTTGCCGACGGCGAGCGTGAACGGGTCAGTCCCTCGTGTCGCGGGGCAGGGTCGGGCCGGCGAGATCGGCGGGCCCCGGCTCCGGGGTCCCCGAGTCGTCGACGGGGGCAGACGGTGAACCCGCCTGTTCGGTGGGAGTCGCGGCTTCCGTCGCGCCGGATGTGCCCGTGTCCTCGTCGGTTCCGGCGCCCTCGGGCAGCTGACGGTCCGAATCGGCACCCGGGCCGGCTCCCTCGACGGCGGTGCCGCCGCCGGTCAGGCCCATGGACGCACGGATCTGCTCGAGCTTGCTCTTCCCCTCCGACTCGCGGGTGAACGCGGCGGCGTCGAGCTGAGCGGTGGACGGCGCACCCGTGGCCTCCGCGAGTTCCTGCTTGCCCAGTGCCGTGGTGTAGCGGCCCTCGATCTTGGCCCGGATCTCGTCGAAGGTGGGCGAGTTGCCGCCGCCGACGCCCTCGAGGGAGGACACGGAGTCGACGGTCCGGTGCTGCATCTCGGCCTGCGTGGCCTGGAGGAGCAGCTGGTCTTCCTGGGCGAGCGTCTCCCGCAGTCTCTGGTCGGACTCCTTGACCGCCTGCTTGGCCTGCTCTGCGGCCTGGACCGCCTGCCCGTGCAGCTGCTTGGTGTTCTCGAGATCCTGTTCGAGGGTGACCATCTTCGAGGCCAACTGCTCGGCCTGCGCCTCGAACTGGCCGGCGCGGGCCGTATCCCCCTCCGCCCGGGCCGACTCGGCCACCTGGAGGGTCTGACGGATCTGGCCCTGCACCTCGTCGAGTTGGCGGGACTTGGTGCCCATCGCGATCTCGAGCTGCTTGGCGTTCCCGATCACCGAGGCCGCCTGGTCGGTCACCGCCTTGTGCTGCTGGCGGGCGTTGTCCATGGCCTGGCGGACGAGGATCTTGGGGTCCGCGTTGTCGTCGACCTTCTTGTCGAGCGAGGCCTTGAGGTAGTTCCAGCTCTTGGAGAACGGGTTCGGCATGTCGGGGTCCTAACTGTCGGCACCGTGGGCGCGGGCCGGAAGGCCGACCCGTGGCGTGTTCCTACCTCTTGACGGTACCGAGCAGCGCGGCCACCGGCAGCGCTGTGCGGGGCAGGTAGGGCTGACGCCACAGGCCTCCCGAGGCGGCCCCGTGCGACTCGTGTTCCCACTGCACCCCGACGTCCGGCCGACCGACGTTGAGGTCGTGGACGAGCAGTGCCGCGAGCAGGGCGGACGAGGTCGCCGGTTCAAAGATCTCGATGCCGAACGCGTGCGCCCCCTTGTACGTCGCCGCGAGGATCTTGTTCTTGGTGACCGAGCGGGTGTCGGTGGCGGGGGCCACGTTGATCGAGACGGTGTGCCCGTCCGCGAAGGCGGTGGTGGCGCGCCACCGCTGCACCCGTTTGGCCAGCGTGTAGTTGGGGCCCTGCTGCGGCACCAGGGCGTCGTGCACCGCGGGCCCGCCGCCCTTCTCGTAGTTCCGGTGGAAGACCTTCTGGCCGGTCAGGGCGCCGACGATCCTCTTGATGTCCGTGGCCTTACGGGCCCTCAGGGCCGCGTCCGAGGCCTTCCGGACGTCGGCGGGCACCACGAAGGTGTCCATCGGGGTGGCGAGGTAGGCCAGGGCGTCGGCGGTCCCGTCCCGCAGCAGGTCGACGACCAGGGCGTCGGCCGCGGAGGAGAGCTGCACGTGGGTCCCGCCGTCCGCGTAGAAGTAGCTGCCCACCGTGAGCGGGGCCGGTGCGGCCGCCCGGGCCCACGCGGCGAGTTCCGGCAGCTGGGTGAGCAGGTCGATGCCCGGCCGACCGTCCTCGCCGGTGGGGAAGTGGATCCGTCCCGCGAACTCCGCAGCCGTGTCGCGGAATCGGCCCCACGCCGGGCTGGAGGGGAGGTCGACGCCCAGGACGTCGGCGCCCCACCTCAGCAGCCGGGCAGCGGGCCCCATCTCGGACCCCAGGCCGAGCACGAGCATCGCGCGGCCCGGCAGCGAGAGCCATTCGGGGTTGTCCTGCACCAACCTGAGAGCGTCCGCGCAGCTCGGCTCGATCACCCCGGCGTCCACCCACCTGTCCAGGCGGGCTCGGAGCATCGTGCCGGTCAGTTCCTCGCCGCGGTAGGGGATGGACAACTCCGTGGCGGGGGCCGCCGTGCCCTGAACCGTCTCGGTCCCCGGAGTGGATCGGGACGCGACGACGGCGAGGTAGTCCTTCATCGGAGTCTCGACGGCCTCGCCGGCGACCTCGTGAACGCCCACCATCCTGGACTGGAGAGAGTCGAGGGCGGCGCGGGCGACCCCGTCCCAGGCGGCCGCATCGGCGACGCCCACACTGACCAGTTCCGTGAAGGGCTGGATGTACCCCTTCCGCCAGTCCTTGATCTTCAGGACCCGCTCACTCGCGGCCGGGTCCACGGTGGCGAGCGCGTCGGCGACAACCTGTTTGGCCAGCCGTCCGGACGAGCGGTTTCCGGATGAGTCGGCGGGGAACTGAACGCCGCTGCTGTTGGGTGTCATAACGCTCCTGGATCGGGGACGGATTTATGCGAGGTCAACCTCACATTTAGCCACGTCTGAGCCCGCGGGGCGACGAGTTGGCGGCGAGTCAGGCAAACGAAGGTGAAAAGTGATCAACGTCACTAATTAGGCGGCGCGGCGGACTTCTATAAGCTGTCGCTCACTTATTAAGGTTCACATAAGTCGAGGTAGTAGGGGGCTAGGGGGTCTTTAGCAGCACTCATTGCGTGAATCCCGCCGACTTCGCACCCATGCATGGCTGGGTTTTAGCTGTGCCCGAACGAGACTTCTTGTAACAAGTCCAGAAAATTGCTCGATAGGGTGATGACACGATCCGACGGTGAGCGGCCCCTGGGCCGCGCGCTGGACCGGGCGACGAGGGGGAGAACCCGGGTCGCTGGATTGTCACCAACGAACAGGAAGGCAGTTCCTATGAAGAACTCCAAGCGGATGATCGCCGTCATCGCGGCCTCCGGACTCGCGCTCGGCACCATGCCGGGTGTCGCCAACGCGCAGAGCGCCGGCCTCAACCTCGACCTCGGTCTCGGTGCGGCTCTTGAAGGCTCGGCCGAGCTCGGCCTCGACCTCGGTGCCGCGCTCGGTTCCGCGGGCGCGGACGGCTCCCTGGACACCGGTTCGCTCGAGGGTGTGAGCGGTTCCCTCGACGCCGGTTCGGCCTCGGACTCGCTGGACACCGAGTCGCTCGACCCGGCTTCGCTCGAGGCCGGCTCGGCCTCGGACTCGCTGGACACCGAGTCACTTGACCCGGCTTCGCTCGAGGCCGGCTCGGCCTCGGACTCGCTGGACACCGAGTCACTCGACGGTGGCTCGCTCACCGGCATCCTCGACGCGATCACCGGCTCGGCCGAGGGCTCGCTCGACACCGAGTCGCTCGACCCGGGTTCGCTGGACGCCGCGTCCGCTGAGGGCTCGCTCGACACCGAGTCGCTCGACCCGGCTTCGCTCGAGGCCGGTTCGGCCTCGGACTCGCTGGACACCGAGTCGCTTGACCCGGCTTCGCTCGAGGCCGGTTCGGCCTCGGACTCGCTGGACACCGAGTCGCTTGATCCGGCTTCGCTCGAGGCCGGTTCGGTCTCCGACTCGCTTGAGGCCGGTTCGCTCGAGGCTGGTTCGCTTTCGGACTCGCTTGAGGCCGGTTCGCTTGAGGCTGGTTCGCTTTCGGACTCGCTCGAGGCCGGTTCGCTTGAGGCTGGTTCGGTCTCCGACTCGCTCGACGCGGGCTCGCTCGACGCGGGCTCGCTCGAGGGCATCCTCGCCGCCATCACGGCCGGCTCTTCGGAGCTCGGTTCCTCGGACCTCGGCTCCACGTTCGAGGGTTCCGAGACGATCGTCGAGGGCTCGGTCGACGGAGGCTCGCTCGAGGGCGGCTCGGTCGACGCCGGCACCCTCCTCGCGCTGGGCTCGCTCGCTGCTGCCGGCATCGGCATCGGCCTGGCTGTGTCCGGTGGCGTCACCCTGCCGCCGCTCCCGCGCGTCAACGTCGGGCTCGTCTGCAACCTCCCGCCGGAGGCCATCGAGTTCCTCAAGGACAACGGCTCCATGGAGCGCCAGGAGTGCGAGCCCGTCGAGGAGCAGAACTGAGGTTCTGACCCCTCGACGCTGACCGAGTCAGCGTCCGGGTAGTACACCACCGATCCCCGCCGACCACACGGTCGGCGGGGATCGCTGCATTCTCCGGACCTGGATACCCTCAGAGCCATGTCCGTCCCCGACTTCGTCCTGGAACTACGCCGCCACGTGGGCACCGCGCCCCTCTGGCTGGCCGGCGCCACCGCCGTCATCCGTGACCCCGACGACGCGCGCGTCCTGCTCGTGCGACGGGCCGACAACGGCTGGTGGACCCCGGTGACCGGCATCGTCGACCCGGGCGAGCACCCCGCCGAGACCGCCGTCCGCGAGGCACGGGAAGAGGCCGACGTCCGCATCCGCGTGGATCGCGTCGCGTCCCTCGGCGTCTCCAGGATGGTCACCTACGCCAACGGCGACCGCGCACAGTACATCGACCACACCTTCGCCTGCACCTACCTCGACGGTGACCCCCGCCCGGCCGACGGCGAGAACACCGACGTCCGCTGGTTCGCGGTGGATGACCTGCCCGAGATGCGTCCCCACATGCTCGCCCGGCTCGAGGCGGGACTCGCGGACGAGGAACGCGCGCGAATCGAGCTCGCCACCGAGTCCAGCCCGGCCACCGAGTCCAGCCCGGCCACCGAGTCCAGCCGGGCCACGGGGTCCCATTAGAATCGGATCGTGCCCGCCGACCGAGTGCGAACCGAGGTCCCACCCGTGGTGACCGCGGCTGTCGGCATGGTGGTGGCGTTGGTCAGCGCGGTGTTCGGCATCGCGGCTCACGGTCTGGCCGCCGGTACGGGCGCGGTGGCGCCGAGCCCCGGGCAGATCCTGCTGATCGCCGCAGCGAGCGCGGGGGTGGGGGCGGCCACCGCTGCCGTCGCCCGGCAGCGGTCCCCGATCCCGGTCACCGCGGCCGGTCTGATCGCGGGGCAAGGGGTCGTGCACCTCCTCCTGGCCTCCGGGCACACCCACTCGGGCAGCCCGGGCGCCTCACACGCGGCTCTCGGCCACCACATGACCGACCCCACCCTCGTCCGCGCCGCGATGGACGGGGCGGGAACCGGTCTCTCCCTCGGTCCGGCGGCGCTGCTGACCCCGGGGATGCTCGGCGCCCACGTCGCCGCCATCGCCGTGACTCTCGCCCTCGTGGCGATCCTGTCCGGGACCCTGGCCTGGGTTGCGGCCCGGGTGACGCCGCTCCGGGTGGCCGCGCACCTCGTCGTCGTCGCCCCGCTCGTCTGCTCCTACGACGCCGACACCCCGCTCCACCGGTTCCTCCTGACCGGCGGTGGCACCCGGGCACCGCCCGTGGCTGTGTGACCCCATCATCCGCACCGGTGCGCGTTCTCGCCGCCGGGCGGCCTCACACACCACCTCAAGGACTGGACCACCCATGCGTACTCGCACCTACACCCGTGCCGCCTTCGCCGCGGCCACCGCACTGACCCTCGCCCTGACCACGGCGGCCTGCGCCTCCGACGACCCCGCCCAGACCTCTGTCGCCGCCGACCAGACGTCCGGCGCCGAGGCCGCGGGCGTCGTGACACTGGACGACGGCTGGGTCAAGGCCACGGACACCGACATGTCCGGTGTCTTCGGCACCCTCCGCAACCCCGGCGACGTCGACCTCCACCTGACCGGGGTCTCCAGCGGGCTCGGTGGTCGCACCGAACTGCACGAGACCGTCCCCGGCGGAAGCGGGATGATGATGCAGGAGAAGGAGGACGGCTTCGTCATCCCGGCCGGCGGCGAGCTGATCCTCGAGCCCGGCGGTGACCACATCATGCTGATGGACCTGGACCAGCCCATCACCACCGGCCAGCAGATCGCACTGACCCTGCAGTTCGCCGGCGGCGCCCGGGAGGGGGGCACCGAGCAGGAGGTCACCGTCTCCGCGCGCGATTTCCGCGGCGGCGAGGAAGAGTACGTCGGGGGCGACCACGGCGGCATGGACCACGGGGGCATGGACCACGGGGGCATGAACCACGATGGCTGACCGGGCCCCCCGCCCCCTGTCGCGGCGGTCGGTCCTCACCCGCGGCGCGGGAGCCGTGGTGGGTGGTGGTCTGCTCGGTGGCGCCGCCGGGTACGCGGGGCGGGGCATCCTCGACGACGACGGGGCCGCACCCGACTGGAGGACCGTCGCGGACTCACGGGTCGTGGGCGCCGCCACCGAGCCCTTCCACGGACCCCACCAGGCCGGCATCACCACACCTCCGCAAGCCCACGGGGCGTTTATCGGGTTCGACCTCGCGACGGGGGCCACCCGCGGCGAGATCCAGGGTGTCCTGCGGGCCTGGTCGCAGGACGCCGCCCGGCTCACCTCAGGCCGCGGCGGTCTGGCCGATCTCCAGCCCGAACTGGCCCGGGACCCGGCGAGGCTGACGGTCACGATCGGGCTGGGGCCCGGGTTGTTCGACGCGGTGAGGATGCCCGAGCGGCGTCCGGCGTGGTTGCGGCAGCTGCCGGCGTTCCCGCAGATCGATCAGCTCGAGGACAGGTGGTCGGGAGGGGATCTGCTACTCCAGATCTGCGCCGACGACCCGCTGGTCGTCTCCCACGCGGCCCGGACCCTCGCCTCCGGCGTGCGCGGCGTGGCCGAGCAGAAATGGGCCCAGCGAGGGTTCCGCAAGGCCGTGGGCACCGACCCGACCGGTCGCACACAGCGGAACCTGTTCGGGCAGATCGACGGCACCGAGAACCCGAGGCCCGACGACGTGGACTACGACCAGGTCGTGTTCTCCGACGGAAGGTCCGCGGACGGGCAGGTCCAGCGGTGGATGCGGGGCGGCTCCTCGCTCGTCCTGCGCCGCATCCGCATGACCATGGACACCTGGGAGGAGATCGACCGCACCTCCCGTGAGCTGAGCGTGGGCCGACGGATCGACACCGGTGCGCCGCTCACCGGGACCCACGAGCACGACCCCGCCGACTTCGACGCCGTCGACGACGTGGGCCTGCCGGTCATCCCGCCCGAGTCGCACATGGCCCGGGCCCGGCAGCGCCACCGAGGGGAGGCCATGCTCCGGCGGCCGTACAACTTCGACGACCCGCCGGAGCCGGGGAAGATCAGCAACAGCGGTCTGATCTTCACCGCGTACCAGGCCGACCCGGTGCGCACCTACATTCCCGTCCAGCAGCGGCTCGCCGAGCAGGACGCGCTCAACACGTGGACCGTCCCGATCGGGTCCGCGGTCTTCGCCCTCCCGCCCGGCGCACCGGAGGGCGGGTACGTCGGTCAGGGGCTGTTCGAGGGATGAGGTGACACGCAGCCGCCCCCGGCGATGAACCCTCGCGCGAGCATCAGCTCACGCAGGAGTTCATCGCGGGGGGCGGCGGCGTCGACCGCGTCGTTGACAACTAAGCAACTTCTACTCCGCGTCCTGCTCTCACCAGCCGGCGTCGTCGCTACCCCGAGAGCGCGGACACCACGCGACCGGCCACGTGTGCGTGCCCGGCGGACGTGGGATGGACGGGCACGGACGCGGTCTGCAGGCCGGTGAAGTCGACCCAGCGGGTGTCCGGGGACGTGCACATCGAGTGACCGGGCTCGTCGGGGATCACGACAGTCGCGCCGTTCCGCAGGGCCGCGTCGCGAACCACCCGGTTGATGCCCTGCTGAAACCCGCGGACCTTGTCCCGTTCGGCGTCGGAGATCTCGATGAACGGGGCGCAGTCGGGGGAGGAGAGCAGGGTCTGGTCGTCCGGGACCGCGGAGAGGTACCCCACGGTTACCACGCGGGCGGCGGGTGAGCGCCGGGCGATCTCGGCGTACACCGAGTCCATCCGCGTGTCGAGCTCCTCGAGGGCGCGGGTGGCCTGGCGGTCGATCACATCGGAGCACCCGGCGGTGGCGTCGAATCCCTCGGCGAGCCCCGAGGTGATCGAGTCCACCACGGGCAGGAGTTCGGGGGCGGTGTTGGGTCGGAGGGCACAGGCCACGATCACCGCGGCGAACCCCACGTCGTTGCCGCCGATGGTCAGGGTGACCAGGTCGGTCTGCGCGTCCAGGGCGTCGAGCTGGGGCGGCGCCCCGTGACGCGCCGGCTCCCAGAGGTCGTCCGCGGTGGCCCCGCCGCAGCTGGCGTTGATGAACGTCCCCACACCGAGCTCGCGGGCCACGACCGCGGGGTAGGCGTCGTCGGTGCGCACGCACGCCACGGGGCCGGCGCCCCAGGACCCCGGCGCAACCCTGCCGACCGCGGCATACGAGTCACCCAGCGCCACGTAGCGCGCCGGACCCCCGCCGGTCCCGGCATAGACGGACGGGCCGAGGCCGGCGCCGCTGAGCTGACCCGCGACGTTGTGGCCCAGCGTCTGGGCTGATCCGCCGGCCTGCTCGATCGTGGAGCCGGTGGGCGGCGGCGCGACGGGAATCGCCGGCGTCGACGCGGCCACGGCAGGGGAGACGAGAGACGCCAGGAGGGCGGAGGCGCAGGCCACCACGGCGCCGGCGAACGCCGGCCCCGCGCTGCGACGGAGGCGTGAGGTGTGCATGGGATCACTCTCTCATGAACACCTGTCCATGAGAGGGGAACACAGCCCCGGTTCCGCCGGGCCGGGGCCGTGGAGCGTCAGTCGACGGGCGTGTGGCGTCAGTCGACGGGCGGCTTGGCGGGCAGCCGCACGACCTGCCCCGCGTAGGACAGTCCCGCCCCGAAGCCGATGCACAACGCGATCTGACCCGGCTCGGCCTCTCCGTCGCGGAGCATGGCCTCCATGGCCAACGGGATGGAGGCGGCCGAGGTGTTACCGGTCTGCTCGATGTCGTTGGCGATCGCCACCGAGTCCGGCAGCCCGAGGTGCTTGGCCATGGCCGAGTTGATGCGGCCGTTGGCCTGGTGGGGGATGAACGCCTGGATCTGCTCGGCCGTCACCCCCGCCGCCTCCAACGTCTGTGCACACACCTTGGACACCTGGACCGCGGCCCAGCGGAAGACCTTGGACCCGTCCATGACCAGGTAGGGCTGGAGCACGGCCTCCTCGCGCGCGGCGGCGGCGGAGGCGTCGACCTCGTCGACGTACTGCTTGAAATCCTTGGTCTGGCGGATGGCGCTGCCCTGCGCTCCGTCGGACCCCCAGATCACCGGGCTGACGTCGTTGACCTCCGAGGGGCCCACCACCACTGCGCCGGCGCCGTCACCGAAGATGAAAGCCGTGTTGCGGTCGGAGAAGTCGATGCCGTCGGTCATCTTCTCCACGCCCACCACCACGACGTACCGGGCGCCGCCGCCCCGGATCATGGTGGTGGCCACGGCGAGGCCGTAGCCGAACCCGGCGCAGCCGGCGGTGAGGTCGAACGCGGCGATCCCGTTCCGCCCGAGGTCGGTGGCCACCTGCGGGGCCGCGTGCGGGACCTGGGTCCAGTTGGTGGAGGTGCACACGATCACCGCGTCGATGAGCTCGGGATCGATTCCGGACGAGGCCAGGGCCTTCCTCGCGGCCTCGCTGGACATGGAGACGATGCTCTCATCCGGTCCCGCGACACGACGGTTGAGGATTCCCGACCGCTCGTAGATCCACTCCGAGCTCGAGTCGATCGTCTCGCAGATCTCCTCGTTGCTCACCACGCGACGTGGACGGTAGGCGCCGATGCCCAGGAGAGTGGTGCCGGACGCGCCCTCGCTGGTCGCGATGGTCACGGTGTCGTTGGAATCCGCCATTGCAGCTGGTGCTCCTCGTCGGTGTGCGGTTCATGCGGTGTGCGGTCCGGGCCGCGTTCAGTACGTGCCGGTCGCACGGCTGGTGCTTCCGCTACAGTACTGCCGTCTCGGTGGACATCGTCGCACCGGACGTCGATGTTTCGTCGCCGACCGCCCGCCGCCGGGGGTCAGTCCGAGACCAGGCCCTCGAGCCACCCACGCCAGCGGTCGGCGTCCCAGGTGGGCTCGACCCCGTCGACCGCGGCGGCGCCCAGCGGGTCGCCGGAGCCGCCCGGGGCCTCCACGTACTCGTACACGCGGACGGCGACGGCGGCGCTGCTCGTCGCGTCCTCGGGCGTGTCCCCGGCGGGGAACCCGTAGAGCTCGATCACACCGTCGACCGGTGCGGACAGGATGACCACCGCGGAGGCCTCGGACTCCGCCGCGACGATGCCCCCGACCTCGCCGGACCGGGCGACCTCGCCGGACCGGGCACCCGTACCGGCCGCGGGCGCGACCAGCCGGCCGAGCACCCGGGACCACACCTCGGGAACCGACGACGCGACCGGGTCGGTGGCCGCGTGGACGGTCACCACGCCGTCGCCCGGTCGGTGGGTGAGCCGGTGCGCGAGGACGGTGAGGGACTGGGCCCACCCGCTCACGCTGCCGTCGATCGACTCCTCCGCGAGCTGCCCACCCGAGGCGAACCCGGACCGCAGTGTCAGGACGGTCCCGCCCTCGCCGTCGTCGGCGATCTCGCACGAGGTCGTCCACGGGGGAACCGGGATCCCCTCGCCCATCCAGTGATGTTCCTCGAAGGCGAACTCCCCCGGCACACCACCGGCGGGGGGCGAGAAGACCGTGATCTCACCGACCGTCGCGGTGAGCATCGCCTCGGCGGCGGCCTCCGGACCGGTCGTGGGGTCGGGGGCGCCGGGATCGGCGAACTGCACGATGCGCCCGCCGACCTGCGGCTCCAGCGCGCAGGGCACGAACCAGGACGAGATCCCCTCGCCGGTGGAGACCGCGTCCCACACCACCTGCGGCGGCACCGGAAGCGGCACCCGGCACACCACGTGACGGCTCTCGTCCGTGGCCTCGATCCCTGCCGTCACCCCGTACATGTCGCGCTCCCGCCGCCCGTCCGACCGTTACCGCCGTCAACGCTACCGGCGTGGGTGCACGACGTAGTCTGACGGTCGTGATCGCGACGGGAGGGCCGCTGGGCCCGCGCGGAGGCGGGACCGGACTGCGCGGGCCGGTGGCCGCCACGGTCCTGCTCTTCGTCGCCAACGGCGCGATCTTCGGGGCCATCGTCCCCCGCCTGCCGGATCTCAAGTCCGCGCTGGACCTGGGGCCGGCCGGTTTCGGTCTGGCGATGGCGTGCTTCCCGGCGGGCGCCCTGGTGGGGGGACTGCTCGCCCCCGCGCTGATGCGTCGGCGTTCGGACGGGGCGGTGGCGGTGGCCGCGATGGTGCTGACCTCGCTCGCCGCCGCGCTGCTCGCGCTCTCCCCGGTCGTGGGGGCGTTCGCGGGTCTGTTGTTGGTGTTCGGGGTGTGCGATGCCGTCACCGACGTGGCCATGAACGCCCACGGCATCCGCGTGCAGCTGCGGCACGGTCGCTCCCTGATCAACCGCTTTCACGCCGTCTGGTCGCTCGGGGCGGTCCTCGGTGCCACCGGGGGGTCGTTCGCCGCCGGCATCGGGGCGTCGGTCGTGGTGCAGATGAGCGCGGCAGGTGTCGCCTGTGCGCTCGCCGCGCTGGCCGCGCACCCCCTGCGACTGCGCGCCGCGGGGTCGTCCGGCGAGCGCCGGGCCCCGCAGCGCAGGGTCTCGCGGGACCCGGTCCCGCAGCGCCAGAGTCCACAGCGCCGGCTCCCGGGCGGCCGGACGCTGCTCCTGCTGGTGGCGTTCGGCCTCCTCGCCTCGTCCGCGGCGGTCGTCGAGGATTTCGCTCAGACGTGGTCGGCCCTCTACCTCCGGGAGGTCGCGGTGGCCGGTGCCGGGGTGGCCGGGTTCGGGTTCATCGCCGTGCAGGGCGCGCAGCTGATCGGGCGGCTCGCCGGGGACCGTCTGGTCGACGGCATCGGCGCCGCGCACGTCGGCCGCACGGGCGGGATGTGTGTGGTGGCGGGCGCGGGCGCGGCGCTGGTCGGCTCGTTCGTCCTCGACGGTCCCGCCCTGCTGACGGTGGTGCTCGCCGGCTTCGCGCTGGCGGGCTGGGGCATCGCCACCGTCATCCCGGGCGCGATGGTGGGGGCCGACTCGGTCCCGGGTCTGTCCCCGGGGACGGGGCTGGCCGTGCTCAACTGGGTCATGCGCCTCGGATTCCTCACGGCACCGCCGCTCGTCGGTCTGATCGCCGAGCACGCCGGGATGCGCTGGACCGTCGCGCCGGTACTCGTCGGAGGGGTGGTGATCGTCCTGTTGGCCGGGCGGCTACTCGGACGCGAGCGGGCCTCGCGGGCCCGGGAGGTGCGCGCATGAGCGCGACACGAGGGGCCGGGGCGTTCGTCAAGAGGGGGTCGCGCCACGGACCCGACTTCTACCGCCACGAGGCCGCCGGCCTGGCCTGGCTCGCCGCGGCGCCCGGCGGGCCCCGGGTGGTGGAGGTCCTGGGGGTCGACGACGACGAGATCGCCCTCGAGCCCGTTCCCGCCGGTCGAGCCACCGCGGAGGCGGCTCGTCGGTTCGGGCGGACACTCGCGGTGATGCACGACGCCGGCGCCGCCGCCTGGGGCGCACCCGCCGACGACTGGGCGGGCCGGTGTTTCATCGGCGACCGCCCCCAGGAGTGCCGCCCCACCCGGTCGTGGGGCGAGTTCTACTCCGAGCAGCGTGTGCGACCGTTCGTCGCGATCGCGGTCGACATGGGGGTGCTGGGCGGAGCCGACCTCGCGGTGGTCGAGCGCGCCTGCGACCGGATCGCGGCCGGGGAGCTGGACCACCCCGGCGACGACCCCGCCCGCATCCACGGCGACCTGTGGACGGGGAACGTGCTGTGGGCGCCCGCTCCCGCGGCGTCCGGGGTCGGCGCGGTCGAGTCCGTGGAGGCCGTGCTCATCGACCCGGCCGCCCACGGCGGGCACCGCGAGACCGACCTGGCCATGCTCGCGCTGTTCGGGGCCCCGTACCTGAACGAGATCCTCGGCGGCTACCAGGAGCGGCACCCGCTGAGGCCGGGGTGGCGCCAGCGGGTGCCGCTGCATCAGCTGCACCCGCTGGCCACTCACTCGGCCGGCCACGGCGCCGGCTACGCGGTCGCGCTGGCCGACGCCGCCCGGCGGGTCCTGGAGCTCTAGCGCCCCGGCCCGGTGGGGATCATGCCGGGCTCACGCGGAAGACCAGGTCCCGGTTGTCCGCGTTGGAGGTGGTGACCAGCAGCGAGCCGCCGGGCTCCGGCGTCAGCGAGCGGAGGCGACCGAAGTCGCCCTCCAGCAGGACCGCGGCGTCGCGGACCGACCGTCCGTCCTCGGACAGGCGCAGCAGGACCAGCTTCTGGGTCTTGAGGTTCGCCATGGCCAGCGCGCCTTCCCACTCGCCCCACGCGGAGCCCCGCAGGAACTCGATGTCCGCGCTCGCCAGGGTCGGACTGCCCGAGGACCAGACCGCCCCGACAGCGTCCGGGTGACGGGTGGTGTCCGTCATCGGGACGTTCTGGTTGTACTGGCCGTTCACGTTGGGATCCCAGCCGTAGTTGGCGCCGGGCGCGAGGAGGTTCACCTCGTCGTCGACGTCCGGGCCGTGCTCGGCGGAGTAGACGCGGCCGGTGCCGGGCTGGACGGCCAGGCCCTGGACGTTGCGGTGGCCGAGGGTGAGGATCGGGGAGGTGCCGGTGGCCGGGGTGCCGTCCGGGTTGACGTGCAGGATCTTGCCGGCGAACGAGGCGGGGTCCTGGGGGCCGGTCGCGTTGAACGTGTCGCCGGTGCCGATGTAGATCGACCCGTCGGCGGCGACCTGCAGACGGCACCCGCTGTGGATGCCCTGGGCTCCCAGTGGGATGCCGGTCACGACGTCGCGGACCCTGGTCAGCGCCGACCAGTTGTCGGCGGCCCGGAAGGTGGTGACGCGGTTGTCGCGCGTCCCGCCCGCGTTCTGGGAGTAGCACACGTGGATCTCGCGGTTCTGCGCGAATCCGGCGTCCACGGCCATGCCCATCAGGCCGCTCTCGGACTGCCGGACCAGGCCGGGCAGGTCGATCGCGACGTCGCGACGCTGACCGCCCGCGGGCTGGGCCACCACGCGGCCGCCGCGCTCCCCGGTGAGGATGGTTCCGTCCGGGGTGCGGACCACGTCCCACGGGACGTTGAGCCGGTCCATCACCGTCGTGGCACGGACCGCCGGGCCCGCGACCACCTCGACGCCCTCGCCGGCACCGACGCCGACCGCAGGGGGGAACAGGACGCCCGGGGGGACCGATCCCGTGTCGACCGAGCCGCCGCCGAGGGAGCCGAACTGGGCCACGGCCGTGGCGGGCAGGGTGAGGGTGAGGGCTGCCGCGGCGATGACGCCGGCCACGGATCGGGACCTCGGTCGGAGCCGGGGGCTCGGTCGGGATCGGTCGGCGGACGTGGGTGGAGAGAAGGGCACGGTGGTCTCCCTGCGGTCGAGAATCGGTGTGACCCAGAACATATGCCCATTCGCGGTCGAGCGGAACCGGACCGACGACGAACCCCGGTCACCCGCCCGTGTTCGGGGCGGATGACCGGGGTCGAGGTCGTGGGGTCAGAGCTCCTCGATGGTGGCCGTCGCGTGGACGGTTCCGAGCTTGCGCGGGTTGCGCACCCGCAGCGACCAGGCCGGATCGTCGGCACCGGCACCGCGCCGGGCGTAGATGCCCAGCTTCGCCGGCAGGATCACGGGCTTGCCGAACTCGACCGAGTAACGCGCCCGCTCGGGGATCGCCCCTTCGACCACACCGAGCAGGGTCGCCGCCGTCCACATCCCGTGCGCGATGACATTCGGGAACCCGAACGCCTTGGCGCCCACCTTGGAGACGTGGATGGGATTGCGGTCCCCGGACACCGACGCGTACTCGGCGATCAGCGACTCGGAGACCGACCTGACCACCGTGGGATCACCGATCTCCGCCGCCGTGGGCGGCTCGGGCTTCGGCGGCCGCGGCGCGTCTTTGGGCGGCGTGAGGGACGTCCTGCGCTTGGAGAGCAGCCCGGACCTCTGCACCCAGGCCGGCTCATCGTGGTCGCCGGTGCGGATCTCGGTCACGATGTCGAGCAGCAGGCCGGCGGGGTGTTCGCGCAGGTTCTCGGCCCGCGCGCGGATCGACAGCTCGTCGCCCACCCGCAGCGGACGGTGGGACTCGATCTCGTTGGTCAGGTGCACCGAGCCCATTGCCGGGACCGGGTAGGCCGGGTCCAGCATGAGCTGCATGCTCAGGGGGAAGGCCAGCGTGAAGGGGTAGGTCAGCGGCAGTGCGTCGCCGAACCGCAGGTCGCAGACCCGGGTGTAGGCGGCGAGGTTGGCCGTGTCCACGCGGACACCCTCCACCTCGACGCCCTTCTCCGGCATCGACTTGCCGTCGCGCTTGCCGCCCACGACGGGGGCCGAGCCGACGGCGGCCTTGCCGTACTGGGCGAGCAGGTTGGGGATGGCGGGCAGGCGGGTGTACTCCACCGCGATCACGCGCCCAGGAGGGACTGGCCACACACGCGGATCACGTTGTCGGTGACCGCGGAGGAGGCGGGGCTGGCGAAGTAGGCGATGGTCTCGGCCACGTCGACCGGCAGGCCGCCCTGCTGCATGGAGTTCATCCGGCGGCCGGCCTCGCGGGTGGCGAAGGGGATGGCGGCGGTCATCTGGGTCTCGATGAACCCGGGGGCCACGGCGTTCACCGTGATCTTCTTGGACGCCAGCTCGGCGGAGGCGCCGTTGACGAATCCGATCACACCGGCCTTCGAGGCGGCGTAGTTGGTCTGGCCGCGGTTTCCGGCGATGCCGGCCATGGAGGAGACGCCGACCACGCGCCCGCCCTCGGTGAGCACGCCCTTCTCCGCGAGCTCGGCGGTGATCCGCTCCGGGGCGATGAGGTTGACGGCCATGACCGCGTCCCAGCGGGCGGCGTCCATGCCGGCCAGGGTCTTGTCCCGGGTGATGCCGGCGTTGTGGACGAGGATGTCGATGACGCCCTCGTGGCGCTCCTGGACGTGCTTGGCCAGGACCTCGGCGGCGTCGGCGGCGGTCACGTCGAGCGGCAGCGAGGTGCCCCCCACCTTGTTGGCGGTGGCGGAGAGCGACTCACCGGCCGCCGGGACGTCGCAGCAGATCACGTGGGCGCCGTCGCGGGAGAGTACGGAGGCGATCTCCGCGCCGATGCCCCGGGCCGCACCGGTGACCACGGCGACCTTGCCCTCGAGGGGGCGGTCCCAGGAGGCGGGGGCGGTCGCCGCGCCGGCACCCACGCGGAACACCTGAGCGTCCACGTAGGCGGACTTGCCCGAGAGGATGAAGCGCAGAGTGGACTCGAGGCCCGACGCGCCGGTGTCGGCGTCGGCGGAGACGTAGACGAGCTGGACCGTGGTGCCGCGCTTCATCTCCTTGCCGAGCGAGCGGGTGAAGCCCTCGAGCGCGCGCTGGGCGATGCGCTCCTCCACCGAGCCCGTCTCCTCCGGAGGGGTCCCCAGAACGACGACGCGGCCGGAGG
Organism: Dietzia sp. JS16-p6b; assembly: GCF_003052165.1. Lineage (NCBI taxonomy): Bacteria > Bacillati > Actinomycetota > Actinomycetes > Mycobacteriales > Dietziaceae > Dietzia > Dietzia sp. JS16-p6b. The sequence continues at coordinate 3,165,190 of NZ_CP024869.1, read as the reverse complement.
CGGCGACGCGGCGGACGACAGGGTTGAAGAAGTCGAACAGGGCCTTGAGGTCCTCGGCGCGGCGGACGCCGGTCGCGTCGAAGACCAGGCCCGCGAACTTGCCCTCGGCGTCCGCTCCGGCGAGCTCGTAGTCCGATTCGAGGATTGCGCGGACCGGTTCGACGAGGCGGCCCTCGCCCCCGACGAGGACCGGGCCGTGGAGGGCCGGCTGCCCGGCCTCGTAACGGCGGAGCTGCTCGGGCTGCGGGAGGCCGACCTTGCCGGCGATGAACGACCCGGGGGCCGAGGTCACGAACTGCGAGTAGAGGTCGAGGTTGCCCTGTGCCATGGCGATCATCTCCTGGAGAGGTGCGGTCGTACGGGTCGACAAGTAACTTACCGCTGAGTAACAATACTCGTCGGGCCGCGCTACGGGCCACCGGATACCGAGATAAAACGGGAGTGACACACGTGACCACCAGCCCCCGCAAGGTCGCCATCGTCGGCGGCAACCGAATCCCCTTCGCCCGATCGAACGGCAAGTACGCGGACGCCTCGAACCAGGACATGCTCACCGCGGCGATCGACGGCCTCGCGAGCCGCTACAACCTCCAGGGCAAGCGTGTCGGGATGGTCGCCGCGGGGGCCGTCCTCAAGCACGCCCGTGACTTCAACCTCACCCGTGAGTCGGTCATCGGTTCGGTGCTCGACTCGTCCAGCCCGGCCTACGACGTGCAGCAGGCGTGCGGCACCGGCCTGGCCTCGGCCATCCAGGTGGCCGACGCGATCGCCGTCGGGCGCATCGACGCCGGAATCGCGGGCGGCACCGACACCACCTCCGACGCCCCGCTGGCCGTCAACGACGACCTGCGCAAGATCCTCATCAAGGTCGCCTCGGCCAAGAGCACGATGGACCGGGTCAAGCTCCTCGGCGACATCCGTCCGCAGTCGCTGGTCCCCGAGCAGCCGCAGAACGCCGAGCCCCGCACCGGACTGTCGATGGGCGAGCACGCGGCCATCACCGCGCGGGAGCTCGGGGTGTCCCGCGAGGACCAGGACGCACTCGCCGCGGCGAGCCACCGCAACCTCGCCGCCTCCTACGACTCCGGCTTCCAGGACGATCTGGTCACCCCGTTCCTCGGCGTGCCGCGTGACGACAACATGCGTCCCGACTCGTCCGAGGAGAAGCTCGCGAAGCTCAAGCCGGTGTTCGGCAAGCGTGACGCCGAGGCCCACGGCACCGAGGCCACCATGACGGCCGGCAACTCCACGCCGCTCACCGACGGCGCCTCGGCGGTCCTGCTGGCGAGCGAGGCCTGGGCGGAGGAGAACAAGCTCCCGGTCCGTGCCTACCTGGTGGACTCCGAGACCGCGGCGGTCGACTTCATCCACGGTCACGACGGCCGCACCCCGGACGGTCTGCTCATGGCCCCGACCTACGCCGTGCCGCGTCTGCTCGCGCGTAACGACCTGACCCTGCAGGACTTCGACTACTACGAGATCCACGAGGCCTTCGCCTCGCAGGTCCTGGCCACGCTCGCGGCCTGGGAGTCCGAGGAGTACTGCACCGAGCGCCTGGGGCTGGACTCGGCGCTCGGGTCGATCGATCGCAGCAAGCTCAACGTCCACGGCTCGTCGCTGGCGGCCGGGCACCCGTTCGCGGCGACCGGAGCCCGCATCCTGGCCGCCACCGCCAAGCTGCTGGAGGAGAAGGGCTCGGGCCGCGCGCTCATCTCCGTCTGCGCCGCCGGCGGTCAGGGCGTCACGGCGATCGTCGAACGCTGACCCCGCAGCCGACCCGGTCGGCACCCGGCTGGTTTTCCTGAGTGCAGCCCCCGCGTACGGCGCGGGGGCTGCACTCATCGGTGCCGGTCCGTCATAGTGGACGCCACAGTGGTTCGGGTGGGACATCCCCGGTCGGCGCCCCGCCGGGTCGAGAGTCCCCGCTCGTGAGGAGGCGAGAACCAGTGGACGAATCCACCACCACCGGTGACGCCGGCCCCGCCCGGCCCGTCGTACTCGAGGGCGAGGGCCCGCATCCCGCGGCCGCCGACCGGCGTCGCTACCGCGTGCGGTCGAGGTGGATCCACACCGGAGTCGGCGTCTTCATGGGCCTGGCGGTGCTCTACGGATTCGACCTCGTCCACAGCATCGGCCGGGTTCCGCGCGGGGCGGAGGTGGCCGGGATCCAGGTGGGCGGGATGCGGACGGAGGACGCCGAGCAGCTCCTCATCCGTGAGTTGGGTCCACGGGTCGACGAGGAGGTCGATCTCCGGGCCGGCGTCGTGTCGACCACCCTCGATCCGCGGTCGGTCGGGTTGTCCGTGGACTGGCAGGGCACCCTGGACCGGGCGGGAGAGCAACCCCTCAACCCCCTCACGCGCCTCATCAGCCTGGTGTGGTCCACCGAGGTGGGCATCGCCAGCGTGATCCCCGACGCACGACTGACCGACTTCCTGGAGAAGCTCTCCCTGCAGGCGGACTTCGAACCGCGGGAGGGCGCCATCTGGTTCGACCGCGACGAGGTCCGCTCCGCCATCCCGTTGGACGGTCAGCGGCTGCGGATCGAGAGCTCGCGCGATGCCGTGCTCGCCCACTGGCTCGACGACGACGGGGTCGACCTCGTCGTCGACTACACCCCCACCGAGACGCAGGCGGACGAGGTGCGTGCGCTCATCCGCGACGTGGCCGAGCCCGCCGCCGGGCGCGACCTGACGTTGTTGGCCTCGCGGATGCGCGAGGACGGAACGGAGCCGCCCGTCACCACCATCACGACACGGTTGCCGGCCCCGCCGCCGCCCCCGGGGAGGGACCGGGCGGTCCCCGCCGAGCGGGAGCTCGAGATGGTCGACGCCGACGACCCGCACGCCGTGCCCGTCCTGTTCCCGCGGGACCGGATCGGCGAGTACCTCACGTTCGTGCGCAACGGGGCCGTGCTGGAGCCCCGGTTCGACGCGGATGCGGCAAAGGGGATCCTGGAGCCGCTGATGGAGGAGACCGAGCAGGAGGGGAGGGACGCCTCGTTCTCCTTCAGCGGATCGACCGCCTCGGTCGTCCCCGCAGTCCCGGGGCGCACCGTCTCGTGGGGTCCGCTCCTCAGGGCGCTCCCGGGGCAGCTCACCGATGTGCAGGGGCCGCGCGTGCTGCCGGTGGCCTACGTGGGTCGGGACCCGGAGGTCACCACCGAGGAGGCCGAGAGGGCCGGGATCCGCGAGCCCGTCGGTGAGTTCACCGTCGCGGTGGGCGCCAGTGGACGGGCGCAGTCGATGATCGCCTCGCTCGCCGGGCAGTTCATCCCCGCCGGCGAGACCTTCTCCATGTCCGATGTCACCGGGGTCGTCTCGGGAGACGTGTCCGCCGACGCCGTGGCCACCGCGCTCTTCAACGCCGCGTTCGAGTCCGGGGCGCAGGGGCTGGTCCGGACCGGCCGAGGTGTCGACGGGGCGCAGTTCCCCGCCGGTCGCGACGCCACCGCGTCCGAGGACGTGGGATTCCGCAACGCTCAGGGCACGGGCCTGGTGATCGACGCCTCGGGTAGCGGCAGCGCGGTCACCGTCCGGCTGTGGGGGACCCGCGAGTACACGGTTCGCATCTCGACCGCGCCGCGGGCCGACCTCCGCCGCGCCGAGACCCGTGTCCTCACCAGCCCCGGGTGCACCCCGGACCCGGGCGCCGACGGGTACACGGCCCGGGTCACCCGAGTGGTCCAGCGGGGCGAGGAGACGGTCAGCACCGACACCGTGTCCTCGACGTATGCGCCCCGCGTCCGCGTCGAGTGTCGGGTCGAGAGCCCGTCACCCACCGCCGAGCCGCCCGGCCCGGTCGCGCCGCCGCCGGTGCCGGACGACGCGATACGGATCCCGGGTCTGCCGGAGTTCCGGATCCCGGTCCTGCCCGGCAACTGACCGCCCGCCCCTGCGCGAGGTGCGCGCCCGAAATGCACGGATCCCCGGGGGGTGTGCGTCGTGTCGGGACCCAACAAGACGCACACCCCCCGGGGATCGCGGGGAGCGGCTCAGCGGTTCATCAGAACGCGGCCTCGTCCAGCTCCATGAGCTCGCCGCCGAGGCCGGCGACGATCCCGCGCGTGGCGGTGAGGAGCGGCAGCTCGTTGTTCGCGAACCACTTGGCGGCGGCGATCTTGCCGTTGTAGAAGGCGGTGTCGGCGTCCGACGCGCCCTCCAGCGCGGCGAGCGCGACCTCGGCGCCGACGAGCAGACGCCAGCCCATCATGAGGTCACCGAACGCCATGAGCAGGCGGACGGAGGCCAGACCGATGGTGTAGAGGTGCTTGGGATCCTCCTGCGAGGCGAGAAGGTGGTCGAAGCAGGTGCCGACCATCGCCTCGACGTCGGCGAGAGCGGTCGCCAGCACCTCGCGCTCGCTGGCCAACTCGGCGGGCCCCTCGGTCTCGATGTACTTCTTGATCTGCGCCGACACGTGCCCGATGGCGGTGCCGCGGTCGCGGGCGATCTTGCGGAAGAAGAAGTCCTGCGCCTGGATCGCGGTGGTGCCCTCGTACAGGGAGTCGATCTTGGCGTCGCGGATGTACTGCTCGATCGGGTAATCCTGGAGGAAGCCCGACCCGCCGAAGGTCTGCAGTGACTCGGTGAGCAGCTCGTATGCCCGCTCGGACCCGACACCCTTGACGATCGGCAGCAGCAGGTCGTTGACGCGGTGGGCGAGCTCACCGTCGGCGCCCGAGACGCGCTGGGCGATCTCGACGTCCTGATGGGCGGCGGTGTACATGTACACCGCGCGCAGGCCCTCGGCGAACGCCTTCTGACGGATGAGTGCACGGCGCACGTCTGGGTGGTGCGTGATGGTCACGCGGGGTGCGTTCTTGTCGGCCATCTCGGCCATGTCGCCACCCTGCACGCGCTCCTTGGCGAACTCCAGGGCGTTGAGGTAACCGGTCGACAGGGTGGAGATGGCCTTGGTGCCCACCATCATCCGCGCGTGCTCGATCACGTCGAACATCTGGCGGATGCCAAGGTTGAGCTCCCCGTCGCCGACGATCCAACCCTTGGCGGGCACGCCGTGGCCACCGAAGGTGAGCTCACACGTGGTGGAGACCTTGATGCCCATCTTGTGCTCGACGCCGGTGACGAACACGCCGTTGCGCTCGCCCAGTTCACCGGACTCGAAGTCGAAGTGGAACTTGGGGACGAAGAACAGCGACAGTCCCTTGGTGCCCGGTCCGGCGCCCTCGGGGCGGGCCAGGACGAGGTGGAAGATGTTCTCGAAGAGATCGTCGGAGTCCGCGGAGGTGATGAACCGCTTGACGCCCTCGATGTGCCAGCTCCCGTCGTCCTGCTTGACGGCCTTGGTGCGACCGGCGCCCACGTCGGATCCGGCGTCGGGCTCGGTGAGCACCATGGTCGCGCCCCAGCCGCGCTCGACGCAGGTGGCGGCCCACTGCTTCTGCTCCTCGGTGCCGTTCTCGTAGAGCACGGCCGCGAAGGACGGTCCGGCGCCGTACATGAACGCGGGGGGGTTGGCGCCGAGCATCATCTCGCCGGCGGCCCACACCAACGCGCGGGGAGCGGGCATGCCACCGAGGTCCTCCGGCAGGCCCATCGACCAGTAACCCGCCTCGTACCAGGCGCGGAAGGACTTCTTGAAATCCTCCGGCAGGGAGACCGAGTGGGTCTCGGGGTCGAAGACCGGCGGGTTGCGGTCGGCCGACGAGAAGGACTCGGCGACCGGGCCCTCGGTGAGGGTGGCGACCTCGGAGAGGATTCCCCGGGCGGTGTCGGTGTCCATGTCGCCGAACTCGCCGGCGTCGAGTGCCTCGTTCATGCGCAGGACCTCGAACATGTTGAACTCGAGATCGCGGACGTTGCTCTTGTAGTGACCCATTACGGTCTTCTCCGATCGGAGTGCGGTGTCGTGGCAATGGAGGTGGCCGCGCGGGTCGGCACCGATGCCATGTGCTCACCGGAACCTACCCGTCGGTAACAAGACAGATGTTAGTGCGTTGTCAGCGATCCGTCCAAGGTGAGGAAAGGCTCTTATTTCGCAGGTGAGCGGCGTGTCGCCGATCGGGCCGCATCGAGCAGGATCGACTTCTCGGCGCGTGCCACGGTCCGCCGGGTGATCTCGGCGTAGTCGGGTGTCACCGACACCGACGTCACCCCCCGGCGCACGAGATGCTCGGCCATCGCGGGGTCGGTCGACGCCGCCTGGCCGCACAGGGAGACGGTGAGCCCCGATTCGTGGCAGCGGTCGATGATCTGGTCGATGGACGCCAGTACCGCCGGGTCCATGGAGTCGAACAACTCCGCGCACACCTCGGAGTCGCGGTCCACGCCCAGGGTCAGCTGGGTGAGATCGTTGGACCCGATCGAGACGCCGTCGATGCCCATCGCCGCGTACTCCGGGATCCAGTGGACGACCGACGGGACCTCGGCCATGATCCACCGCTTGAGTCCCGGGTCGCGCCCGAGTGGGTGGCCGTCGACGATGTCCAGGCAGGCGCGGAGCTCCCACGCCGTGCGGACGAACGGGATCATCAGGTGCAGGTTGCGGTGCTTCTCGCGCACCCGGGCGAGCGCATCCAGCTCGAGTCGGAACAGGTCCGGCTCCCTGGTGTACCGGAAGCACCCGCGGTAGCCGATCATCGGGTTGCGCTCCTCGGCCTCGACCTCACCGCCGAGCAGGCCTCGGAACTCGTTCGAGCGAAGGTCGGTCGCGCGGTAGATCACGGGCCGGGGGTCGAAGGCCGCGGCGATCGTGGCGATCCCGGACGCCATGCGGTCCACGTAGTCGGCTGTCCTCCCCTCGGTGATGAGCGTGCGCGGGTGGACGCCCTCCAGTGCGCTGGTGATGAGGAACTCCGCGCGCAGCAGACCGACGCCGTCCACGTCCATCGCGGCCACGCGGGCGGCGGCGTCGGGGGTCGCGAGGTTGACGTACACCGCGGTCGCGGTGACCTCGCGCGTCCGTGCCTCGGGTGTCCGACCGACGTCGGCGGGAGCCTGTTCGGCGGCGGCCGGACGGACGGTGCCCGGGTAGACGACGCCGGCCGTGCCGTCGACGGTGATGGTCTGCCCGTCGTGGATGTCCGTGGTCGCCGACCTGGTGCCGACGATGACGGGACGGCCCAGCTCGCGACCGACTATCGCGGCGTGGCAGGTGACCCCGCCCTCGTCGGTGACGATCGCGGCCGCCCGTTTGAGGATCGGCAACCAGTCCGGGTCGGTCATCGTCGCGACCAGGATCTCGCCGGGTGCGAGGTCGGCGCCGTCCGCGAGTTCATGCAGGACCCGGGCCCGCCCCGTGGCCGTGCCCGGTCCGGCGCCCAGTCCCTCGACGAGCGGCTCCACGTCTCCCCCGGACCGGCCGTCACCCGACGCACCCCGATCACCGTCCGGCGCCCGGTCCACGAGGGTGGTGATAGGGCGGGTCTGGACGAGATACAGCTCGCCGTCCTCGAATGCGAACTCGGTGTCCTGTGGCGTGCCGTAGTGCGCTTCCGACGCCATGGCCTGACGGGCGACGGCTCGCACCTGTTCGTCGTCGAGGACGCGGGTGGTCTGCATCTCCTCGGGAACGGGCACGAGTCCGTCGTCTGTGCGGCCGGCGATGATCCGCGTGAGCTTGCGGCCCACGTGGGCGGAGAGGACGCCCAGGTCGGACTTGTCGACGACGTAGGTGTCGGGCTCGACCTTGCCGCCCACGACGACCTCCCCGAGGCCGAAGGCCGCTTCGATCACCACCCGGTCGGTCCGGGAGGTGCGGGGGTCCGCGGTGAAGGCCACCCCTGAGGTGTCGGAGCGGACCATCCGCTGGACGACCACCGCGATGGACGGCTCCTCGTCGTAACCCGACACCGCCCGGTAGGTCATCGCTCGCGGCGACCACAGCGAGCACCAGCACTTGCGGACTGCATCGAGCAGGGCGTCTTCGCCGACGACGTCGGTGTAGGACTCGTGGATGCCGGCGAACGACGTGTCGCCCGCGTCCTCGGCGGGGGCGGAGCTGCGGACCGCGACCGGGACGTCGTGTCCCAGCGCGCGGTAGTGCTCCAGGACCGACTCGCGCAGAGGAACCGGCATGTCCACGTCCGCTACGGTCCGCGTCAGTTCCGCGGACCTCGCCATGAGCTCGGCCTCGGTGAGTCCTTCCTCCGGAACCCGATCGGCGTGCAGACGTGCGCGGACGCCTCCGGCGTCCATCGCCTCCAGATACGCCGACTGGCCGATCGCGAAACCGGGTGGCACCGCGAGTCCTGCTCCGGTCATCTCCCCGAGATTGGCCGACTTGCCTCCGTACTCGGGTGAGTCATCGAGTCGTAGATCATCGAAGGTCACGACCTGTCGTGCGCTCATCTCGTACTCCTTCCGGGGAGCGCCATGGGGTCCATCCACCCGCTGCTTTCTCCATGGTGCGCTGATCCGGAGGCCCCGCGTGGGATGTTCGGGCAGAATCGATCCATGGCTGAACTGCAGGTCCGGGTGCCCTCCGCGTCATCCCTCGTCAACAGCGCGTTCCGAGTGGTGGAGTGGGAGCTTTCGGTGGCGCGTGAGCTACTCCTCCTGCCGGCGCGGGTGATGGCCCTCCTGGAGGACGTGGAGTCCGTCGTCCGGCGGGTCCAGCGTCTTCTGGACGAGGTCGAGCGGACCGTGTCCTCCATCGACCGGATCGTGCTGACGGCCGCGGAGACCGTCGACGGGGTGCGGACCACCGTCTCGCGGGCTGACGCGGTGATCGACGACGTCGAGCGCACGGTCTCCTCCGCCGACTCCACGGTCGCGCGGGTGGGGTCGACGGTGGAGTCGGCGGACGGGATCGTGGCGCGGGTGGGGTCGACGGTGGAGTCGGCGGACGGGATCGTGGCGCGAGTGGGGTCGACTGTGGATTCCGCGGACGGCGTGGTGGGACGGGTCAGTGCGACGGTGGACGTCGCCGACGACCTGGTGATCGAGGCCGGTGGACTCATCGGACGAGTGGAGCCACTCCTGGATTTCGCCGACTCGGCCCTGGCGCCCGTCAAGCCGGTGGTCGAGGCCCTGCTGGTCGATGCCGAGCTCTCTCCGGAGACAGCCGGGAAGGTGGCGACCCGCCTCACCGAGGTCCTGGTGTGGGCGGACAAGACCATCGCGCTCCTGGAACCGATCGCCGACGAGATACTCGAATCGGTCGAGCCGGAGGAGATCAGGGCCGTCGTCAAGTTCATCGACCACCTGCCCGCGCTGGGCGACAGTCTCGAGAACGACGTGATTCCCGTGATCGCTTCGCTAGACACCGTGGCACCGGAGGTCCACCAGATCCTCGAGGTCGCGCAGCACTGTCTCGAGGCGGTCAAGGGCATTCCCGGGTTCCAGCTCCTGCGGCGCCGCGGGGGCGAGAACGGTAACGGAAAGGGCGGGTCGTCCGTGCCGAGCACGACCACGCCAGGCGCCTGATCGCGACCATTGCGGCGGGGTGTCGCGAGGGAGCAGGGTCACGAAGGAATGGGCTCGCCAGATGACTCGAGGCCCTCCCGTGGGGGAGGGCCTCGACAACTGAGCCGATGACGGGAATCGAACCCGCGCTGTCTGCTTGGGAAGCAGAAGTTCTACCATTGAACTACATCGGCAGTGCACTTCACGCGGCGTCGCCGCTCGAAGGCCGGTTCAGATTAGCACGAAGGCTCCGGGCGTCAGCGGTTCCGGGGGTCTTTGCGGGCGGCCTTTCGCTTGGCTCCGGTGGTCATGGGTCGCCGGGTCTGTGCGAGCGAGGCGCGGGGCACGAACCCGAAACCGACCCCGCCGACAACGGCAACGGCGAGCGCGCCGAAGACCCACGGGGTGAGTGAACCGCCGCCGGTCAGTCCCATCGCCACGATGAGGGCGGCGATGCCCACGCACACCCAGGACCAGATGGTCCATCGCCAGATGTACTTGGAGGGCTCTTCCCTGAAATCGTCCATACCCCCGATTGCACCACGTGCGCGGGGCGCGGCGCATATCCGCGCGGTCCGGGGGTCTGCGCCGGGACCGGTGGTGTGGCCGTTCTCACGACGATTCGCTGCGCCCACGGGTATGGAACCGGTGGCCGTTCACGCTGGAATAGGGTGAGAACCCGTTTCAGTGGCCGGTCATCGGTCGACGGACGACTCTTCCCGGGGAGGACGAGCATGGAGGACGTGACGGAGCGGCCCATCGCCCGACGAGTGCGCACCGTCCTGGCGCGCGGGGCCGCGGGCACGGTCGGTTCAGGGCTGCTGACCCGGCCACTACGGTCCGCGCGGGTCCGCGACGACGGTGTGATCGTGCTCGTCGTCGACGTCGGCGGCATGTCCCGCGACGGGGGTGAGTCGGGCGGTGTGGCGTCCACGGGTGGATCAGCGTCCGCCGAGATCGTCGACACGGTGTGCACCGGCCGATGTCGTCGGGTCGGAGCAGGACCATCCTTCGCGGTGGACGGCCGTACCGGGTCCACCCGATGCGATGACGAGTGCGCCGTGGTTCGAGGCGTGGTGACCATCGCCGGGATCGTCACGGCGTCCTCGCCGACGCGGCGGCGCAGGCTGGTCGCCGCCGAGGGCGGGTCGGGGCACGGCGGCGAGACCGGTGCCTTGCGACTGAGTGAGGTGCGGCCGCTCGACATCTCCTACATGTGTGCCGACGGGGCGTACGTGATCGCGCGCGGTGAGCTCGCGGCGGCAGCAGTGGACCCGATCGGTGTCGACGAGCAGGCGTGGTTGCGCCGTCTCGGATCCGACTCCGCACTCGCGGCGCGGCTCGCGCTGCGCGGTGGCCACCAGATCGCGGGTACCGACCCGTGGATCGTCGGCGTCGACAGCGCCGGCCTGGATCTCTCGGTCGGGGCCGCGACCGGGTCCAGAGTGGTCGAACGACTGCCGTTCTCGCAGGTCTGCCGCGATTCCGGAGACCTTCTGGCCGAGATCGCCGCCCTCGGGGGATAAGGCCGCAAAACACCACCTCGACCCAAACCCTTGCCAAAGAGGTAAGCCTTACCTAAGTTGGTCGCTGCGGGTAGTCACGTCCCCGCCCCCGGACCGTTCCGGCGCTCCTCCCAGAGGCGCCGGAACGGTGCGGGAACGACCACGAGGAGTTGGCATGCGATCACTGGTGGGGCCTGTGCCCGAGCCCGCGGAACGAGTGAGCTCGGCGCTACGCCGGTGCCCCCGGGCGACACTGGAACTTCTCTCCACCCCGAGCAGTCCCTCCGCCGCATCCGCCGCGTCCGCACCAGAGGTGACCCTGGTGCACCAGGTGCCCGGGACCGCCGACCTCTGGGTGGCGCTCCCGATGGCGCACGCGAGCGTGATCGGTGTCGGGGGAGCGACGGCCCGACTCGAAGTCCTGGACGAGATCATCGGAGGCGCGGCCGAGGGGCGGTGTCGACGCATCGTCGTCGTCGAGGGTCGTGTGGAACTGCCGGGCCTGCGCGCCCAGCGCCGCACCGCGGGCGAGATCGCCCGCGACCTCCCCGACACCGTCCTGCTGGACGTGGGCACCGGTGTCGCGCTGGTGCGGCTCCGGGCCGAGCGGATCGTGCTGACCGACGATGACGGCGTGACCGACATCGACCCCGAGGATCTGGCGACCTCCGGGCCCGACCCCTTCTCCGACCTCGAGGGACACTGGCTCGCCCACCTCAACGACCCGCGCTGCCAGGTCGTGCCGCGTATGGCGCTGCGCGTGTGCCGATGCCTCCCGGCCGAGCGCCCGCTGCTGGTCGGCATCGACCGGGCGGGGGTGGATATCGAGATCGTCGGTCGCGACGGGCGCATCCACCGCGAGCAACTGCCCTTCGCCGAGGCGTGCGTGGGGGTCACGGAGTTGGGCACCCAGCTCCGACTGCTCGCCGGGGGGTCGCGATACCCTCTAGACCGTGCTGCTCTCCGACCGTGACCTCCGCTCCGAGCTCGCCGACGGGCGGCTCACGATCGACCCCTTGGACTCCTCGCTGATCCAGCCGTCGAGCATCGACGTCCGTCTGGACAGTCTGTTCCGCGTGTTCAACAACTCGCGCTACACCCACATCGATCCGGCACAGCAGCAGGACGACCTCACGGAACTCGTCGAACCCGCCCAGGGGGACCCGTTCGTGCTGCACCCGGGAGAGTTCGTCCTCGGGGCGACTCTCGAGCGTCTGGGCCTGCCCGACGACCTCGCTGGTCGACTCGAGGGCAAGTCCTCGCTCGGCCGACTGGGTCTGCTCACGCACTCCACCGCCGGGTTCATCGACCCGGGGTTCGAGGGGCACATCACCCTCGAGCTGTCCAACGTGGCCAACCTGCCCATCACGCTGTGGCCGGGGATGAAGATCGGCCAGCTGTGCCTGTTCCGGCTGTCCAGCCCCGCCGAGGTCCCCTACGGCACCGCGGCGACGGGCTCGAAGTACCAGGGGCAGCGCGGGCCGACGGCCTCCAAGGCGTACCTCAACTTCCGCTGACCGGCCCTGCCTCCGGACCGGGCCCGTCCGAGAAGCGGGCCGCCCCCGCACCCGCACCCGCAGCAGGACGCTCGTCCCGCGTTCACCCCGGCGTTTCCGGGATGTCGTCCGAAGGCAGTAGAAGTAAGCCATGCGTATGACGGTGTTCGGGACCGGGTATCTGGGTGCGACTCATGCCGCGTGTATGGCGGAGTTGGGCCATGAGGTGCTGGGTGTGGATGTGGACGAGGCGAAGATCGATCGGCTGCGTCGCGGGGAGGTGCCGTTCTACGAGCCGGGGTTGCCGGAGATCCTGAAGCGACAGGTCGAGGCGGGTCGGGTGCGGTTCACCACGGATTATGCGGAGGCGGCGGAGTTCGCGGATCTGCATTTCATCGGGGTGGGGACCCCACAGCGCAAGGGGGAGTTCGCGGCGGACACCTCGCATGTTCAGGAGGTGGTGGCCCGCTTGGCGCCGTTGCTGACCGCGGACGCGGTGATGGTGGGCAAGTCGACGGTGCCGGTGGGTACGGCGGCGAGGTTGCAGGACATCGCCGACGAGCGGGTGCGGGCCGGGGTGCGGGCGGAGGTGGTGTGGAACCCGGAGTTCCTGCGGGAGGGCTTCGCGGTGGCCGACACGCTCACGCCGGATCGGATCGTGATCGGGGTGAGGGAGCCCGGTGGTCCGGTCGAGGAGGTGGTGCGGGGGGCGTACGTGCCGATCCTGGAGTCCGATCCGTGCCCGGTGATCGTGACGGACCTGGCCACGGCGGAGTTGGTCAAGGTCAGCGCGAACGCGTTTCTGGCCACCAAGATCAGCTTCATCAACGCGGTGTCGGAGGTGTGTGAGGCGGCGGGCGCTGATGTGACGGTGTTGGCGGATGCGATCGGGATGGATCCGCGGATCGGTCGGCGGTTCCTGGGCGCCGGGCTGGGGTTCGGTGGGGGGTGTCTGCCCAAGGACATCCGGGCGTTCATGGCACGCGCGGGGGAGTTGGGTGCCGATCAGGCGATGTCGTTCCTGCGGGAGGTGGACTCGATCAACATGCGTCGCCGGGAGCGGATGGTGGATCTGGCGACCGAGGCGTGTGGGGGGATGTTGATCGGTAAGACGGTCGCGGTGCTGGGGGCGGCGTTCAAGCCGGACTCCGACGATGTGCGGGACTCCCCGGCGTTGAACGTGGCGGGGATGCTCTCGCTCAAGGGGGCGCAGGCGGTGGTGTACGACCCGCAGGCGCTGGACAACGCGCGGGCGCTGTTCCCGACGTTGACGTACGCGGGGTCGGCGCTCGAGGCGTGTGAGGGCGCGGATGTGGTGCTGGTGGCCACCGAGTGGCCGGAGTTCCTCGAGTTGGACCCGGCGGCCGTGACCCGGGTGGCGCGGGGGCGGATCATGCTGGACGGGCGCAACTGCATGCCCGCCGAGGCCTGGCGCGCGGCCGGCTGGACCTACCGCGCCCTCGGCCGCGGGGTGGCCGTTTCCTGACCGGTCGCGCCGGCGATCGTGCTGCCCCTGCCGGCGGGCGCGGTCCGGGTTAGGGTTACCGGCGTGAGCGACCGGTCGGCGACCCCTCCCAGCCCTAGCCCCAGACACAGGCACAGGCACCGGGTCGAGCGCGCCCCTCGCGGGACCCGCCTCGTGCCGTCCGGCAGCGCCGGGCGGATCACGGTGGTCGCCCTGACCCTGGGCGCGATCGCGACCCTCATCGGGGTGGCGCTCCTCTGGCCCACCTTCACCGACCCCGAGCTGGACCCGTACTTCGCCCAGGCGTCCGGGGCCTCGGTGATGACCGAGCGCGGCGAGGTCGTGTCCACCGAGATGGCGCCCTGCGGCTCCCCGGACAACGGGCGGGTCCTGCCCGGGCCGCCGCTCGACCCCCGGTTCCCCGGCCCCGAGTGCCCGCGCTCGATCGTGCGGCTCGACACCGGCCCGGACGCCGGCCGGGAGGTGCTGCTGGAGATACCGCCCGGGCCCGGATCCCCGGATCTCGGCGCCGGTGACCAGATCCAGCTGGGCCGCTCACCCCAGGGAGCCACCGACATCTACGCGTTCGAGGACTTCACGCGGACCGTGCCCATGGCCCTGTGGCTCCTCGTGGGCGCCGCGGTGATGGTCGCCGTCGGGCGATGGAAGGGGCTGCGGGCCCTCATCGGGATCGTGGTGGCCCTCCTCGTCGTCGTAGGGTTCGTCCTGCCCTCGATCCTGGACGGCAACCCGGCCATCCTGGTGGCCGTCATCGGCGGCTCCGCCGTCCTCTACCTGGTGATCTACGTGGTGCACGGGATCAACCTCAAGACCCACGCCGCCCTCCTCGGAACGCTGTCCGCGATGCTGGCGGCGGCGTTACTGAGCTGGGTGGTCATCGAGACCACCAGGATCACCGGGCTCAGTGGCGACTCCACGACCCAGGTCCAGGTGTTCGTGCAACACGTCTCGCTCACCGGGCTCCTGCTCGCCGGCTTCATCATCGGCGCGCTCGGCGTGCTCAACGACGTCACCGTGAGCCAGTCCGCGACCGTGTTCGAGATGCGCCACCTCGACCCCCACGCCGGCCCCGTCGAGGTGTTCCGGTCCGCGATGGGCGTCGGACGCGACCACGTGGCCTCGATGGTCTACACCCTGGTGCTGGCGTACACCGGGTCGGCGCTCCCCCTGCTGCTGCTGTTCTCGCTGGGAACCCGCTCGCCGCTGTCGATCCTCACGTCCGATGTCGTGGCGGTGGAGCTGATGCGGTCGCTCGTCGGCGCGATCGCGCTGGCGCTGTGCGTCCCGCTCACCACAGCGGCCGCGGTGTGGCTCTCCCGGGACGTGACCTCGGAGGAACTGGACCGGGCGACCGTCGGCACGCGTGCGTGAGAGTCCCGGGTCTACTGACGGTATGAGGCCAGGAAGTTGCCGATCCGCTCGATCGCCACGGCGAGGTCCCGGCCGGCCGGCAACGTGACCACCCGGAAGTGGTCCGGATTCGGCCAGTTGAACCCCGTGCCCTGGGTGACGAGGATGCGCTCGCGCTCGAGAAGGTCCAGGGCGAACAGGCGGTCGTCGTAGATCTCGTGGACCTCCGGGTCGAGCCTGGGGAACACGTAGAGGGCTCCCATCGGCTTGACGCAGCTCACCCCCGGGATCGAGTTGAGCTTTTCCCACGCGATGCCGCGCTGCTCGTGGAGCCGTCCCCCGGGCTCGATCAGTTCGTCGATCGACTGGTACCCGCCGAGAGCCACCTGGATCGCGTGCTGCGCCGGCACGTTGGGGCACAGTCTCGTCGAGGCCAGCAATTCCAGTCCCTCGAGGAACCCGGCCGCGTGCGCCTTCGGTCCGGTGATCGCCATCCAGCCCGCCCGGTAACCCGCCACGCGGTAGGTCTTGGACAGTCCGTTGAAGGTCAGGACCAGCAGATCGTGCGCGAGCGAGGCGATCGAGGTGTGCTGGGCCTCGTCGTAGATGATCCGGTCGTAGATCTCGTCGGCCAGGATGAGCAGACTGTGCTCGCGCGCCAGGTCCACGATCCCCTGCAGGACCTCGCGGGAGTAGACCGCCCCGGTGGGGTTGTTGGGGTTGATCACCACGATGGCCTTGGTCCTGGGCGTGATCTTCGAGGCGATGTCCTCGAGTGACGGATTCCAGTCGTCGTCCTCGTCCGTGAGGTAGTGGACGGGCCTGCCGCCCGCGAGCGAGGTCATGGCGGTCCAGAGCGGATAGTCCGGCGCCGGGATGAGGACCTCGTCGCCGTCGTCGAGCAGGGCCTGCATCGTCATCGTGATGAGCTCGGAGACTCCGTTGCCCAGGTAGATGTCCTCCACATCCAGGTGGGGGAAATCGGGCACCAACTCGTAGCGCGTGAAGATCGCCCGGCGGGCCGACAGGATGCCCTTGGACTCCGAGTAGCCCTGCGCATGGGGGAGAGCCGCGATCATGTCGCGCATGATCACGTCCGGTGCCTCGAACCCGAAGGGCGCGGGGTTGCCGATGTTCAGCTTGAGGATCCGGTGGCCCTCCGCCTCGAGCTGGTTCGCCCGCGCGAGCACGGGGCCACGGATCTCGTAGAGGACGTCCTTGAGTTTGGACGACTGGTCGAGCGTGCGCGGCTGGCGGAGCGTGCGTCCCGTGGTCTCAGGCGTCATGTCTGCAGATTGTGCCACCCCGGACCGGCGGTGCTCCGGTCGCGCCGACCCCGTGGGCGTCAGACCGGTGGCATCGGACCCGTGGCGTCAGATCCCGTACCGCAGATCGATGATGGCCGGGATGTCCGAATGGGGCAGGAGATCGTCGGGATGCTGCACCGAGAGGTAGTCCACGCATCGCCTCTCGTGCGGGGCCAGGGCGTACGGCTGGGAGTCGATCGACAGGCCGGTGAGCTGACGGAGCCTGCGCACCTCCCCCCGGACCGTGGCCGTGGCGTCGCCGTCACCGTAGAGCGCCTCGGACAGGGACCGCGCCGACCAGGCCTCCCGGGACGCCAACAACGCGAGCAACTCCGCCCGTCGCGGGGTGAGGTCGATGCTCGACCCGTCGGCACGGATCACCGACGGCCGCCACCCGAGCAGACGGATCTCGGTCACCGGGGCCCCGTCTCGACCGGCCCGCCCGTCGGGGCCGGGCCGCGGCACCGGATCCGCCGGGCGGTCGGCCGCGCTCCGGGTTCCCGGGGCCGGCCCGCCCGCCCCGCTCGCGAGCAGAGCCTCGGCGAGCCGCACACCGCACCGGACCAGCGCCGCCGTCTCAGAACTCGAGAAGCGCACCGGGTGGGAGACGTCCAGCACGCCGAGGATCCTGCCGCCGGCGTCGCGGACGGGACTGGCCGTGCACGTCCACCCGTGGTGGGCCCGGACATAGTGTTCGCCCGCGGTGGCGTGGGTCAACGTCCCGGTCTCCAGCGCGAGGGAGATGCCGTTCGTGCCGATTCCCCGCTCCGACCAGTCCGCGCCCTCGGCGAACGCGATCGTGTCCGCGCGACGGAGCACCTCGGGACTGCCCGATCTCCAGAGCAGGCACCCCCGGGCATCCGTGAGCACCACCAGGTGGCGGCCCGCGGCCGACGTGTCGGACACCGAGGCCACCACGTCGGCGGCGATGTGCCGCAGCGGCGTGCGCCCACGCGCGTCCGCCACCTGCTCACGGCTGAGGACGCGCGCGGGCAACTCCTGATCCGGCGATATCCCGGCCGCACCGCTACGCCTCCACGCCCGCAGCACCCGCGTGTCGAGATCCGAGGTCGCGCCACCGGCGAGCGCGATCCCGTGGGCCCGGATCGAGCGCTCGGCGAAGGCCCGGGGGTCGGAGAACCTGAGGGCCGGGTGCAACGACATTGCCACCCCCTGGGGACAAAAGTGTGATCTACGTCATCGCCGAAGCTACACGACACGAAGGAGCGGACATGACCCAGACGACAGCCGTCCCCACCGAGCGAGGTGGGCCGGACGAGACGATCACCTCCTGGCTCGCGGAGTTCGACGACGCCCTCCGGGCGGGGGACTCCGACCGGGCCGCGCAGCTGTTCGAGCCCGACGGGTACTGGCGTGACTTCGTGGCCTTCACGTGGAACCTCAAGACACTCGAGGGACGCGAGCAGATCCGCCGGATGCTCGACTCCCAGCTCGTCGCGGTCTCGCCCTCCGACTGGTCGCTCGACGAACCCGCGAGCGCGTCGGACGGTGTGGTCGAGGCGTGGGTGAGCTTCGAGACCGTGGCCGGCCGCGGGTGGGCCCACCTCCGACTGCGTGACGGCAGGGCCTGGACCCTCCTGACCACGATGCAGGAGCTCAGAGGCCACGAGGAGAAGAGGCGTCGGACCCGGGAGCAGGGCGTCGAACACGTCATCCGGAGGGGGCGCAAGACCTGGCTCGAGCGGAAGCGGGAACGTCAGGAGACGCTCGGCTACACCGGGCAGCCGTACACGGTGATCATCGGTGGCGGGCAGGGCGGGATCGGACTCGCGGCCCGACTCAAGCGCCTGGGCGTGCCGACCCTGGTGATCGAGAAGAACGAGCGGGCCGGCGACTCGTGGCGCAAGCGCTACAAGTCGCTCCACCTCCACGATCCGGTCTGGTACGACCATCTCCCGTACATCCCCTTCCCCGACGACTGGCCCGTGTTCCCCTCGAAGGACAAGGTCGGGGACTGGCTGGAGCACTACACCGCGATCATGGAGCTCGACTACTGGTCCGGCACGCAGTGTCTCAACGCGGACTTCGACGACCAGTCCGGCACCTGGCGTGTCGAGGTGGACCGGCGCGGTGAGAGGGTCGAACTCCGACCCACCCAGCTGGTGTTCGCCCTCGGGGTCTCCGGTTACCCCAACATCCCTCACGTCGAGGGCGCCGAGTCGTTCGCGGGGGAGCAGTGGCACTCCTCCGAGTTCACGGGTGAGGGGGACGTGGAGGGTAAGCGGGCCGTGGTGATCGGCTCGAACAACTCCGCGCACGACATCTGCGCCGCGCTGTGGGACCACGGCGCGGAGGTCACCATGGTGCAGCGCTCCTCCACCCACATCGCGAGAAGTGACTCGCTCATGTCGCTCGCGCTCGGACCCCTGTACTCCGAGGAGGCCCTCGAGGCCGGCGTGACGACCGAGAAGGCCGACATGCTCTTCGCCTCCTGGCCCTACCGGCTGCTCCCCGGGGTGCAGATCCCCGTCTACGAGCAGATGGCGGAGAAGGACGCCGAGTTCTACGGCAGGCTCCGGGACGCCGGGTTCGAGCTGGACTTCGGGGAGGACGGCTCCGGCCTGTTTCTCAAGTACCTCCGTCGCGGCTCGGGATACTACATCGACGTCGGTGCCAGTCAGCTGGTGATCGACGGCGAGGTCGCGTTGGCGCGCGGTCAGGTGACGCGGATCCACCCCGACGGGGTGGAGCTGGACGACGGGACGATCCTGCCCGCCGACCTCATCGTCTACGCCACCGGCTACGGCTCGATGAACCAGTGGCTGACCGATCTGGTGTCCCAGGACGTCGCCGACCGGGTGGGCAAGGTCTGGGGATACGGCTCCGACACCACCCGGGACCCCGGGCCCTGGGAGGGGGAGCTGCGCAACATGTGGAAGCCGACGAACGTCGACCAGCTCTGGATCCACGGCGGCAACCTGCACCAGTCACGCCACTACTCCAAGTACCTGGCCCTGCAGCTCAAGGCGAGGATGGAAGGAGTGCCCACCCCGGTGTACGAGGTCCAGCGCGTTCATCACCCCTGCTGACGGCGGAGCCGGGAAAGCACTGCGGCCCGTGATCGAGTCTCGATCACGGGCCGCAGTGCGTGTGACGGGAGGTCAGCCGAGGGACAGGCCGTAACCGCCCGGCTTCGTCGACCGGGGGATCGAGTTGGCCTTCCCGGGCGCCGCCGGTGCCTTCGCCTTGGTGGCCGTGTCGTCGGATGCCGGGGTGTCGGTCTTCGGCTCCTCGGTCGCCGTGTCCGGCGCCGTCGTGGGCTCGGCGGGTGACGTCTCCGCCGGCGCGGCCGGGGCGGACGCCTTGGGCGCGCCGGGGGCCTTGGGTGCGCCGGGCGCCTTGCCGCCGCCCTTCAGACCCAGACCGACGGTGGGCTTGGCCGGCGCGGCGGGTTCGGCGTCAGCACCGGCAGGGTGCGCCGATGAGGGATCGGGCGCCTCGGTCTCGGCGGGTGCCGGCGCCGCCTTCGGTGCCCCGGGTGCCTTCGGTGCGCCGGGAGCCTTGGGTGCTCCGGGTGCCTTGGGTGCGCCGGGGGCCTTGGCGCCGCCGCCGAGGGTGAGGCCGCCGGACTTCGGAGCCCCGGTGGTGGCCGGCGCGGAACCCGTGGCGGCCCCCCTGGTCTCCTCGGTGCGCTCGGCGTCCTTGACCGCGGACTGCGCCTCGGTCGCGGACTCGCCGCCCGCCTTGGCCCCGCCCGGTGACTTGGCCCCGCCGGGAGCCTTGGCCCCGCCGGGAGCCTTGGGCCCGCCGGGCGCCTTTCCGCCACCACCGAGCGAGAGCCCGCCCGACTTGGGTGCGCCCGTCGAATCGGCGGCCGACGGACCGGACCCGGCGGCACTGACGGTGCCCTCGGAGCCGGCCGCGGCCACCTCGGCGCCCTCGCCCTCGTCGATGACCGGGTTGTCCGGGGCCGAGGCGGGCTCGGCGACAGCGGTCTTGGACTCGGCCGGCGCGGCGTCCCGGGCCGCCTTCTCGTCGGCCTCCTTCTCGGCCGCGGTCTTCTCGCGCTTCGGCTGCTCCAGCCACGCGGCTTCGCGAGGCTCCGGCAGGCCACCGTCGCGCGTGACGGACTCCAGCAGCAGCTGGGCCACGTCCACGACCTCGACCTGGCCCTCCTGCTCGGTGCCGTCGGTCTGAGCGGTCGCGCCATCCGAGAGCATGACGCGGCAGAACGGGCAGCCGGTCGCGATCTTGGTGGCCTTGGTCGACAACGCCTCGTCCACGCGGTCGATGTTGATGCGCTTGCCGACCGTCTCCTCCATCCACATGCGCGCGCCACCGGCGCCACAGCACATGGAGCGCTGACCGTGGCGGGGCATCTCCGTGAGTGTCACACCGGAACCGTCCATGAGCTCTCGCGGAGCCTCGTAGACCTTGTTGTGACGGCCGAGGTAGCACGGGTCGTGGTAGGTGACGCCACCGTCGATCGGTGCGACCGGCACGAGCCGCTTCTCGCGCACGAGGCGGTTGAGCAACTGCGTGTGGTGGACGACCTGGTAATCGCCGCCGAAGTCGCCGTACTCGTTCTTGAGAGCGTTGAGACAGTGGGCACACGTGACGACGACCTTGCGCTGGCCGGTGGGCACACCGTCGAAGGCGTTGTTCATGGTCTCGATGTTCTGCTCGGCGAGCATCTGGAACAGGAACTCGTTGCCCGCGCGGCGGGCGGAGTCACCGGTACAGGTCTCGCCCTGGCCCAGGACGGCGAACTTCACGCCGGCCGTGTGCAGAAGCGTGGCGACGGCCTGGGTGGTCTTCTTGGCGCGGTCCTCGAACGCTCCGGCACAGCCGACCCAGAACAGGTACTCGGTGTCCGAGAAGTCCTCGATGTCGGAGCCGATGACCGGGATGTCGAAGTCGAGGGACTTCATCCACTCGTCGCGGCCCGAGTTGTTCTGCCCCCAGGGGTTGCCCTTGTTCTCCAGGTTCTTGAACAGGCCGGCGAGTTCCGTGGGGAACTCCGATTCGATGAGCACCTGGTAGCGGCGCATGTCGATGAAGTGGTCCACGTGCTCGATGTCCACCGGGCACTGCTCGACGCAGGCGCCACAGGTGGTGCAGGACCACAGGGCCTCCGGGTCGATGATGCCGGCGGCCGTCGGGTCGTCGGACACGTCGGCGGTGGTGTGGCCGACCAGCGGGCGCTGGGCCTCCAGGCGGGCGGCCTCGGGGATCCTGGCGAGCTTCTTCTCGTCCGGGTTGCCCTCGGCGTCGACGAGTCCCGTCTCCTCACCCATCGTGGTCTTGCCACCGGCGAGCAGATACGGGGCCTTGGCGTGGGCGTGGTCGCGCAGCGCCATGATCATCAGCTTGGGGCTGAGCGGCTTGCCGGTGTTCCAGGCGGGGCACTGCTCCTGGCAGCGTCCGCACTCGGTGCAGGTGGAGAAGTCCAGCCAGCCCTTCCACGAGAAGTCTTCGATCGCGCCCGCGCCCAGGACCGGCTCGAAGTCCTCGTCCGCCTCGGTGCGCTCCTCGATCTTCTCCATGGTCAGCGCCTCGCCGTCCATGGTCATGGGCTTGAGCGCGCCGAGCGCGGTGCGGCCGTCGGCCTCGCGCTTGAAGTAGATGTTGAAGAAGGCCGAGAAGCGGTGCCACGCCACACCCCAGGTGATGTTGCGGCCCACGACGTACAGCCAGATCATTCCGGTGAGCAGCTTGATCAGCGCGAAGATCGACACCATGAGCTCGTTGGCCGGCAGGACCGTGGAGATGGGGCCGGACACCCAGTCGTGCGCCCAGTTGAAGTCCTGGCCGTCCTCGCGGTAGAGCGCGAGCTTGCCGGCCTTGACGAAGAGCATTCCCAGGCCCTCGAGCAGGACGACGGTCTCGACGAAGTACGCGGCCCGGCGGTCGGAACCGTTGAACCGGTTGAGGCTGCGACGCTGATTGACCTGGCGGATGATGATCAGCACCGTGATGCCGATGACCGTGCCCAGACCCAGGAACTCGTCCAGCACGTGGTACCAGGACTGCTGCGACAGCCAGGGCCATCCGCCGCGGGGGTTGAACGTCTGGATGTAGGCCTCGAACCAGACGATCGAGCCGAGCATGAAGCCGATCATGACGAACCAGTGGAAGAAGCCGACCGACCGCTTCCTGGCCATCCTGGTGTGGGCGCCGACCTCGATGATCGTGTTCTTCATCCGTGCGAACACGGGCCCCACGCGGTTGAAGCCGTCCTTCTGCCCCAGCATGATGCTCCGCACCATCCGCGACAGGCCGCCGATGAACGAGGCCCAGGCAAATAGGCTGAGCAGGACACCGATCGTCCCGAGAGTGATGGTCACGCCTGACATGGTTCGCGGCCTTTCGTCGCACTTCTCGACGCACGAGCACCTGACGACCCCTGGGGTGCCCGCCGACGGTCTTGTCGTTAAAGGTAAGCCACGCGGGCCCCGTTCACCGAGTTGAGGTCGCCCTAAGTGGAGCGCACTCGATTCGGGGAACGGGGCCCGCGAGGCTGGTGGCGTCAGTTGGTTCGCAGTGTCAGACCGGGATGGGCGGCCATGACGTCGGCGATCGGGACCGCCGACAGGCGCGGGACGTACCCGTTCTCCCTGGCCACCGCGTCAGCATTGGCGCAGGTCCCGGTCTCGGCGACGTTGGACGCGCTGGAGATCCCCAGTGCCTTGTCTCCTGAGAACACGACGCCGCCGCTGTCGCCTGGGAGGGCGCAGAGGTCGACCGTGAACGCGTTGGCGATGGTGCGGGACCCGGCCACGTCGATCGTCGCGCCGACCTCGGACACGGTGCCACAGGAGAAGCCGGTCCGGAACCCGGTCTTGCAGGCCTTCTGCCCGACGACGGGTGCGGCGGTACCGGTGATCGCCTGGGTGGTGTCGGGACCGGCGCCGACCAGGTTCGTGCGGAAGCGGTCGGCGAACGCGGGGTCGACGGCCACGAGCGCGGTGTCGATCCCGTCGCGTTGGGTCCGCGTCATGGTGCCGAACTCCTGGCCGTCGGCGAGTGCGGCGCGCGTGCCGTCGGCACCGGCGCAGTGCGCGGCGGTGATGACGACGGGCGAGCCGTCGAGCTCACCGTTGAACCCGGTCGAGCACTCGAGGATCCCGCCCGGAACGGCGACGGAGTAGGCGGTGCCCCCGGCTATGGGCCCGGTGGGAGCGGGACCGTCGGCGCGCGTCTGGTTCTGGGGGACCGGGGTGACGGGGTCGGACATCGTCTGGCTCATCCCGTCGATGATCGAGCCGGTGCCCGGCGTCAGTCCGGCGAGCAGCTCGACGACGGTGCGCATCGGGCCCTCGGGGATCACACCGGTCTGGTTGAGCAGTGCGAGACTGGCGAGGGATCCCGGGTCGCCACCGGCGAGCGTCGGGCCCGGTGTGCCCGCGCGGGTGGTGGCGGGTTCGAGCCCGGCCGTGTTCGGAGCGCCCTCGGACTGGGTCCCACCGTCCTCGCTGCCGACCGGTGCGGTGTCCCACGCGGGGTCGGGCGCCTCGGTCATGTCGACCTCGGCGAGGTCCTTCAGTCGCGCGGTGAGGTTGCCCAGCTGGGCGGCCTCCCCGCCGCGGGTGGACACGACCACGGCGTTGCGGGTGGGGTCGACCCGCACCCCGGTGACCAGTGCCCGGAGGTCTTCGGGGAGGTCGGTGACGATCTTGCTCACCTGCCGCTCGCGGGCCGAGAGCTCCTCGGTGGTCAGCGCGACG
The DNA here is from genome assembly GCF_003052165.1 of Dietzia sp. JS16-p6b. Taxonomy (NCBI): domain Bacteria; kingdom Bacillati; phylum Actinomycetota; class Actinomycetes; order Mycobacteriales; family Dietziaceae; genus Dietzia; species Dietzia sp. JS16-p6b. The sequence continues at coordinate 3,140,990 of NZ_CP024869.1, read as the reverse complement.
TCCTGCACGGTGAAGCCGGCGTCGGTGGCCTCGGCGCGCAGCAGATCGCCCGCTTCGCCGGCGACCACGCCCACCAGGCCGGTGCCCTCCTCGTCCAACCACACGCCGCCGAACGAGTCGCGGAACGCCTTCTCCCACCGAGGCCGGGATTCGGCGAGGCGCTCGCCGATTCCGGCCTGGTCCAGGAACTGCTCGGGGGTCAGCCCCAGGTCCCGGCGCAGAGCCTCGACCAGCGAGGTCAGCTGGGGCCCCAGGGCGGAGTCGAGGGTGGGTAACACCTGCGTCTGCGCCGGTGTGGTGGGCGCTGGGGAGGGGGCGGCGCCGGCGGGGGCCGCTGTGACGACCAGGGCCGCGGCGGCGGTGAGGGCGGCGAGTCTCGTGGTGGTGCGCATGGTGGCCTTCCGTGATGCACGGTGGACGACTTCAGGTCGCCCAGTTGAGGCCAAGATTACGAAGATGTGATTACTGAGTCCAGTGCGACACGTGTGATTAGTGGGATTGATGTGTCAGGCGGCGCCCACCTGGAGTCCCGGGAAGCGGGACGAGATCGCCCCGACGGTCACCCCGACCATCGTCGGGACCGTTCCGCGGAGCGCGAGGTCGGCGCGGGCGGTCTCGCAGTTCGGGTAGGGCTGGTCGTTTCTGTCGAAGGCGTTGGACAGGCTGGTCACGGCGACCGCACGGGTCGCGGAGAACACCACTCCTCCGCTGTCGCCCGCGATCGCGCACAGGTTGATCGTGACGTTCCTGACCCCACCCGGTGTCGCCGAGTCGACGCCGGACACCTGCCCGCACGTATGACCCGTCCGCTGGCCGTACTTGCACAGGGTCTGCCCCCTGACCGGGGACTGCGTGCCGGACAGGGCCAGGGGCAGCGCGTTCTCGTCGAGGACGTGGGAGTTACGGAACCGTGGGTAGTCCTCGGGGTCGACGGTGATCAGCGCGGCGTCCATACCCTCGTCTGCCTCGGCAGAGGTGAAGACTCCGAGCCTCGGCGACCTGCTGTCCTCGGAGACCGTGCCGGGCCGGAACGTCGACTGGCCCGTCGCCTGGTCGGTGAAGGAACTGCAGTGGGCCACGGTGATGTTGACGACCCGTCCGTCACGTATCCCGTTGAATCCCAGGGAACACCAGTTGGCGACGGTGCGGGAGGGGGACAGGACGTACATGCGGGTCCCGCCCACCATGGAGTCCGGCCCCAGGGCGCCCGGGTCAGGGCTCGGGGGGTTCGGGGCGTCCAGGACGGCCGCACCCGACCCGAGCGACCCCTGGGCGGGTCGCAGGCCTGCGGCGCGCACGCCCGCCCCGAGGTCGGCGGGGGGCGCGGGAGCGGCACCCGAGTCCTCCACCACCACGGTGACGTCGCCCGTTGAGGGGTCCACGTCGATGGCACTCACGCCGTCCCGCTGGCCCGGGGGGAGGGAGTCCGCCCACGCCTGCGCCCGCTCCGCCGTCTCGTCCAGTTGCCGGGCCGGGGCGGGAGCGGTGGACACCGAGAAACCACGGGACCGCGCGTCCGCGATCAACAGCTCCGAGCGCTCGGAGTCCCGGACCACCGCCACCTGACCGGTCGCTCCGACGATCTGGACGCCCGCGAAGGCCTCGGGGAACCGGGCGGAGTAGTCGTCCGAGGCGACGGCCAGGCGGTCGGCCAGGACGGACTGGGAACGGAATGCCGCCGGGGTGGTGCCGACCTCCGCGAGGGCGTCCTCGAGGGTCTCGTGACCGATCGCGCTCTGGGCGCGGGACTCGTCCACTGCCGGGGCCCCGTCGCGTGGCTGTACCGGGTCGAGTGGCTGGGCATGGGCGGCGACTGGAGTCGCGATCACGAGCACGGCGAGTATGGCGCCCAGCGTCGATCGACGGCAGCGGGGGTGGTGTCGCATGGAGGTCACTGTTCTTCTGGAGGCGGGGCAGGGGCCGGCCGGGCCGGTGAACGTCGATCGTAGGACCGCAGTGGCCTCGGCGGGCAGTTTCGGCCCGGGCAGTGCAGCGCGCGTTCCCGGCGTGACCTGACTCGGAGGCGAGTCCGGCCAGGGGCTAGGCTGCGGCTCGGCGGCGACGCCGTTCCGGCCGTGGCAGGGGCCTTGCGGGGGTTCGGTATCGGGTGAGTGCCCGCGGCGGGTGGCCCACGCCGACCGTCCCTCAGGCCGCATCCCCTACACCGCAGCCCCTACACCGGAGGTCCCATGTCCGACGCCGACGCCGCACTACACGATGCGCTCGAGTCCGTGGTAGCCCGAAATCCCGGGCAGAAGCTCTTCCGGCAGGCCGTGCACGAGGTGCTCGAGTCTCTCGCCCCCGTGGTCAGGCAGCATCCGGAGTACGTCGAGGGCGGGATCCTCGCGCGGATCGTCGAGCCTGAACGCGTGGTGTCCTTCCGGGTGCCGTGGGTGGACGACTCGGGAACGATCCGGGTTCAGCGTGGTTTCCGGGTCCAGTTCAGCTCGGACCTGGGTCCGTACAAAGGTGGCCTGCGGTTCCACCGGTCCGTTGACGAGGACACCCTGAAGTTCCTCGGCTTCGAGCAGGTCTTCAAGAACGCGCTCACCGGCCTGGACCTGGGCGGCGGCAAGGGCGGCTCGGACTTCGACCCCCACGGCCGGAGTGACGGCGAGGTCATGCGCTTCTGTCAGTCGTTCATGGCCGAGCTTGCCCATCACATCGGGGCGGATCTCGACGTCCCCGCCGGGGACATCGGCGTGGGCGCCCGCGAGATCGGCTACCTGTACGGCCAGTACCGCAAGGTCACCGGCCGGAACGAGGCGGGAGTGATCACCGGCAAGTCGGTCGCCTACGGAGGGTCGTGGGCCAGGACCGAGGCCACCGGGTACGGGCTCGTCTACTACGTCCGTGAGATGCTCCGCGAGTCCGACTTCGGCCTCGACGGGGCGCGGGTGGTCGTGTCCGGTTCCGGCAACGTCGCCCTGTACGCGGCAAGGAAGGCGACACAGCTGGGAGCCACGGTCGTGGCCTGTTCGGACAGCTCCGGTTACGTGGTCGACGAGAAGGGCCTCGACCTGGACCTGCTCGCCGACGTCAAGGACGTGCGGCGGGAGAGGCTCTCGGTCTACGCGCGGGAGCGGGGCGATTGCGAGTTCGTCGAGGGGCGCCCGGTGTGGGAGGTGACGTGCGACATCGCACTTCCCTGCGCGACCCAGAACGAACTCGACGGCGACTCCGCGCGGACCCTGGCCGCGAACGGGTGCCGGCTCGTGGCCGAGGGCGCCAACATGCCCTGCACCGAAGAGGCCGTCGAGGTGATACACGACACGGGTATCCTGTTCGGCCCCGCCAAGGCCGCGAACGCCGGCGGTGTCGCCACCAGTGGACTCGAGATGCGGCAGAACGCGGGCCGACTGCAGTGGGACTTCGAGCGCGTCGATTCGGAACTCGACCGCATCATGACCAGCATCCACGCCACCACGGCCGCCACCGCCGAGGAGTACGGGATGCCCGGCGACCTGGCGGCCGGGGCGAACATCGCCGCCTTCCGCCGCGTCGCGGACGCGATGCTCGCGCAGGGCGTCATCTAGCCCCATGCGCGCTGGCGTCCGGGTGGGCGAACCACGGGGATGAGTTGCTTGAGTCGGGGCGGCGCAGTTTTTGACGTGATCTGAATCACAACGGGAATCGATCGGCCGGGGCGGTAGTTGTACGGAGCGTCAAACCTCAGTGAGTCCGACTCAACTTGGGTTGACGGCATCCACTCCGAGAGGCAGTGTGGTGTCACTGATCCGAGCCTTGAGCCGGGTCTGCTTAACAACGGAGTTTCGGACCACCCCCGTCCGCGGTCGAGTACGCGGAGAGAAGGAGAACATCATGGGACGTGCAGTCGGTATCGACCTCGGCACCACCAATTCCTGCGTCGCCGTCCTCGAGGGCGGCGAGGCCAACGTGATCGCCAACGCCGAGGGGTCGCGCACGACCCCGTCGGTCGTGGCGTTCGCCAAGAACGGCGAGGTCCTCGTGGGCCAGCCCGCCAAGAACCAGGCGGTCACGAACGTCGACCGCACCATCCGCTCGGTCAAGCGCCACATCGGCACGGACTGGAAGTCGGCCTCGATCGACGACAAGAACTACACCCCGCAGGAGATCAGCGCGCGCACGCTGCAGAAGCTCAAGCGCGACGCGGAGTCCTACCTCGGTGAGGACGTGACGGACGCGGTCATCACCGTGCCCGCGTACTTCAACGACGCCCAGCGTCAGGCCACCAAGGACGCCGGCCAGATCGCCGGCCTCAACGTTCTGCGCATCGTCAACGAGCCCACCGCGGCCGCTCTGGCCTACGGACTGGACAAGGGCGACAAGGAGCAGACCATCCTGGTCTTCGACCTCGGTGGCGGCACCTTCGACGTCTCCCTGCTCGACATCGGCGACGGCGTCGTCGAGGTCCGCGCGACCTCCGGCGACAACCACCTCGGCGGCGACGACTGGGACCAGCGGATCGTCGACTGGCTGGTCGACAAGTTCAAGGCGCAGAACGGCATCGACCTCACCAAGGACAAGATGGCGCTCCAGCGCCTGCGTGAGGCCGCCGAGAAGGCGAAGATCGAGCTGTCCAGCGGACAGTCCACCTCGATCAACCTGCCCTACATCACGGTCGACGCGGACAAGAACCCTCTCTTCCTCGACGAGACGCTGACGCGCTCGGAGTTCCAGAAGATCACCCAGGACCTGCTCGACCGCTGCCGTCAGCCGTTCCAGGCCGTCATCAAGGACGCCGGGATCTCGATCTCGTCGATCGACCACGTGGTTCTGGTCGGCGGTTCGACCCGTATGCCGGCGGTGACCGACCTGGTCAAGGAACTCACCGGGGGCAAGGAGCCCAACAAGGGCGTCAACCCGGACGAGGTCGTGGCCGTCGGTGCCGCGCTGCAGGCCGGCGTCCTCCGCGGCGAGGTCAAGGACGTGCTCCTGCTCGACGTGACCCCGCTGTCGCTGGGCATCGAGACCAAGGGCGGCGTGATGACCAAGCTCATCGAGCGCAACACCACCATCCCCACCAAGCGGTCCGAGACCTTCACCACGGCGGACGACAACCAGCCGTCGGTGCAGATCCAGGTGTTCCAGGGTGAGCGCGAGATGGCCGCGCAGAACAAGCTGCTCGGCTCGTTCGAGCTCGCCGGAATCGCCCCCGCGCCGCGCGGGGTGCCGCAGATCGAGGTCACCTTCGACATCGACGCCAACGGCATCGTCCACGTGACCGCCAAGGACAAGGGAACCGGCAAGGAGAACACGATCATCATCCAGGAGGGCTCGGGCCTGTCCAAGGAGGAGATCGACCAGATGATCAAGGACGCCGAGGCCCACGCGGAGGAGGACCACAAGCGCCGCGAGGAGGCGGATGCCCGCAACCAGGCCGAGTCCACGATCTACCAGACGGAGAAGTTCGTCTCGGAGAACGAGGACAAGGTCCCTGCGGACAAGAAGGAGTCCCTCCAGGCCGCGATCGCCGAGGCCAAGTCCGCCCTCGAGGGTTCGGACGTCGACGCAATCAAGGCCGCCGTGGAAAAGGTCAACACCGAGGCCCAGGCCGTCGGCCAGGCCATCTACGAGGCCGCCGCGGCCGAGGGTGCCGAGGCCGCAGACCCCGGCTCCGCGGGCTCCGCCGACGACGACGTCGTCGACGCCGAGGTCGTGGACGAGGACGAGCCGAAGGAGGGCGACAAGTGACGGAGGTGACCGGAGTGCCCGATCCCGGCGACCCGGAGGCCACCGACGAGGAGGCCGTGGACGAGAAGTACGTCCAGGACGCCCCCGTCGCCCCCGAGGCCGAGATCGTGGCAGAAGGCGCGGCCGACGTCGCTCCCGACGAAGTCGAGGCCGCGGCAGAAGACGACGAGACAGTCAGGGGTGAGTTCCAGTGACCACGCCACACGCTGACGGTCCGGAGACGGACAAGGCCGCCTGGGCCGGTGGTGACGCCGAGGACGTGGCCGCCGCCCGGGCTGTGGACGAGGAGTCCGGCGCCGCGGCCCCGGAGGCCGTGGAAGGGGAGATCGTCGAGGACGATCCCGCCCCGTCCGCCGATGGTGGCGCCGACGAGGGCGCCGGTGATCCGTCGTCACAGGATGCTTCGGCCGCTCTGCAGGCCCAGCTCGATGAGCGGACGGCGGACCTGCAGCGCGTGTCGGCGGAGTTCGCCAACTACCGCCGCCGCGTCGAGCGGGACCGCCAGGCCATCATCGACACCGCCAAGGGGTCGGTCCTCGCCGAGCTCCTGACGATCGTCGACGACCTGGAGCGGGCACGCGCGCACGGGGATCTGGAGGAGGGGCCGCTCAAGGCCTTCGCCGACAGGGTCCACGCCTTGCTGGCCTCCCAGGGGGTCGAGTCCTTCGGCGAGGAAGGCGATGCGTTCGACCCGGCCGTGCACGAGGCCGTGCAGGACGAGTCGGAGGGTTCCGAGCCCGTGCTGGGCACGATCCTGCGCAAGGGCTACCGCCACGGTGAGCGGACCCTGCGATCGGCGATGGTCACCGTCCGCTGACCTGTTCCGACCCACCGCCGGTGTGCGGTCACCCGCACACCGGCGGTCGAGGTGGAGAATGAGTACTCGAGATCTGTCAGACCCGATCAAGGAAGGAGGCGTCTGGTGAGTCAGCGCGAATGGGTCGAGAAGGACTACTACGCCGAGCTGGGCGTCTCCAAGAACGCCACGGCGGACGAGATCCGCAAGGCATACCGCAAGCTCGCGAGCGACAACCACCCGGACAAGAACCCGGGGAACGCGGCCGCCGAGGAGAAGTTCAAGCGGGTCGGCGAGGCCAACAGCGTCATCGGCGACCCCGCCAAACGTAAGGAGTACGACGAGTTCCGGGCGCAGGTCTCCTCCGGAGGGTTCGGTGGCTTCGCGCCCCCGGGGGGCGGCAGGTTCACCACGACCAGCGGCGACTTCGACATCGGCGACCTCTTCGGAGGTGCGGCCGGGGCCGGCGGCGCCGGGGGATCCGGTGGTTTCTCCGACCTCTTCGGTGGCCTGTTCACCCAGAGCCGTGGCGGCGGCGCCCCCGGCGCGGGTCGGGGCCGGGCGCAGCGACCGCAGGGCGGGCAGGACGTCGAGACCTCTCTCACCCTGTCGTTCCGCGAGGCCGCACTGGGCGAGACCGTGCAGATCAGGCTCTCGTCCGCCTCTCCCTGCCTGACCTGTCACGGCAGCGGTGCCCGCCCTGGCACCAGCCCCAAGGTGTGCAGCACCTGTCACGGGGCAGGGGTCACCCAGCGCTCCCAGGGCGCGTTCAGTTTCGCAGAACCCTGCACGGACTGCGGCGGCACCGGATCCAAGATCGACGACCCGTGCCCGGACTGTTCGGGCAGCGGCGTCACCGACCGCGCCCGCACGATCAACGTCAAGGTGCCCGCCGGGGTCCAGGACGGTCAACGCATCCGGCTCTCGGGTCAGGGGGAGGCCGGGTTCCGCGGGGCCCCGTCGGGCGACCTGTACGTCACGGTCACCGTGTCGAAGGACGCCGTGTTCGACCGTGACGGCGCGGACCTGCTGGTAGAGCTCCCGGTCTCCTATCCCGAGCTCGTCCGCGGCGCCCAGGTGTCGGTGCCCACGCTCACCGGACGGGTGACGGTCAAGATCCCGGCCGGGTCCAGGGACGGGCAGATCCTGCGGGTCCGCGGTCGCGGAATCGCACGCAAGACCGGGACCGGTGACCTCAAGGTCACGCTCCGGGTGGCGACGCCCCCCGCCGGGATGGCCGAGGCCGAGCTCGCAGCCTATGACGAGGCGTTGCGGGCGGCGGGCTTCGATCCACGGTCTGGCTGGGCCGGGTCGGCATGAGCCCCCGGCGGGACGTGGGGGACCTGGCCCCGGACGACAGCGTCCTGGTGATCTCCGTGGCCGCCGAGCTGTCGGGCCTGCACGCCCAGACCCTGCGCACCTACGACCGACTGGGGATCGTCACGCCCGAACGCACCAGCGGTGGCGGCCGGCGTTACTCCCTGCGCGACGTGGCGATGCTGCGCGAGGTGCAGCGACTGAGCCAGGACGAGGGCGTGAACCTCGCCGGCATCAAACGCATCATCCAGCTCACCAACCAGGTCGACGCCCTCCAGTCCCGGGTCCGCGAGTTGACCGACGAACTCGCGGAGCTCCGTTCCGGTTCGGGCCGGGGACGCGTCGGCGGTGAACTGGTCCACGTGCCGCGCTCGACCTCGGTCGTGGTCTGGCGACCCCGCCACCAGCGCGGGGACCACTGACGTCCGATCCAGTGGATGATGAACGAATTGTCCTAGGATAGGCTTACCTCTTACAGTGGTCCGGTGACGATCGAGCAGGTGGGCCACACCCGACGGGTGGGCGGGCTGGCGGGGCCTCTCGCCGCCCGTGGCCGTGCGGTGGCCGTGATCAGCGACGACACCACCCTCACCTACACCGATCTCGCCCTCCGGGTCGCCGCCCGCGCAGCCGAGTATCCGTCGCTCGACTCCGGACGACGGATGGTCGGCCTGATCGGGGGCAACACCACCGACTTCCTCATCGACTATCTCGCCGCGCACGAGGCGGGCCACGTCGTCCTGCTCCTGCCGCCGGAGAGCGCGGCCACGCGGGCTCTCGTCGAGTCGTGGACCCCGGACGTCCTCGCGGGCGCGGGTCAGTCGATCCCGGCATCCGCGCACCACACCCCGCCGCGGCACGATCTGCACCCGGACCTGGCGCTGCTGCTCAGCACCTCGGGGTCCACCGGGTCGCCCAAACTCGTCCGGCAGTCGCGCCGGGCCGTGCTGTCGAATGCCGCGGCGATCACCGAGTACCTCCGCATCGTGCCCGCCGACCGCGCCATCACCACCCTCCCCCCGCACTACTGCTACGGGCTGTCGGTGATCCACAGCCACCTGCTCGCGGGCGCCTCGGTGGTGCTCAACGAGGACTCCGTGGCGAGCCCCGAGTTCTGGGAACGCGCGGGCGCCCACGGCGTGACGACCTTCGCCGCCGTCCCCCACACCGTGGAGTTGCTCGAGCGGGTGGGTCTGGACCGGCTGGACCACCTCACCCGCCTGCGCTACCTCACCCAGGCCGGCGGTCGACTGGCCCCCGAGAAGGTGCGCACCCTCGCCGAGCGGCTCGAGGCCAGGGGCGCCGAGCTCGTGGTGATGTACGGCCAGACCGAGGCCACCGCACGCATGGGCTACCTCCCCCCGCAACTCGCCCGCAGCCGCGCCGGGGCGATCGGCGTCGCGATCCCCGGCGGCGCCTTCCGCGTGGACCGGCCGAAGGGCAGCGATCCGGACGCCCCGGGCGAGCTGGTCTACAGCGGCCCCAACGTGATGATGGGCTATGCCCGCGAGTCGGCCGACCTGGCCCGCGGCCCCGAGTTGACGGAGCTACGGACCGGGGACCTCGCGCGGATCGCCGCGGACGGCCTGGTGGAGATCGTGGGCCGCATGGGGCGCGAGGCCAAGATCTTCGGCCACCGGATCGACCTCGGGCGGGTCGAGGCCGCTCTGGCCGACCGCGGCCTGGACGCCTGGTGTGTCGGCGAGCCCGACCGACTGGTGGTGGTGACGAAGCAGGACACGCCCGCGCAGCACGCGGTCTCGGGCGCGGCGGCTTCCTCTGGGCTGCCCGCCTCGGCGGTCGAGGTCCTGCTGGTGGACGAGCCGCCGCGGACCCCGGCGGGGAAGATCGACCAACCGGCACTTCGCGAGCTCGTGGCCGAGAGGGGGCGCACCTGCCCCGCGGACGCGCACGGGACCCCCGGTGAACTCATCGCGCACGCCCTCGGGCTGGACGCCGGTGAGATCGACCCCGCCGCGACCTTCGTCGACCTCGGCGGGGACTCGCTGACCTACGTCGTGCTGTCCACGCGACTCGAGGACCTGGTGCCGGGTCTGCCCCGTGACTGGCACCTGCGTCCGGTTGGAGAGCTCGACGAGCTGGCCCGCGTCTCCGTTCCCGCGGCTGCCCGGTGGTGGGCGCCGTGGCGCGCGTGGGCGCGGGTCGACACCTCGATCGTCCTGCGTGCGCTGTTCATCCTGGCGATCGTCGGGTCCCACACGCGGGCCATCGCGATCATCGGCGGCGCCCACGTCCTGGTGGCGCTGGCGGGGTACTCGCTGGCCAGGTTCCGCCTCCACGCCACCGACGCCCGCGACCGCGCGCTCGGAGTGCTGCGCACCGCCGGCCGTATCGCCGTTCCCGCAGTGCTCTGGCTCCTGATCGTCACCCCGTTGACCAGCCGGTATCACTGGTACTCGCCGTTGTTGGCCACCAATCTGTTCGGGCCCCGCTCGTGGTGGGAGGACCGCTGGTGGAACCCGTGGCAGATGTGGTTCATCGAGGCGGTGGTCTACGCGCTCCTGCTCGTGGCGGCTCTCATGGCCGTCCCCGCGGTGAGCAACCTCGACCGCCGCTGGCCGCTCGCCCTGCCGGCCGCGGTCGTCGCCGCCGGGCTCACCGTGCGGTTCGGGCTGATCGACCTCGGTGGGGGTCCGCAGGTCTGGTACTCGGCACCGGCAGTGCTGTGGCTCTTCGGCCTGGGCTGGGCGATCGCCCGCTGCGCCGCCCCCGGCCGCGCGGTCTCTCCCTCCCGCGCGCTGTTGTACCGCGTCACGTGCTCGGCCGTCGCCCTGCTCTGCGTGCCGGGATGGTTCGGTGACCCGGGGCGCGAGGTCGTCATCGTGCTCGGACTGCTCGCGCTGATCTGGATCCCGTCCGTCCGGCTGCCACGTCCGGTCGTCCGGGTGCTCACCCCGCTCGCCGCGGCCTCGCTGTTCATCTATCTCACCCACTTCCTGGTCTACCCCCCGATCCGCGACGCCGGCCACGTGTGGCTGTCCTTCGCGGCGTCGGTGGTCGTGGGGCTGCTCGTCTGGGCGCTCTGGGAGCGGGGTGCCCGGGCGGTCCGCAGGTCCGCACCACAGGCCGCCCGAGCGCTGCGGCGCGGGTAGCGTCGGGGGCGAGCACCCGGCCGCCAGCCCGCCCGACCCCGAGAGCCCCAGGAGAACCGCCGTGCGCATCGCCGCAGCCCAGATCCTGTCCGGACGCGACCCCGCGGTCAACCTCCGCATGGTCCGCGATTCCGCGGCGGAGGCCGCCGCCCGGGGGGCCCGGATCGTGGTGCTGCCCGAGGCGACGATGCGGGCCTTCGGGGCGGGCCGTCTCGACGAGGTCGCGGAGCCCCTCGACGGCCCCTGGGCGAGCGAGGTCGCCGCGATCGCCCGCGAGTACGGGGTCGTCGTCGTCGTCGGGATGTTCACGCCCGGCCAGGGCGGCCGGGTCCGTAACACCCTCCTGGTGACCGGACCGGCCGGGGGCGAGAACGTGGGCGGCCCCGACCGCGACCTCCACCTGGGTTACGACAAGATCCACCTGTTCGACGCGTTCGGGTTCGCCGAGTCCGACACCGTCGAACCCGGTGACAGGACCCGCGTGGTGACCGTCGACGGGGTGGGGATCGGCCTGAGTGTCTGCTACGACATCCGCTTCCCCGGCCAGTACCGGGCACTCGCCGCAAAGGGGGCGCGCGTCACGATCTGCGCCGCGTCCTGGGGGCCGGGGCCCGGGAAGGTGGACCAGTGGCGGCTGCTGGCCCGCGCCCGCGCGCTCGACGCCACCACGTTCCTGGTCGCCGTCGGTCAGGCCGACCCCGAGGCGGAGGGAGTGGAAGTCACGAGCGGTGCCCCGACTGGCGTCGGACACTCCGTGCTCGTGGGACCGGACGGGACAGTGCGCGAGGAGGCGGGCCCCGGAGCGGAACTGGCGCTGTTCGAGATCGACGACGACGAGGTGGCCGTCATCCGGGAGAAGATCCCCGTCCTCGCGAACGGCAGGATCACCGAGGAGTCGTCCCCCGGGGAGTCGGCCGCGGAGGTCGTGCGGTGACCGGGCCACGCGACGGCGGTGAGGATGGCGGCGGCGAGGTCGACCCGCCCACCGAGCCGAATGCGCCCACGGACCCGCCCACCGAACCGAATGCGCCCACGGAACCGCCCACCGAGAGTCTCCCGCCGGTCGAGGGCGAGGGTACGGGGACCGCGTGGTCACAGTATCCCGCCGGGCCCGCCGCGGCGGCGCCCACCGGCGCCTACCCGACCAGCGCTTTCCCGACCGGTGACCTGCCGTCGCAGTCCCACGTGCCCCCGCCCGGGGACGTGCCACCCCCGGGCGACGGTGGCGACGGCGACGGCGGCGACTGGAGGAACGGCGGCGGTCAGACCCCGTGGATCATTCTGGCGATCCTGCTCGCGGTGGCACTGGTCGCGGGGTTGATCGTGTGGCTGGTCACCGCTGGGGGCGGCGACCGCGAGCCCGTGGCCACACCCACGACCACCACCGAGACCACGACCTCGACGCCCCGCACCACCCCGCGTCCGACCACACCCACCACGACAGGCCCGCCCGGGGTCGCCGAGCGTTGTTCGCCGGAGTTCGTGGCCGGGGAGCTGGGAGACGGCACGACCGTACGTGAGTGCGACGGGCGGTTCCTGCTGGTCAGTGGCCGGGACGGCGAACTCGAGCTGCTGTCCTGGCGCGAGGACTCGTGGGTCTTCCTGGCGGAGCCGTCGTCCGACGTGTGCCGCGAGCAGTTGGAGCAACTGGGCGTCCCGGACCGGTTCCGCCGCGTGTTCCAGCCCTGCGCGGCGCCCACGACCAGCCCGACCACACCGGCCACCACGACCAGCCCGACGAGCCCGGCGCCGACAACCCCCGCGACGCAAGGCGCGCCCGCGACGCAAGGCACCCCCGCAACGCAAGACACCGTCCCGGCGCAGGGCGCGGCGCCGCCTGCGGTCCCGGGTGCCGGCGGGTTCGGCGAGGGCACGGCCGCGGGCGACGACGTCGCGGCCGGAGCCGCCGATGCGGGCGCAGACGACGCCGCAGAAGCCTGAGCCACGGCCGGGCCCGCGTGGGCGCGGCCGTCGGGTCAGGGCCGGTCGAAGCTGATGTTCTCCCGCGGGGTGCCGACCGCGACCATCCCGCGGACGGTGGCGCGGAGCATCTCGGGTGACCCGGCCATGAGCACCTGCCGGTCCGCCCACGACCCCCAGCCGGTCACCACGTCCACCAGTGTCCCGGTCTGCCGGCGGTGCAGGGTGCGGGGCAGTTCCTGCCGCGCGCCGGCCCACCACGGGTCGGTGTCCTGCTCGGAGACCGGCTGGATGGTGAGCCAGGGTGCGGTGGCGGCCAGGTCAACGAGGGTGGGCAGGTCGTAGAGGTCGCCCGGGTGACGCGCGCCGTAGAACAGGTGCACCCGTGGGTTGGCACCGTGACGCATCATGTCCATCAGCAGGCAGCGCAGCGGGGCGATCCCGGTGCCACCGGCGATCATCAGCACGTCGCGGACGGGTTCGGTGCGGTCCACCTCGAGCAGCCCGAGCGGCCGCGCGAGGACCCACCGGTCGCCCACCCCGACGCCGCGGACCAGGGACCCGCTGAGGGTGCCGCCGGGGACGTCGCGGACGTGGAACTCGATCTGGCCCGCCGGATTCGCCGGGATCGCCGGACTGAACCGGCGCCACACGCCCGCGGTGTACGGGGTCAGGACGCTGAGGTACTGGCCGGGGTGGTACTCCACCATCACATCGGTGATCAATCGGACCACCACGACGTCGCGGGTCGGCCGGAGAACCTCCACCACGGTCGCGCCGACCCTCGCCGGTCCGTGCCCGGCCGCCGCCCCCTCCCGGAGCGCGGTCGTCAGCACCCGGTACACCGTGCCCAACGTGGTGGCCAACCGGTCGTCCCAGCCGGGGCCGGCCAGGTGGCGGAGAGTGCTGGTGAGGGCGTCGCCGAAGCGCTCGTGGTGGCGGGCGGACAGTTCGAGTTTGCGGTGGTCCGCGCCGAGGTGGCGGGCGAACTCCACCACCTGGGCTACCTCGGCCTCGTTCCCCCGGGCGTTCTCGACGGTCTCGAGCGCCCACGTCATGGCGCGCACGAATTCGCCGAGTACCCCGGAGGCGTCACGCGGGAACATTTCGCGGAAACCCGGGTCGGCCTCCCGCAGGGCGCGGGCGAACAGGCCGGTGAACCTCGGATCGAGGAGGAGGTCCCGGAGCGCCAGGAGCGGGGGGGTGGCCGGGGAGACCGGGACGGGATCGGGAAGCGGGGTCTCCACCGGGTCGGCGGGCCGACCGAGGAACGGCGACAGGTCGATATCCGACACGAGGCGCTCGACGTCCGTGGGTCGGGAGAAGTCGTCCGTGGCTCGGGAGTGGGCGTCGTCGGCGTCCTCCCCTGGGATTCTGACCACCCCCACGCCTCCTCCCTGCCGTCGGTGTCCGCCGGTGCCCCAGGATAGCGGCCGGCGCCGGTCCCGGCGGTCAGGAGAACACGGGCAGGGGGTTTCCCGGCTCGGGGAGCGGGACCGGGTTGCCGTTCCATTCCCGCGGCGCCACGCCGATCCTCATGCGCTGGGGGTGGTACCCGACGGGGATCTGGGCCACCTCCTCTCCGGTCTCGAAGGACAGCACGCTGACCGTGTTGCTCTTGGCCCAGGACACGAAGCAGTGGTCCCCGGTGAGGTCGGTGGTGACCCAGTAGGACTTGAGCCCGGTCGAGACCAGCGGCCCGTGCTGCAGGGTCTCCCGGTCGACCACGGTGGCGTAGTCGCTCATGGTGCCCGCGACGCAGATCTTGGTGCCCTGGGGGTTCATCGAGATTCCGTGGTGGCCGGAGTCCAGCAGGTGGGCCTCCCGGGGTACGTCGCCGGCGGGTGTGATGGGCAGGTCCACGATGCGGGTGATCTTGTCGGCGTCGATGTCGTACTCGATGAAGCCGTGGAAGAACGAGACCTGGAAGTACATGAACCGGTAGTCCGGGGAGAAGGTCATCGGTCGCACCCCGATGCTGAGCTCGGGTCGGCCGGCCTCGGCGAGCCGGGCGCGCAGGTCGACGCGCCTGATGATCTGCAGCGTCTCGGCGTCGACGAACTGCAGCACCCGCTCGCCCTTGGTGACGTCCGCCCACGGCTGGTCGAGCGGGGTCCACACGTTGCCGATCGACTCGTTGACGATCTGGGTGCCGCCCTTGATGTAGGCGTTCTCGTGCGCGTTGTCCCCCGAGGGGAAGGTGCCGATCTCCCGGCCGGTGGCGGTGTCGAGGACGTGGACGACCTTGGCCGTCGAGGCGCTGACGGCGACCTGCGACCCGTCCGGGCTCACCGCCATGTGGTCGGAACGGAACCCCTGGACGGGGAACCGCCAGGCGATCTCGCCCGTGACGATGTCGATCGAGACCACGTCGGCGAAGCTGGGCCGGGACACGATGAGGTTCCGGCCGTCCTTGGTCGAGTACATGTCGTCCACGTACTGGTCGTGGCCCTCGCCGACCATCTGGCGGATGCCGTAGTACAGGGCGAGGCGGGCGGGGTCGCGGTGGATCTCCACCAGGCGCTCGTTGCGGTCCGGGATGATGTTGATCCGCGCGATCCGATGGTAGTCGCCGTCCGGCTGCACGGCGTCCGCGGTGCCCTCCCAGTTGTTGCCCACCCACAGCACATTGCGTAGGCCCTCGGCCGGGTTCACGTAGGGGGACTCGGCGGTCGCGGCGGAGACTGACGGCGCGGACACGACGCCGGCGAGAGCGGTGGCCGCCGCGAGCGCGAGGGCGCCGGCGGCACGGGCGAGGACGGACGGGCGGTTCACGGCGGCTCCCGAGGGCAACGTCTTCTGGACAAGTGTCCGGTTGGCATTGGGGAGTGTACGGAGCGAGGTTCGCGCGGTCAACGGTTCACCTGGTCATCAGGCCACCAGGTCACCAGGTCAACCGGTCGGCGGGGTGACGGGCGATGGGGTCCCGCCGAGCCGGCGCGGCGGACCCGGGTGCCTCACCGCCCGAGCGTGATGTCCACGCCCGCGCGCAATTCGTCCTCGGTGTAGGTGAGCTGACCGCGTCCGGGGATCTCGATCAGGTAGAAGGGCGCACCCGAAGGGACCTCGCCGAAGTCGAAGGTGAAGGTGCAGGAGGAGAGGTCGCCCCCCTCGTAGGCGAGCATGGTGCTGCCGAGCGGCGTCGAGACCCCCTGGGACAGCGTGATCCGCGTGCCCTCGCCGATGTCCGAGAGCGTGAGGGGCAGGTCGCAGCCCGATCCGTCGCCGGAGACCGGTTCGCCGGGGGAGGACATCACGGTGAACCGCCCCTCGACGTCGAACAGCCCGCCCGGCGCGCGCTCGGGGGCCTGCCAGGCCTGCGGCGGCAACGGTCCCCGGGGAGAATCGGCGGGCCCCGTGCCGGAGTCGGAGCCGGGGCCGGTGAGTGCCGCGCCGAGGATGACGACGACGACGAGCGCCAACCCCCCGACGATCACGGCGGCCGCGGTCCTGCCGCTCGACCGCTCGCCGCCCGGCCCGCCCCCCGGTCCGGACGGCGGGTGTGAGCCGGACTGCTCATGTCGTTCGTGGGGGTGCGGGGCCTGCTCGGCGGGATCCGGGCCCGGGACGGGGGAGGGTAGGGGCCGCGGTGGATCGCCGTAGCGGTAGGTGCCGTCGGACAGCGGCGGGTAGTGCATCGGCATGACGCGCTCCCCTCCTCGCCGTGGACCCTCGCACCAGTGCGCTTCCTCGGTCCGGCCGAGTCTAGACGGCCGGGAGGTGACGGGTTGGTCACCCTGATCGCGCATGGACGGGGTGGTGACTGGGCTTCGGGGCGGGTCGTCGGGGAAACTGGAGAGATGTCAGTCGAGTCACCACGGCCCGCGTCCACCCCTGAACCCGGAGGCACGCCCCCCGGCCCCGCAGCGGAGTCGGTCCACCACGACCCTGTCGCCGACGCGGATCTGGACCCGCGGTCGCCCCTGCCCGCCCGGCCCGGACCGCTCGGGGTGGTCGGTAACGGAATCCGGGGCGGGTTGATCGGCATGGCCGAGCTTGTCCCCGGCGTCTCGGGCGGCACCGTCGCCCTGGTGACCGGCGTGTACCCGCGGTTGTTGGACTCCGGCGCGCACGTGGTGGACGGGATGAGGTCGGCGGTCCTCGGTCCGGACCGTCGGGAGCGGACGGCGGCGGCCTTCCGCCACGTGGACTGGTGGCTGTTACTGCCGCTCGCCGTCGGCATGCTCGCGATGGTCTTCACCCTGGCCGGAGTCCTCAAGGGCTTCGTCGAGGGCAGCCCGGAGCTCGCCCGCGGCCTGTTCCTCGGCATGGTCGCGGCGAGTATCGCGGTGCCGCTGGGGATGGCGCGGGCCACCCCGGGTGGACGGAGCTGGGCGCTGGGACTGATCTTCGCGGGCGGTGCGGCACTGGCGTTCGTGCTGTCCGGGCTGCCGAGCGGGGCGATCAGCGACCCCTCCTACCTGCTGGTGTTCGTGGCCGCGGCGGTGGCGATCTGCGCGCTGGTCCTGCCCGGGGTCTCGGGTTCGTACCTGCTGCTGGCGATGGGCCTGTACGCCCCGACACTCGGCGCGGTGGACGACCGGAACGTCGCCTACCTCGGGGTGTTCGCGCTCGGCGCGCTGGTCGGCATCTCTCTGTTCGTCAAGATCCTCGACCGGCTGCTGGAGGACTTCCGCAAGCCCACACTCATCGCCATGGCCGGCTTGATGCTCGGGTCCCTGCGAGCCCTGTGGCCGTGGCAGACCGAGGAGGCCGACGTCCTGGCTCCGGGCTCCGACTGGCCGGTGGTCCTGGCCGCGGTGGCCGCCGGCGTCGTGGTGGTGGTGATCGTCCTGGTCGTCGAGCGGGTGGTCGCCGACAAGGCCGCGACGACCGACCCGGACCCGCGGGTCACGGCCCTCGAGGATCGTGAATAGGAAGCTCCCCGACAGGCCGGCTCGAGCTGTCCGCGGGACAGCCCTTGCTTAATGAGACATGGTGTCTATGATGGACGCCATGTCTCATAGTGATGTGACGGATGCCACGTTCCTGCAGCGCTACCGGACCGTGCAGCGACTGTCCTACGACTGCGCCGAGAGCGTTGCCGCGACCCTCGACGAGGGGGTCACCGAACGAGAGGTGGCCGCGCGGCTGCACGAGTGGCTCACCGACCGGGGAGTACGCGAGTGGTTCCACACCCCGTTCGCGTGGTTCGGCGACCGGACCGCCTTCCGCGGCTTCGCAACGCCCGTTCACTTCTTCCCGACCCGTCGCCGACTGGGCGAGGGGATGCCCTACATCCTGGACGTCGCACCGGTCCTGGACCGCGCCGTGGGGGACATCGGCTACGCCCGCGTCCTCGGCGAGAACGCGATCCACGACGAGTTGATGACCGATCTGGCCGCCCACCGGGACCTCATCCCGCGACTCATCACCGAGGGCGCGACACTGCGTGAGGTCTACCTCGAGGTCGACGAGCTCATCCGTCGGCAGGGATATGACAACCGGCACCGCGTCTACCCCGGTCGAGTCATCGCCCATCAGGTCGGCGACATCGAGTCCCGCATCCCCCGCTTCATCGCGTTCGGTTTCGGCAGTCGCGCCGTGCGGACGCTCGTCGGCGACCTCATGGTCGAGCGTGCGCACAACCGGTCACCGCTGTGGGCGTCCGGGAAGATCTCCGACCACCGCCCGGAACCCGGGCTGTGGGCGGTCGAACCGCACATCGGCTTCCGCGACGTCGGGGTCAAGTTCGAGGAGGCGTTGCTGGTACGGCCGGACGGGTCGGCCGTGTGGCTCGACGACGAGACCCCCCACGTGCGCCGGTGGAGGCGGCAGGGTCTGGCCTGCGGGTCGGGGGAGGCTCCGGGGACGCCCGAGACCACGACGACCTCGGAGGCCGCGGCGTGAGCGGCGCCGATAGGCAGGTCGCAGACACACAGCTGACCACCGTGTCGACCACCGACGGCCTCTCTCTTGCGGTCTCGATCACCGGCCCGGCCGACGCCCCGACCCTCGTCTGCATCCACGGCTATCCCGACAACCGCAGCGTCTGGGACGGCCTCGCCCACGAACTCGCCGACCGCTACCGGGTCGTCAGTTACGACGTCCGCGGTGCCGGGGACTCCGAGGCGCCCTCCTCGCGGGCCGGCTACTCCACCGACCAGCTCGCCGCCGACCTGGACTCCGTCATCGACGCAGTGTCTCCGGACAGGCCGGTGCACCTGCTCGGGCACGACTGGGGATCGATCCAGACGTGGCACGCCGTCACCGGGGACGGCGCGGCCTCGCGTGCGGCGAGCTTCACGTCGATCTCGGGTCCGTGCCTCGACCTGGTCGCCCTGTGGATTACCGGCGAGGGGCGCGAGCGCACCGCCCCGATGCTCACCCAGTCCCTGTCCTCCACCTACATCGGATGGTTCCACCTCCCGTGGTTGCCCGAGGCCCTGTGGCGCAGCAGCGTGGGGGCCGGGCTCGGGCGCCGGATCGTCGCGATCGGACGCGGAGCCGCCGAGGTGTCCCCGGACGATGTCGCGCGCCCGGAGCGCGATCTGGTCAACGGGCTCGAGATGTACCGCGCCAACATGCGCCGCCACCTCTTACGCCCCCGGCGGCGTCACACCTCGGTCCCGGTGCAGGTCCTGACCCCGACCCGGGACGTGTTCGTCACGCCCGCCCTGCAGGAATGCGCGCGGCTCGGTGCGGAGGACGTCCACGTGCGTCCCGTCGTCGGCGGGCACTGGGTGGTGAGCGACCGGCCCGCGGTGGTCGCCGCACTGGTCGACGAGCACATACGGTCCGTCAGCGGATCCGGGGGGACGGAGAACGCGCGGGCCGTCGACGGGCGGCTCGCAGAGCTCGTCGTCATCACGGGCGCGGGCAGCGGCATCGGCCGCGCCACGGCCGTCGAGTACGGATCGCGCGGGGCCACCGTGGTCATCGCCGACCGCGACCTCGACGGCGCGGAGCGCACGGCCCGCCAGGTCGGACTCGTCGGAGGCACGGGTGTGCCGTACCTGCTCGACGTGACCGACTCCGACGCGTGGCAGGAGTTCGCCGACCATCTGAAGGAGCGCCACGGCGTCCCGGACGTCGTGATCAACAACGCGGGAATCGGGATGGGTGGTGGTTTCCTCGAGACCACCCTCCGGGACTGGCAGGCGGTCATCGACGTCAACCTGTGGGGTGTCATCCACGGCTGCCGGGTCTTCGGCGAGATGATGCGCGACCACGGGACCGGCGGCCAGCTCGTCAACGTGTCCTCGGCGGCGGCGTTCCTCCCCTCGCGCATCCTGCCCGCCTACGGCACCACCAAGGCCGCCGTGCTGGCCCTGAGCGAGTCCCTTCGTGCCGACCTGGCCCGCCACGGGATCGGCGTCACCGTGGTGTGTCCCGGCTTCGTCAACACCGGCATCAGCCGCTCCACCCGCTACGTCGGCATGGACGAGGACTCCCAGGAGAGGACCCGGCGCGCCGCGTCCGGGCAGTACGCCCGGCGCAACTACAGCCCGGAGAAGGTCGCCCGTGCGATCGTGCGCGCCGCCGACGATAACCGCGCCGTCGTCGCGGTGACCGCCGAGTCCCGGATCGGGATGCGGCTCCACGGACTGGCACCCGGGTTGCTGCGCGTTCTCGCGCGCGCCGACCTCACCCCGGGCTGAACCCCACCCTCCCCACCGCACGAAACCGGAAAGGAACCCCATGGCCACCACCACCGGAACGCAGGGCGGGCGCCCGCAGCACGACGAGGAGCAGCTCGTTCTGGTCGCCCGAGAGGTCGAGTTCGACTGGTCGGATCTGCCGTGGCACTGGATCCCCGGTGACCCGGTCATCACGCACACGTTCAACGTCATGCACCTGTTGCTGCCCGCCGGTGAGGACTGGTTCGTACGGGTTCTCCAGGAGGCCTTGCCCATGATCAGGGACGACCGGGTCCGGGAGGACGTCCTGGGGTTCATCGGCCAGGAGGCCATGCACTCGCAGGCCCACGGCGGCGTGCTCGGCCACTTCGCGGCCGCCGGTGTCGACGTCGCCGCCTACACGCGGCAGGTCGACTGGGCGTTCCGGACCCTGCTCGGAGGCCGTGACCTCCGCGGGCGTCGCGCCGAGAACTGGTTGGTCGAGCGGATCGCGCTCATCGCCGCGATCGAGCACTACACGGCCGTCCTCGGTGACTGGGTCCTCGACTCCCCGGCGCTCGACCGGGCGGGGGCCGACCCCACGATGCTCGACCTGCTCCGGTGGCACGGCGCCGAGGAGGTGGAGCACCGCGCGGTGTGCTTTGATCTGCTCACCCACCTGGACAGCTCATACATCCGTAGAGTACGCGCCTATCTCCTCGTCACCCCCGCCTTGTTCTGGCTGTGGGTCCGGGGCGTCCGGTTCCTCATGGCCGTCGACCCCGAGGTCGACCGCAGGGCCCGGTGGCGGGACTGGGCGGCGGCGGCCCGACGCGGCCTGCTGCCCCACCCCGCCCTGCTGCTCCGCGAGATCGTGCCCTACCTGCGTCGGGGATACCATCCGAACCAACAGGGATCGGTGGAACCCGCGATCCGCTACCTTGCCACCTCGCCGGCCGCGCGGGCAGGGCACTGACATGGCGGCCATCCCGAGGGAACTGAAGGCGGACGGTCAGGGGATCCTCGGGTACCGGCTGCTCGGCGCGATCGCGTCGGTGGCGTTCCTGCCCGGGCGGTCCGAGGGGTGGTCGACCGACCGGGTCCGGCCGGTCGACCGGGTGCGCCCGATGCGGGTCGTTGACACGCCGGGCCTCGCCGACGACGTGGTCGGGCTGGTTCTCGAACCGGCGGACGGGACGCCCACCCCGTCCTGGTCACCGGGGGCACACCTGGACCTGACCCTCCCGTCCGGACTGCGCCGACAGTATTCGCTGTGCGGCGCCGACCCGACCCGTCTCATGGTGGCGGTCCGGCGCGTCGGTGCCGCCTCATCGGAGATCCATGAGCGGGTGCGCGAGGGGGACGTCCTGCGCGTCCAGGGTCCGCGGACGGCGTTCCCGTTCTGCGGCGAGCCGCGGGTGCTGCTCGTCGCCGGTGGAATAGGGATCACGCCGATCGTGACCATGGCGCGCGAGTGCGCGACCCGTGGGCTGGACTGGCACCTGGTCTATGCCGGACGGACCCGCGCGTCGATGCCGTTCCTCGACGAGCTGGTCGCCCTCGCGGGGAGCCGGCTCACGCTCCTCGTCGACGAGGAGCGTGAGCGGTACCCGTCGGTCAAAGAGGTTCTCGGGTGGGCGGACGCGGACACCGCCGTCTACTGCTGCGGTCCCACCCCGCTCCTCGACCTGGTACGGACGGCACGGGGCCCGGTCCGTGCGCCACTGCACTACGAGCGTTTCGCGCCACCACCGGTGATCTCCGGGCGGGAGTTCGACGTGACCCTGGCGCGCGCGGGACTCACGCTTCAGGTCCCGGCCGACCGGAGCGCGCTCGACGTCGTCCTGGACGCCGTTCCCGACACCCCGTACTCCTGCCGCCAGGGGTTCTGCGGCACCTGCCGCGTGCAGGTGTGCGACGGCACCGTCGAGCGACGCGGGCGCGCGGGCGGGCCCGGCCGGCCGGGGGCGCGGGAGATGCTGCTGTGCACGGACCGCGCGGAGGGCGTCGGCCTCACCGTGGACCTCTAGTGGTCGGCCGACCCCGCCCCACTAGGGTGGTGCCCGTGAGTGGGCAGAGGGACGACACCGGGACCGCCACGTCCGGCCGGGGAGCCGACGGGCCCTCCGGGCAGCGTCGACGGCTCCCGCCCCGTGATCGGATGCGCCAGATCACCTCAGCGGCGTCCGCCCTGTTCGCCGCGACGATCTCCGAGAAGGTCACCGTCGCGGACATCGTCAACCGGGCGGGTGTGTCCCGGGCGCTGTTCTACCGCCACTACTCGTCGGTGGACGAGGTCTTCCAGTCCGTTGTGGACCTCGTCGCCCAGGATTTCGTCGACCGCCTCCGGCTCGAGACCACCGACGATCAGGACGCCGAACTCGGCCGGGTTCTCCACGACTTCCTCTACACATGTCAGGAGGTGAGGCTGCCCGCTCGTGCGCTGCTGCGGAACTCACGTCTCCCGGGCACGGACGATTCCGTGGTCTCGATGGTCTTCCTGCGGGCTGAGCAGGAGATCTACCGCCGCGTCGGAATCGGCGAACCGACCCGCCTGGCCAGGTTGACCGTCCGCTCCTGGTTGACGTGCATCGAGGTGCAGACGCTCGCCTGGCTCGACGGGGGAGATCAGGACGAGACGATCGACGAACTCGCCTCACGGCTGACGGCCACCCTCAGGGCCCTCATCCGCGTCACCCTGCCGACCGAGGACGAGGGCATGCTGGCACTCGCCCGGATACTCGGCTGACCGGCTCCTCCCTCCGCGGTCGTCAGTCGCCCGCCTTCCGGACGACGTCGAAGACCATCTTCTGGACGCCGTTGCCGTAGGCCTCGTGCTCGGTGAGGGCCAGCGGAATGGCGTCGACGTCGGCCGTGCCGAAGAGGCGCTTTCCCGCGCCCAGCAGGAGCGGGAAGACCAGAAGGTGGTAGCGGTCGACCAGGCCCGCCTCGGACAGGGCGTGGCCGAGGGTCGCGCTGCCGTGGACGATGATCGGGCCGCCGTCGCTCTCTTTGAGCCCGGCCACCTCCTCGACCGAGCGCAGGATGGACGTCGGTCCCCAGTCGTCCACGAGGTCCGCGTCGGTGAGGGTGGACGACACCACGTACTTGGGCAGCTCGTTGTACCGGGCGAAATCCTCCGTCATGCTCGGCCAGACCGGCGAGAACGCCTGGTAGCTGCGGCGCCCGAGCAGGAGCGCGGTGGCCTCGTCCTGTTCGCGTCCCTTGATCTCGTACGCGGCCTCGTCGAAGGGGATGTCCCGGAAGGTCCATCCGGCGTTGCGATAACCCTCTTCCCCGCCGGGCGCCTCCATGACCCCGTCGAGGGACATGAAGGCGGTGATGATGAGCGTGCGCATGGCGGTCCTTTCGCTGTGGAGTGGTGACGTCCTGTGGGGGGTGGCGTGCTGTTCGGCGGTCTCCGGCTGCGGCTCAACCGGGAGCCAGGACCTCCGTCTCGAGCCGTCGGTAGCCGGCCTCCATGCCCTCGACCATTCCGGTGCCGAGGATGATGTCGCGGAGCTCGGCGCTGTCGTAGGTGATGACGAGCGTCATCAGCGTCCCGTCCGCGACGGCCGTGAGCGTCTGCTCGTTGTGCGTGGGCGGGCCCTCGACCCCCTCCATCGTCTCGGTGAAGACCTCCCGGTGCGGCGGATCGGACGCGAGCAACTCGCCGGTCAGGGCGAAGGCCTCTCCCTCGACGCCGGCGGCGGGGGCCCACTCGAAGCGGGTGATCTCGCCGGGTGCAGAGGCGACCCGGCAGCTGACCAGTGCCCAGCCGTCGGGTCCGTGGAACCACCGGCTCAGTAGCTCAGGGTCATGGTGCGCGTCCCAGATCTGCCGGGGTGTCCCGCGCAGTACACGGCTGATCCGGACCTGCGTGTCCCCGAGGAGTTGTGCGCCGGCCGCTCGGTCGGCGGCGAAGGAGCGCAGGTCGGTCAGGACGTCGTCGATCTGGGCCATCGCGGACCGGGTGCCCTCCTCCATGCCCATGCCGAGGAGTTGCTCGAGCTGGTCGAGGCCGGCGAAGTACGTTGTGGTGGTCAGACGAGCGCCGCTGTCGGTCTCCTCGAAGGAGAACACCGCCCGCATCGTCGGCATCTCCGGATCGGGCACGCCGTCCGCGCTGGTGAAGCCGTCCAGGACCTCGAACGAGACCCCCTCGACCACCGAGAGGAATTCCCAGTAGCCGCCGCTGCGGGTGCCGTCGGGTCCGGTCATGTGGTACTCGGACCTGCCGCCGGGGCAGAAGTCGTGACGGGTGAAGGTGGCCGGCCACTGGGGCGGACCCCAGAACCTCTCGAGCTGGCGTGGATCCGCATACGCGTCCCAGAGTCGGCGGACCGTCACGGGGAAGTCGGCGACGATGGTCATCGTCAACTCCTCGAGGTCCTTGTCGACGGATGTGACTGGCATGGTCGGCCTCTTTCCTCGTGGTGGGTCTCTCGGGGTGCGGTCTGGGTGTGGTGGTCAGGGTGAGGGTCGGGTTCGGATTCGGGGTCAGTCCTCGGCGAGTAAGGCGTCGAGCCTGTCGATGCGCCCCCGCCAGAGGCGTTCGAAGCCGTCCAGCAGGCTCTGGGCACGGCGAATCGCCTCGGGATTGCCCCGGATGCGGCGCTCCCGGCCGTGGCGGTCGTCGGTCACGAGCCCGGCCTCCTCGAGGACGTTGACGTGCTTGCGGACCGCCGCGAACGACATGTCGTAGTGATGGGCGAGATCGGAGATGGAGTACTCGTCGGTGAGCGTGCGACGGACGATGTCCCGGCGCGTGGCGTCTGCCAGCGCCCGGAACAACCGATCCACGTCGTCGTCACTGAGATCCACCTCGTGCGTGTGATATGAAACCATTTGGTTTCACATTAGGCCTGCGTCGTCAGTACGTCAACGGTGCGGCCGAACTCGCGCGCCCGGTGTCGTGGGTCGGCCCTACCCTTGGGGCGTGCGGTCGAGCGTGAGGGTCCCGGAGTCCGAGGTCGAGCGGTTCGTGGGGTCCGCGGCGCTGGCTCGGTCGCGGCCGTACGTCAATGCGGACGCCATCGGCGACGTGGGATACACCCCTGGTTCGCGGACCCTGTCGGCCTCGGTCGCGGGAAGTGGGGGCCGCCGGTACCGGACCGAGGTCGCCTTCGGGACTCCCGATCAGGACGGCTGGTCCCGTCCGAAGCTCAGCACCTGCACCTGCCCCGTGGCGATGCGGTGCAAGCACGCCGCGGCGCTCATGCTGTTCGCCGCGGCGGACGATCCCGGATCCGACTGCCCCGGATCCGACTACCCCGAATCCGACTACCCCGTGCCCGATTCCCCACTGACCGACTGGCGGAGGCGGATCGAGGAGACGCTGCACCAGATGGTGACGCAGTCCCCGCCGCGCGAGTCGGAGGTCTACGGCCTGCAGCTGTCGGTGGTGGCGGACGAGACCGTGGACGACGGCTGGACGGGCGGGCTGAGGCCCGGGCTGGGCAACCGGCTCCGCGCCCGCATCGTCGTGCCGGGCCGTGGCGGCCGGTGGAAGTCGGCGGGCGTCGAGTGGGACCGGCTGCGCTACGGGTGGACAGCGGATATGAGCGCCGCGCAGACCAGCTGGTTCCGCGCCGTGGACGCCTTGGCTCGTAGTCGTCGTCAGGCCCGGGTCTGGTTGGACCTGTGCGATGCCGAGGTACCCGCGCTGTGGCCGCTCATCGCCACCGCTGCCGAGGCGGAGGTGGAGATCGTCCCCGGCGACGGACTGCACGACGTCCGGCCCGGGCCACGCCGGCGCGTGGGGCTCACGGCCTGGTCGCCCGACGGCCGGGAGGTGGTGGTCACCGCCGCGGCGGAGATGCTGCCCGCCGACGGCGACCCGATGATGACCGACGACGACGTGATGACGGCGGACGGCGATCAGACGACGCCCGACGGTGAGGCGATCGACCGACCCCTGCCCGGCGCGCTCGTGGGTGACCGCGGTGACCTCGTCGCGGTGGTCCGCAACAGGGTGCTGGAGCTGTGCCCCGTCGGGCGGCTCGACCACGGGGTGGCTCGCGATCTGCGCCGATGGCGCGAGCTGGCCATCCCGGATCGGTCCGTGGCCGAGTTCTGCGGCGACTTCCTCCCCGGTCTGGCCGACGCGTTCCCCGTCGTCGACAGGGCCGGTCGCCTGGAGTTGCCCGAACTCGACCGCGTCGAGTTCGACCTGGTGATCCGCCGCTACGCCGGACCCGGTTCCGCGGACGGGCCGGATCTCCTCGCGGAGTGGTCCAGGCTCGAGGTGTTGCGGATGGGCGACGGCACGGAGACGACACGACGTCGGCCGCTGACTCCCGTGGACCCGGGGGACGCGGGGCTGACCCTGGCGGACCGCGAGTCGCTGGATCTCGCGGGGAGAGCCGAGGATGCCGGGTGGGGATGGATCGTCGCTCCCGGACGCGTGCGGATCGCCGGGCACGACGCGGCGGTGCTACTGGCGGACGGGGTGGCCGCGCTACGCGCCCTCGATGGCGTGCGGGTGAGCGTGCACGAGGGGGTCCCGGAGATCCGTCGTGCCGCCGAGGGGCCGCGGATCCGGGTGGCTGCCGAGGAGGACCGGTCCGGGATCGACTGGCTGGGACTGTCGGTGAGCGTGACCGTCGAGGGGCGGCCGGTGCCGTTCGCCACGGTGTTCCGGGCGGTGGTGAGCGGGCAACCGGAGTTCGTCACCGACGATGGCGTTCTGGTCCCGGTGGACCTGGAGCGCTTCGGGGAACTGCGCACCCTGCTCGATGAGGCGCTCGCGGCGTCCGCCGCCCGCGCCCGCGGGCCCGACGGGGTCGACGGGGCGGGTGACATCCGGATCGGGCTCGGCCAGGCCGGGCTCTGGTCGGACCTGGCCGAGCTGGCCGACGACCTCGCGCCGCCCACCGGCCGGGCGCAGGCGCTGCTCGAGCTCGCCTCGGACAGTCCCCAGCCGGTTCCGGTGCCCGCCGCGCTGAAGGCCGAGCTCAGGCCGTATCAACAACAGGGACTGGACTGGCTGGCCATGCTGTGGCGGCACCGAATCGGCGGGATCCTGGCCGACGACATGGGGCTCGGCAAGACGGTCCAGGCGCTCGCGCTGATCGCTCACGCGCACGAGGCTCATGAGGACCGCCCCGCCTCCGGCGCCGGGACGGTCGCCGAGGCGGTCTCCGACTCCCCGGGGCCGTTCCTCGTGGTGGCGCCCTCGTCCGTGGTGCCCAACTGGGAGGCCGAGGCCCGCAGGTTCGTGCCCTCACTGCGCGTGGCCCGCCGCTCCGCCACCGAGACCACGTCGCCCACCACCGTGGCCGAGGACGCGGCCGCGCATGACATCGTCGTGACCTCCGCGACGGTGCTGCGGCTCAATGCCGAGGCCTACGCGGGGATCGGGTGGGCCGGAGTGATCCTGGACGAGGCCCAGCAGGCCAAGAACCCCTCGTCCAAGCTGTTCGCCGCGCTCGCGGGGTTGCGCGCGGACTTCCTGCTCGCCGTCACCGGCACCCCCATGGAGAACAACCTCACCGAGCTGTGGGCGATCGCGGCCCTGTCCTGCCGCGGAGTCCTGCCCGACGCCGCGGATTTCCGCGCGCTGTTCAGGACCCCCATCGAGAAGGACGGGGACGCGGAGGCACTGCGTCGCCTGCGCCGCCGACTCCGGCCGTTCCTCCTGCGGCGCCGCAAGGAGCTGGTGGCCGGAGAGTTGCCACCCCGGACCGACGCGGTGCTGGAGGTCGAGCTCACGGTTGCGCACCGGAGGGTCTACGAACGCGAACTCGCCCGGCAGCGGGCCTCGCTGCTGGCGCTGCTCGACGATTTCGACTCCAACCGCATCAGCATCCTCGCCGGGCTGACCGTCCTGCGACGGCTGTGCCTGGACCCCTCGCTGGTGGACCCGGGACACTCCTCCATCCCTTCCGCCAAGACCGACGAGCTGGTCGCCTCGCTGCGTGAAGTCGTGGCCGAGGGGCACCGGGCGCTGGTGTTCAGCCAGTTCACCAGCTACCTCGACACAGTGGTCGACAGACTGCACGCCGAAGGGATCACCGTCGCTCACCTCGACGGCAGCACCACCGACCGGGCCGGTGCCGTCGGCGAGTTCACCGAGGGCGGCGCGCAGGTGTTCTGCCTGAGCCTCAAGGCCGGGGGAGTGGGACTGAACCTCGTGGGCGCCGACTACGTCTTCCTGCTGGACCCCTGGTGGAATCCGGCCACCGAGGCGCAGGCCGTGGACCGGGCGCACCGCATCGGTCAGACCCGGCCCGTGCTGGTGTACCGGATGGTCGCCCGCGACACCATCGAGGAACGGGTCATCGAGCTCCAGCGCCGAAAGGCCGAGCTCTTCGCCTCCGTGCTGGACAGCGGGGAGCACTTCTCCGCCGCGCTCACCGCCGAGGACCTGCGGGGGTTGATCGAGTAGGGGTCACCGCACCGCCGGCATCGCCAACCCCGCGGCCACCGCGGCCCCGAACAGCGCGGTGTCCCGCGAGGGGGAGAAGACGACCCGCGGCGCCGGAATCGTGTGCGGCAGCGTGTGCAGCTGCTCGGCGACCGGCCCGTGCAGAGCCTCGCCCAGGCCCACAACGATCCCGCCGGTGAGCAGGACCGTGCGGGGCCGGAACAGCTGGACGGCGTCGACGACGAAGGATCCCACTCGATGGGCGTAGATCTCGGCGGCGCCGTCGCCGTGTTCCCGCTCGAGGTCGTAGAGTCCGTGCCCGCCCAGGCCCCACCACGCCTCGGTGGTGCCGCCGTCCACTACCAGGCGCCAGTGACCGAGGTCCCACCCGGTGTGGCCGCACGGATGGATGAGCGCACCGTGGCGGTTGAGCGCGCCGAAGGACAGGGTGGTCCCCAGCGAGATGGCGATGCCGCCGAACTCGACGTCGGGCAGTTGCGTCAGGGCCAGGGCATGGGCATCGCCGTGGCCGATCACGGACACCGGGGCGTCCAGGAGGTCGACCAACTGGGAGCGCATCGGTCCCTCAGCCCAGGCGGCGGCCCGGGAGGCCTCGATGACCCCGCGGTCGGCGTCGACGTGTCCGCTCACCGAGACGCCGACGCCGCTGGGGGAGGGATCGACGGCGCGGATGACGCCGGCCAGGTCCTCTGCGGTGGCCACCTCGGCCCCGTGCACCCCGACCACACGGCCGTCGATGACGGCACCGATGCGCGTCCCGCTGCCGCCGATGTCGACGACCACGCCGTTCCTCATCAGATCGCCTCCTGTTCCACTCCGACCATTGTCACCAATAGTTCGTAGCGGGCGGGCGAATGGGTGTGCTGGGGACTAACCCGTGTCAATGTTGCGGATCGGGTCGCTCGCCTGGCCCACGGTGCTGCAGTACAGCTTGGCGGACTCCTGGTTCAGCGTCACCTCCATGCCGGCGGGATCAGACTGTCCTTTCTCGTCGAGGAAGGTGGTGATCACCTCGCGCTGGTCCTCGGGCGGCATCTCCATGTAATCGGCGCAGGTGGTGTCACCGCCCTGGTTGGGGTCCAGTGCGGCGCAGCCGGAGACGAGGGCCAGGGACAGCGCGGCGGCGGTCGCGGTGGCGGTCAGTATCGCGGGGCGGTGGCGGGTGGGCATGGCG
This sequence comes from Dietzia sp. JS16-p6b, assembly GCF_003052165.1. Classification (NCBI taxonomy): domain Bacteria; kingdom Bacillati; phylum Actinomycetota; class Actinomycetes; order Mycobacteriales; family Dietziaceae; genus Dietzia; species Dietzia sp. JS16-p6b. The sequence goes on along the minus strand of NZ_CP024869.1, from coordinate 3,111,046 downwards.
GACCTCCGGAGCGTGACGACGACGATGAGGTGAGCGGATGATGAGGTGAGCGTAGGCCCGCAGGGTGACGGACGTCACCGTTCGGCCGGGATTCGGATGGGCCCTCCCCGAGTTCTAGTAGATATGACAACATCTTTTGAGGCTCAGGCCTCCCTACAGCTGGACTCCGCTGCTCAGGACCTGCTCTTCCGCCAGGCCCGTTCCGCTAACGCGTTCACCGACGAGCCCGTGACCGACGAGCAACTCCGCGCGATCTACGACCTGGTCAAGTGGGCGCCGACGTCGATGAACAACCAGCCGCTGAGGATCGTCGTGCTGCGCTCCGAGGAGGCCAAGGCCCGCCTGCTCCCGCACCTCGCCGAGGGGAACCGGGCAAAGACCGCCTCCGCCCCCGCCGTCGCGCTACTCGCCGCTGACGTGGACTTCCACGACGAGTTGCCCCGGCTCTTCCCCCACTTCCCCGGGGCCCGTGACCTGTTCTCCGACGAGGCCGCGCGGGCCGGCGCGGCCGAGCTCAACGCGAGCCTGCAGGTGGGGTACACCATCCTGGGCATCCGCGCTGCGGGTCTCGCCGCCGGGCCGATGACCGGGTTCGACGCCCGGCGATCGCCCGGGAGTTCTTCCCCGACGGCCGCCATCGTGTCCTGGTGGCCATCAACATCGGCACACCGGCCGAGAACGCCTGGTTCGACCGACTGCCCCGGCTCGACTACGACGAGGTCGTCACCACCCTTTGAGGGGGATCGTCAGAGGCTTCCCACCAGGCGGAGCGCGAACTGGTCGCCATGGCCCAGCGCGGGCGAAGGCTGCGGTGGTGTCGGCATTCGTCCCCGATCTCTTAACTTGAGCGGAATAGGCTCAAGGCTCGCGAGGTTCTACGTACTGTCCGGTCCTGCTGTGGGCCGGTATTGATCCGAGTACGCTCAAGAACACGTCGAAGAAAGGACCGGTCGATGAGCCAGTTCAACCCCACGACCAAGACCCAGGCGGCTCTGTCGGCCGCCGTCCAATCCGCCTCGGCGGCAGGGAACCCGGATGTCCGTCCGGGACACCTCCTCGTGGCACTGCTCGAGCAGCAGGACGGGATCGCCACGCCCCTGCTGCAGGCCTGTGGCGTGGACCCGAAGCTGGCTCTGAGCCAGGCCAAGGCCCTCACCGCGAGTTACCCCAGCGCGTCCGGTTCGGGGCTGGCCGCCCCCAACTTCAACCGCGACGCCCTCGCCGTCATCAGTTTCTCCCAGACCCTCGCCACCGAGATGGGCGACGACTACGTCTCGACCGAGCACGTCCTGGTCGGCATCGCGGCGGGCCACACCGGCGGTGACGCGGCCAAGCTCCTCAACGAGCTCGGCGCCACCGAGGACGCGCTGAAGAAGGCATTCGCCGCGGTGCGTGGCAACACCCGCGTGACCACCGAGAACCCCGAGGACCAGTACCAGGCGCTGGAGAAGTACTCCACGGATCTCACGGCCCGGGCACGGGACGGCAAGATCGACCCGGTCATCGGACGCGACTCGGAGATCCGGCGCGTGGTCCAGGTCCTGAGCCGCCGCACCAAGAACAACCCGGTTCTCATCGGCGAGCCCGGCGTGGGCAAGACCGCCATCGTCGAGGGCCTGGCCCGGCGGATCGTCGACGGCGACGTGCCCGAGTCGCTCAGGGGCAAGACCCTGCTCTCGCTGGACCTGGGCTCGATGGTCGCGGGTGCCAAGTACCGCGGCGAGTTCGAGGAGCGGCTCAAGGCCGTGCTCGACGAGATCACCGCCTCGGAGGGCCAGATCATCACCTTCATCGACGAGATCCACACCATCGTCGGCGCGGGCGCGTCAGGTGAGGGGTCGATGGACGCCGGCAACATGATCAAGCCGATGCTCGCCCGCGGCGAGCTCCGGCTGGTCGGTGCCACCACTCTCGACGAGTACCGCAAGTACATCGAGAAGGACGCCGCCCTGGAGCGTCGCTTCCAGCAGGTCTACGTGGGGGAGCCGAGTGTCGAGGACACCGTCGGCATCCTGCGCGGGCTCAAGGAGCGCTACGAGGTGCACCACGGCGTGCGCATCACCGACTCCGCGCTGGTCTCCGCGGCCACGCTCTCGGACCGCTACATCACCCAGAGGTTCCTCCCGGACAAGGCGATCGACCTGGTCGACGAGGCCGCGAGTCGGCTCAAGATGGAGATCGACTCCCGACCGGAGGAGATCGACGCCGCCGAGCGGATCGTGCGTCGGCTCGAGATCGAGGAGGTGGCGCTGCAGAAGGAGACCGATGCCGCGTCCAAGGACCGTCTGGTCGCCCTCCAGTCCGAACTCGCCGATTCCAAGGAGAAGCTCGCCGAACTGACCGCCCGCTGGCAGAACGAGAAGACCGCCATCCAGGGCGTGCAGAAGGTCAAGGAGGAGCTCGACGCCCTGCGCACGGAGTCGGAGAAGGCCGAGCGCGACGGCGACTACGCGCGCGTCGCCGAGATCCGTTACGGCCGGCTTCCCGAGCTGGAGAAGCAACTCGCCGAGGCGGAGGAGAGCGAGGCCGCCTCGAACGCCATGCTCAAGGAGGAGGTCGGGCCCGAGGACGTGGCCGAGGTGGTCTCCGCCTGGACCGGCATCCCCGTGGGCAAGATGCTCCAGGGTGAGACCGAGAAGCTCCTGCGCATGGAGGACGAGATCGCGCGCCGGGTCGTCGGCCAGGGCGACGCGGTCCGGGCCGTGTCCGATGCCGTTCGCCGGGCTCGCGCCGGGGTCGCCGACCCCAACCGGCCCACCGGGTCGTTCCTCTTCCTCGGCCCCACGGGCGTGGGTAAGACGGAGCTGGCCAAGGCGCTCGCGGAGTTCTTGTTCGACGACGAGCGGGCCATGGTCCGGATCGACATGAGCGAGTACTCCGAGAAGCACAGCGTCTCGCGTCTGGTGGGTGCCCCTCCGGGGTACGTCGGCTACGAGGCGGGTGGGCAGCTCACCGAGGCGGTGCGCCGGCGTCCGTACACGATCGTGCTGCTCGACGAGGTCGAGAAGGCGCACCCGGACGTGTTCGACATCCTCCTGCAGGTGCTCGACGACGGTCGTCTCACCGACGGCCAGGGCCGGACCGTGGACTTCCGCAACACCATCCTCGTGCTCACGTCAAACCTGGGCGCGGGTGGCTCGCGCGAGCAGATGATGGACGCGGTCAAACGCGCGTTCAAGCCGGAGTTCATCAACCGGTTGGACGACGTCGTGGTCTTCGACGCGCTCAGCGAGGAGCAACTCGAGTCGATCGTCGACATCCAGATCGACGAACTCGCGCGGCGCCTCAAGGGACGTCGACTGACCCTCGAGGTCGACGACGCGGCCAAGGGCTGGCTGGCCCGGCGGGGCTACGATCCCGCCTACGGCGCCCGCCCGCTGCGCCGGCTGGTGCAGCAGTCGATCGGCGACAAGCTCGCCCGGGCGCTGCTCGCCGGCGACATCCGCGACGGCGACACCGTGCGGGTCTCCCTCGCCGAGGACGGGGAGTCGCTCACGCTGAGCTGATGATGTCCGGATAGGGGCCCGGCCACCTTTCGAGGTGGCCGGGCCCGTGGTGTGGATCCACAATCACTGAGCCGTTCGACCACCACGAGGTAGCAGTCGGGCCCGTTCAATTTTCCCGTGGTGGCTCTGGGCTCGCTGCATCAGCGCTCCGGCACGACTCCGGTGCGATGTCAGCTGAGCCCTTCGCGCGGGCAACCCACTGGTCCCCCGAAGAGTGTTCTACGCGATGGTGAGGACCACGAGGAGCATCGCCGGAATGACGATCCAGCCGAGGTCCATCGGCATTCCGAAGACGTCGATCGTAGGGAGAAGGCTCCTCATTGCCTCACTCATCGCCACGTCGGGAGGTACGCAATTCTGTCCGGGGCCCGCTTGATCGCAACCGATCACCGTGATCCCTAGCCTTTCATAATTGGAGGTGGTCGTGTCAGCCGGTCAGCGCGTGACGCGAGCGTCGCCCCAGGCTGCATTGGCGTTGTTGCCGTTTGCTGCGGTCTTTGTCACCTCGAGTTTCAGGCGGAGGCCACCGGAAACGTTGATGTTGATGTCCTGAGCTTGTCCGAGCCTCATCGCCCACGATCCACGTTGCTGGTCGTCGACGAATACTCTGAACTGATATCTCGCATCGGGGTGAGAAGTATCAGAAAGGCCGATAGTAGCTCGGAAATTGCTCCAGTTCTTGCCCAGGTCGTACTGATAGTTTGTCGACGTAGTCATGAATTGGCTGGTGTACACCGACTGGGCATATGTCCTGCCGTTGATGTTGACTGACCCTTTGGTGGGTTCTGCTCCGCCTCGAACTGTCTGCATAGCGCGCAGATAGGTAGTCTGCGTCCCGGGAATCGGGGGATTCCCCGGTCCCTGGTTCTGGGATCCGCTCACGGTGTTGCCGAGTGAGTCGCTGTTGATGCCGCCCGTCTCGTTCAGCTGAGAAGACGCTGCTGCAGCGGCTGCGATGACGACGGCTGCGGCCGCCGCACCTGCTTGAATCTCCTCGATGCTCGGGAGGGGCGGCAGCGGCGGAAGTTGTGCCGACGATGTTCCGGGCGCAATTCCGACGATGGTCGCGGATGCGGCGATGACCGCGATGAATTTCGTAAAGGATGAGGAAGGTCGCATGCCTGTAGTGTTGTACACCGTCCAGGCGCCCACAATAAACTCTGGCGATCTTCATCCGAACATACGACACGTCGCACATTTCGAGCAATTGCAGGATTAGAAGGACGGAATCGCCCCGGAACCGTTCTCGCCCTTCGATCGAGATATCAATGGCCCCCCCTGTGGAGTTGGCCAGTCGTCGTCGAGTAAGAGTCTTTGCTCGGCTCGCGGGCCTGTCCTGCCAGTCAAATCCACTAATTCGGGTCAGAACTACCCTCCTACGCAGCGCAAACGATTAGGCGTTGGAGACGACGCGGCGAGTCGGTGGGCCATCAGGCCGTTGGGAGCTCCATGCGTAGCTTCCGGTCCTGCCGCGACGCGCCCGGTGTGAGGGATCAGCCCCCGAGGAGGGGATCCGCCCCGGTGTCGACGCGTCTACCATGGAACCGTGACCAGAGCCACCGCACCCGCATCCGACACCCAGGTCAGTCCCCTCCTCGTCACGGCGCGCGAGTTGATCAGCGACGTGGCGAGCCTTCCCACCCCTGTGATCCTCGACGTGCGCTGGCGGCTCGGCGATGCCCGCGGCCGGGAGCACTACTACTCCGGCCACATCCCCGGCGCGCAGTACGTCGATCTACCCACCGAGCTCGCGGGCCAGCGCAACGTCCGCGAGGGCCGCCACCCGCTGCCCTCGCCCGATGATCTCGAGGACGCCCTGCGTCGTGCCGGGGTGGACAACGACAGCCGCGTGGTGATCTACGACGACTCCGGTAACACCTCCGCGGCGCGCGCCTGGTGGCTGATGCGCTGGGCCGGCAAGGAGGACGTCTACCTCCTCGACGGCGGTCTCAAGGCGTGGATCGCCGAGGGCGAGGACCTGGCGGTGGGGCCGGGCAACCCGGTCGAGCGCGGCGACTTCACCTTCAGGCTCGATCACATGCGCACGGCCGACATCGACGAGACGGAGGCCAGCCCCGAGGAGGGCGTCCTGATCGATGTCCGCGCTGCCGAGCGCTATGCCGGCCACACCGAGCCGATGGATTCGCGGGCCGGCCACATCCCGGGCGCCGTCAATCTGCCCACGTCGTCGTTCCTCGACGAGAGCGGGCGGTTCCTTCCCGCCGAGCGCATCCGTCAGATGTTCGCCGACGTGGGGGTGACCAGCGGAAAGAACACCGTGGTCTACTGCGGTTCCGGCATCCACGCCTGCCATGCGCTCGCGGCGATGGAGGTGGCCGGGATCGAGGCGGGGAGGCTGTTCCCGGGGTCGTGGTCGCAGTGGTCGGCGGATCGTCGGCGGCCGATCGCCCTGGGGGAGGACCCCCGCTAGCCCGCGCCCGCGCCGGCTCCCGGGGGCATCCAGGTCACGCAGCGCCGCGGTGCCTGGCGGGTAACCCCACCAGCGCTGACTACCCTCTGTGGACATGGTCGTGTTCTGGTTCCTCCTGGCCCTCGTGCTGCTCGCCGCGGCGCTCCTCCTCCTGCGTCTGGACGCAAGGCAACGCCGCGGCGCCGCGGCGGGTGAGGTCTCGACGACGTCGCCGGTGAGTGACGCCGGGTCGGCGGAGGACGCGAGCAGCCCTTCCGACGACGACGAGGCCCCGCCCGTCACCCCGCCGTCGGGTGATCGAGACGACTCGGCCGAGCAGTGTCCGGACGGCTCCGGTGCCCCGCGACTCGCCCCGTTCCAGCGGGCGGTCGGCCCGGCCGACGCGCCGCCCGACGATTCCGCCGGGCCGCTCACCGACACTGACTCCTCGCCGCGGCTGCTGGACCGGGTCCGGAGCCTGCTCCCGGCGCGCGGGCGGGCCATGCGCCAGCCCGAGCGACCGGCGGCGCCCGCCGTCGATCCGCTCGCCGACTCGCCGGTGGTGAGGTGGTTGGAGGACCGGGAGTTCGAGCCGACCCCCACCCCGGCGCCCGAGTTCCGGCACGGGGATTTCGCAGGTGGTCTCAGCGCCCTCGGGACGGTGTCCCACGGCATGTTCCGCGGGCGGCGGGCGATCATGGGCGTCACCGGGGGCCGGACGGTCCTCGCACTGCGCCGCGACACGGTCTCGGACGTGGTGTTGGACCTCAGCCGCCCCGACGTCGACGCCGAACCCGGCTTCCACGATGCCGGGCAGGTGGCGTTGCTCGAGGCGCGGACCTCCGACTACGGCAGGCTCACCCTGATCGACCGGGATCGTCTGACCACTGCCGTCAGCGACGTCCCCGCCGAGGTACGCCGGATCTGGGCCGAAGGGGAGTGGGTTGCGGCGACGGTCGACGGCGTCGACGACCCGTCCGGTTGGGATGACGTCGTCATGGCTCTGCACGCGGCGGCCGACGTCGTGGCCCCGCTTCCCCCCATCGGTGGACGGGCCCGTGCCCTGCCCCTCGAGATCGATCCCGGTTCGCCCGGCTCCGCCGACGGCCCGGAGGCGGACCCCACGGTGGGTATGGACGGCGAGGTCGGGACCGCCACCCACGGGGAGATCACACCCGTTGCCTCGCAGACAGAATCATCTGCTGACGTGTCGGATCCGGCCGACGCAGGCGGCGTTCCGCAACTCGGTCCGGTGGAGGTGGCCGCGCAGACCACCGACCCCGACGCACGGGACGAGGCGCCCGAGCCCTTCCAGGCCGAGCCCCGACGGGCCGGACACCTGAGGTTGGTCCCCGAGCGCAAGGGTGCGCGCGACCTCGCCGACGTGCCCGTGGTGGCCGACCGCGGAGACGCGTTCCCGGACGACGCCGCCGCCGACTCCGACGACGAGGCCGCCGACAACGCCGCCGCCGACAAATCCGCCGACGCGGCGTTCGTGGCGCCCGCCGTGGCGGAGGAACCGGATCCCTTCGCCGAGATCATGGAACCCTCCGGGCCGGTCCCGGCTCGCGGCGACGTGGCCGCGGATCACCTGCCCGAGCGCCCGCCGCTGTCACGCCCGACCCGCGGTGTCGGCCAGGCCTATCCCGAGGACGCTTCGGTCCCTCCACTCGCCGCGGGCGTGACCACGGGAGGGTCGGGGATCAAGCCGCTCGGGTCTCAGGACGACGAGGACGAGATCCGTACCGAGGTCGAGCGTTTCGACGCGGCCCGCATCGACGGCGGGTCGGACCTCGACTCGGGAACGGGGGGTCGCCACGCCCAGCCCGCTGACGATCAGACCCCGGTCTGGCTGCGGCCCGAGGTGACGCCTGTGCCGTCCCGGGCCGGCAGCGGCAAGCACCGGCGCGCGGACCCGGAGGACGAACAGGCCGCGTCCGGCGGAAGCGACGCGACGGGTACCGGCCGGGAGCGCCCGGGTGTGGACCCGGACGTCGAACAGACCGCTCGCCTCCGGTTGCCCCCGGATATCCGGGACTGACCTACCGCGACGAGAGGACCCGTCCGCGCATCAGGCGCGGACGGGTCCTCTCGATTGTGCGGGGTGTGTCAGCTCGCGGAGCTCAGCAGGCCCGTGACGGTCGGGCTCGACAGCGGCGCGACGTCATATCCGACCGATCCGGACAGGCCCGCGGTGAGGGAGCCGCCGATGGCCGAGTCGATCGGGTTGATGACGGAGCCGGGGTCCAGCGAGCCGGTGCCGCCTCCGCCCGCTCCGGGGTTGGTGCCGGCGACGATGACGGGAGACGAGGTCGCGGTGGTTCCGACCCAGGTGTCGCCCAGTGTGTCCTGGTTGTTCAACACGGCCGTGTAGCGGTACACCTGCGTGTCGGCCGTACGGGGGATGTCGTCCGCGAAGGCGACGGTGGTGCCTGACCCCGGCATCTCGACCTGCCCGACCTCGACGCCGTCACGGAGGATCGTGACCATCGTGCCGGCGGGGAAGTTGTTCGAGGGCCGCTGGAAGGAGGTCACCACGTTGACCGCGAGCGAATCCTCGTCGAGCGCGCCGGGCTGGGCCTGGACGTTCAGGTTGGTGTTCCACTGGAAGGGGACCCACGGGGCGTTGGTGATCGTGGTGGTGGTGAGGGCGGCCGCATTGGCACTGGCGGCACACTCCACCTGGGCGCCGGTGGTGCCGGTGCCACCCGCCGTGGTTCCGCGGGTGTACTGGAACTGGGTCGACGCCGCATCGGTGGCGGCGGCGGCTCCGGCCCCGGGCAGCCCGAAGACGATCTGCTGGCTGGGGGTGTTCGGTGCGCGCATGCTGAAGGTGACCTCGGGCAGCTGGAACGACAGGTTGTTGTTCTTCTGCAGGCCGGTGTTGATGGACGTGCCGGTGTTCGTCCCGTAGCGGGCGGATTGTCCACCCCAGATCCGAACGGTGTTGGACCCCGCCTGGGTCGCCTTGGTCGTCGGGCTGACCTCGGCCAGCGAGGGGCTGCCGGCGGTGATCCCGGTGGCGCCGCTCGTCAGCGTCTGGGTGCGGTAGTCGGCGTTGCTCGGCGCCTGGATGTCGTAGGTGATCCGGCCGACCCGCACCGTGTTGGGCTGCATCGGCCCCGGCTGGATCGAGACCTCGAAGAACTCGCCCGGAGAGACGAACGTGGGGTAGGTGACCTCGACCGTGTTGGTCCAGGTGTTCACGCCCCCGATGTTCAGAGCGTTGTCGGGAGTGCAGGTGTAGGTGACCTCGACCGTCCCGGTGGTGGTGGGTGAGTTCTGGGCCGTGGCCGCCGGGGCGAGGGCGATGGCGGTGGCCAGCGGCAGGGTGGCTCCGGCCACCAGCGCCGTAGCGCGTGTCAACATCATGGGGAGTCCTTTATCTCTGTGGTCATCAGCGCCGTGCGACGGGTGGCGCTGAGGGCCGTTCGGCGGCCCGGTATGGGCGTTCGGGTTGTCTGTTCGTCTGCTGAGCGAACGTCGTGACAGGGGAAGTGTGACATAAACCACTAGGGAGTACCAACGGTATACGACGTCTTAGTTGGACGAGGTGCTTATTCGCCGAAACGCTGGCCCGGTCGCTGACCGTCGTCAAAACCGCAGGCAAAGGACACGCGTACCGAAATGTGTCCAATTTGTTAAGGACGGGTCAGTAGTGCAACTAGGGAAAATTGGGGCGAAGTGTTATCGGATCTAAATAATAAGGCGGCTGTGACAATGCTGTGCGCCATGTCACACTTGCCGGGACTACCTATCTGAGACGAAGGCCGGTCGTCGCCCCCGATGGCCCGGGATCCGACTTCATCCAGATCTAAGCCAATGTTAAGGAGAACGATCCATGGCACGTACGTGGCACCCTTCAGCCAGAATCGCGGCGCTCGGACTAGCCGCGGCGTTCGTCGCCGCCGCGGCGCCGGCCGCCACTGCCCAGATCCCGGGTAACAACCCCCGCACCACGGTGTATCCGGTCGACAACACGCAGATCCAACTCGCCGTCTACCCCCTCGACCAGGCGGCCGGGACCGTCCGGGTCGTGATGCAGAACAACACCGGGACCAACCTCAACTGCACCGGTATCGATGGCGGGCCGGCGGCGACGGTCACCACCGCCGAGGTCGTGGCCCGGTCGATCGACTACTTCACGCAGTACCCGCTCTCCGAGCTCGCTGATCTCACCCTCAATCTCCCGTCCGCCGCGGGTGGCGCGCAGAACATCGGCCTCGGATCGGCCCAGGTCCAGGCCGGAAGTGCTGCGGAGTTCTTCAATCCGGAGTGGGACGCCCTCAACCAGAACGAGGCCGCCCTCGAGCAGGCGCGTCTCGCCGGCCACTACGGCGTCTTCGGGACGAACATCACCATCCCCGCCACCTCGGCGTTCGAGCAGAACGTCCGTCTCGATCATCCTGTCGAGGGTCAGCGCGCGGACTTCCAGACCGGCGTGTTCATGACCTGCACCATCGCCGGCCAGCGCTACGCCTTCCACGCGTACGAGGGGGGCGTGAAGCCCAACTACGCGACCAATACCTCGACGGGCAGCCTCGGCAGCGCCGGCCTCGGCAGCTGACAGTCACCCCCGCGGTCAGACCGCGACCAGAGCAATCCGATAGGACCCCGGTCTCTCCACGATGGCCGGTACGACAGGAGCAGTGAAGAATGATCTCAACCACCACCACAGCAGTGCGCGGGGCTGTCGCTGCGGCTGCCGCACTGGCTCTCGTGGCCGGCGCGGCCCCCGCGCTCGCCCAGGTGCCCGGCGGCAACCCCGGCGGCTACGTCATCAAGGTCGACGACACCTCCCTCGTCGTCACGGTCAACGACAAGGGGGAGGCGCCCACGACGATCACCGGATCGATCCAGAACACCACCGATGCGAACTTCCGCTGTGAGGTCCCCCAGTTCAACATCGGAGGTCAGAACACGGCGCTCGGTTACGGCCAGGTGACCACCGCCGCGGCGGCCGAGGAGGTCCGGGAGTACTACCGGACCCGGGTGTTCACCGGCCCCACCGACACCAACGCCAACGGCGACCTGGTGTCCTTCGGGTCGGCCCTCGACGTCTTCCCTGCGGGCAGCGCCATCGGCTCGGCGGAGGCCGGACCACGACAGGCGCACAACGAGGCACGGGTCGCCGGACGCACGGGTGACCCCCGGGTGAACAACGCGCTCCAGTTCACCGTCCCGGCCGGTGGCACCGTGGACTACACGGCCCCGCTCGGTGTCCCGGCCACCGGCGACCGTGGCGAATGGAGGGCCGCCGCGGTGTTCATGTGCCGCAACATGGTGACCAACGACTGGTTCCTCTACATCGGTCTCGAGGACATCGAGGACCCGAACCCGGCGCCCGACCCCAGCACGACGGGAAGCCTCGGTGCCGGCTCCGTCGGCTCGTAACCCCCTTCAGACCGAATTCTCAAGGAGACTCATGTCCACCTCACGCGCCCTCAAGGGCTTCACAGCGGCGTCCGCGAGCGCCCTCATGGTGCTCGGTATGGCCGGGACCGCGGCCGCGCAGAACGCCGTGACCGTCGTCCCCGGTGACAACGGTGACGGCCGCACCGTCGTCGTCAACAACCCGGGGATGACCGTCGACATCGTCAACGTCGACCGGGCCGCGGGCACCGTTCAGGTCTCGATGACCAACAACCTCGGCTTCACGGTCTTCTGTGAGGCGCCCAACCCGGACACCGCCGCGGGCGCCCGGCCCGGCGGTACCGTCTCGACGGCGCCCGTCGTCGAGATGTCGGCCGAGTACTACTCGCGGTACCAGAACGTCCGGGCGGAGACGGTCAGCATCACCGCGTCCGGCTCGACCATCACCATGCCCCTGTGGCCGCTCACCCAGTTCTTCCCGCAGGGCAGCCTGGGCGACATGGCGACCGAAGCGGTCCAGCTCCGCTCGCGCATCACCGAGCAGAACACCCGGGCGAAGGTCGAGGGACTGTTCGGCACCACCGGGTCTTTCCAGATGACCAACGGTCAGACGGTCAACCGGACCATCACGCTCGGGCCGCCGGCCACCCAGCCCCGCGGCGAGGATCTGATCGGCTTCTTCACCATGTGCGCCCAGGGGACCAACTCCGCGGCCGCGCAGGGCAACGGTCAGCTGTACGCCTGGTCCACGTTCGAGGACGGATGGCCGCCGCCGGTCGTCGTCCCCGAGAACACCGGCAGCCTCGGGAGCGGGTCCCTCGGGTCGCTGGGGAGCAGTGGCACCGATCCCGTCGATCCGGAGCCGCCGGTCGATGAGGTTCCGCCGGGGGACGACGACGGGGACACCCTGGAGCCCTGACCGTCGTGGGCTCGAGCAGGACGACGAGCTGACGGAGGGACGGGCCGGCCGCATCACGCGGCCGGCCCGTCCCTCTTCGCGTCGTGATCTCGTGGCCCGCGTCTAGAGTCGACTCCGAGACCGATCACCGTCCCGCCCGCCGATCAGAGGAGCCCGATGCCCACCCCCGCCACCGTCGATCCGGCGGCCAGAACCCGACTGGCCGAGTTGGTCGCCGAGCTCGCGGTCGTGCACGGCCGCGTCACCCTCTCCTCCGGCCGGGAGGCCGATTACTATGTGGACCTGCGCCGCGCGACGCTGCATCACGAGGCGTCGCCGCTGATCGGACGTCTGTTGCGCGAGCAGACGGCGGACTGGGACTTCGACGCCGTGGGCGGGCTGACCCTCGGGGCGGACCCCGTCGCGACCGCCATCATGCACGCGCCGGGCCGGCCGATCGACGCGTTCGTCGTGCGCAAGGAAGCGAAGAAGCACGGGATGCAGCGCCGGATCGAGGGTCCGGACATCGTGGGGAAGCGGGTCCTGGTGGTCGAGGACACCACGACCACCGGCAACTCCCCGCTCACCGCGGTGACCGCGTTGCGGGAGGCGGGCGCCGAGGTGGTGGGCGTGGCGACCGTCGTCGACCGGGCCACCGGTGCGGACGACGTGATCCGGGCAGAGGGCGTGGACTACCGCGCCCTGCTCGGCCTGACCGACCTGGGGCTGGAGTGACATGGCAAACGGATGGATGGGGGCACGGAACAGCACAACCGAGAGGACGACCATGACCTTCCCCTCCGTCGTGACGCGGGCACTGAACGAGCGGGTGCTGTCGCTCATGGACACCTCCCGCCCGGAGGGTCCCGCGTTCCTCGCCGCCGCGGCGGGTACGGAGCTCGCCAAGGCGACCGGGTTCGGCCCACTGGAGAAGCTCTGCAAGCCGCTCATCGTCCCGGCGGCGCTGGCAATCGCGCTGCGGGACGGAGCTCGGGGTGAGGGAGCTGGGCGACCGGGAGTCGGCGGTCTCGGGCCGCTCGCGACCATGCTGCTGTCGGTCACCGGTGCGGCGTACACCACCGGCGACGTGATCCTCATGCTCGGGGGCGGACATGCGAGCCGGTCGAAGGCGCGCCTGGTCTCGGGCGCGGCGGCGTTCGGGGTGGGCCATCTCGCGCTCGGCGGGCTGATGCTCCGGTCCGGGCTGAGATTCAAGCCGCTCCAGTCCGCGGTCCACGGGGTGGTGGCCGGTGCCGCCGGCGCGATTCTCCTGTCCGAGGATCGGGCCAACGCTCCGCTCGCCGCGTACGGAGGACTGCTGGCGGCCCTGTCGGCGCTGGCGACCTCTGTGGATCGCCGATCCGGGCCGGCGGCCTCGGTGCTGGCCGTGGCGGGCCCGGTCTTCCTCCTCAGCGACGGCCTGATCCTCGTCCGACGCAAGGCCGAGGGCGGGACCGCGCTCGCGCGGGCCCTCGACGTCGGTGTGATCGACACCTACGCCACCGCCGCGTTGCTCCTACTCACGGGGACCGCGGCCGCGGCACGCACGGCCGGGCGACCGGCGTGAGTGCCACTGGCGCGGGTGCACCGGCCGGATCCACGGTCCGCACGGTTCTCGTCACCGGCGCCGGCCGCGGGATCGGCGAGGCCACCGCACGCAGGTTCGCCGACGCCGGGTACCTGGTGGGCGCCTTCGATCTGCAGCCGTGTGCCTGGGCGGCGGGGGATGACCGCGTGATCACCGGAGCGCTGGACGTCACCGACCCCGCCGCCTGGGAGGCCGCACTGGAACAGGTGACGGCCCGCTCCGGTGGCGCGCTGAACGTCCTGGTCAACAATGCCGGCCTGTTGTACGGGATGCCGTTCGTGGACGCGAGCTACGAGCAGGACTCCGCGCTCGTCGATGTCAACGTCAAGGGCGTGATGTACGGCTGCCGGGCGGCGCACCCGTACCTGGAGAAGGCCTCGTCCGCGGTCGTGGTCAACCTCTGCTCGGCCTCGGCGATCTACGGCCAGGCCGAGATGGCCGTGTACTCGGCCACCAAGTTCGCCGTCCGGGGGATCACCGAGGCGCTGGACCTGGAGTGGGGTCCCACGGGCATCCGCGTGTGTTCGGTGTGGCCGCTCTACGTGGGCACGGGGATGCTCGAGGGCGTGAACACCGCAGGCATGCGGAACATGGGCGTCCGACTGACCGAGGGCGACGTGGCCGGCGAGGTTCTGCGCCTCGCCGAGCAGACGCGGCGCCCGACGTCCGGTCTGCTCGGGCGGATCCGGGGCGTCGTGGGTCGCGAGGTGCACCGGCCTGTGGGCACCCAGGCCACCGCGATGTACCTGGCGTCTCAGGTCGGGCCGGGGCGGATCATCCGACTGGCCAATCGGCGCCTGACCTCGTGACCGGGCCCACCCCCGACCCGGAGGCCGCGACCGCGGACCCCGCAGCAGCGGATCCCTCCGCCGGGCCCACCGAATGGGGTGAGGGCCTCGTCGGGGTGGGCCCGTGGGAGCTCGAGCGCCCCGGGGAGCCCCGGCCGTCCGGCGACCGCTGGGACCCGGAACTGCTCGACTCGGGCGACCGCCGCAACGTGGTCGACCGCTACCGCTACTGGCGGCGCGAGGCCATCGTGGCCGACCTCGACACCCGGCGGCACCCGTTCCACGTGGCCATCGAGAACTTCGGCCACGATGCCAACATCGGCACCGTGGTCCGCACGGCCAACGCCTTCCTCGCGGCCGAGGTGCACATCGTGGGTCGACGCCGCTGGAACCGCCGCGGGGCGATGGTGACCGATCGTTACCAGCACCTGCGGCACCACGAGGACGTGTCCGCGCTGATGGCGTGGGCCGAGGCCGAGGGACTGCCCGTGGTCGCCGTCGATAATCTCCCCGGTGCCGAGCCGCTCGAGACCGCCCGCCTGCCGCGCGAGTGTGTACTGCTGTTCGGGCAGGAGGGGCCCGGTGTCAGTGCGGACGCGCGCCTGCGGGCGGCCCGGACGGTGTCGATCGCCCAGTTCGGTTCGACCCGATCGATCAACGCCGGCGTGGCCGCCGGGATCGCGATGCACGCGTGGATCCGCGAGCACGCCGCCCCCCTCTGACGTCCACGACGGTCCCGGCGCCGCAGCCTTAATGGAAATGGTTATCATTAGGACCATGGCTGATTCCCGCATCCCCGTCACCGTCCTGTCCGGCTTCCTCGGGGCCGGCAAGACGACCCTTCTCAACCATCTCCTGTCCAACCGGGACGGTCGCCGCATCGCCGTCATCGTCAACGACATGTCCGAGATCAACATCGACGCCGCCCTGGTGGCCGGTGAGGGGCATGTCGAGCGCGGCGAGGAGAAGCTGGTGGAGCTCACCAACGGCTGCATCTGCTGCACGCTCCGCGAAGACCTCGTGGAATCCGTGGCCCGTCTGGCCCGCGACGGGTCGTTCGACGCCATCGTCGTGGAGTCGACGGGTATCTCCGAGCCCATGCCGGTCGCCGCGACCTTCGAGTGGGAGTTCACCGGCGGGTTCCGCCTCGACGATCTGGCCAGGTTGGACACCATGGTCACGGTCGTCGACGCCTCGACGTTCCTCGGTGCGATCGCCCGCGGGGACCGACTGGACCAGCACGACATGGCCGCGGGCGAGGGCGACGAGCGGACGATCGCCGACCTCCTGGTGGACCAGGTCGAGTTCGCGGACCTCGTGCTGGTGTCCAAGACGGATCTGGCCTCGGAGCAGGTGGCGGGCGCGACCGAGCAGATGATCCGGGCCCTCAACCCCCGCGCCCGCGTGCGCCGACTCGACCGCGGCAGGATCGATGTCGCCGACGTGGTGGACACCGGTTTGTTCGACCCCGCGGTCGCCGCGCAGGCGGAGGGGTACGCGGAGGAACTCGCCACCCCGCACACCCCGGAGACGGAGGAGTACGGCATCTCGTCGACGGTATTCCGGTCCGGGCGGCCGTTCGACCCGGCTCGGCTCGAGGCGGCCCTCAGGTCCACCCGCGGTCTGGTGAGGTCCAAAGGCTACTGCTGGTTGTCGTCGCATCCGCACCATGCGGTGGTGTGGTCCCAGGCCGGGCCCAACTACGATCTCCAGATCGCCCAGGAGTGGGCGCGCGTACCAGACGTCCGCCCGGGGCAGGAGATCGTGCTCATCGGGGTGAAGCTCGACCACGCCGCGGTGCGATCCGCGCTCCGTGGCGCCCTGCTCACCGATGACGAGTTGGCGGCGATGCCCTCGGCGGTTCCGGGACTCGGATTGGCCCGCTGACCGCCGGTGTCCGCCGGGCGCCGTGACACCGTCGCGAGCCCACCGTGCCCCCGCCGGTCCACCGCGACCCGCCCCCTGGCGCTACCTCGTAGGATGGGATGAGTCACAGCGCCGAAAAACTGGAGGATCGTCAATGCCTATCGCCACCCCGGAGCAGTACAAGGACATGCTCGACCGGGCCCGTAACGAGGGCTTCGCCTACCCCGCGATCAACTGCACGTCGTCCGAGACCATCAACGCGGCCATCAAGGGTTTCGCCGACGCCGGCTCCGACGGCATCATCCAGTTCTCCACCGGCGGTTCCGAGTTCGGCTCCGGGCTGAACGTCAAGGACATGGTCACCGGTGCCGTCGCGCTCGCCGAGTTCGCACACGTCATCGCGGCGAAGTACGACATCCTGGTCGCGCTGCACACCGACCACTGCCCCGAGGACAAGCTGGACGGCTTCGTGCGTCCGCTCATCGAGATCTCCCAGGAACGCGTCGACCGCGGCGAGAACCCGCTGTTCCAGTCGCACATGTGGGACGGCTCGGCCACCCCGCTCGACCGTAACCTCGAGATCGCCAAGGAGCTGCTCGAGAAGACGGCCAACGCCAAGCAGATCCTCGAGATCGAGATCGGCGTCGTCGGCGGCGAGGAGGACGGGGTCGAGAACGAGATCAACGAGAAGCTCTACACCTCCCGCGAGGACTTCGAGGCCACCATCGACGCGCTCGGCGCGGGCAACACCGGACAGCGTTACCTGCTGGCGGCGACCTTCGGCAACGTCCACGGCGTGTACAAGCCCGGAAATGTCAAGCTCAAGCCCGAGGTGCTGAAGATGGGCCAGGACGTCGCGGTCGAGAAGCTCGGGCTGAACCAGGGCGACCTTCCGTTCGACTTCGTCTTCCACGGTGGTTCGGGCTCGGCCAAGTCCGAGATCGAGGAGGCGCTGTCCTACGGCGTCATCAAGATGAACGTCGACACCGACACCCAGTACGCGTTCACCCGTCCGATCGCCGCGCACATGTTCGGCAACTACGACGGCGTCCTCAAGGTCGACGGTGAGGTCGGCAACAAGAAGGTCTACGACCCGCGCTCGTACCTCAAGAAGGCGGAGCAGGCGATGTCCGAGCGCGTCGTCGAGGCGTGCAACGACCTCAAGTCGGCCGGCAAGTCGAAGGGCGCCTCTGCCTGAACCGCCTCTGACTGAACCGCCTCCACCGGACCGGAGGCCCCGGCCTGACCCGACTCGAGGCGCCCCGACGGGTCGGTGCCTTCAGCGGCGTCCCTCCGTCAGCGGAGGGACGCCGCTGTCGTGTGCCGGGACCACCCGGGCGGAGACGCCTCAGCCGGGCTGATCTCCCTGCGGCACCGCGCCCATTCCCACACCGGGTTCGCACACCTTCCAGACGCCGTCCTCGTCGAGCATCCGCACCTGCTCCGGGGCGGACTCATCGGACTCCGACTCCACGGTGGCGGTGGCCACGTCGCCGTCGATCTCCACCCCGGTGACGACGAGGTCCTGCGGGAACGACCCCGCGATGGACTCGCGCAGCATCGCGTCGAGGTCGGTACCGGTCTGCTCGCCGGAGGCGGTGATGTTGTCGACGAGGTCCTGGGGAACCCGGTTCTCGGCGCACAGGTGGCTGTTGAACTCCGAGAACGATTCCGACCCGGTCATGTCGCGCAGGGTCTGCTCGACCGCGCGTTCCGCCCGGGCGGAGGAGGACATCGGCCCGGCCGCGACGAGCCACACGAGCGCACCGACGACCACGGCGACGACGACGGCCGCGGCGGCCAGCGCCACCCGGAGCCCGCCGCGCGGGCGGCCGCCGCCGGTGCGGGGATCCCCGGGATCGGGCTCGCCGTCGGGTGGCTGCTGGTTCGTCGTCGTCATCCATCACTCCCGGTACCGTCTCGGGCCCCCGGACGGGGCGCATCGACCCGCCACCGTAGCCGACGACGGTGTGAATCGGGAGTGAGCGCCACCTCGGGCGGCGCCGCGCGGCTCACGCACGGTGCGGTGGGTCACGGTAGGGGGACGGTCCGGGGTGCGCTGGCGTGGGCTGGGTCAGGGCAGCGGGCCGGCCGGCTCCAGCTGGTCGGTCCCGTGCCGCACCCGCCAGCTGGCGAGGGGGTAGGCGCCGCTGGCCGGGTCCTCGCGCGCGACCAGCGCCCAGTAGTCGGCGTGGGCGAAGTCGGTGGTGAACTCGACCACCGTGAAACCGTGGCGGTCCAGATCCACCCACCGCACATGGCGGTTGACCTGCGTGAGGGCCCCCTGCGCGGTCTGGGACAGCGGGTTGCCCTCCGGCAGGTTGACCATGTCGTCGATGTTGTTGCTGGTGATCGACGGGGTCACGAACTCGATCGCACCGACGCCCGCGCCCGGGTAGTCCGCGGGCTCGAACGGCACCTCGTTGGCCCAGGAAGTGTGGATGTCACCGGTGAGGAAGACGGTGTTGCGGGTGCCGGCGGCGCGGATGACCTCCATCAGTCTGCGGCGCTCACCCGCGTAGCCGTCCCACTGGTCGGGGTTGTAGGTGATGCCCTCGCGCGGGACGCCCAGCAACTCGGTGAGCGCGGCGGTGGTCCGCGGATCGAGAGGGGGCAGGAGCACGGGCGTGATCATCACCGAGTTGCCGATGACGTTCCAGCGGGCGGTCGATGACCTGAGCCCACGGGCCAGCCAGTCGAACTGCTCGGTGCCGGTGATCGTGCCCGTGACGTCGATCGCGTGGCCGTCGAAGCGGTCCGGCCCCTCCGTGCGGTACGAGCGCAGGTCCAGCATGCTGATCTCGGCGAGCGAGCCCCAGCGCAACCGCCGGTAGAGGTGGCCACCGTCGCGGAGGGACTCGGGCCGCACCGGCATCCACTCGAAGTAGGCCTGGGAGCTGGCGGCCTTGCGGTCGGCGAACGGCCCCTGGTGTGGGTGGTGGTTCTCGGCCCCGTCGGACCAGTTGTCGTTCGCGAGCTCGTGGTCGTCCCAGGTGCAGATCCACGGGACGTGCGCGTGCAGGGACTGGAGGTCCGGGTCGGTGTGGTACTGGGCCAGGCGGATCCGGTAGTCGGCCAGGGTCACGGTGTCGTGCGGGGGATCATGGGGCCGCACCGCCCCGAACTTGCCCGTGTACTCATCGCGGCCGTACTCGTAGATGTAGTCGCCCAGTTCGACGATCGCGTCGAGGTCCCCGCGCGCCTCGAGATGGCGGTACCCGGAGAAGTACCCCGCCTCCCAGTTGGAGCAGGAGACCACCCCGATGCGCCAGCGGCCGGTGGAGGGCAGCGCCCCGTCCGCCGGGGCGGTGCGGGTGCGACCGGTGGGCGAGGTCTGACCGAGCGCACGGAAGCGGTAGTGGTACCAGCGGTCGGGGGCCAGGCCGGTGCAGTCGAACTTGACGGTGTGGTCGCGGCCGGCGTCGGTGACGAGCGAACCGGTCCGGACGACCTGGGAGAAACCGGGGTCGTTGGCGATCTCCCAACTGACGGTGACGGGCACTCCGCGGCCCGAACCCGCGAACGCGTCGGGCGCGGGGGTCACCCTTGTCCACAGGATGACGCGATCGGGCATGGGGTCGCCGGACGCGACCCCGTGCTGGAACACCGCCACGTCGGCGCCCGCGACCGCGGACCGGCCCGCCAGCGCACTCGTGCCCACCGCGGCCCCGGCCAGGGCCCCGGCCTTGAGGACGGTCCGACGGGCGAGACCGGTGGTGGTGGGCGTAGTCCCGGTGCGGGCGGCAGGATCCATGCGTCCAGTTCACCCCACCCGCGGTCGGTAGGTGAGAAAACCCACTGATTTGTCACGGAGAGTTCACCGCCGCATCCACTCGGGCCCTCCCCAGCCCTCGCGAGCGCACCCGGGCCGGCCTTCGCGGCCCTCGAGGTGATGCCGGGGGGTCGGCCGCTGGCCGGGTGGCGCTCGGGTGTCGTGGGATCGTGGACAATGGGGGCATGACCCAGTTCGGAGATCTCCTCGGCCCCCCGCCCACCCGTCTCACCGGCGACCCCGAGGCGGAGGACGCCATCGCCGCTGGTGACGATCCCCGCGCCGTGGCGGCGTCTCATCCCACCGCGTCGATCGCCTGGGCGGAACTCGCCGAGCGCGCGCTCGACGCCGGTGACGTGATCGGCGCCTATGCATTCGCCCGCACCGGCTACCACCGCGGGCTCGACCAGCTGCGACGTCATGGCTGGAAGGGATTCGGGCCGGTGCCCTTCGATCACGAACCCAACCGTGGCTTCCTGCGGTGCGTGGCCGCCCTGGCCCGCGCCGCGCAGTCGATCGGCGAGGAGGAGGAGTACATCCGGTGTCTGGACCTGGTCAATGAGTCGGACCCGCACGCCGCCGCGCCTCTCGGCCTGGCGTGACCGACTGGACGCCCGCACGCAGGGCGTCTACGGCGCGCTCCCGGCCCCACTGAGGGCGCGGACCCGGAGACTCGCGTACGCCTTCCTGCCGATCGTGCAGTGCGGCCTCGCCGCGGGGATCGCCTGGTTCCTCGCCCACGACGTGCTGGGCCACCCGGCGCCGTTCTTCGCGCCCATCGCCGCCGCCCTGGCTCTGGGTACGGGCATGGGTCGCCGGATCCGCCGGGGCGTCGAGCTGGTGATCGGTGTGGTGGTGGGGGTGGGTCTGGGCGACCTCCTGATCGCCCAGATCGGCTCCGGTCCGTGGCAGATCACCGCGGTGGTGATCCTGGCCATGTCCGCGGCGGTGTTCCTCGACCGCGGGGCGCTCGTCGGGACGCAGGCCGCGTCGTCGGCGATCCTCGTGGCCACGCTCCTGCCTCCGGGGAGCGCGGGTGGGTACGAGCGGATGGTCGACGCGGCCGTCGGCGGCGTCGTCGCGCTGGTGGCCATGGCGCTGATGCCCGTTCACCCTCTGCGCCGGGCCCGCCGCGAGGCGGCCTCGCTCCTGGGCGTGGCCTCGTCGGTGCTGGCCGAGGTCGCCCAGGGTCTGGACCACCGGGATTCGGAACTCATCCGCTCCGCCCTGCAGGAGGCCCGCGACACCCAGCCGGCGGTCGACGAGATCGCCGAGCAGCTCGCCGGCGCTCGCGAACTGGTGCGGATCTCGCCGTTCTACCGGCGGCGCCGGCCGGAGGAGATCGTGCTGACGGGCGTGCTCAACCCGCTCGACAACGGGATCCGCAACATCCGTGTCCTGGCCCGGCGGGCCATCGTGGCGGTCGACGACCAGGTCGACGTCCCGCCGGCGCTGAGCTCGCTGATCGGGGCGCTGGGAGAGGCGCTGGAGTTGCTCACGCGCCGCGTGGCCGCCGACCCGACCGCTCCCACCGACGCCCAGGTCCACCGGGCCCTGCGCGGGGTGGCGGCACGGGCCAAGCGGGAGCTGGTGCCGGGGTCCGGCCTCACCGAGACCGTGATGCTGGCGCAGATCCGCTCGATCCTCGTGGACATGATGCAGGTCGCGGGGCTGAGCAAGATCTCCGCGCTGGCCACGCTGCCCCCCACCGTCCGCACGCCCGCCGTGGAGCCGGAACTGCTGGAGGAGTGGCCGGAGAACCCGGACCGGCCCCCGAACGTCGTTCCCCCGCTCAGGGCGACACGAGCCTCCATGGCTCGATATGACGATAGAAAGAGGTCCTCTTGACCGCCCGCCGGCCGGTCACGCCGTCCCGTGTGATCACCCCCGCCTCCGTGCCCAGCTGCACCGCGCGGGCGGCGAGCCACGAGCGCCGCAGCACCCTGCGCGGTCGCGCCGCGGTGGCGCGGACTCCGGGCAGCTCCGGTGTCGGTCGGACGGTGAGGGTGTCGATCTCCCCGGAGAAGATCCGCTCGTCGTCGGCGTAGGCCTCGCCCACCAGGTGGGCGCCGCCCGGCCCGGTCACGGTGGCCTCGCCCACCAGGACGGTTCCGGTCTCGTCCCGGATCAGTGGCACCTCGCGGGCCTCGCCCCGGACGCCGAGCTTGGCCGCGGCCGAACCGGTGGGCAGGTCGTAGGCGCGGGTCGCCGGGGTGGGGTCCTCCGCGACGTACGCGACCTCGACGTCCAGGTTCTCCGACCGCATCAGGCGCGTGAGCAGGGCGGCCAGGCCGGCGTCGGTGCCGCACACCACCACGCGGCGACGAGGTCCGACCTCGTAGAGCGCTCGGTTGACGTCGTCTTTGGTGGGCATCTCGCTGCATTCGACTCGCGGGTGCTCGCCGAGGACGGTCGGGACCGGCGCCGAGCCGCAGCGGAGGACGATCATGCCTCCATCATGGACTCACCGGCGCTCGCGGTCGAACCCGGGCCACGATGACGGCAGGATGGACAACGTGCACCGTATCGACCTCAACTGCGACCTCGGGGAGGCCCGCCGGGGGACGCTGAGGTGGTCATGGTCGCTGGGCGCGCGATCCGGACCCGATCCCGGCGACGCGGCCCTGCTGGACGTGGTGACCTCCGCCAACGTCGCGTGTGGCTTCCACGCGGGCAACCGCCCCACGATGTCCGCGACCGCCGCGGCCGCGGCGGAACGGGGGGTGGCGTTGGGCGCGCACCCCTCCTATCGGGACGCGGCGAACTTCGGGCGGACCGAGATGGAGATCACGCGCGGCGAACTCGCCGACCACGTGTACTTCCAACTCGTGGAGCTGGACATGGCGGCGCGGAGGCGGGGGACGCGGGTCCGGTACGTCAAACCGCACGGCGCCCTGTACAACCGGATCGCCCACGATTCCGATCAGGCCGCCGGCGTGGTGGACGCCGTCCTGCGATATGCGGACCTCGCCGACGAGGATCCCCTGCCCATCCTCGGCCTGCCGGGTTCGGTGGTGCTCTCGCACGCCGCGTCGGTGGGGATCGCCGCCGTCTCGGAGGCCTTCGCGGACCGCGGGTACCGCGCTGACGGGACGCTGGTGCCGCGCGGTCGGCCCGGGGCGGTGATCACCGACGCGGACGAGGTCGCCGCCCGCGTCGTGGACATCGCGAGAGAACGGGAGATCAGCGCCGACGACGGTTCGCGGATCGTGGTGTCCGCGCAGTCGGTGTGCGTGCACGGCGACACCCCCGGCGCACTCGGGTTGGCCCGCCGGGTCCGCCGGGCGCTCGAGGCGGCCGGGGTGGAGGTGGCGCCGTTCACCGGGTCGGTGTCCGCACCGCCCCTGCCGTCAGTGCCACCCCCGCCGCGCGGGTCGCCGCAGGAGGACGGCGACCGGGCCGGCGCGAGGGACGGGCCCCGATGACGACGACGAGGATCCGCCCCTGCGGCGAAGCGGCGCTGATGCTCGACTGTGCTGACCTGTCCGCGGCGGTGGAGCTGGCGCGGCGCGTGGAGCAGCGGTGCCCGGAGGCGGTGGACGTGGTCGCCGGGGCCCGGACGGTTCTGGTGACCGCCCGGGATGCCACGGCCCTCCCCGCGTTGCGCGGCAGGCTCGAGGAGTTGCTGGCGCGGGACACGCGTGCGGCGCCGGCCGAGCGCCCCCCAGGCGGTACTCACGACTCCGGACATCACGACGGCGGGCGGGTCCGCGACGTGGTCCTCGACGTCCGCTACGACGGCCCCGACCTGAGCGAGGTCGCCGATCTCGCCGAACTCTCGACGGACGCTCTGATCCGCCGACACCAAGCGATCACCTGGCGCGCCGCGTTCGGTGGATTCGCGCCCGGGTTCTTCTATCTCGTGGACGAGCGGGACCTGACCGGGGATGGGACCGTATCGCGGGGCGACCGCGCCGCCACCGGAGCGAACGGTGGGCGGGCCCCCGCGGGTGGGCGGCCGCCCGAGCGCCTGCCCGTGGTCCCGCGGCTGGGCGCCCCGCGGCCACGGGTCCCGGCGGGATCGGTGGGGCTGGCCGACCGCTTCTGCGCCGTCTATCCCGGCGCCTCCCCCGGAGGCTGGCGACTGATCGGCACCACCGACGCCCCGCTCTGGGACCCGGACCGCCCGGAGCCGGCGCTGCTGGCCCCCGGCGACCGCGTCCGGTTCAGGTCGGTTCACCCGCAGGGCGGCTCCCGATGAGCCTGATGGTCCTCCGCGCCGGCCCGGCCGCACTGGTGCAGGACCTCGGCAGACCCGGCCGCGCCGCGCTCGGGGTCACAAGCTCGGGCGCCGCCGACCGCGCCGCCGCCGCGCTCGCCCTGCGCTGCGTCGGGACCGACCCCGGGGCGGCGGTGCTCGAGGTGTTGCTGGGCGGGTTGGTGCTCATGACGGACGCGCCGGCGGTGGTCGCGGTGACGGGTGCGCGGGGCCTCGTCGTCGTCACCACCTCTGCCGGGTCCCGACGAACCGCCGCCGCCGGCGAGGTGTTGAGGTTGGACGCCGGTTCGACGCTCGAGATCGGCCGGCCGGACGTCGGAGTCCGCACCTACGTCGGGGTGCGCGGCGGGATCGAGGTGCCGCCGGTGTTGGGCAGCAGGTCGCGCGACACCCTCTCCGGGCTCGGGCCTCCGCCACTGGAGGCCGGGGACGTGCTGGCCGTGGGCGACGCCGTCGTGGGCCCCTGGGCGGACGACTGGCACGCGTCGGGCGGGGATCCGCGGCTGGGGGCGGGGTCGGAAAGTCGGGGGAGACGCCCCCGACGCCTCGTGCTGGACGTGATCCCCGGCCCGCGCGACGACCTCTTCCCGCCCGCCGCGTGGCGGGTTCTGGCGGAGACCGGGCACGTCAGCGCGCACGCGGACCGGGTCGGGGTGCGCATCGACCCCGCCGGACCCGTCCCCCGGTCGAGCACCGGGGAGATCCCCAGCGAGGGGATGGTCCGCGGCGCCGTGCAGATCCCGGCGGACGGGGCGCCCGTCGTGTTCGGGCCCGATCACCCCGTCACGGGCGGGTACCCGGTGATCGGGGTGCTGACCTCGCGGTCCTCGGACGCCCTGTCCCAGCTCCTGCCGGGAGCGCCGGTGAGCTTCCGGAGGGTGTCGGACTGACCGACTAGGGTAGCCGAGGCGGGACCAGGTACCTTGGTCCGTTGGTGTGCGCGGAGTCACCGCCTGCGGGCCGGTTTTCGTCCCTCACCGAATGACGACACTTTTCGAGGTGAAAGCGAACCATGCCAGCGATCGTCCTGATCGGCGCCCAATGGGGCGACGAGGGCAAGGGTAAGGCCACCGACATCCTCGGTGGCCGCGTCGAGTACGTGGTCAAGCCCAACGGCGGCAACAACGCCGGGCACACCGTGGTGGTGGGTGGCGAGAAGTACGAGCTCAAGCTCCTGCCCGCCGGCATCCTCTCGCCCACGGCCGTGCCGGTGATCGGCAACGGTGTGGTGGTCAACCTCGAGGCGCTGTTCGAGGAGATCGACGGCCTCGAGGCCCGCGGCGCCGACACCTCGCGGCTGCGCATCTCCGCCGACGCCCACCTGGTGGCCCCGTATCACCAGGCGCTGGACAAGGTGACCGAGCGGTTCCTGGGCAAGAAGGCCATCGGGACCACCGGTCGAGGCATCGGCCCCACCTACGCGGACAAGGTCTCGCGGGTGGGGATCCGCGTGCAGGACGTCTTCGACGAATCCATCCTGCGGCAGAAGATCGAGGGCGCGCTGCACCTCAAGAACCAGATCTTCGTCAAGATCTACAACCGCCGGGCGGTCGAGGTCGAGGAGATGGTCGAGTACTTCCTCGGCTACGCCGACCGGCTCCGTCCCATGGTCAGCGACACCGCCCTCATGCTCAACCAGGCCCTGGAGCGCGGCGAATCCGTTCTCATGGAGGGCGGCCAGGCCACCATGCTGGACGTCGACCACGGCACCTATCCGTTCGTCACCTCGTCCAACCCCACCGCCGGCGGCGCCTGCGTGGGGTCGGGCGTCGGCCCCACCAAGATCACGCACTCGCTGGGCATCGTCAAGGCGTACACCACGCGCGTGGGAGCAGGCCCGTTCCCCACCGAGCTCTTTGACAAGTGGGGTGAGTACCTGCAGGTCACCGGTGGTGAGGTGGGCGTCAACACCGGTCGCACCCGACGTTGCGGGTGGTACGACGCCGTGATCGCCCGCTATGCCGCGCGCGTCAACGGCTTCACCGATTACTTCCTCACCAAGCTGGACGTGCTCACCGGCATCGGCGAGATCCCGATCTGCGTGGCCTACGACGTCGACGGCGTGCGGCACGACGAGATGCCCATGTCGCAGACCGATTTCCATCACGCCACGCCGATCTACGAGACCATGCCCGGCTGGGAGGACGACATCCGCGGTGCGCGCGAGTTCGGTGATCTGCCGCCGGAGGCCCGCGACTACGTGCTGCGGCTCGAGGAGCTGGCCGGCTGCCACATGTCGTATATCGGAGTGGGGCCGGGCCGCGACGAGAACGTGGTGCGGCGCGACATCCTGGGCTGAGTCGATCGACCACCACGTCGAGAAGAGCGTCCCGAACGCATTGGCCGAGAGGCGGGTGCGCGGGACGCTCTTCTCGTTGCTCGCGTGGGGCGGGTGAGCCCGTTGTGTACGTTGTGAATCGGTTTCATGTGAACGGATGACACATGTCGTGTGTTCGTCCGATAGTGCTTTCTGAGCCGTTGAGGTGAAGTCGGAGTCAGGCGACCGGCCGGTCGCTTCCTCTCCAGATCGGAGCACCATATGCGCACTCTCACCAGGTTCGGCGTCGCCGCCGCAGCCACAGCCATCGCCTCTGCCACCGTCCTCGCCGGGGCCGGAGTGGCCGGGGCCCAAGGCGCCGATCCCGTACTCGACAGCCCGAGCAGCGTGAGCGTCAGTGGCAAGGGCGCGAACACCGAGATCTCCTACACCAACAGGTCCGGCCAGGATCTGTTCTGTATCGCGTACGGCGGGCCGGGCAGTCTGCTGTCGGAGATGTACGCCGTCTTGCGGACACAGGATCCGGATGCGTCACCGCCCCCGGCACTGGAGGCGAAGGTGACCGAGGCGCTGGTGAACGGGCAGCTCGGCCTCTTCACGGGCGGTGTCGAAGACGGGGAGACCGCCACGTTGTCGCCTGGCTTCTACGATACGAACGCCACGCTCACCGACGGGTCCTTCACTCCGTCCGCTCTCGCGATCTGCTCTGCGGGCGACGAGTACATCGAGATGGAGATCTCTGCTGGGGCCGGTGTCCCGGCCGGTCTCGGTTCGTTGGATTCCGCTCTGGCCGGCCTCGGAAGCTCTGGTTCCGTGGCCCGGACGACGGGTTCGCTCGGGAGCTGAGCGAACCGTCCATACCCAGCACCGCCCCCGGCCACCTCGTGGAGCCGGGGGCGGTGCTGCGTGATGTCGTCAGTTCACGACGGCAGGCCCGGGAAGGGTGGGAGTTCGAATGCGCCACCCGCCACCCCCGCGCCGATGGCCAGAACCGCCGAGACACCAAGCCCCGCGATGATGAGCAGCCCGGCTCCGATGATCGGGTTGTCCAACGAGCCGCCGTCTGCGGAACCCGACGCCTGCGCGACGTAGGCGACGTGGCCTTCCGGCGCAGGTCCGGCGTGAGCGGGGGCGACGGCGACGGTGGTGGCAGCGGCCAGGGCGAGAGCGGTGGCAGCGGTGGCGGTTCTCGTGATCATGCCCCCACTATCGCGGCGCGGCCGTTCGGCATTACCTATGGGCCTGCCGGACTGGTCCGGGGAATGCCCCACACCCTCGCGAGCCGGAAATGCAGCGCGTTCCTGGAGGTGTCGGCCGAGTGGGCCCATCTCAGAACTCGCCGACGATTCCCGGATTGAGACCAGTTTTCGCCGAATGCGCTCGGTCGCGATTCGGAGGACTGGTGTCGCGGCTCGACCCGGCAAACCGCAAGTGGAAGGTCGGATTGCAGTATGACGGCCACGAACACCTGGCCAGAGCCCGTCGAGACGCGGACTCCGTGGCGATGCTGCGCCTGGCGTCCCTCGGATGGGAGGTGAGGCGAGTGACGCAAGGGCTGCTGAACACTCCGCGGACGCTCACCCGATTCGTCCACGGGGCATTCGAGAAGCAAGGGTGGGAGCAACCCGGTCGACCGGGTCGCCCCCAGTGAACTCCGATGCCAGCCACTGCACGCCGATCGCATTCGCTGGAACCCATCGCCTTCTGTGAAACGGGGTCACGGTCTGCGAGAGGTCTACTCGGCCGATGCGTCCAGGATCGCGAAGAATCGGGCCGAATCGCCCCGGGCGGTCAGCGCAGGTGCCGGAAGGCGTTGCGGACCGCGTCCGCGGCGTCCTCGACGTCGAATCCCGCCCCCGCGGCCCGCTCTGCGAACTCCTCCGCGGCCCGGGTCAGCACCGCCCCGGGCAGGTCAGCGGCGGAGACGAACGTTCCCGAGCGGCCGCGACCCTCCAACACGCCCGACTCCTCTAGTTCGCGATAGACCTTCGCGGCCGTCGCGGTGGAGACCCCGACCTCCTCCGCGAGTGTGCGCACGGCGGGCATCCGCGTGCCCGCCGTGAGTAAGCCGCGCCGGACTCCCTCGACGATCTGCCCTTTGAGCTGGCGGAACGGCGGCTCCGCTGAGGCCGGGTCCACGGCCAGGGTCATGCCGGCCACCCGGGAGCCACTGCCCGGAGAGTGAGACGTGGCCCCCGGCTCGCCCATGCTCAGGCCCAGACCTGATCGATCGCGGTCACCTCACGCGGCGGCGCCGCCGGGACGGCGGGCGCAGGGGTACGCGAGAACCGCGGCGCGGGCGCGGGCCCCATGTCCCCGCCGACCTCGACGAAGGTCTCCCTCGCCGTCATGTGGGGATGGGACAGCGCCTCCGTGTAGGTCAGCACCGGGGTCGTGCAGGCGTCGGTGCCGTAGAAGAGCTCGGCCCACTCGTCGCGGGGCTTCTCGGCGAACGTGGCGGCGATGATCTCCCGCAACTCGTCCCAACGATCCATGTCGAACTGGCCGGGCATGCCGTCGCCGTCGATGCCGAGCAGCCGGGCGAACTCCGCATAGAACTGCGGCTCCAGACAGCCCACTGCCATGAACTTGCCGTCGGAGCAGGTGTAGACATCGTAGAACGGGAACCCGGTGTCGAGCATGTTCGTCCCGGCGACGTCCGACCACTGGTCCCGTGCGCGCATGGCCCACTGGAACTGGCCCAGTACGGAGGCGCCGTCGGTCATCGCGGCGTCGATGACCTGGCCGCTGCCCGAGGTGGCGCGTTCGATGATGGCGGCGAGGATGCCCTGGACGAGGAACATCGACCCACCGCCGAAGTCGCCGACCAGGTTGAGCGGAGGCACCGGGCGCTCGCCCTTGCGGGCGGTGGCGTTGAGGTGACCGGTGAGCGAGATGTAGTTGAGGTCGTGACCGGCCGTGTGGGCGAGCGGGCCGTGCTGACCCCACCCGGTCATCCGTGCGTAGACGAGCCGCGGGTTGAGCTCGAGGCACTCGTCGGGGCCGAGTCCCATACGTTCGGTCACCCCGGGCCGGAAGCCCTCGACCAGCACGTCGGCCTTGGCGATCAGACCGCGGACCTGCGCCAACCCGTCGTCGCTCTTGAGGTTCGCCTCCACCACGGTCCGGCCGCGCCGGGTGATGTGCGCCCAGCCGCCGACCTGGGTGGCGAGTTCGCCGGGACGCATGACGGTCACGACGTCGGCGCCCAGATCGGCGAGCATCATGCAGGCGTGGGGGCCGGGGCCGATGCCGTTGAGTTCGACGACGCGGATGCCGGCCAGGGGGCCGGGGGAGGCAGTGGTCACAGGTGTGCCCTTTCGTGTGGCGTTGCACACACGGTATCGCCTGCCGATCCGCGTGAGCCGGGGAGCATGCGAAAGGACCCGCGTCGGCGGGCCTCTACTAGCGTGGGCGCCATGACCGCAGCGCACGATCCCCTCGCCCCGCCAGTCGTCGACCGCCTCGGCACGCCGGGGAGTCCCGGCGCGACGCGCGTGATGCTCCTGGGCTCGGGCGAGCTGGGCAAAGAGGTCACCATTGCGCTGCAGCGCCTGGGTGTCGAGGTGATCGCGGTCGACCGGTACTCCGGCGCCCCCGCCCACCAGGTCGCCCACCGCAGCCACACGATCGACATGACCGACTCAGGCGAGGTGCGGCGGGTGGTGGAGCTCGAGGAGCCGCACGTGATCCTACCGGAGATCGAGGCCATCGCCACCGCCGCGTTGGCGCAGATCGAACAGGACGGGCTGGCGCGAGTCGTCCCCACGGCCCGCGCAGTGCAGCTGACCATGGACCGCGAGGGGATCCGGCGCCTGGCCGCCGAGGAGCTGGGCCTGCCCACGAGTCGCTACGCGTTCGCCTCGTCGCTGGAGGAGTTGCAGGAGGCATGCGACCGGATCGGGTTCCCGTGCCTGGTCAAGCCCACGATGTCGTCGTCGGGAAAGGGGCAGTCCTCCCTCCACGCCCCCGAGGACGTGGAGGCCGCCTGGGCTTATGCGCAGTCGGGTGCGCGGGTGACGGGGGCGCGGGTGATCGTGGAGTCGTTCGTGGACTTCGAGTACGAGATCACCCTGCTCACCGTCCGCAGCGTGGACCCGGCCACCGGAGCGATCCGAACGGATTTCTGCGAGCCGATCGGTCACCGTCAGGAGCGCGGGGACTACGTCGAGTCGTGGCAGCCCCAGGCCATGACCCAGGACGCCTACGATTCGGCGCGCTCGGTCGCGGCGCGCGTGACCGGCGCACTCGGTGGGGTCGGGGTGTTCGGGGTGGAACTGTTCGTGCAGGGCGTCGACGTCTACTTCTCCGAGGTCAGCCCGCGGCCGCACGACACCGGCCTGGTGACGCTGCGCAGCCAGGTGCTCAGCGAGTTCGACATGCACGCCCGCGC
Source organism: Dietzia sp. JS16-p6b (assembly GCF_003052165.1). Classification (NCBI taxonomy): domain Bacteria; kingdom Bacillati; phylum Actinomycetota; class Actinomycetes; order Mycobacteriales; family Dietziaceae; genus Dietzia; species Dietzia sp. JS16-p6b. Next base: position 3,079,955 of record NZ_CP024869.1, on the reverse strand, counting down.
CGTCCTGGGTCTGCCCGTGGTCACCACGATGTCCAGCCCGGGAGCGTCTGCGGTGATCTACGGCGGCGCCGGCATCGCGCACGATCCTGAGGGTGACCCCGAGGGCGGCTCGAGCGGTGTGGTCGAGGGCGTGGGGTTCGAGGGCGTGGCCCGTGCGCTCGCGGTCCCGGAATCGGATCTGCGACTGTTCGGCAAGCCCTCGGCCAGCGAGTTCCGCCGTATGGGAGTGGCCGTGGCGACCGCCGAGGACGTGGAGACCGCGAGGGAACGGGCCCGCGAGGCCGCCTCCCGCGTGACGGTGGTGAAGTAGGACGTGCGGGGGCGCAGCCGTCGGTTCGGCAGGCTGGTGAGATGACGACGACGAACTCGGTCGCCGACGAGGCCCGCGGGCTGCCCAGGGAGCCGTCCGGTCCGTGGATCCGTGCACTCGTCGTGTCCACCCTGCTGATCTGGCTGGCGGTGCTCGCCTGGCAGGTGATGGTGCTCCCCGAGCGGGTCCCGATCCATTTCGGTTCCGGGGGGCGGGCTGACGGGTGGTCCGGCAAGGCCGGGGCGTTGGCGTTCTCAGGGGTGCTGCCGCTCACCGTGTTGGCGTTGGTCCCGCTCACGTCGTTGCTCGTCCTGCGGGCACCGGAACTCATCAACGGGCCAAACAAGCAGTGGTGGACGTCGACCGCCTCGAGGTTGCGCAGATTCGAGCGACTGGTCCGTGAGGACCTGTGGCTGATCGTGGTGGTCACACTCGCGCTCCTGGTGGCGATGCAGGTGGGGATCGTGATCGCCTCCGAGTCGCCGGACCAGCGGATGCCGGGGGGTCTGCTCCTCGGCGGTACGGGGCTGTTCGGCGCGGGCATGGTCGCGGTACTGCTCCGGATGTACGTCGGTGATCGGTACGCCGAGGACCCCGACCTGGACTGAGCCTGTGGATGGTCGTCGGATCTATCCACCGCCCCCTCTGAGGGGCCTGACCCGGCCCGACCCTCCCCCCTAGCGTCACTACTCGAGCGGCCCGTACCCACGGGCTCGAGAGGGGGCGGGACCGATGGCGGGATCAGAAGCGGAGGTGGGGCCGGTCGCGGCGGCCCTGGTGGCGTTCGAACGGGTCGCGGTGGCGGCTGAGGCGACCCGGGTCCGCGCAGCCGGGGAGCACGCGGCCGCCGGGGCGGACTCGCTGGCCGCCGTGCTGGGGCAGGCGGGCGAGGCGGCCGGCTGCTCGGGGGCCGGGCCGCCCGGTGGCCTGCTCAGCGGGGCGGCGCTGGCGGAGTGTGCGGCGTTGCTGCTGCGCCGGGCGCGGGACGAGGCCCAGGAGACCGGCCGGATCGCTGAGAACATGGAGAGGGCGGCGGATCTCCTGGTCGGAGCCGATGAGGAGGTGGCCCGAGGTGTCTCCGGCGCAGCGGGTTGAGGCGCTGGTCATCGCTCTGGACCACGCCGAGTCCACCGCCGCGTCGGTGGGGCGGGAGACCGCGGAGACGGCCGCGGACCTGGACTCCGTGGCCCGCAGGCTCGGAGGGGGCTCCGGCGCTGCCAGGGCTTTCGGTTCCGCAGGGGGTCCCGCTTCCGCAGCGGGCGCGCGTGAGGGACCCGGTGGTTCGGCTGGTTGGTCCGGTCACGCTGGAGCGCGTGCGCGTGCTCGCGTCGGAGATGCGGCCGCCGAGGCCAGGATGCTCTCCGGGGCCTGTCTCTACCTGGCGGACGTGCTGCGGGTGGAGGGTTCGAGGCTGGCGAGGGCGCTGATCGCGTGGGCGGACGACGAGCAGGTGCGCCCGGGTGGGGGAGACGACACGGAGGTCATCGACGCCGACCTGGCCCTGTCGGTCCGGTTGCGCGACGCGGCCGACTCGCTCGCCGGATACACGGATGCCGCGACGGTGGCCTGCCTCGATCTGTCCGGGACGACCGACGATGATCCTCGCGTCGTGGCCGGGTTGTGGCACTCTCTCGGGCCGGCGGAGAGGGAACGACTCGCGCGGGACCACCCGGATCTGGGTTCGGTGGCCGGGTTGTCCTCCGCGACCCGGGACGCGATCAACCGGACGCGGCTCCGCAGGCTCACGGAGGCGGGGGCGACTCCCGGGCTCGTCGCGCTGGGCGACCACCTCGCCGAGGACCCAGGCCGGCACCTGCTCGCGCTCCATCGGGACGGTCGGGCGGTGGTGGCGAGCGGGGACCCCGACGGTGCGGACACCGTGGTGACGCTCATCCCCGGCACGGGCTCGTCGATCCAGTCGATTGATCGCACGGCCGAGCGCGCGAGAGCGATGTGTGACGAGGGCGCGGTCCCGAACACCGGGTCGTGTGTCTCTGTGTCGTGGCAGGGATACGACGCCCCGGAGAAGGTCAGCGAAGCGGGGTTGTCGGCAGCGCCCGCGCGTGCGCATGCCCATGACCTGAGGACCTTCGCCGCCGGCCTGGATGCCGTCGAGAGGATGGACGGCGTGGACTCCCCGCACGCGGCGGTGGGCTACAGCTACGGATCCGCGGTCCTGGGCGCGGCCGCGGCGGATCCGAGCGGTCTGGCCGCGGACCGGATGATCCACGTGGGCAGCCCCGGCGCAACCGTCGACTCGGTCGCTCAGCAGTGGCTCGACGAGGGTGGGACCGCGCGCCGAGCCGAGGACCGCGACGTGGTGGGTGTGGCCTCGCGGTGGGATCCGGTGCCGTGGTGGTCGACCACCGGGGTGCTGGGCGAGCGGCCGGGGACGGAGGACTTCGGCGGGCTCGGGGTCGACGTCACCGAACCCGGGTCCGGGCCGGGGTCGAGCCGGGGTGTGCACTCGGCCTACTTCGACCGCGGGACGGTGTCGCTTGCCGAACTCGGGAGGCTCGTCGCGGATCGGGACTGACCCCCCGGATCGGCTATACCCCGGGGACCTCGGAGGAACCGGCGGCACCGGCCGAGCCGGCCGAGCCGGCCGAATGGTCGGCACCGGCCGAGCCGGCGGGGTGCTGGGCCGCGGCGAGCATCTCCACCCGGCCCCCGAGTTTGGTGCGCTCGCGGCCACCCTCCCGGCCGAGGGCGCGCTCGCGGGAGTCGATCGCCGCCCACCCCTCGTCGTCGATCACCGACACACCTCGCTCGGCGAGCAGGTCGCGGACGGCCTGCGGGTCGGTCTCGGTGGGCTCGGCCAGGGCGCCGGCCTCGATGTCGTCGGTGAGGGTGTCCACCGTGTCCACCGCGCAGTGACGGTTGGTGCCGATCACTCCGGTGGGCCCGCGCTTGACCCACCCGGCGACGAACAGGCCCGGCACGGGCTCCCCGCCCGGGCCGGTGAGAACCCGGCCACCGTCGTTGGGGATGGTGGCGGTCGCGTCGTCGAAGGGCACACCCCGCAGAGCGTCGGAGCGATAGCCCACCGCGCGGTACACCGCATCGACCTCGAGTTCCTCGTAGTCGCCGGTGCCGCGCACCCGGATCCCGTCCGGCTCGGTGCGCTCCAGTCGCAGGCCCGTGACGCGGCCGTCGCGGCCGAGGACCTCGACGGGACTGCGGTGGAAGCGGAACCGCACCACGCGCCCGCCGGCGGCGAGAGCGGCCTGCTCCGCCGCGTCGGGGGACTCGTGTCCCGCCTCCGCCTGCGCGGCCGCCCACTTGGCCAGCTGATCGCAGACCTGGCCGGCCCGGCGATCGTGTTCCAGGTGCTCGCGGGCATCGTCGTCGTACTCCAGGTCGGCCGGATCCACGACGATCGTCACACCCTCCACCTTGTCCATCTCCCGCAGCTCCAACGGGGTGAACTTGGCGTAGGCCGGGCCGCGCCGACCGGTCACGGTGACGACCCGGGTGGCGCTGGTGCCGAAGCCCTCGCGGACGTGGGCGGGAATGTCGGTGGCCTCGAGCTGCTCGGGGGTGCGCACCAACATCCGCGCGATGTCGAGCGCGACGTTGCCCACACCCACCACCGCGGCGCGCTCGGCGGTCAGGGCCCACGTGCGGTCCGCGTCGGGGTGGCCGTCGTACCAGGTGACGAACTGCGCGGCGCCGTAGGAGCCCTCGAGGTGCTCCCCGGGGATGCCGAGTTCGCGGTCGGCCAGGGCGCCGGTGGCCAGGATGACCGCGTGGTAGAGCCGGGGCACGTCGTCCACCGTCAGGTCCCGGCCGAACTCCACGTTGCCGAGGAATCGGATCCGCGGATCGGTGACGATCGCCTCCAGCGTGCGGGCGATGCCCTTGATCCGGGGGTGGTCCGGTGCGACACCGTGGCGCAGCAGACCGTACGGTACGGGCAGTTTGTCCAGGCAGTCCACGACGATGTCCCTGCCGTGCTGGTCGGCCCACGCCAGCAGGGCCTCGCAGGAGTAGACGCCCGCCGGTCCGGATCCGACGACGGCCACTCTGATGGGGGCGGCGGAGGGGGTCGGTGCCATGGCCCGATCATGGCACGGGGGCGCGTCCGGCGGACCTCGACCGGGCGGACTGGTGGCGGGGGGAGCATAATCAGGGCCCATGAGCGATTACGCCGGGGACCTCGCGCCGCACCAGGCGTGGGATCTGCTCGCCACCGACCCCTCCGCCGTCCTGGTGGACGTGCGCACGAGCGCCGAGTGGCAGTGGGTCGGGGGCGCGGACCTGTCCGAGCTGGGCAGGCGCGTGGTGGGAATCGAGTGGATGACCTCGGCGGGGGAGCCCAATCACCGCTTCCTGGAACAGCTCGCGCAGGCGGGGGTGGACTCCGACACGCCGGTGTTGTTCCTGTGCCGCAGCGGGCACCGGTCGGCCGCCGCGGCGAGCGCCGCCACCGCCGCCGGACTGGGTCCCGCCTACAACGTCGCCGAGGGGTTCGAGGGAGATCCGGACGAGCAGGGCCACCGCGGTTCGGTGAACGGGTGGAAGGTCGCGGGCCTGCCCTGGCGACAGTCCTGATCCGCCTGACCGGCCGCGAGTACCGACCCGCCACCCGCAACACCGACAACACACAGGAAAGCAGCGGATGAGAAACAACGAGCTCCCCGACGGACTCCACCCCGACACGCTGGGCGTGCGGGCCGGGCAGATGCGCACCGGTTTCGAGGAGACCACCGAGCCGATGTTCCTCAACTCCGGCTACGTCTACGAGTCCGCCGAGGCGGCCGAGGCGTCGTTCAACGGCGACATCCAGCGGTTCGTCTACTCCCGCTACGGCAACCCCACCGTGGCGATGTTTCAGGAGCGGCTACGACAGATCGAGGGCGCCGAGGCGTGCTTCGCCACCAGCTCCGGCATGTCGGCGGTGTTCGTCTCGCTGGCCGCGCTGCTCGGCAACGGTTCGCGGCTCGTGGCCTCGCGAGCGTTGTTCGGCTCCTGCTACGTCATCTGCGCGGAGATCCTGCCCCGGTGGGGCGTGGAGACGGTGTTCGTTGACGGCGCCGACCTGGACCAGTGGCGCGAGGCACTCAGCCAGCCGACCGACGCCGTGTTCTTCGAGACCCCCTCCAACCCCATGCAGGAACTGGTGGACGTGCGGGCGGTGTGCGACCTGGCGCACGAGGCCGGCGCGCAGGTGGTGGTGGACAACGTCTTCGCCACCGTCCTGCACCAGAAGCCACTCGAGCTGGGCGCGGACATCGTGGTCTACTCCGCCACCAAGCACATCGACGGTCAGGGCCGGGTCCTGGGCGGTGCCGTGTTGGGCCCGGAGGAGTACATCGCCGGACCCGTGCAGAACCTGATGCGTCACGCAGGGTTCGGTATGAGCGCCTTCAACGCCTGGGTGTTGCTCAAGGGCCTGGAGACCATGGGCCTGCGGGTCGAGCGGATGTCCGCCAACGCGCTCGAGGTGGCGCGGTTCCTCGAGTCACACGACGCGGTGGACTGGGTCCGGTACTCGATGCTGCCCTCGCACCCCCAGTACGACCTGGCGAGGCAGCAGATGTCGGGCGGGGGGTCGGTGGTGACGTTCGGCCTGAAGTTCGACGACGACGAGGCGGACCGGGGCAAGGGACGGTGCTTCTCGCTGCTCAACGCGCTGAGGATCATCGATATCTCCAACAATCTGGGCGACGCCAAGACCCTGGTCACCCATCCCGCGACCACCACCCACGCGTCGATGGAGCCCGAGGCGCGCGCCGCCGTGGGCATCGCGGACAACGTCGTCCGCCTCTCGGTGGGCCTGGAATTCGCCGGAGACCTCATCGACGACTTGCGTAGGGGTCTAAACTAAGTTTCATGCGGTCACATGGCGGCGCGTCCCGGACGAGGGTGGCGGTGCTGCCCGCCGCGCACCCCGCCGTGCGGCGCATCACCGGGCTGGGGTGCTCGGAGCAGATCGAGATCGTGCCGATGCGGCCGGGCGTGGTGAACGGTGAATCGCACCCCGGTACGTACGCGAGGGACCCCGCTCCACCCCCCGATCAGGACCTGGACCACGTGGACGTGGCCCACGTCCACTTCGGCTACGACTACCTCAATCCGGAGAGCGCCCGGGACGTGATCGAACGCCTGTCACGGGCCGGTGTGCCGATGGTGTTGACCGTGCACGACATCGTCTACCCCTCCCACGAGGACGCGCAGCCACACCGCAGTCACACCGGCATGCTCGTCGGGGCCGCGACCCAGGTGCTGACGCTCACCGAGGTCGCGGCGCGGGAACTGTGGGTGCGGTGGGGCGTGGACGCCATGGTGGTGCCGCATCCCAGGCTGCTCGACGAGGCGGAGATCTCCGCTGCCATCCGCGCGTCCCGCCATCTCCGGGCTCCCGGGGACATCGTGGTGGGGGTGTTGTTGGAACGGATGGGCGAGAACATCGAGGGCCCGGAGCTCCTGGACCTGCTGGCGCCGGTGGCGGCCGGCCGACGCGGTGCGCACCTGCGGATCGTCGTGGAGTCCCAGGCCTGGCGCGACGCGTGCGGCGAGGACCGCGAGAGCGGCGGGCACCACCTGGTCGCCGAGCTCGCGGCGGAGGGCGGGTGGGAGTCGGTGCGGCTGACCCGGTACGAGGCCCGGGACCTCGGGCCGTTGCTCGCCGAGTTCGCCGCCCTGGACGTGTGCGTGCTGCCGTACCGCTTCGCCACCCACTCCACCTGGTTGGAGATGTGCCGGGACCTGGGGGTGGCGCCGGTGCTCCCGGCCGTGGGGTTCCTGCGCGAGCAGTGGTTCGACCGCTGCGATCCGGACGAGCACTCGGGTGAGGTGTACGACCCCCGGGATCCCGGCAGTCTGACGTGGGCGGTGCACACCGCGATCGACGAACCCCGGTCGGCGCCGCCGCGCGTCGTGGGCGCCGATCCCAGGACGGTGATGGCCACGCATGAGCGGGTGTACCGGGCCGCGGCCCGTCGACGTGAGGCGGCCAGGGACGTCTCGTGAGGTCTGATGTCGCGAGCGTCAGGTTCCGGCGTCTGCGCGGGTGATCTCGATGGGCCAGGCGAGCATGAGTACCGAGTCGGGGGCCGGGGACGCCGAGTCCATGCTCAGCTCGAGGCACACGGTGACGGGCGGTCCCGCGGTGGTGCGGGTGGCGGCGGGAAGCACGATCGGTTGGCCGGCGGTGGCGGCGTCCACGGGTTTGGGCTGGCCCGCGTCGCCGACCAGGATGCTGGGGGCGCCACTGGCGAACGTGGGCGCGGCGCAGGCGCCTCCACTCGTGGTGACGGCCCGGATCCTGACCTCGGCGGCAGTCGTGGGGTCTCCCTCCACCAGCGCGCCCCTGTCGATCACCACGTGGGCATCCGCGCGGGAGTCGACGCTCGTCCGGAGGGTCAGGGGCTGGTACGCGGACCGGGTGCGCAGCGCCGCGGTGTCCACCCGGACGGGGAAGTGCCCCCCGTAGCTGGAGATGGGCGCGGTCCAGGTGGTGCCGAAGTCGGTGGAGGCCTGCACGGACCAGGATGAACTGCGCAGGGCCTGCTCGCGGGCGTCCTCCCCGCGGTCCTGGAGGACGAGCGTCGCGCCCAGTGCACAGGCGGAGGCGGAACCGAGGGCGACCAGCGCGGTGGCCGCGTGTCGAATCCGCATAGCTCCTCCGAAAGCCATCACCCGGCGGTCGGACCGGGAGAGGGGCTCCGGTGCGGGTCGACCCGCGATGACCGCCGATTCATCCAGGTTATGGCCGTCAGTAGCCGAATCGTTACATCTACGTCCGGTGCGTGGCGAATCTCACCGACTGCCACGGTCGAGGGGCGCGTCAACGGACGTACACCACCGTGCCGGTCTCCCGGTTGACGGCGGCCCATCGCCACCCGTCGGAGTCCGGATCACTCGACGCGAGGGTCCTCCACACGCCGCTCGGGCGGGTGCCCTCGTTGATCCAGGTGTCCAGCGCGGGGAGGGCGGTGGGGGCGTCGGAGGGGACTGTGGCGCCCTTGACGACGACGTCGAGTTCCGTTCCGTCGGCCTCGACTGTTCCCACGGTCTGCGTCTGGGCGGTCGCGGACAGGGTTCCGGGCTCGGTGGGGATGGCGGTCGCGTGGGAGGTGCTCGTCGTGGTGTTCGACGTCGTCGCTGGCGGGGTGGCGGTGGCGGTCGGTGTGGCGGAGGTCGTTCCGGCGGTCGTGTTCGTGTTCTCGCCGGACGGGTCCGGCGGTGCCGCGGTGGAGGTGTCGGTGCCTGTGGCGCGGTCGATGGGCGACGTCACCGTGGTCCCGGTCGGAAGAGTGGTGGTCTCGGACTCGGCCTGAAGAGCCATTCGAGAGGACACGCCGACGGTGGCGTCGGCCGGAGATGTGCCGGTGGAATCGTGGGTTACTGTCTGAAGTCGTCCATTGGCGTTCGGAACGACGGTCTGCCACTTCTCTGGCCACCCGAGCTGGTGCGGGTCCCCCCGCCAGGTTCCGGCGCGCATGGGCATAGGGGAGGTGCCGTTGCTGAAGCCGCATTCGGATCGAGTGATCGGGAGATTGATCTGGTCGATGAACGTGGCGTTGTCGCTGCTGCCGCCACCGGCGCTGTAGACCTGAATGACCATGTCCATTTCGGCTAGTGCGTAGTAATCGGTCAGGAAAGTGTTCTTGCGGATATTGGCCAGGAGAACGAAAGAGGCGTCTGGGGCTGTGCCCCAGAAGTTGTTATTGACGTTGTAGCGCGCCCATTGGTTGGTTGTGCCGTCGTACCGCACTGCCGAGTCGTCACTGTTGGGGATGAACGACTTGATGCTCTGTTCGCGGTTGTAGGAATAGTTGAGACTCCCGGTGTGGTTTGCGAGCTCCAGAACGCTGTTGTTCTCAGTGATGGTGGCAGAGGACGTGCCGTCGGGAAAACACTGAGCGATGGAGCCGAACCCGCTCACATTTACCCGCGCGGTCTTGGTGCCTGCTCCGGAGGCAGCGATCGAGTACGTGTATCCGACGGTGTTCTGATGAGCGACGAGCCGGGGGGCAGGGTTGGACCCTGCAGAACACGTGGTTGTGGTGGCGGTCATACTCGCTGGCGTCGGAAATGACATGCAGTGTGAAGCATGGGCGGGTTGAGTTTCTCCCTGGAATGGCCCTGAAGGAAACCTTCCCATCCAGAGATCGTCGCCCGTGTTCCTCGAAGGGACGATTTCGGAAGAGGTCGGACTGCCGAAGCTGCTGCGGTTGTCATCGGCACCAGTGGCGAGAGGGGATCCGGTGGGATAGGACAACGTGAAGTTGCGGGTGACGGGCTGTTGAGGGCTGCTCATTCCGATCGAGTTCGGGAGGCCCGCATCCCGATCCCCACGCATCTTCCATCCTGGATCGGTGACCCGGGTGAAGCCCTCCATCCAGCGGGCCTGTGCGGACGCCTGGCCGATCTCACGATCGGTCCAGGAGGCCTCGGTGAACTGGGCGGTCATCGTGGCGCCCACCGTCAGACCGAGCACCCCGAGGACAACCGTCGAGGCCATCGCCAGTCGGGTCGTCAGGGGTCGTCGGCTGCTCACGAGACATTCCGTTTCCTGGGCCAGAAAGCCCATGTCACCAGCAGGGCCATGGCAAGCGTCGTCCCCGCCATGACAGTGGGGTTCTGGGCCTTGGCCACGAAGTAGCCCAGGCCGGGTGTCGACCACAGCACCTTGCGGACGGAACTGACTTCGTAGGCCTGCGGATCTTCGGTGTCGTTGGCGTCACCCTTCATTCGGATCACGTACATACCCGTGGCCGCGGGTTCTACGGCCGTCACCCGGTGGGTGACCGGAAGCTGGCCGGGACGGTCGATAGTGGTCACATCCCCGACGCGGACGTCTGCAGCGGGCTTCTCCTGGACGACGGCGAGCGAACCCGTCGGGATGGTCGGGCTCATCGAACCGGTCTTGAACATGATCAGCGAGATGTTGAAGGCGAACGCGCAGATCACAGCAATGATGCAGAGGATGCCAGCGAATGACAACACCGAGAGGAGGGCGTCAGAGAGGCGGGAGACCGCCGACCCCCGGGGCCTCATGTGGTGGGTCGCCTGATCCGGCTGCTGTGGGTGAGTCGTACCGAGTGTCATATGGCCGCCGATGTCGCGTTGAAGGTCCAGCGGACGGTTGCGACCGCACCATTGGTGAGACCGCTCGGGGGTGTGCTGGGAAGACTGAATTCGTAGCAGAGGTATGTCGGCGTGCCAGTGGCCGGCAGCGTGAACTGTCCCGCTGAATTCGGTGCGGAGAGCATGGTTCCGAAGTTGCCGGCCAGGTCTCCGGCTGAGCCCACGACGAAGGTGGCCCCAGAGGCGAAGGAACTCAGGGCGCAGGTCGTAGAGGCTGTCCGCACGATGCGCATCCGGAACAGGCCTGCTTGGGTACTGGGCGCGACCTGAACGCCAGCAGACATGGTGACGGTCCCGCCGACGGTCGATCCCGGCGCGACGCGGAGGCCGAATCGGGAATAGGACCGGGTCGAGCCCGGGATCACGTCACCGACCGCCGGCTGAAAAGTCGCCGCGGTGCTCTCGGTGAAGTGGTCGGTCCAACCCGAGTTCGCATCGGCGGTGACATTGCCCTGGACGTTCCAGTTGGTGGAGGTGAAAACGCCTCGGGAGAACTCGCGGTCGACGAAGCTCGCCATCGTCCCACCGGCTGGAGTGATTGCTAACGCTGCGCCTGCAGCCGCCGCCGTCGCGAGGGCGGCGAGTCCGATGCGGGTGCGTGCTAGTGGGGCAGACATCGGTCTCACCTCCTTCTTTCATGACGTCTGGGATCGTGGCGGCTGGGACTGCTATGGGGTCGATTCCGCCGAGAATTCCCAGGTCGTGGTAACCGGGGTCGTGAACGTCCACGAAGGATCGTTGGGGGCCACATTCGCCGGTTGTGGCTGCATGGTCACGGCAAAGCACACCGAGACCGGGGTCGTGGAGGGGGCTCCGGCGTTGCTGAGGGTGAAAGACGGAGGAGTCGCCGGCGCGGTGTAGTTCATGGGCACTCCCGCCCCGTCCGGTGACGGCACCAGTGGGGTTCCACCGGTGAAGGTCCCAGCCGCGCAGGTCGCGGGCGCGATTCCGGTTCGCGCTTTCCAGCTGAGCTTGGGCATCAGGTTGGTGGTGTCACCCGTACTGGCGGTTGATCTGATGTGCACTGTTGCGCCGTAGCTCGCCCGGGTGGGGTCTATCCGGAGCGAGAAGGGCGCGTACACGGTGGAACCGGGCGAGAGGCTGTTGAAACCGGTGGAGAACTGTAGCTGCGCGGCGCCCGCGGCCGTGTAGTGGTCAGTCCACGTGCCGTTGGCCGGGGGGGTGGAAGTGCTCTCGTTGCCTTGGATGTTGAACTGCCCCGAGGTGAAGACGCCGCGTGCGAACTCGGAATCCGTCCATGCCGCGAGCGTGCCCGCAGCGCCGAGACCGAGCACGAGGCCGCCTGCGAGCAGCGCGCGAACGCGGCGACGGCGATCGGTTGTCGAGGCGGGAGAGGGGGAATCGGACACCCGTCGTCCTTTCACTACATGGGAGAGCGGAGGGCGTGGCGGGACTCACCGCAACGCCCCCCGCGATCAGAGACGGATCAGGTGGCCGGGACAGACTCGCCGGTGAACTGCCAGACGACTGGGCCGGTCGTGAGCGCCTGCATCTCGTCGGCGCCGTTGGCCTCGGTATCCGGGAGGGTCACCGCGAAGCACAGGTGCCGCGGGTCCGCCTGCTCGGCTCCTACCGTGAAGGCAGCGGACTCCCCGACGCCGAGAGCCGACTGTGCATGCCACGGAGTGCCGGCGCCGAAGACCGTCGCGTCGCAGACACCCCCGGCAGCGATCGTCCGGACCTCGTACCGGAGGGCGTTGAACAGGGTCTGATCCCCCGTGCTGGTCGCACCGGCCAGGGTCACGTCAGCAGAGGTCGACGTCGTCAGCGCCGTGGCGATGGAGATCGGCGCGTAGACGGTGTCGCCGGGAGCCATGTTCATCGGGGCGATCACGAACGACAAGGCGCCACCGTTCGCCTCGTCGTAATTCTCATAGCCCGCAGCGGCGTCGCCGTAGACGTTGCCCTGGAGCTCGAAGGAGCCGGTACCGAACTCGCCGAAGGAGAACACATCATCGGACCACGCGGCCAGGGTCGCGGCGGCACCGAGGCCGAGGACCACGCCGCCGGCGAGAATCGCCTTGCGCTTGCGGCTGCGCTCCTGCTGTCTGAGCTGGGCGTCAGGGGGGAGGGGGTGGTTGGCGTTCACGTGACGCGCCTTTCCGTGGGGGCCGCCAGTCGGGCCCGAATCTGATGTGGTGTGTCGGCCCCGTACGCATTCGAACGCTGATCGACGTCGGGCCTCGATGGCCCCGTAAGAGGATTGCACATATTTCTTCACAATCCAATTGGATTGGCAAATTCTTATCGGCGCTGTCAGGTGTACCGGCTTGCCCACAGGTGAGCCTGAGTAGGCTCCCAACTGGTGAACCTCGCAAGCGACCTCAGCTTTTTATCAGCATTTTTCGTGGACGCCGGGGCGAGGCCCTCTCGGCGTCACGCCCGGAACTCCGGGGCGCTACCGCTGGCATACTCGGCTGTAGTGCCCCGACCACAGCGTCGGTGACCTCACGCTCACACAACCTCTGAGGAGTCGTCGATGCCCCCCACCTCCGCCCTGAAGCTCGGGTACAAGGCCTCGGCCGAGCAGTTCGGCCCGCGCGACCTGGTCGAGTACGCGGTCCTGGCGGAGCAGTCAGGGATGGACTCGGCGACGGTCTCGGACCATTTCCAGCCGTGGCGTCACGACGGCGGGCACGCCCCGTTCTCGCTCGCGTGGATGACGGCCGTGGGGGAGCGCACCGAACGCCTGCAACTGGGCACCTCCGTGCTCACGCCCACATTCCGCTACAACCCGGCGGTGCTCGCGCAGGCCTTCGCCACCATGGCGTGCCTCTACCCGGGCCGCGTGTTCCTGGGCGTGGGCACCGGTGAGGCGCTCAACGAGATCGCCACGGGCCATCAGGGCGAGTGGCCCGAGTTCAAGGAGCGGTTCGCCCGCCTGCGCGAATCGGTCCGCCTCATGCGCGAGCTGTGGACCGGCGAGACCACGTCGTTCGAGGGTGAGTACTACACCACCAAGGACGCGTTCCTCTACGACGTTCCCGCCGAGGGCGTCCCGGTCTACATCGCCGCCGGCGGCCCGGTGGTGGCGAAGTACGCCGGACGCGTCGGCGACGGCTTCATCTGCACTTCCGGCAAGGGCATGGAGCTGTATACCGACAAGCTGCTGCCGGCCGTGGAGGAGGGCGCGGGGATCAATGATCGCGACTCCTCCCGGATCGACAGGATGATCGAGATCAAGATCAGCTACGACCCCGACCCGGCCGCGGCGCTGGAGAACTGCCGTTTCTGGGCGCCGCTGTCGTTGACCCCCGAGCAGAAGCACTCGGTGGACTCACCGCGGGAGATGGAACGCCTGGCCGACGAGCTGCCGATCGAGCAGGTGGCCAAGCGGTGGATCGTGGCCTCGGACCCAGACGACGCCGTGGCGCAGGTCGAGCAGTACGTCGACGCGGGCCTGAACCACCTGGTGTTCCACGCGCCCGGCCATGATCAGACGCGCTTCCTCGACCTGTTCAAGACCGATCTCGAGCCGCGGTTGCGTGAGCTGGCGTGATCGGCGAAAGCACAGCGCCGGTCCCTGACAAGGCGAATCTCTCCGGGCTTGAGGGCCTCTTCGGCGAGGCAGAGTCGGTTCGCGTCCTGCACTACCCGCACGAGACGGAGGCCGACGAGGAGGGCCAGACCACTCAGTGGCACTGCGACGTCGTCGTCGTCGACAACGTCCCCGCGCCCGGGTTCACCACCTACGCCACCGTCGGTGCCCGCGAGTTGCCCACCAACGTCACCACGCCCGAGGGGCGACAGATCCGCAGTGAGTTCGTCACCGTGGGTCGCACCGGCCACCGGGCCATGGCCGACGTCCTGGACGCGTGCGCGCTGGCCGTGGCCTCAGGATCCATCCACGTGGCACCGGGTGCGGTGATCCCGAACGCGGTGGGGATCGTCGATTCCGGTCGGCGCTGCGAGCACCTGGTCCTGGCGCCGCCGTTCCTGTGGCCCCGACTGCAGGTGGTCGACGAGACCGGCGGGCCGGACGGAACCGGGCCGCTGCTCACGCGACTACAGGCGGTGCCCATCACCACCGCCGAGATGTCGGCGGTCGCCCGCGACGGCGCCGACTCCTTGTTCGAGCGCCTCGACACCGCCGGTGCCGACGTCACCGACCCGGACCGGCCGAGCGTGGTCTGAGGCGTGACCACCACGCGCGGGACCACAGGGAGGGCCGTGCGGGTGCTCGACACGCCCGCCGGATGGGTGGTGATTGAGGCCACCGCGACCGGCGTGTCGCGCCTGGACCAGGTGGGGACGGACCTGGCCGGTGCGGACCGGGACCTCGCCCCACGGTTCCCCGTGGAACCATCCGGTGACGAGGTGAGCGGCGCCGACCCCGGCGCGGCGGCCGACCACCTCGATCGGCTGGCGAGCCAACTCGAGGCCTACTTCGCCGGTCGCCTGCGTGAGTTCGACGCCCCCGTGGACTGGGCGGCCGCGGGCGTGCACGATGAGTTCTCCCGAGAGGCCTACCGCGAGATCCAGCACATCCCGTACGGCGAGACCTCGACCTATGGGCAGGTCAGCGTGGATGCGGGCCGACCGCGCAACGCCCGCCGGGTGGGGCGGTTGTGCACCCTCGTGCCCGTGCCGTTCGTCATTCCCGTGCACCGGGTCCTCCGCGCCGACGGTGGAATGGGCAGCTGTCCCGAGTACCGCCTGCGGCTCCTCGAGCACGAGCGGCGCAACCTCACCGCGGAGGTCCCGGTGCCTTTTCCCGGCAGCGGCGTGCGGAACGGTGGCTTCTGAGCGGCGGGTCATCCGGAGAACGGTGGACACCCGGCGACCGGGTCATCCGGAGAACGGTGGGCACCGAACCACCACGTGGATAGTCTGGCGGCAGTCTGACCGCCGACCATGAACCGGGGGAGAGCCCATGACTGTTGGAGATGTCACAACCCAAGGGCCGCAGTCGGTTCCGACGCTCAGCGCCGGGGGCACGGTCGAGAGGTTCCTGCGCGTCCGCCAGCTCACCGACCTCTTGGCCTCCCGCCTGAGCGCCGAGGATCAGATTCCGCAATCGATGACGGCGGCCAGTCCCGCGGCGTGGCACCGAGCGCACACGACGTGGTTCTTCGAGGAGTTCGTACTGGGGCGTCTGCCGGGGTACACCTCGCCCGAGCCGGTCTTCCGGTTCCTCTTCAACTCGTATTACGAGGCCGTGGGACCGCGGCAACCCCGGCCCCAGCGGGGTCTCATCACCCGCCCGTCGGTGGCGGAGATCGGCGACTTCCGTTCGCGCGTCGACGAGGCGGTGGTGGCCGCGCTCGAGGCGGGTCGGGTAGATGATCGCGGGCGTGAGCTCCTCGAGCTGGGCTGCCACCACGAGCAGCAGCACCAGGAGCTGATGCTCATGGACGCCAAGCACCTGTTCTCCCACAATCCGACCGACCCCGTCTACGTGCACAGGTCCGCGGACCCGGTCGCAGCGGCGCCGGGGGAGACGGACTGGCTCGACGTCGTCGAGGGGGTCGCCAGGGTCGGCGCCGCGGACCCGGCCGACCGCTCCGGGTCCCCCCACGACGATCTGCCCTCCGGCGGCTTCTCCTACGACAACGAACGCCCACGTCACCGGGTGTGGATACCGGGCGGCCAGGTGGCCGGTCGTCAGGTCACGGTGGCGGACTGGAAGCAGTTCATGGCCGATGGCGGGTACTCCCGCCCCGAGTTGTGGCTCTCCGACGGGTGGGCCGCCGTGCAGACCGAGGGCTGGGACGCGCCCGGGTACTGGCGTCGCGAGGACGGCATCGGGGCCCCCGCCGCCACGGACGGTAACGCCTCCGCCGACGGTGACTGGACGACCTTCACCCTCTCGGGCCGCCGGCCGGTGGTCGACGCCGAGCCCGTCTGCCACGTGTCCTTCTATGAGGCCGACGCGTTCGCCCGGTGGGCCGGTGCCCGGCTGCCCACCGAGTTCGAGTGGGAGGTCGCGTCCGCCGGCTGGCGGATCGGGGACGAGCTCGATCCCGACCGGTGCCACCCGCGGCCCGCCACGGACCGGTCGATCGGCGGGGTGTGGGAGTGGACCTCCAGTGCCTACCTGCCCTACCCCGGGTTCGTCACCGAGGAGGGTGCGGCGGGCGAGTACAACGGCAAGTTCATGTCCGACCAGCATGTACTGCGCGGCGGCAGTGCCCTGACCCCGGCGGGTCACACGCGGCCCACCTACCGCAACTTCTTCCCTGCCTCGTCGCGGTGGGCGGCCACCGGACTGAGGCTCGCGCGATGACCGGCACCGAGAATCCGCGTGGGACCACGACCACGACCACGACCACGACCACGACGAGGACGACGTCTGCAGACCCCGACACCGCCGCTCTCGAGTCCGACCTTCGCGACGGGTTCTTCGCCGACCCGCCGACCGTTCCGCCACGCTGGTTCTACGACGAGAAGGGCAGTGTGATCTTCGATCAGATCACCAGGGTCGTGGAGTACTACCCCACGCGGGCCGAGGCCGAGATCCTCACGGCCCGGGCACGCGAGATCGTGGCCGCGGCCTCGACGGTGGTCGAGCTGGGGGCCGGGACCTGCGAGAAGACCCGGGTACTCCTCGACGTGCTGACACAGGCCCGCGCGGATGCGCGGTTCGTGCCCGTGGACATCAGTTCCGAGATGCTCGTCGAGAGCTCGCGCGCGCTGGGGCAGGAGTATCCGGGCCTGCGGATCGACCCGGTCATCGGTGACATCACCGCCCTCGAGGGGCCTCTGCCGGGTGAACCGGGAGGACGGTTGGTGCTGTTCCTCGGCGGTACCGTCGGCAACTTCAGCGAGAAGCAGCGGGCCGGGTTCTTCCGGATGCTTCGTGCGCTCATGGCGCCGGGGGACCGGCTGGCGCTGGGATTCGACCTGGTCAAGAACCCGGACCGGCTGGTGGCGGCCTATGACGACGCCGCCGGCGTCACCGCCGAGTTCAACCTCAACATGCTCGACGTGATCGCCCGGACCGTCGACTGCACCGGTCTCGACCGCAGGGACTTCCGGCACGAGGCCGTGTGGAACGAGACCGAGAGCCGTATCGAGATGTGGTTGCGCGCCGTGCGTGAGGTGCGGATCGATTTTCCGACGCTCGAACGCGGCCGGACCCTGGCCGCGGGTGACGGGATCCGCACCGAGATCGCCCGGAAGTTCGAGCCCCGAGCACTCGTGGACGAACTCGCGGGACACGGTTTCGGCGATGACGCGGTCTGGACCGATACGGCCGGGGACTTCGGGTTGGCCGTCGTCGTCGTCGAGTAGCGGGCGGTCGTCCGTCGTCCCCGGGAGCGGTCGCGAGGCGGGCCGACGACGGTCGGAAACGGTACGTTGGACTGTCCCGTGCACCACGCCTTCGTCGGTGACGGTCCGTCGGCATGGACCACCCGAGCCGACCCCGCCGCTCCTGGTCGCCGTACCCGGGTGCCGCCCGGGGTCGACAGGCTCACCGATGTCTGGGGCCGCACGGGGTGTACGACGTGTGCCGGGCCGCTCGCGCTGTCACAATGCCCTCGTGCCCGATTCCGCCGCGCCCGATTCCCCCGTAGCCGAGACGCTCCCGCCCGAGCCCGCCGCTCCCACGATCCCGTCCCCGGTGGCCCAGGTCCCCCTGTCCTCCTCCGCGGTCTACGTCGCGGCGCCCGAGGGCGACACCGGGAAGTCGACCGTGGCTCTCGGGCTGCTGCGGATCCTCGCCGGGACCGTCCAGAGGGTGGGGGTCTTCCGTCCGGTCACCGTCGCGCCACGTGTCGCCGGCGCCGGGACCGGACCAGGCGCGGAGTCCGTGACGGGAACAGACCCCACGCGCGACCGCATCGTGGAGATGCTGCTCCAGCACACCACCGTCGATCTCGACTACGAGGACTGCATCGGGGTGACCAATGCCCGGGTCCACGAGGACCGCGAATCGGCGCTCGCCGAGATCGTGGACAGATACCACGTGGTGGCCGGGCAGTGCGATGTGGTGGTGATCCTCGGGACCGATTACACGGGCGTGCCCAGCCCCACCGAGTTCGACTTCAACGCCACCCTCGCGGTGAACCTCGGCGCGCCCGTTCTGCTGGTGCTCCGCGGTGCCGATCGGACTCCGGGGGAGATCGGTACCAACGCCCGACTGACCCTGGAGGAACTCCGACAGGAGCACGCCCACCCGGTGGGCGTCGTCGTCAACCGGTGCGACCCCGAGGACCTGGAGGACATTCAAGCCGAGCTCGCTCCCCTGGACCTGCCCGCCTGGACGTTGCCCAGCCAGGCCCTCCTCACCGCGCCCACGATGGGTGAACTGGTCGAGGCCGTTGACGGCACGCTCTACTCCGGTGACCCGGCGCTGCTGGACCGGGAGGTCATGAACCTCATGGTGGGCGGGATGACCGGCGAGCGCATCCTGGAGCGGCTGGTGGACGGCATGGTCGTGATCGTGCCCGCCGACCGGACCGACGCCGTGCTCGCGGTCCTCACCGCGCACGCAGCGGAGGGGTTCCCGTCGTTGGCCGGGATGATCTGGAACGGCGGTCTCATGCCGAACGCGGCGATGGACCGACTGGTCAGGGGAATGCGCTCGACGTTGCCGATCGTCTGTACCTCCCACGGCACCTACGACACCGCTCGCCTGGCGGCGGACACCCGGGGGCGCGTCTACTCCGGGTCCGGGCGGAAGGTCGAGACGGCGCTGAGCCTGATGGAGACCCACATCGACACCGAGGAGCTGCTGGCCCGTCTACGCGTGGACACCCCCAGTGTGATGACGCCGCAGATGTTCGAGCACCAGCTCCTCGAGCGTGCCCGCGCGGACAAGCGTCACATCGTGCTCCCCGAAGGCGACGACGACCGCATCCTCCACGCCGCTGGCCGGCTGCTGCGTCGAGATGTCGCCGACCTGACCATCCTGGGCGATCCCGAGACCGTGCGCCGACGCGCGGACGAACTGGGCATCGACCTGGCCGGGGCACAGATCCTCGACCCGCGCACGAGTGAGCACGCCGAGCCGTTCGCCCGGATGTACGCGACGCTGCGCGAGCACAAGGGCATGACCCTGGACGTCGCGCGGGACAGGATGCTCGACATCTCCTACTTCGCCACGATGATGGTGTACACCGGCCTCGCCGACGGAATGGTCTCCGGCGCCGCGCACACGACCGCGCACACCATTCGGCCCGCCCTGGAGATCATCCGGACGAAGCCGGGAGTGAAGACGGTGTCCAGCGTGTTCCTCATGTGCCTGTCCGACCACGTGCTGGCCTTCGGCGACTGCGCTGTGGTCCCCGCCCCGACCGCCGAACAGCTCGCCGACATCGCGCTGTCCTCCGCCGAGACGGCCTCCCGGTTCGGAGTGGAACCACGGGTCGCGCTGCTCTCGTACTCCACCGGTGACTCAGGCAGCGGAGCAGACGTGGACAAGGTGCGCGAGGCCACCGAGATCGTCTGCGCGCGCATCGCCGCCGCGGGCGAGGGGGACCCGCTGGCGGACCTCATGGTGGACGGGCCGCTGCAGTTCGACGCCGCCGTCGACCCCACCGTGGCCCGCAAGAAGATGCCGGACTCGCCGATCGCCGGCCGCGCCACCGTGCTGATCTTCCCCGACCTGAACACGGGCAACAACACCTACAAGGCAGTGCAGCGTACCGCCGGCGCCGTGGCGATCGGCCCGGTCCTGCAGGGGCTCCGCAAGCCCATCAACGACCTCTCGCGTGGCGCGCTGGTCGAGGACATCGTCAACACCGTCGCCATCACCGCCGTCCAGGCGCAGGGCACGGCCGACCAGGCGCAGGCCGCGGCCGCAGACCCGGGAGAGGAGTCGTGACCCGCGTCCTCGTCATCAACTCGGGGTCGTCCTCCCTCAAGCTCCAGATCATCGACACCGCCGTCGAGGTGGAGTTGGCGTGGGCGCTGGTCGAACGAATCGGGGAGCCCGTCGGCACCCTGGCCGTGCGCCGCGGCGACCTGTCCGGCTCGCCGGGCGGGGAGCGCACCGTCGAGGCCGCGTTCCCCGACCACACCGCAGCGCTGAGTCGGGTCCTTGAGGAGGCGGGGCGGCTCGGCGCTCACCCCGCCGACCTGGGAGTCGAGGCGATCGGCCACCGGGTGGTCCACGGGGGCCGGATTTCCACGACCCGGTCGAGGTCACCCCCGAGGTGGAGGCGGGCATCGAGAAGCTCGAGCTGCTGGCGCCCCTCCACAACCCCGCTAACCTGCGAGGGATCCGCGTGGCCCGGGAACTACTGCCGGGCCTGCCGCACGTGGCGGTGTTCGACACGGGGTTCTTCCATACGCTGCCCGCCGCCGCGCACACCTATGCGATCGATCACGCGCTGGCGAAGGACTGGGACCTGCGCCGCTACGGTTTCCACGGCACCAGCCACGAATTCGTCTCGCGCCGCGCGGCAGAGGTACTGGGGCGCCCGTATGACGAGGTGAACCAGATCGTGCTGCATCTCGGCAACGGGGCCTCGGCCTCGGCGATCGCCGGCGGCCGGGCGGTCGACACCTCGATGGGGCTCACACCGCTCGAGGGTCTGGTCATGGGCACGCGTCCCGGTGACCTCGACCCCGGACTGATCATCCACCTCATCCGTGACCGCGGTATGTCGCCGGAGGACGTCTCCACCCTTCTCAACCGTAAGTCGGGTCTGGAGGGGTTGGCGCGGGTGAGCGACTTCCGCGAGCTGCTCGCGCGGGTCGACGATGGTGACCGCGACGCCGTTCTGGCCTACGAGGTGGTCGTCCATCGCCTCCGCCGCTACATCGGCGGATACTGGGCGGTTCTCGGCGACGTCGACGCCATCACCTTCACCGCCGGCGTGGGTGAGAACGTCGCCCGCCTGCGTGCGGACGTGTTGTCCACGCTCGTCGGGTGGGGAGTGGAACTCGACCCGCAGGCCAACGAGGACGGGGCGGGCGAGCGGATCATCTCGCGCGCCGGTGGCCGGGTCGCGGTCCTGGTGATCCCGACCGATGAGGAGTTGGCGATCGCCCGGGCGTGCGACACGGTCCTGGGGTTGGGAAGGTAGGCGGGCGGTGCGGACACCCTTTACATAAGAACAACTTTAGTATTACAGTGAGGGCTCTCCTCCCGGGCGTCAGACCGGGCCTGACGAAGCTGGTCGATGACGAAACCCTCAGGATCCGAGCCTGCCGGATGCGCTGCCGAGAGTGCCACTGAGCCTGCCCGTGAGATGCGGCGCGGCCGGCCACGAGGTCGTCGCAGGAACGGGCTGATCCCTGTCGCCCTCGCGGCCGCGGTCACCCTGGTGCTCGGCGGGGCATCCGTCGCCCGGGCCGTCTCCGCCTCGCCCCTGGACGCCCACACCGACCTCGAGTTCTCACTCGACGGCGTCACGTGGTCGGACGCGCCGGACCTCGTCCTGAGGTCGTGGGGGTGCGACCTCGCCGGCGGGCCCGCGCACACCGATCCCCGGGGTGCGATCGGGGGCACCCCCGAGGTGGACCCGTGTTCGATGTCGCCGGGCCAGTCGATCGACAGGACCTATCACGTGCGCAACGCCACCACGACGGGGCGGACCGGGCGATACGCGGTGGGGATCGGCGACTACCTGGTCTCCGGCGGGGCCGAGTTCGACGTGAGCAGCACCCTCACGGGCGCCGTTGAGGTCGACTCCCGGACCGTGACCCTCTACGGCCCCGACACCCCCCGTGCCGGGGATTCCCCGGCCCGCGGGACCACGGTGGCGGCTCTCGACCTCGCTCCCGGGCAGACGGCGACGGTGGTCGACGAGGTGTCCGTGCCCCTCGACGTGGAGAACCACACGCAGCGACAGAGCGTGAGTCCGATGATCTGGGTGTCCTTCTCCGACATCGGGGTGGTGGACACCGACGGAGACGGGTTGCCGGATCTCGCCGAGGACCAGCTCGGCCTCGACCCCACCGACCCGGTCAACCGACTGCCCGACGGCAGGACCGGCCGGAGCTTCGGGCCTGAGGTGTTCCTGCCTTCGGCGTCCGAGGGGATCGTGCTCGACGTGGATACCTCGTCCCTGCCGCCGGGCCTGCGGCTCGAGGACGGGGTCCTGAAGGGCACACCCACGAGGGCGGGGACCTACGACATCGGGTTCGCCGTGACACTGCCCGACGGGGCCACCTACCACTCCATTCGACGAGTGGTGATCCGTCCCGGGGCCGGCGGCGGCTCCGTGGACCTGCCCGACCTCATCTGGCCGGTGGTGATCGTCGGGGTCATCGGACTCATCCTGGGGCCGTTGCTCGGGTCCCTGGGCGGATCCCTGGGTGGGTCCCTGGGTGGGGGGATCGGGGACTCCCTCGGCGGATGGCCCGGCGGGTCGGCCGGCGTGCCCCCGGACGGATCCTCCGACGGCTCGGCCGCTTCCGGGTCCTCGCCAGGCACCGTCGCCCCCGTCAGCCCCGCGCCCGGCACACCCGCGCCACCGCCGCGCCCCCCGTCGTCGACCGCCGGCCCCGGTGGCACCGGGCAGGTCCCCGTGAACTCGCTGACCCCACGCGACGGCGCGCCGTCCTCGGAATGGGCTCGCGCCAACTCCCAGGTGCGCGGCTCGCTGGCGGAGACGGGCGTGGGAGCGACGGACCTGCTGCTGTGGGCCCTGACCGCCGCCGCGGCCGGAGTGACCCTGATCCTGCTGGCCGGCCGGCGGCGTCGCGACGCCGAGTGCTGAGACCGCGAGCGGTGAGGAGCAGAGAGCCGGGATGCCGACACCCGGGCGGCGTCAGAACAGGGTTCGAGGCCGGATGCTGTTGGCCTGGTCCACCAACCGGAAGCGCTGCTGCCGGGTCTCGGTGGACCGCGCCAGGGTCCGCAACACCGTCTCCGCGCCCGTTCTCAGACCGAACTCGGTGAACGGCACCCCCCGCATCAGTGGCGACGGCGAGGGCTCGTTTCCGGGAAGCTGGATCCAACTCAGTGCCGTGGTCAGCACGGTGAGGCGGATCTGGACGGCCCGGTGCTCACCGGCGGACAGGTTCGCGACGCGACGAGCGGCCTCGCGCAGGTGGGATTCCTCGGTCTCCCGCAGTGGCCGCCCCTGGCACAGCAGCAGGATCGCCGTGAGATTGGCCAGGGCCGAGTATCGGGAGTTGGGCGGGACCCGGTCCAGTTCCTCGATCGCCGCCGCGACCTCCCCGCGCCTCTGCAACTGTCGGGCCAACCCGAATGCGGAACTGACCACCGACCGGTCCACGGACCACACCGTGCGGTAGAAGTGCTCGCTCGACCGCGCCCATCGGGCCCTGTCCCCCTCCGGGCAGACGTCGAGGATGAGCTCGGCGGTCGCCGCGAGCGCCAGCTTGGGCCCGTTCTCCCCCGGCATGGCCGACAACACCTGCTGGAACTTCGGATAGGCGCCCACGGGATCCCCTTTGAGCAGGGCGATCACCCCGACGTACCAGACCAGGCGCCACTCCGAGCGGAGTCGGTCGGAGTTCTCCTCCAGCAAGGCCTCGGCCGACGCGAGGTCTCCGCTCTCGAGGTAGGCGCGGGCGAGCGACATGATCACCCCCACGCTGTCGTGGGCCTCGGACTCGGTATCTGAGTACAGCTCACGGAGCGTGTCGATCCGCTGCTCCACGGAGGTGTAGGAGGTGGCGGCCAGGATGCGCCCGGCGGGATCGGAGGACTCCATCAGCGGCACGGGCAGGGCGTCGACGAGTTCGGCACCGGTCAGTGTGGTGTCGCGGGCGTGGCCGTCGACGAGGAAATCGGTCGGCTCGACCGTGAACAACGTGCCGAACGTGGACCGCTGCGGCGAGAACACCGAGGAGAACGCCGGATGCGGGATCCCGGTACGCAGAGCGAGGACTTCGCGCAACACGCCCATCAGCTGGCCGGCCATCCCGTTGGCGCTGCGGAACCGCATGGTCGGGTCCTCGTTGGTCGAGCGCAACAGGAAACGGTAGAGCGAGTCGTACCGGCTGAACACCGGCTCCTCGACGGGGGAGGGGATCCCGTCGGCGTAACGGCCGTCGACCACCGGCAGTCGGACGATCAACGACGCCAGGGTGCGCCCCACGGTGTAGAGGTCGGAGGCGATGGTGGGGCCGGTCTCGGGGATCTCCGGCGCCTGGAAGCCCGGTGTGCCGTAGATGTGCCCGTAGTCGCCGACGCCCGAGACCGCGCCCATGTCGATGAGCTTGACGTGGTCCTCGGTGAGCATGATGTTCTCGGGCTTGAGGTCGTTGTAGACCAGCCCCACGGAGTGCAGGTAGGACAGCGCTGTGAGGGCCTCGAGGACGTACGCGATCGCCTTCTCCACCGGCAGGACGCGACCCGGCGCCGACCTGCGCACGTCCCGCAGGCTGGGCCCACCGACGTACTCCATCACGATGTAGCCGCCGTGGGTGGGCGAGGTGGCCCAGTCGTCGTGGATGAAGTTGTAGATCCTCACGATCGACGGGTGGGAGAGTTCGGCCAGGATCTCCCGCTCGGCCACCGCCACCTCCTGCGCCTCGGCCTGGTCGGCGTGGAGCAGGCCCTTGAGCACCACCCACCGGTCGGACACGTTGTGGTCCACGGCGAGGTAGATCCAACCCATCCCACCGTGGGCGAGCGCGCCGCGGACCTCGTACTGGTCGGCCACCACGTCGCCGGGTCGGAGTTCGGGCCGCGGGAGTCGTCCATCCGAGGCCTCGCACTCGGCCTCGATGTCCTCCGGCGAGAGCATGGCCGAGTGGGGATCCACCGGGATGATGTACGGCAGGTCCACCAGCCCCTCCGACGCCGGGCTCGGTCGGTCCTCGGGCTTACTGGGTTGACGCATCCGGAACGGTGCCGAGCCGGCGCGGTCGCCCGTGGCCCCGTCCCCGGTCCGGGCGGAGGGTCGCTCCACGGGGACCGACCGGGTGCGCGACTCGGGGTCGCCGGTGGCGTCCGCGGTGGCGACGGGTCCGGTGACGGCGCCCGCCTCGTCCGCGTCGGTGTCCGGGGTGCCGCCGGAGTTCTCGAGGTATCCCGTCATCGAGACGGCGCCCGTGGCCGGTACGGCGCCGGTCGCCGCCATCGCCCCGGTGGCGGGCATCGCGCCCGTGACCGCCATGGCCGACGTGGCCTCGGTCGCCTCCGTGTGTGCCCGGCCTGTCGGCGTCGCCCTGGTGTCCGGGGTCGACCCGGTGTCCTGCGTCGGCTCGGGCCGGAACGTGGCCTGGGTTCCGACGGTCGGCTCGTCGAGGGGGGCTCCGTCATCCGCGCCGCGGTAGCTCATCGCGGTTCCTCCGGCACGTAGGTCGGCGCGGGCATCCCGGGGCTCGGGCCCAGTCCGGAGAGCCAGGTGGAGTACATCCGGTTCCACGTTCCATCGGTTCGGATCCGCTCGAGCGTCGAGTTGACCTGCCGGACCAGACCGTCCGTGTCGTTCCCGGGAGTCGACCTGGCGATTCCCACCCCGTACGGCTCCGCGTTGAGCTGCGGGCCGACGATCTCCAGGTAGGGATCCTGGGCGGTGATGCCCACCAGGATGGCGTCGTCGGTGGTGATGGCGTCCACCTGGTTCTGTTGGATGGCCACGAGGCAGTCGGCCCACGTGTTGACCGACAGCACCGTGAGCCGGTCGAGCTCGTCCCACAGGCGTGAGGCCGACGTGGTTCCCGCCGCCACGCACACCCGCCGACCCTCGAGGTGTTCGATCTCGGTGATCCCGGAGCCCCGCACGGCCAACACCCGCTGGTAGGCGCGGTAGTACGGCACGGAGAAGGTGATCACCTCCCGGCGCGCACAGGTGATGGACATCGACCGGATCACCACGTCGACCTGGTTGTTCTCCAACGCCTCGATGCGGTTGGCCGAGGTCAGGGACCGGAACTCCACCTGGCCGGGATCCCCGAAGATGTCCCGGGCGATCTCCCGGGCCAGGTCCACGTCGAAACCGGTGAGCTGACCGGTGGCCGGGTCACGGAAAGAGAACAGGTTGGACCCCTGGTCCAGGCCCACGATCAACCGCCCCCGATCCCGGATGCGGGGGACGCGCTCCTCGGGTGTGGCGTCATCGGGGCGCAGACTCGGGAGCGGGTCGCAGGATTCGTCCGCCGAGACCTGGGGTAGCCCCGTCGGACTCTCTGTCGTCACGACCGCTCCGGCCGGTAGCGGCATCACGGCGGAGACCTCGGGGATGCCGACGTAGTCGGATCCGGTCACCACCGAGGCCGTCTCCCGGCCCGACCCGCCGTCGTCACCGCGCGCCTCGTCGTCGTCGTTGACTCCACACGCACCGGAGACCGCCAGGGCGGCCACCAGGACACCCCCGGTCACCACGCGGGCGGCCCGACGCCCGGCGCTCCCCCCGGACCGCCACGTCCCCCGCGCGCTCACAGGTACTCCCTGATCCGGGGGGCGATCCCCACGATGACGGCGAAGGCGGCGAGCGCGGACAACGCCATGATCAGGTCCGGCCCGGTGGCGGAGGTGCGCCGTGCGTTGTCGATACGGGTGCGCAGCGTGTCGCGGGCCTCCTCGATCGCGTCCTGCATCGACTCGTCGAACTCGTCGAAGGCGGCCCCCGAATCGCCCTCGCCCTGCCCCGAGGAGATGAGGATCGCCCCCTGGTAGTCACCTTGCTGGTACAGCGAATCCGCGCGGTTCTGCGCGGCCATCCACTCGTCCAGGGCCTCGATCGCGTTGGTGACGGCGCCGTCCCCGTCCAGGCTGGTGCGGCTGCGGGACTCCTCGTCGGGGTCGAGGTAGACGGTCAACGTGTCGCGGACGCCGCCCAGGATGGCGGCCCGCTCGGCCGCGGACCCCTCGGGATCGGTGCGCCGCACCAGGTTCAACGTCTCCTGCGCGCGCACCTTCTGGGCGTTGATCCGCTGCCGGGTGAGCTCGTTCATCGGGGCCGCGCCCTCGGACAGTCCGCGCGCGTTGTTGTTGGCCGCCAGGAACCCGGCGATCATCGTGAGCAGGAAGGTCGCCACCATGAGCAGTGAGGCCAGCGCCAACGCGGGATTGACCCGTCGCCCGGTGATCTTCCACAACCACTGCTGCAGCAGCACCAGTACCGCGATCGCCGCCCCCAACAGGATGAACGATCCCCAGGGCGGCGAGGACCACTCACGGTCGGACTCCCCGACGGAGGTGGACTGGCGGTCGTACAGGTCGGCGGCCGCGGGGAGGATCGTGTCCTGCATGAGGGTGGACGCCGACGCGAGGTACGCCGAGCCGACCGGGTTGGCGACCCGGTTGTTGGTCCGGGCCGTCTCCACGAGTCCGGTGTAGGTGGTCAACTGGGCGTTGATGTGCGCCAGTTGGTCGATCGACTCCTCGTCCGAGCGGTCGAGGCCCTGCGAGGCGGCGACGATCGACGCCGACGAGGCGGCGATGGCCTGCAGGTAGCGATCCCTGAGCTCGGCGGGTTCGATGCCCCCGGTGATGAAGGCGGTGTTGGCCGCCGAATCAGCGATGGTCAGGGAGCTGTACAGGGTCTGGGAGGCGTTGGCGACGGGCTCGACCTCGGCCAGCAGGGTCTCGTGGTGGCTCTGGCGTTGGGTGATGGTCTGCGACGCCACGGTCCCGCCGAACAGCACCGCCACGATCGCGACCACCGCGAAGACCGACATCCGACCCGGTGTGGTGAGGGCGTCGTTCCAGAACCGTGCGGCCCGGCGACGCACCGGACGGCGGCGGCTGAGCGCGATGTCCTCTGAGCCGGGGCCCGTGGACGTGCCCCCGCCGGAACCCCCGCCCGCACCCGGGGCGGACCCGGACCGCGCGCCCGGAGCAGAACCGGACCGCGAGCCGGGACCCGCGTCGCGCTTCTGCGTGAGGGTCGGAAGGCCCATCTGGTCAGTCACCTCCCGGTTCTCTCACCGCCTGTGCCGGGGATCCGGTGGGCGTGTGTCCCAGGTTAGTGAAGTGGCGCAGCGACGTCGGGCAGACTGGACGAGGAGTACGCGGTTCCGCCCGATCCGGGGCGGATCCGGTCCGGTGAGGCGTCCGGCGGAGTGGAGGACCAGTGGCCACGAGTGAGGGTGACGGGAACGGCTGGGTCGTGTCCGCGGCCGGTGACCGACGGTGGGGGCGCTTCGGCGCCGCGGGCCTGCTCCTGCGCGCAGCCGATCCGACCGATCCGGACACCCCGCTCGTGCTGCTGCAACACCGCGCGGTGTGGACGGCCTCCGGCGACACCTGGGCGTTGCCCGGCGGAGCGCGTGACTCCTCGGAGGACGCGTCGCAGGCGGCCCTGCGGGAGACGCAGGAGGAGGCCGAGATCAGGCCCGCCGACGTGGTGGTCCGAGCCGTGCGGGTGACGTCGCGGATGCCCGGTACGGTGTGGCACCGGCCCGGACTGGACATGCGCCACGTGTCCGAGATGATGCGTCGCCTGCGGCCCGACCAGAAGCACTCGGACGACCCGGCGGTCCGCGCCCGGACGATCCCGCCACTGGTGCAGGAGTCGACTGACGCGGTGGAGTGGACCTACACGACCGTGGTCGCCGACGCCCCGCGCGCGCTGGAGACGGTGCCGAACAACGAGAGTCTGGAACTGCGGTGGGTGCCCGAGACCCGTGTCGCCGAGCTGCCGCTGATGCCCGCGTTCGCCCAGGCCTGGGCGAACGGGCTCCGCTCCCGGCCGGTGGAACTCGTGGTGGACGTGGCCAACGTCCTGGGCTCCAGGCCGGACGGGTGGTGGAGGGACCGGGCCGGCGCCACCGCGCGTCTGCTCGCAGAACTGAGTACGACCATGCCGCGGACGGTCGAGCTGCCCGACGGGTTCGGGTGGGTGGCCCGCGCACACGCCGTGATCGAGGGGGCCGCCAGACGGGCCGAGCACTCCGGTCCGTTCGTCGTCCACCGGGCGTCCGGCTCAGGCGACGACGCGATCGTCGACCTGGCCACTGATCTCGCCACGGATCCCGCCCCAGGCCGTCATGCAGATCTCGATACAGGGGCCGCTGCCGCGCCCGCCGGCGGGGGGACGGGTGGGGCTGAGCCGGGCGGGTCCCGCCGGGTGGTCGTGGTGACGGCCGACCGGGGGCTGCGGGCCAGACTGCCGCAGGGCGTCGTCGCCGTCGGCCCCCGCGTCCTGCTCGACTAGGGTCTGCGCCCGGGGCCCTGGTCGACCAGGGTCTGCACCCCTTCCGCTACCGTCCCACCCGGCACGCCGCGGGCCGGGTGCACACTGGTGCAATGAACCAGCCCCCCACGCCGCCCGAGATCCTGGTCGGACCCATGCTGCGGTACGTCGACAGCACGGACGCGACGGTGTGGCTCGAGGTGTCCGCGCCGTGCACGGTGACGATCCGGGCCGGGGACAGCGAGGCCTCCGAGCGATCGTGGGGAGTCCACGGCCACCACTTCGCGGTGCTGCACCTGCGTGATCTCGAGCCGGGGGCCCGGACGCCGTACCAGGTGGCGCTCGACGGCGCGGCCGCCTGGCCCGTGGAACCGGAGCGCCCCAGCGTCATCCGCACCCCGAGGGCCGATGACACCGTCCGCCTGGCCTTCGGGTCCTGTCGACGTGGTGAGAGCCAGACCCCGGTGGCGTTGCGCCGGATCGGGGCCGACGCGCTGGTCGCGCTGGCGCACCAAATGGCCCGCACGCCGCACGCCGACTGGCCCGATGCCATGCTGCTGCTCGGCGACCAGGTGTACGCCGACATCCCCAGCCGCGAGATCACCGAGCGGCTGGCCGCCCGTCGCAGTGCCGGCCAGGGGCCGCGGTCGGTGCGCGACTCCGCCGGGGACGGCGGTGACCGGGACGTGTCCGGGGAGATCTGTGACTTCGAGGAGTACTCCTGGCTGTACCACGAGTCGTGGCGGGATCCGGATGTCCGCTGGCTGCTCTCGACCGTGCCCAGCTGCATGATCCTCGACGACCACGATCTTCGCGACGACTGGAACTCCTCGTACGCGTGGCGCCGGGAGATGACGGCCCAGCCGTGGTGGCCTGAGCGCGTGAAGGGGGCTTTCGCCAGCTACTTCGTCTACCAGCACCTGGGCAATCTCGCGCCGTGGGAGCTGGAGGCCGACGCGGTGTACCAGGCGGTGCGGGCTGCGGGATCCGATGCCGAACGCGAGGGGATCCTCGACGATTTCGCCCTGTCCGCCGACGCCGACCGCGACACCGCGCGGTGGAGCTTCCGCCGCGACTTCGGGCGGGTGCGGGTGGTGATGCTCGACGTGCGCGCCTCTCGTCGGTTGGACCCCGGTGACCGACGAGTGATGGATCCCCGGGAGTGGGAGTGGGCGCGGGAGGCGTGCCTGGCGGCCGAGGTCGACCACCTGGTGATCGCGTCGTCCCTGCCCGCCTTCATGCTGCCGGCACTGCACCATCTCGAGGGGTGGAACGAGGCGGTGAGCCGCGACCGGCCGGACAAGCCGCTGTCCGCCCGGATCGGTGAGTGGGTGCGCCTGACAGTCGACCTCGAACACTGGGCGGCGTTCCGGCACAGTTTCGACGACCTGATCGGGTTGCTCACCGAGGTCGCGGCCGGGGATCACGGCCGGCCGCCCGCGTCGATCCTCATGCTGGGCGGGGATGTCCACTGCTCGTACCTCGAGGAGGTCCAGCTCACCGCGCCCCGGGTGCGCGACTCGCCCACCAGGGTCCACCAACTGGTCATGTCGCCGTTCCGCAATCCTCTACAGAAGTCGATCCGGATGGTCAACCGGATCTCGGTCCGGAATCCCGCGCCCGCACTGACCCGCCGGCTCGCCGATGCTGTGGGGGTGCGCGATCCACAGGTCAGGTGGGACGTCACCGACGGCGTCTGGTTCCACAACGGGGTCATGACCCTGGTGCTGCGCGGTCGCCGCGCCACCGTCAAGGTGGAGCATGCACACGTGGAATGGCCCGCACGCGGACTGGGGAGGGTGCTCACGCTCGTGCCCGGCCTGGCGCCGGACTCCTGGGGCCGGAGAGGGCGACGACGACGAGGTGGGGACGACCTCGAGGCCAAACCCCGTCAGGTTCTGCGCAGAACACTCACCAAGGAACTCACGGACTGAGGTGGGACGCCGGCCGGGTGACAGTGTGCTCGTCGGCTGACCGGGGTTCCCCCGGGGGCTGCCGGGGCTACCTCGACGCGTCGTGTCAGCGCAGTTCGGCGCGGAGCGCGCGCGCCGCCGCAGTGGGGTCGGCCGCCTCGGTGATCGCGCGGACCACCACCACCCGTCGCGCTCCCGCTGCCAGTACCTCGGTCAGGTTCCGGCGGTCGATCCCGCCGATGGCGAACCAGGGCGTGCCGCGGGGGCGGGCTCCTCGCGCGGCCGCGTGCCTCACCAGGTCCAGGCCCGGGGCATGGCGGCCGGGTTTGGTCGGGGTGGGCCACACAGGACCGGTGCAGAAGTAGTCCACGAGTGGGTTGCCGGCCGCCGCGTCGACCTCTCCCGGGGCGTGGCACGACAGGCCGATCACCACGTCCTCTCCGGCCACGCGGCGCGCCCACTCCACGGGCAGGTCGTCCTGCCCCAGGTGCAGCACGTCCGCCCCCGACGCCGCCGCCACGTCGGCCCGGTCGTTGACCGCCAGCAGCGCCTCGTGCGAGTCGCACGCCTCGCGCATCACCGCCAGGGCCCGCAGTTCGTGCGCGGCCTCCAGCGGCCCGCCGTCGCGCTCGCCGGGAGAGTTCTTGTCCCGGAGCTGCACGATGTCCACACCTCCGGCCAGCGCTGCGGCGACGTCCCTACGCAGCGCTGGAAAGTCGCCGGACCACCCCTGCGCGCGCGCCTGCTCGTCGAGGTGTCGTCGCGCGTCGATGCAGAGGTAGAGCCGGGCATCTGCGAGGCGGGAGCGGAGTCGATCGGCGCGGGCGGTCATGTGCGTAACCGTAGGCGATGGCCCCACTAGGGTGAACGACGTGACTCCCGATACCGGACCTCCCGTCCCGAGCATCGGCACCCGTCGCCTCGTCGTGATCGGCGGTTCGGTGATCGGGCTGGCCTGCGCGTGGTCGGCCGCCAGGACCAGGCTGGTCGCGGAGGTGGTGATCCAC
Source organism: Dietzia sp. JS16-p6b (assembly GCF_003052165.1). Taxonomy (NCBI): domain Bacteria; kingdom Bacillati; phylum Actinomycetota; class Actinomycetes; order Mycobacteriales; family Dietziaceae; genus Dietzia; species Dietzia sp. JS16-p6b. The sequence continues at coordinate 3,047,653 of NZ_CP024869.1, read as the reverse complement.
GAGCCTGACGACTCCGGCCCCGACGGGGTGCCCTCCTCTGCCGCGGCGTGGGTGGCCGGCGGCATGCTCGCCCCGTTCAGCGAGGCCTGGCCGGGGGAGGAGGCGGTGTTCGCCCTCGGAGTGGACTCGCTCCGTCGCTGGCCGGAGATGCTCAGCGCCCTGGAACCCCACGTCCCGCCCGGCCCTCCCCTCCGGACCGCCACCCGCACCCACATGCTGGCCGTGGACGAGGCCGACGCCCGGGACCTCGACATGGCCATGGACTGGGCCGCCCGTCAGCCGGACCCCGCTCCTGACGGCCCCGCCCCGCGTCCGGGTTCCGCCTCGTATCCGGGCCGCGGTATCACCGATGCCGACCTGCGCCGGGTCACCCGGCGGGAGCTGCGGGAGGCGGAACCGTCCCTGGCCCGCGTCGCCCGCGCCGCCTATCGGATGGACTCCGAGGGGGCCGTCGACAACCGCGTCCTGCTGGCCGCCCTGGCCCGCGCCTGCCGCGCCGAGGGCGTGAGGTGGGTGCGCAGCGCGGTGACCTCGATCGACGACGTCGACGCGGACCGCATCGTCCTGGCCGCGGGTTCCGGGTCCGCCGACCTGGCGGGACTGCCGGTGCGCCCGGTCAAGGGTGAAGTGCTCCGGCTGCGCACCCGGCCCGGCTGTGAGGACCCGCCCCGAGGGGTGGTGCGGGCGTTCGTCCGCGGGCGGCCGCTCTACCTGGTCCCACGCGACGGCGGCCTGGTCGTGGGCGCCACTCAGTACGAACACGGCGACGACCGGCAGGTCACCGTCGCCGGGGTCCGCGACCTGCTCGCCGACGCCGAGACGATCTTCCCCGGCATCGGCGAGTACGAGTTGGCCGAGGCGACCGCCGGGCTCCGGCCGATGTCGCCGGACAACCTGCCGTTCCTCGGCGCCGACCCCGCGGACCCGCGCCTCATCCACGCCACCGGGCACGGCCGCAACGGCATCGCGCTCACCCCGGTGACCGCCGCGACGGTCTCTGCGCTCGTGCGGGGCGAGTCGGTTCCCCGGGCTGCGCACGCCGCCGTGCCGGGCCGGTTCGCTCGCGGATGAGGTCTCCGGCAACGACCACTACGCTGGGGTCACACGTCACCACCCCGGGACGTCACGACCGTGCCGCAGGAGGCCCCATGATCGTCACCGTGAACGGCGAGGACCGCACACTCGCCGACGGCGCGACCGTCCGCGCGCTCGTCACCGAACTCGACCTCCCCGACGAGGGGGTGGCCGTGGCGGTCGACGGCGTGGTGGTCCCCAGCTCGGGCTGGGACCGGGTCGCACTGGGCGCGGGCGCGGAGGTGGACGTCCTCACGGCGGTCCAGGGTGGCTGAGGGCGGCCGCGCGGCCCCCGGGACCGGTTCTGCCGAAGAGTCTGTGGCGTCCGGGGCCAGGACCCCGGCCGCCGTGTTGGACTCGCCGCTGGTCATCGCCGGTGAGGAGCTGGGGTCCCGCCTCATCATGGGCACCGGCGGGGCCGGCAACCAGGAGGTCCTGAGGGAGTCCCTGATCGCCTCCGGGACGGCCCTGACCACCGTGTCCATCCGCAAGGTCGACCTGCGACTGGGGTCCGACGGGCTCGGGCTGCTCGGACTGCTGCGCGAACTCGGCATCCGGCCACTGCCCAACACCGCCGGCTGCCGGGGTGCCGCCGAGGCGGTCAAGACCGCGCGGCTCGCCCGCGAGGCGCTCGGAACCGACTGGGTCAAGCTCGAGGTGATCGCCGACGAGCGAACCCTCCTGCCCGACGCCCTGGAACTGGTGGAGGCCGCGGAGGACCTGGTCGACGACGGGTTCGTCGTCCTGCCCTACACCACGGACGACCCGGTGTTGGCGCGTCGTCTCGAGGACGTGGGATGTGCGGCCGTCATGCCGTTGGGCGCCCCCATCGGCACCGGCCTGGGGATCTGCAACCCGCACAACCTGGAGATGATCGTCGAACGCGCCGGAGTGCCGGTGATCTGCGACGCCGGGCTCGGCACCGCCTCGGACGCGGCACTGGCGATGGAACTGGGCTGCGACGGTGTCCTCCTGGCCACCGCCGTGACCCGCGCCGAGGACCCGCCGCTCATGGCGGCCGCGATGCGGGAGGCCGTCCGCGCAGGCCACGCCGCCCGCGCCGCCGGACGCATCCCCAAGAGGTTCTGGGCGCAGGCGTCGAGTCCGCCGGTGGACTGACGCCGAGTGACCGACGGGTCGCCGGCGGCTCCGTGCTCCGTCGTCGGGGCACGGGCACGATCAGCGGGTCCGGGGAACCCTGCGCACCTCCACGCCGCCCATGAGCGCGAGCCCCGTGACCCGCACGACCGGGGCGCCCGGAGAGGCCTGCCGCACCGGGCGGGGGTCGGGCTTCCACCTGCCGGCCTCCTCGCCGAATCCGCCCATCAGACCGAGGCCCTCGACCACGACGTGGATGTCGTCCGGCACGTAGATCTCGACCCCGCCCATGATCGCGAACGCGCGGATCGTGGTCTCGTGCGCCTGCAGAGAGGCCTGGCGTAGGTCCAGTTCGACCCCGCCCATCACGGCGAACGCCGTGTGCTCGGCGGGAACCGTCCACGCGCCCTTGCGTTCGCATCCGCCCATGAACGCCAGTGACGACGACGGACCGGTTCCACCGGTGACCCTCCTCGCGGGCGCCTCATCGTGATGGACCCCGGGCCGGGACCCGCCGTCGCCGCGGGCGGGGGAGAGGTCGCGGGTGAGCTCGGCCAGGTCGGACTGGAACAGTGCCCCGTACGCCTTGGTGGTGCGCTCGTCGAACTCCGCCAGGGTCAACCGCCCCTCCGAGTAGGACTGCTGGAGGAATCTCGCCGTCGCCTCCCGCTCGTGGTCCGAGGCGCGGATCGACGGGAGTTCAGGGCCGTGATCGTCTCGCGCGTCGTCCATGCTTCGAGAGTAAGCCCTGACACACCTGGGCGGGAACCGAGTGGGAGGAACCCGCGATGCGGACCACGGCAGGCACACTGGAGCACATGATCGAGGTACGCAATCTCACCAAACGCTTCGGCGCCGCTACGGCGGTCGAGGACCTCAGCTTCGTGGTGCGGCCTGGCGTCGTCACCGGATTCCTCGGCCCGAACGGTGCCGGGAAGTCCACCACGATGAGGATGATCGTCGGTCTGGACACCCCCACGTCGGGTGAGGCGCTGATCAACGGCCAGCCGTACCGGAGGCTCGCGGATCCCATCCGCACCGTCGGGTGCCTGCTCGACGCGTCGTGGACCCACGCCAACCGGTCCGCGCGATCGCACCTGAGGATGATCGCCGCCGCGGGCGGACTGCCCGACAGTCGCGTCGACGAGGTGCTGTCACTGGTCGGCCTGACCGAGGTGGCCGGCCGCAAGGTGGGTGGCTACTCCCTGGGCATGCGGCAACGGCTCGGTCTGGCCACCGCCATGCTCGGCGATCCCGAGGTGTTGCTGTTCGACGAACCGGTCAACGGACTCGACCCCGAGGGAATCCTCTGGATCCGCCGTTTCATGCACGCCCGGGCCGCCGAGGGCCGGACGGTGCTCGTCTCTAGCCATCTGTTGTCGGAGATGGCTCAGACGGCCCAGGATCTCGTCGTCATCGGCCGGGGGGTCCTCCGCGCCCAGACGTCCGTCGAGGAGTTCCTCTCCGCCGCGCGGTCATCGGTCCTGCTCCGGACGCCGCACGTCGAGGAGTTCACGGCCGCGGCCCGGGAGGAGGGGATCAACGCCACCTTCGACCCCGCGGAGGGGGTGTTCCTCATCGAGGGGCTGCCGGCACCCCGGGTCGGTGACCTCGCCGCGAGCCTGGGGATCACCGTCCACGAACTGCACGAGAAGCGGGCGTCGCTCGAGGAGGCCTTCATGGCGCTCACCGACCAGGACGTCGAGTACCACGGTCAGGAGACCACCCGATGAACCTGTTGAAGTCCGAGTGGATCAAGGCCACCACCACCAAGAGCGCCTACTGGCTCTACGGGCTGGGAGTCGTGCTCGCCGTCGGCCTCGCCGCGATCATCGGCCAGTTCGAGCAGACCTCGTCCGGGGAGCCGGTGGCCGGGGCGCCCGGCGGCGGAAGCGACCCGCTGTTCGCGATACTGGGGGTCAGCGCGTTCACGGTGATCCTGGCGTGGATCGCCGCGATCGTCGCCGTGACCGGCGAGTACCGGTTCCACACGAACAAGGCCACGTTCCTGGCCACGCCGTCGCGGTGGCCTGCCATAGTGGCCAAGACGGTGCTGTTCACGGTGCTGTCCATGGTCGTGACCGCGGTCGCTGTGGTGATCGCGATGCTGGTGGCGGGCGCACTGTCCGGACTGGACTCGTGGACCCCGTTCTCCGGCGACGGCCTGAGATACCTCGTGCGGTTCCCCGTCTACGCCGCACTGGGCACCCTCGCCGTGATGGGCCTGGCGCACATCATGCGCAACGCCGCCGGCACCATCTCGTTGTTCCTGGTGTGGACGCTGGCCCTCGAGGGCATGGTCTCGCTGATCCCCCGGGTGGGGCAGGACATCGCCGCCTGGATGCCGTTCGCCAACGGCGACTACTGGACCCAGGGCGAGTCCGTCCGCGGGTTCATCACGTGGGGCGAATGGCCGGCCTTCGCCTGGTACGCCGGGGTCTGCGTGGCGTTGTGGGCGCTGGGCCTCGTCATCACCCTGCGCCGCGACGCCTGAGGGGACGTGCCGCGTGAGACGTGTGACGCCGCCGCGTCACACGTCTCACGGGCGGGTCGGCCCGTCAGCCTCCACTGATCGGCAGATACACCCGGGAGCCGTGTTCGGCGAACTCCGCCGACTTCTCGGCCATCCCCGCCTCGATCGCCTCGACCGAGTCCAGTCCGTGCTCGGCGGCGTAGTCCCGGATGTCCTGCGATATCCGCATGGAGCAGAATCTGGGACCGCACATCGAGCAGAAGTGGGCCGTCTTGGCCGGTTCGGCGGGCAGCGTCGCATCGTGGTAGGCCAGCGCGGTGTCGGGGTCGAGGGCCAGGGCGAACTGGTCCCGCCAGCGGAACTCGAACCGCGCGGTGCTCAGCGCGTCGTCCCTCGCCTGCGCGCCCGGATGGCCCTTGGCCAGGTCCGCCGCGTGCGCGGCGATCTTGTAGGTGATCACGCCGGTCTTGACGTCGTCGCGATCGGGCAGGCCCAGGTGCTCCTTGGGGGTGACGTAGCAGAGCATCGCCGTGCCCGCCTCGGCGATCCGCGCGGCCCCGATGGCGGAGGTGATGTGGTCGTAGCCCGGAGCGATGTCCGTGGCCAGCGGCCCCAGTGTGTAGAAGGGCGCCTCCTCGCACCACTCCTCCTCCAGGCGCACGTTCTCCACGATCATGTGCATCGGCACGTGTCCCGGGCCCTCGATCATCACCTGGACGCCGTGGCGCTTGGCGATCCGGGTGAGTTCACCCAGCGTTCGGAGCTCGGCGAACTGCGCCTCGTCGTTGGCGTCGGCGATCGACCCGGGCCTCAGGCCGTCCCCGAGGGAGAACGTCACGTCGTACGTCGCGAGGATCTCGCACAGCTCACTGAAGTGGGTGTAGAGGAAGGACTCGCGGTGGTGTGCCAGGCACCACGCGGCCATGATCGATCCCCCGCGCGACACGATCCCGGTGACGCGCGTGGCGGCGAGCGGGACGTACCGCAGGAGCACCCCGGCGTGGACGGTCATGTAGTCCACTCCCTGTTCGCACTGCTCGATGACGGTGTCCCGATAGAGCTCCCAGGTCAGCGCCGTCGGGTCGCCGCCCACTTTCTCCAGTGCCTGGTAGATCGGCACGGTGCCCACGGGGACGGGCGAGTTGCGCAGGATCCACTCGCGGGTCTCGTGGATGTCCCGCCCGGTGGACAGGTCCATGATGGTGTCCGCGCCCCACCGGGATGCCCACACCATCTTCTCGACCTCCTCCGCGATCGAACTGGTGACCGCGGAGTTGCCGATGTTGGCGTTGATCTTGGTGACAAAGCGCTTGCCGATGATCATCGGTTCGCTCTCCGGGTGGCGGTGATTGGCCGGGATGACGGCGCGGCCGGCGGCCACCTCGGATCGCACGAGCTCCACGTCGATTCCCTCGCGCGCGGCGATGAAGCGCATCTCCGGGGTGATGTGACCCGCGCGGGCCCAGGCCAGCTGGGTTCGTACCGGCGTGGAGTCCTCCGACGAGGCGGGCACGGCCTCCGGGTGCGTCCACTCGTCGCGGGTGGGTGGTAGGCCGGAGCCGAGGTCGTGGCACTGCCCGGCGTCGGCGTACCCGGTGTACGGGCCGGAGGTGTCGTAGACGTCGAACGACGTGCCGTTGGTCAGGGCGATCCGGCGGACGGGCACGCGCAGCGTGCCGCCCTCCGCCGGGATCTCGAGGTACGACTTGCTGCTGGAGTGGATCGGGCCGCAGGTCACGGACTCGATCGAGGTGGACTCTGCGCTGGGGGTGGACGTGTGTGTGCCCATGATGCTCACTGCTCCCTACGCCGGCATGACCCGGACAGGTTCTACGGTCGACGGCCCGGCCGGCCGTCCTCTCAGCCCGCGCTCCGAAGCGGACTCCCGTGGGGACGAGTATGAAATTGTGCCGGGCGAGCGTACCCCGGCGAGTAGCATCGGGTGTGGAACACACCCTGCCGAAGGAGTCCCATGTCCCGAGTGGAGTCACTGGTGCTGGTCCACAACACCGATAGAGACCGGTTCGAACTGTGGGACGGCGAGACCTTCATGGGTCTGGTGGGGTACGAGAAGGACGGCGACGTCTACATCCTTCTCCACACCGTCATCGAGGAGCATTTCGGACAGCAGGGCATCGCTCGACTGCTGGTCAGTCTGGTCCTCACCCGGATGCGTCTGGACGGGCACAAGATCCGCCCGGTGTGCAGCTACGTCCGCCGGTTCCTCGTCCGCTTCCCCGAGTACCAGCTCCTCGTGGCCCCCCGCTGACCCGGGAAGGGTGTTTCAGGGAGCCCACGTTCGGGGATACGATTCGGGCATGACGAATCCGAGCTACCCCGGTTCCTCCTCCGACTCCCCGTACGGGGCCGGCCAGACCCCCGGGCAGGAGTCCGGTTACTGGCAGGACCAGAGCTACGGCCAGGGCCCGACATACGGGCAGGGCGCGTCGTCGTATGGCCAGCACCCGGGTTACGGGGCCCAGACCCCCGGGGGGTTCACCGGGTCCCCCGGAGCCGCACGGCCGGGCCCCCCGTCGAACATCGGTTGGGCGGTGGCCTCGATCCTGTTCTTCTGGCCGCTCGCATTCGTCGCGATGACCCGGGCCTCGGACGTCTACCCGCTGTGGGCGGCCGGTCACCACGCGGAGGCCGAAGCGGCGAGCGCGTCAGCCAAGAAGCTCGGCCTCATCTCGCTCGGCCTCTTCGCCCTGCTCATCGTGCTCTACTTCGCCTTCATCTTCGCCATGATCGGGCTGAGCGCCAGCGGGTTCTGACCTGCGGGCGGGCCGTTCCCGCCACGGCGGGTGCTCTCGCTCAGGCGAGGCCCAGAAGCGGCGCCTCGATGGCCGGGCAGGCGTCCATCACCACGTCCAGCCCCGCATCGGCAGCGCGCTGGGCCGCGGCCTCGTCTATCACACCCAGCTGGAGCCAGACCGCCTTCGCGCCCCGGGCGATCGCCTGGTCCACGACGTCGCCCGCGAGCGCCGAGTTGACAAAGACGTCGACCACATCGATCTCGCCGGGTACCGACGCGAGATCCGGGTATCCCTGCTGACCGTGGACCGTCTCAGCCCTGGGATGAACCGGCACTATCTCGTGACCCAGGTTGCGGACATAGGCGGCGATCCTGTGCGCGGTCCGTCCGGTGTTCGCCGACAGGCCCACGACCGCCCAGCGCCCGCGGTCCGAGAGCAGACGTCTGACAACGGCCGGATCATTGGTGTGACTCATACCCGGTGCAATGCGCGCCGGCGCCCGGACATTCCCGACGGGTCGTGTGCGCGGGTGCGTCCTTCGCGGGCTCAGTCAGTCCCCGACGGCGTCCCTGGCGCGGCGGACGATCTTCGGGTCAGGGTCGAACACCACCTGGGGGTCCTTCTCCGGATAGTCGAACTGGTGGAGGAAGTAGCGCATGGCGTTGATGCGCGCCCGCTTCTTGTCGTTGGACTTGATGGTGATCCAGGGGGCCCAGTCGGTGTCGGTGCGCCGGAACATCTCCTCCTTGGCGGCGGTGTACAGGTCCCACTTGTCGAGTGATTCCAGGTCCATCGGGGAGAGCTTCCACCGACGGACCGGGTCGAGCTGCCGGATCGCGAACCGGGTCTTCTGCTCCTCCTTGGTGACGGAGAACCAGAACTTCGTCAGGCCGATGCCCGAGTCCACCAACATCTTCTCGAACATGGGCGCCTGCTCCATGAACGTGGAGTACTGGGCGTCCGTGCAGAACCCCATCACCCGCTCGACACCGGCCCGGTTGTACCAGGAGCGATCGAACATGACCAGCTCGCCGCGGGTGGGCAGGTGGCTGATGTAGCGCTGGAAGTACCACTGGTACAGCTCGGTCTCGGTGGGTTTGATCAGCGCGACCACCCGGGCCTGCCGGACGTTGATGTACTCGGTGAACCGCTTGATGGTCCCGCCCTTGCCGGCGGCGTCCCGGCCCTCGAACACGATCACGTGCCGGTGGCCCGACTCGGCCTGCCAGTTCTGGAACTTGAGCAGCTCGATCTGCAGGAGGTACTTCTCCACCTCGTACTGGTTGCGGTCCAACCGATGGTCGTACGGGTAGTTCTCCCGCCAGGTGTCCACGGCCCTGCCGTCGATGTCGATGAGGTCGGGGTCCTCACCGTGGTCGTCGCGCACGGTGAAGCCCTCGGCGCGCAGGCGGTCGATGTAGTGACGGAGTTGGAACGTGGACATCGGTGCGGGCTCCTCGTGGTGGGCCGGGTCGCGGTGCTAGTCGAGGTCTACGACGACCGGGGCGTGGTCGGACGCGCCCTTGCCCTTGCGTTCCTCGCGGTCGATGAACGCGCCGGTCACCCGCGATGCGAGTTCCGGCGAGTGCAGCTGGAAGTCGATGCGCATGCCCTGCTTCTTGGGGAAGCGCAACTGGGTGTAGTCCCAATAGGTGTAGACGCCGGGGCCCGGGGTGAACTCGCGGGTGACCTCGCGAAAGCCCGCCCCGTCGAAGGCCGCGAAGGCCTGGCGTTCGGGCTCGGAGACGTGGGTCTTGCCGGTGAAGACCTCCATGTCCCACACGTCCTCGTCGTGCGGTGCCACGTTCCAGTCGCCCACCAACGCCACCTGCGCGGCCGGGTCGGCAGCGAGTTCGGCGGAGGCGTGGTCGCGGAGCCGGGCCAGCCACTCGAGCTTGTAGGTGTAGTGAGGGTCCGCCAGTTCACGGCCGTTGGGGACGTAGAGACTGTAGACGCGGACGCCGTCGCACACCGCGGAGATGGCGCGCGCCTCCGGATCCTGGGTGACCTCGGGGTCCTTGTGGAAACCGGGCATGTCGTCGAAGCCCAACCGGACGTCGTCGAGCCCCACCCGCGAGGCCACGGCCACGCCGTTCCACTGGCTCAGGCCGTGGTGGGCGACCTGGTATCCCAGCTCCTCGAACGCCTCGTGCGGGAACTGGTCGTCCTTGCACTTGGTCTCCTGCATGGCCAGCACGTCGACGTCCGAGCGTTCCAGCCAGGCCGTGACGCGGTCCCGTCGAGCTCTGATCGAGTTGACATTCCAGGTGGCCAGGCGCATGGCGAGCAGTCTATTACCCGGCGTCGGATCGCGTGGACCGCGGAGTGGAACCCTCGACGACGACGAGGTGACGCATCGAATGGTGCGGGGCCAGTCCGAGCTTGGCCCACAGCCCGCGGCCGGCCGCGTTGTCGGCGAAGACGTGGAGGTGGCACTCCTCGGCGCCCAGCGACCGGCCCCACCCGACGAGCGCGCCGGTGACGACCTCGGCCAGCCCGCGTCGGCGGTGGGCGTCGGCGGTCTGCACGCACGAGACCGCGACGCGCGGTGTCCCGTCGGGCCCGGTGGTGACGGCGCCCCGCGCGATGGCGGCCAGGTCGCCGTCGTCCTCGACGCGGGCGAACACCACGTGCCCGCCCGGGCCCGGCAGCCCCTGGTCTGTCCCGCCCGACCCGGGCCCAGCCAGCCCCGCGGTCGCCAGCATCGCGGGCCGGACGCGGTCGGGGTCCAGACCGGCGGTGGCGTGGTACAGCGCGAGCCAGTCGTCGTCGGGGGAGTCGGCCAACACCACCGGGGGCCGGGCGTCGGCGGGGACGGTGGCGTCCACGCGCTCCAGCAGTTCGCGGCTGTCGACCGTGCACAGGACGAGTTCCCTGTCCGCGCGCACTCGTGCGGGATCCACCGGCCGACCGTCGAGCAGCATCCGGTCGGCGTCCACGAGCCGGTCCACGGCCACCAGGCGCAGTGGCAGGCCGCGGGCCGCGTACCAGTCGCGGACCCCGTCCAGCTCCGAGCAGCTGGCCCACGGCAACACCGGGACCGCCGAATTCCCGCGGTAGGACCAGTCGTCACCGGCACGGCAGAACCAGCCGTCGACGAGCTCGAAGTCCGTGCCCGGCCACGCCAACGCACCCGCCCACTCGTGCGCCCGGACGTCGCGTGCCCGGACCGGCCGGGGCGGTAGCACCTTGAGCACCGCGATGTCGGAATCGGGGATCCGCACCTCCTCGCCCGACTCGCGACGCACCACGAGTTCGGGATCCAGCGCGACCACGTGTCCGATGACGTCGGTGTAGAGGTGCGAACCCTGCCCGGCCTCCAGATGGCGACGGACCACCACGCGCATCCCCACCTCCACGCGTCGGCCGGCGTTCCACCGGGACCGGTCCGCCAGACCCCAGTCCTGCTCAGCCACGGGGGTCGGTGGCCTCGTCGTCGTCCCACTCGTCACCGTCGTCCTCGTCGGCGAACGGGTCGGGATCGGTGGTTGGGTCCCAGCTCAACCCGGGCACGCCCCAGCCTGCGTCGCGGATGTGGCGTTTGGCGGCCTTGCGGTGACGGCCGATCAGATGGTCGGTGTAGAGGTACCCGTCCAGGTGACCGACCTCGTGCTGCAGGCACCGCGCGAACAGGCCATAGCCCTCCACGGAGACCGGCTCGCCGTTCTCGTCGGTTCCGGTGACCCGGGCCCACCAGGCGCGCCCGCGCGGGAAGTTCACACCGGGGACGGAGAGGCATCCTTCGAGATCCTCCTCCGGGTCCGGCATGGTCTCCGGGATCTCGGAGGTCTCCAGCACCGGGTTGACGATGCAGCCGCGGCGGTTGAGCCAGCCGCCGCGGGCCTCGACGTCCTCGCGGGAGACGCCCTCGCCGTCCTCGGTGTCCAGATCGGGGCAGTCGTAGACGAACACCCGCTTGCGCACCCCCACCTGGTTGGCGGCCAGACCCACTCCGTTGGCGGCGTCCATCGTGTCGTAGAGGTCGCGGACGAGGTCGCGGATCTCCTCCGGGGACTCCGTGACGGGCTCGGTGGGGGTGTGGAGGGCGGGATCGCCGAGGATGACGATGGGCAGGACGGCCATGGCAGGAGATCCTAGTGCGCACCTGGCAGGGTGTCGGATCCGTGTGGTTCACTACGGGGGAATCACAACGGTGTGATCCGGGCACAGGAGGCGAGCGAATGGGTCGATCAGCAACCGCGGCACGCCGACCGCGGGTCGAGGGCGGTTCGCCGCCCGCGGACGAGCTGCACGCCGCCGACCCCGTGCTGTCCGACAGGGACCGGGCCATGCTCGAGTTCGAGCGTCAGTGGTGGAAGTTCGCCGGCTCCAAGGAGGAGGCGATCCGGCAGAAGTTCGACATGTCCGGGACCCGCTACTTCCAGATCCTCAACGGCCTCATCGACCGCCCCGAGGCGCTGGCCGCTGACCCGCTGCTCGTCAAGCGGCTTCGTCGCATGCGCAGCAGCCGTCAGAAGGCACGCGCGGCGCGCAACCTGGGAATGCGGCTCGACTGACCTACACTCACCGGCGTGAGCTCCCAGCCCGAAACCTCGCAGTACGACCCCTACGGTCCGGGCGCGCCCGCCGGCGGCGCCGGGGCCGGCCCCGACCAGGATGAGCCGACCGGACCTCCGTACCGGGCCATCGCGATGGTCCTCCTGGCCGCGGTGGTCCTGGCGATAGGCATCGGGCTCGTCCAGCTGTTCGGGGGCGACGACGAGACCCCGACCGCCACCGACCAGGACAGTGCCCAGGTCGAGCAGGCCGAACCGCCCGCCGCGCCCGCCCAGCCCGGGGACGCTCCCGCCGACCCGCAGGTCGATCCCGACGGCCAGGCGGTGGCCGGCCAACCCGGCCAACCCGGTCAGGCCGCCGAGCAGCCCCCGGCCGGCCAGCCCGGCGTTCCGGCCGTGACCGCGGTACCCGTGCAGGTGTTCAACAACAGCACCGTCACGGGGCTCGCCGGGAGGACCGGAGAGGCGCTTCGCGAGTCCGGTTTCGCCGTCGGCGAGGTGGCCAACCTGCCCTCCAACCGGCCGGTGGTGTCCGAGTCGACCGTGTACTTCGGAACCGGCGCCGGTGAGCGGCAGGCCGCCGAGGCCGTCGCGGCCCAGCTGGGCATCCCCGCCCTGCCCCGCCCTGCCGATCTCGAGGTGGGTGCCCCCGGGGTGATCGTGATCGTCACCCAGGACCTCGACCGCTGACTGCTGAGGATATGATGAGTTCACGCACTCCGCCCGTCGGGACGCGTGCTCACAGCGACCTGCAGCTTTTCGAGATCGAAGGAGCCCTCATGGCCCCGCGTCAGACCGCCCGCCGCCTCATGGTCGCGGTTCCCGCATTCGCACTCGCGTTCGCCGTGACCGCGTGTTCCCCGCCCAACGAGCAGCCCGCGGATCCCGACGCCCCCTACACCCTGCCCACCTACACGGGGGAGGCCGACGCGGAGGCGGAGGACGCCGACGTGGTCGAGGGCGCGGAAGTCGAGGGCGCGGAGGTCGAGGTCGTCGAGATCGAGGAGGACGTCCTCGTGGAGGTCCCCGTCGGGGAGCAGCCCACCCAGGGCCAGACCGGGACCGCGGTGTCGCCTGCTCAGCCCGCCCCGTGATCGACCGGTAGCCCGGTACCACCGAACGAGCCCCGCCCCCGTGAAGGGAGCGGGGCTCGAGTCGTCCCGGCGCCCGGACCCGATCGGCGGGTCAGGATGTGTTCTTCCGGTTGGCCTCGCTGGCCTGGAACTTCTCCAGCACCGGGGCTTCGTGGGTGATCGTTCCGTCCTCGACGCTCTCGTGATACGCCAGGTTGCCCACTCGGTTGGCGATCACCGGTGCGGTGCACACGGCCACGATGCCGGCCAGCAGCAGCATTCCCAGGTCGATGTGGGGGAAGATCCGGATGCTCGCCCCCAGCAAGACGAGCACCAGTCCCAGGACCTGCGGTTTGGCTGCAGGGTGCATCCGGCTCAGGGTGTCGCGGAAGCGCACCAGACCGATGGCGCTGGCGAGGGTCAGCAACGCCCCGGCGAGGACGAAGAGTGCCGAGACGATCTCCCTGGGGTCGTCGGTCATGTGAGGGTCTCCTTGTGAACTCCGGCGGAGTCGCTGACGCGGAACCGGGCCACGGACACCGATCCGAGGAAGGCGACCAGTGCGAGTGCTACGAGGGCGGCCGCCGCCGTGGTGTCCTTGCTCCACGCGATGTACACCCCGACGCCGCACTGGGCGATCGCGGCGAGCATGTCCAGCGAGATCAGTCGGTCGAGGGTGCCCGGGCCACCGATCAGACGGATCATGGTGGTGAACAGTGCGAGCGTGAGGGCGACCACGGCCGCGCTCCACAACAGCAGTGTCAGGCTCATCGGTGCTCCTCGCTGTCGGTCCCGTACTCCTCCGAGGGGGCGTAGTAGTGCTGCGGGCTCGGTTTCCAGTCCTCGGGCCGTTCGAACGCCCGAGAGTACAGCTGTTCGACGTGGGCGGTCTGGCGCCGGAACCGCTCGACCGCCTCGGGGCTGCCGGCGTCCAGGACGTGGACGTACACGTACCGGGCCACCGGATCGACGCGCACGACGACGCCTCCGGGCATGAGGTTCAGGGTGTTGACGGCCAGGGCGAGCGTGAAGTCCGACCTGAGCCGCATGGGTGCCCGCAGCACGGCGGAACGGGGCGGTGCCTGGGGGCGCACGGACAGCCACGCCACGGCGAGCGACGAACGGACGAGGTAGTAGGCCACCACGATCACCAGCCACACCGTCGACAGAGGTCTGACCAGGCCCTCCACGGGCACACGGGGGAGTGGGAGCAGGACCATCACCACGAGTGCCACGAGGACCCCGGCGACGATGGTCCCGACCTCGACCGGGCCCCACAGCATGACCCACGCGACCGTCAGCCAGAGCATCATGAACAGGCGGGAACCGACCACCCGGGGGTCGAGACGGGCCGCGATCCTGCGGGGCATGTCAGCGCACCCCCGTCACGGAACCGACGTAGCGGTCGGGCGTCGCGTCGAGGGGGATGGTGTCCAGGTAGTCATGCCGCTCCATCAGGCTCTCGGCGGCCCGGTCGGTCACCCCGAGCAACGGGCCGGCGAAGACTGTCATCAACAAGGAGACCACGATCAGGGCCATGGTGGGTGCGACCATGCTCAGCGGCATCCGGCCCACCTCCTCGCGCTCGTCGAACTCCACGTACTCGTCGGAGGGCAGCAGTGCCAGCGGCTTGGCCAGGGCCACCGCACCCTCCGGGGCGTCGGCCCGGGGACGCCAGAACGCCTTGGACCACACGCGCACCATCACGTAGAGCGAGAGCAGGCTGGTGACCATCGCCCCGGCGACGAGGACCCACATGAGCGGACCTCCGACCTCGGCGCCGGCCTGGACCACCGCGAGCTTGCCGATGAACCCTGAGAAGGGCGGGATGCCCCCGAGGTTGAGGGCGGGGATGAGGAACATCACCGCGAGGACGGGGCTGGCCACCGCGAGCGAGCCGAGGCGGCGCAGGGAGGACGACCCGGCCTGCCGCTCGATCAGTCCGACCACCAGGAACAGTGTGGTCTGGACGATGATGTGGTGTCCGACGTAGTAGATCGCCGCACTCAGCCCGTACCCGGTCGACAGGGCGATGCCGAAGATCATGTAGCCGATGTGGCTGACGAGGGTGAACGACAGTATTCGTTTGATGTCTGACTGTGCGATGGCGCCGAGGATGCCGATCACCATCGTGAGCAGACCCGCCACCAGGAGGACGCCGTCCATGGACCCACCGGGGAACACGAGGGTGTGGAAGCGGATGATCGCGTAGACACCCACCTTGGTCAGCAGTCCGGCGAACACCGCGGTGACGGGGGCGGGCGCGGTGGGGTAGGAGTCGGGCAGCCAGGTGGACAGGGGGAAGACGGCGGCCTTGATGCCGAACGCGACCAGGAAGACGGCGAAGATCGTGTTCCGCAACCCCTCCGGGACCTCGGTCATCCGCACGGAGAGCTGCGCGAGGTTGAGTGTGCCCGCGGCCGAGTAGGTCAGTGCGATGCCGAGCAGGAAGACCATCGAGGACACCATCGACACGACGGTGTAGGAGACCCCGGCGCGGACGCGCTCCTGACTGGCGCCGAGCGTGAGCAGGACGTAGGACGCGGCCAGCAGCATCTCGAACCCGACGAACAGGTTGAACAGGTCGCCGGCGATGAACGCGGCGTTCAGTCCCGCCGCGAGCGCCAGGTAGGTGGGGAGGAAGATGGAGGTGGGCTGGTCGCCGTCGCCGTCGCGGACACCCTGGCCCACGGCGTAGATGATCACCGTGAGCAGGACGATCGCCGACACACACAGCATGAGCGCGCTGAGCCGGTCGGCCACCAGGGTGATGCCCACGGGCGCGTCCCATCCGCCCACCTGCACGGTGTGGACGCCGTGTTGGTCGGTGAGCACCAGCAGGACGCCGGCGATGACCAGCACGACTGTGAGGGTGACGACCGTGATGATGTTCTGCACGCGGGGTCGGCGGGAGACCACCAGACACAGGGCCGCGGCGAGCAGGGGTATGAGGACGACCGAGGGGATGAGGTAGCCGAAGAGGTCGGGGGAGATCACCGGCCGCCCTCCCTTCCGTCGTCTCCGTGGTCTCGGTCGTCCCCGTCGCTCCGGCGCGTCGTCCTCCGGGGGCGTCGGGCGGGCACGTCGCGCCCGCGGGCCCCACCTCGCGCCTCCGCTTCGGCCTCCGCTTCGGCCTCCGCCTCGGCGTCCGTCAGGTCGTCGTCGTCGTAGTCGACGTGGTCCCCGAGTTCGGTGGGTTGACCTGTGCTGTGGTCGTCGGACAGGTCCCGGTCGGGCGCGGACCAGGCGTCGGTGGGTGAGCGCTTGGCGATCTTGGTGTCCTCGGCGTCGTCGGCGACCTCATCAGCGGTGGTGAACTGGTAGGAGCGGTAGGCCAACGCGAGGATGAAGGCTCCGACGCCGGCCGTGATGACGATCGCGGTGAGGATCATCCCGTGGGACAGGGGGTCGGAGTCGGCGGCGTCGGGGCTCCGGCCGCGGCCCATGATGGGCGGACTGCCGGGCGGGCCTCCCGCGGCCAGCAGGAGCAGGTTGATGCCGTTGGAGAAGATCATGATCCCCAACAGGATCTTGATGATCGCCCGTTCCAGCAGCAGGTAGACCCCGGCGGCACAGAGCAATCCGGCGAGCAGGAGCAGCCCGAAATCGGCGGTCATGACGTGCCTCCGGTGGGGGAGCCCTGGTTCTCCGCGGCCTCGCGGCGGGCGGCGCGGTGGGCCGCGAGGTCGGACCGCGCTCCGTCGGAGTCCACACCGGGGACATTGCGCAGGGCGGCGGTGGACGGCGAGGCGGTGGCGTCCACGTAGATGGCGCGCAGCTCCTCGAGATCCTCGGCGTCCAGATCGAGTCGGGCGCCGAGGCTGCGGAGGATGTCCAGGACCAGCCCCACGACGATGAGGTAGACGCCGGCGTCGAAGAGCAGGGCCGTGACGAGCTTGACCTCACCGAACACCGGGAGCGTGGCCTCGAACGTGGCGCTCGACAGGGCGGGGGCGCCGAAGAACATGGACGCCGTGGCCGTGCCCGCCGCGAGGAGCAGGCCGAGCCCGAGGATCCGTCCCGCGTCCACGGGGACGGCCTCGCCGAGTTCGTAGCGTCCGCCGGCGAGGTAGCGCAACACCAGCGCCAGGCCCGCGACCAGGCCACCCGCGAACCCGCCGCCGGGGTTGTTGTGGCCGGCGAAGAAGAAGAACAGGCTGAGGACCATCATCGTGGGGAACACGAGCCGGGTGGTGACCTCGAGGACCAACGAGCGGGCGCGCGGGTCGCGGACGGTGGCGCCGACGAGCCACCGGCCGGGGCTCGCGCCGGGAGCCTCGATCACGATCCGGGCCGCCTCGACGCCGCGTCGACCGGAGCGGGTCTTGTCGACGTCGGCCAGGCGCGGACCGGAACCGTAGCGACGGTTGCGGAACACGAGACTGGCCACGCCGGTGGCCGCGACCAGGAGAACTGTGATCTCGCCGAGGGTGTCCCACGCGCGGATGTCCACCAGGGTGACGTTGACGGCGTTGGCGCCGTTGCCGATCCGGTAGGCGATGTCGGGGAAGTCGAGCGAGACGGCGGGGTGCTGGCGCGCGTTGATGGCGTAGGCACCGGTGATCACCACGAGCAGACCGACGCCGATCCCGAGCCAGGCCCGGAGTCGGCGGTAACCGTGTGAGAGCGGGACCTCGGCGGGCATCGTGCGCAGCACCAGCACGAACGCGACCATCAGGAGCGTCTCGACCAGGGCCTGGGTGAGCGCGAGGTCCGGGGCGCCGTGGAAGGCGAAGATCACGGCGAGTCCGTACCCGGTGACGGACATGCAGATCACCGCGGCGAGGCGGTTGCGCAGCACCGCCGCGGCTACCGCGGCGAGCGCCATGGGGATCATGACGATGAGCACCACGGGGTTCGAGGACAACTCCATGCGCAGGCCCTCGCGCGTCCCGGCGAGGAGCGAGACGAACGGGAACAGCACGAGGGTCACGAGGATGATGCCCAGGGTGAGGGGGAGTGAGCCGCGCTGGATGCTCGCCGTCAGGCGCAGGGAGAGCGTGTCGAAGAACCTCAGGACGGCGTCGTAGATCCGGTCGGCGTTGCCGAGCGCCGGAGATTCGAACTGCATCCTCTCCACGGTCCGCTGCGCCACGTAGAGCAGGGTGCCCAGCACGTAGACGACCAGGGTGAGCGCGAGCGGGATGCCGACCCCGTGCCACAGCCCGAGATGGTAGCCCTCGGGGCCGCGCCACGGGCTCCCGGGCGGGAACGCCACGTCGACGTAGCGGGCGATGAGCTCCTCGACCGGGGCGTTCCACAGGCCCAGCACCAGACCGGAGACCGCGAGGACGGCGGGCACCGAGAGGAACAGTGGTCCCGCCGGTCGGGATCCCGCGACGGCGGGGCTGACGCCGCCGGGGAAGGAGCGCTTGGATCGGAACGCGCCCATGACCAGCCGAGCGGTGTAGGAGAAGGTGAGCACGGACCCCGCCACGAGCCCCGCCGTGACGACCAACGACGGCATCCCGTGCAGTCGCTCCTCGGACAGGACGGTGGCGAACGCGGCCTCCTTGCCTATGAAGCCGAGGAAGGGGGGCAGACCGGCCATCGAGGCGGCGGCGAGGGTGAAGACGAGAGCGAGTGCGGGACGGCGATGTCCCAGCCCCGACAGGTCGCGGATCTCCCGGGTGCCGGTGGTCTTGTCGATCACGCCGACGGACATGAACAGGGCCGATTTGAACAACGAGTGGGCGAGCAGCATCGTCAGCCCGGCGAGCATCGTGTCGCGCGACCCGATACCCACCAGGACGAGGAGGAATCCGAGCTGACTGACGGTGCCGAAGGCGAGCACGAGCTTGAGGTCGGTCTCGCGCAGGGCCCGCCACCCGGCCATGAGGAGCGAGACCAGACCCAACACGATGAGCGGCAGCTGCCAGGTGGACGAGCCCGACAGGCCGGGGGTCAGGGCGGCGACGAGGAAGACGCCGGCCTTGACCATGGCCGCCGAGTGCAGGTAGGCGCTCACCGGCGTCGGGGCCGACATGGCGCCCGGGAGCCAGAAGTGCAGGGGCGCGATCGCGGACTTGCTGCCGGCTCCGACGATCACCAGCACCAGTGCCCAGTGGATGAGCGGACCGGACGGCGGCGAGGAGACCACGTCGCTGATCAGGTAGGACCCGGCGGACTGGCCGAGGATGATCATCCCGACGAGCATGGCCAGACCGCCGAGGGTGGTGACGAGCAGCGCCTGGGTGGCCGCGCGACGAGCGGTGGCCCGCGCGGCGTAGTGGCCGACCAGGAGGAAGCTCAGGACGGAGGTGATCTCCCAGAAGATGTAGAGGAGGATCATGTTGTCGGCCACGACGAGGCCGAACATGACTCCGGCGAAGGCCACGAGCTCTGCGGCGAACAGGTGCAGGCGCGGTTCGTCGTCCTGGAAGTACCAGGTGCAGTACACCAGGACCAGGGCGCCCACGCCGAGGGCGATGAGGGCCAGGAGCGCCGACAGGGCGTCCATCCGCAGGTCCAGCGCGAGGTGGATCTCGGGCGCCCACCGGACGGACTCGGTGGGGACGCGGTCCAGGTTGGCGGCGACCCACACCGCGCTCGCGGCGGGCACCATGGCGAGGACGAGGAACGCCCGGCGACCGAACCTCAGCACCAGGGGGATCGCGATCAGGGTGGCCACGGCGTGGGCCGAGAGGATCGCGATCACCGGCGGCTCCTCTCGAGATGTGGACCGGGACACGACACGCGGACGCTCCCGCCTGATGGGGCGGGTGCCGGAGGTCGACCAGGGTCTGGGTTCTCCGGGAAGTTTACAGAAGGCCTCCGTCCCGGCCCTTCTCAGCGAAGGTGGAGGAGGGTCGCCGCACTCAGGAGTGCGGCGATGGAGGCCTCGGAGGGGGACCGTCCGAAACCCATGGCCCAGGTCGCTCGGCGGCCGCAGGTGGCCCGCAGGATCGTGCACCAGGACTCGGAACCGTCGAACGCGTCACCCTCGTACTGGTGGAAGCGCTCGATCTCCACGCGGGCTCCGATCCGGCCCAGCATCTCGGACATGGCGGTGAGGTCCCCACAGGACTCGGTGGTGAGGCGGTGGGCGGTGAACTCCCCCGGGGCGGAGGGGTCCCGGGTGGCCAGGATCGCCTCATATGCGGTGATCCCGCGGCCCAGGGGGCGACGCGAGAAGTCCGCCAGGTGGAAGTGGTCGGTCGACGGCGCGTAGGTGTCGAGCAACTCCCGCCAGTCCAGGGTCCCCGCCTCGTCGGCGAAGCCGCGCGGCAGGCGGCGCCCGAACCGCTCGGCGAAGGGGCAGGCGCCCGGAGCGGTGGTGCGAGGGGGGGTCGCCCTGCTCACGCGCTCGGTGGGCCGGGTGGGAAGACCGGTCGGATGGTGTGGTGGGTGTGGTGCGGTGGTGCGCATGGTGTTCTCGTCTCGGACGTCGGTTCGGGGACCGACGGAGATCGAGCAACCACGCAACGGGGGTGCCGGTCTTCAGGCCCCGTTACGTCCGGTTACTACGAGAATCTTCCGCATGGCGGGAGAGTCTAGACGGCGGGGCGGACGGCGACAAGCCCGCCCGTGTGGCCCGGGCGTGAACCCGTGTGGCCCGGGCGCGAACCCCGACCGCCCGACACCGGTCCTAGGACTCTCGCCGCTCGGCGTACAGGCGCAGGCTCTCGACCTGATCGGGTTCGAGGGAGGGCGGGACCACCCGCCGTGCGCGGGCCACGTCATCCGCGGTGACCTCCGCCGCGTCGATGTCGCGTCGCATGGCGGTGAGGGCCGACTCCCGCAGGAGTGCCGCGCAGTCCGCCGCGGAATACCCGTCCAGATCCGCGGCGAGCGCGGCCAGGTCCACGTCGTCGGCAAGCGGCACGCTGCGACCGGAGGCGCGGAGGATGTCGGCGCGCGCCTCGGCGTCCGGCGGGGGGACGAAGACGAGCCGTTCGAGCCTGCCCGGCCGCAGCAGCGCCGGGTCGATGAGTTCGGGACGGTTGGTCGCGCCGAGGATCACCACGTCGCCCAGCGGCTCGGCCCCGTCGAGCTCGGTGAGCAGCGCGGCCACCACGCGATCGCCGACACCTGAGTCCCCGGTCTGGCCCCGGCGGGGAGCCAGGGCGTCGATCTCGTCGAGGAAGACCAGCGACGGAGCCGAGTCCCGAGCCTTGCGGAACAGGTCGCGCACCGCCTTCTCCGACGAGCCGACCCACTTGTCCATGAGCTCGGCGCCCTTGACCATGTGCACCGTGAGGCGGCCACTCGCCGCGAGCGCCCGGACGACGAAGGTCTTCCCGCACCCGGGGGGCCCGTAGAGCAGGACCCCCGCGGGGGTTGGACTCCCAGGCGCTCGAACGAGTCGCGGTGCTGGAGGGGCCACAGGACCGTCTCGGTGAGGGCCTGGCGCACCTCCTCCATGTCGCCGACGTCGTCCAGCGTGATCGATCCCAGGCTCAGCTCCTCGGTCCCCGAGCGGGAGAGCGGCCGGATCACGGAGATCGCGCCGAGCAGGTCCTCCTGCTCGAGGCGGGCCGTGACCACGTCGGCGTCCGGAGCGCTCTCGCCGTCCCGGTCGCTGGCCCGGTCTCCCGCCCGTTCCGTGGCCCGGCCCGCGGCGCGGAGAGCCGCCTCGCGGGCCAGCGCCCTCAGGTCGCCCGCCACGTACCCGGGCGTCCGGTCCGCCACCGCGGGCAGGTCGAGCTCGCCGGTGGGCACGTCCCGCAGGAGTACCCCCAGCAGCGCCGCGCGGTCGGCGGCGCCGGGCAGGGGCAGGTCCAGCACGCGATCGCAGATGTCGGGTTCCCGCAGCCGGGCGTCGGCGTCCTCGGGACGTACACAGGTGGCCACCAGCACCGATCCCGGGTGTGCGACCACGGAGCGCAGCCGGTCCAGCACCAGGGTGGACACCGGCTCGGTCTGCGCCGGCAGAAGTGCCTCCACGTCGGTGACGAGCAGGATCCCGCCGTTCTCCCTGGCGCGCTCGGCGGCGGCCCGGACGGCCTCGAGCCGCCCCGCCGCGTCCAGGGATCCCACTGACGGGCCGTCGAGCACCTCGAGCCGCCGGTCCCCGGCGACCGACCGCACCAGCGTGGCCTTGCCGACGCCGGGCGGTCCCGCGATCAACACCCCGAGGTGCGGTGAGGTTCCCAGTGTGCGCAACAGGTCCGCCCGGTCCAGGGCGAGGGTGAGCCACTGCTCCAGCACCTCCGCCTGGTCGGCGAACCCCACCAGGTCCCGTCGGTCGACGGCGGTGATCGCCGGGTCGGGGGCGGGCGCGCCCACGCTCTCCGCCGAGCGTGGTGAGACACCGCGGGGGCTCGTCGTCGTCGGACCGCGACCGGGGTCCGAGGCTCCCGCGGCGACCACCGCGGTGGTGGGCTGCACGGAGACGACACCGTCCGGCACCGTCGCGGTGACGGTGAGCAGCGCGGTGCTCCACTGCACACCCATGGTGTTGCGCAGAGTGCGGGAGGTGTCGCCGGTGGGGAAGTCGGGACCGAGGTCACGGGGCAGCAGGGTCACCGAGTCACCCACTCGCAGTACCTTGCCCAGCAGTGCGGACCGCAGGACCCGCTCGGCCACGCCCCGGCCCGCGGGCGGCAGGCCCTGGACCTCGACGGACTGGGCGCCGGTGACCCGGGCGGCCCGGACGGTCACCCGCGCGTCCTCGCCCAGGCCGCAGTTGGCGGCGACCACCTCGTCCACCACCAGGATCCCGCTGGGGGCACCGGTCGCGGCGGCGGCGACCACGGCCGCCGTCGTGCGCGCGCCCACGATCTCGAGGGCGTCCCACTCCCGCATCCCCAGCGCCAGGATCACCTCCGGGTGCGCCCGGACGATGCCCCGGCGGGAATCGGCTGCGGACGCCGAGAGGCGGAGGGTCAGGTCCAGATCCGGGCGGGGGTTCACGCGTGCGAGCGTATCGCCGATCCCGCCACGGCCGCGCCACGCACCACCCCGCGGTCCCCGGGGTCAGCGGAAGCGCTGCAGGAACGCGGCCTCGGCCAGCGCGATGCGTTCGATCTCCCCCGGGTCCACGCTCTCGTCGGGGGAGTGGATCGCGGCGGCCGGGTCCTCCACGCCGAACAGCGCGATCCCGGCCCGCGGATGGGCGTCACGGAGAGCCGTGCACAGCGGTATCGACCCGCCCGAGCCGACCTCCGCCACCTCCGTCGTGCCGTACGCCTGCGCCAGACACTCCGAGAGCAGGTCGTGCACGGGATCCGACCCGTCGGCGGGGACGGAACTGAACGGGAAACCCACGGTCTCCCTCTCCACCGACACACGCGCGTTCCAGGGGCGCCTCCGCTCGATGTGCGCTGCGAGGAGCTCCTGCGCCTCGAGCGGGTCGGTGCCGGGGGGGACGCGGAGGTTGACCAGGGCCCGGGCGTGTGGCTGGACCGCGGCGATCGCGCCCTCGACCGGCGGGCAGTCGATCCCCAACACGGTGACCGCCGGGCGCGACCACACCAGGTCGGCCAGCGGGGCTGCGGTCGACGGCCGGACCCCGTCGAGGATCCCGGCGTCCGCGCGGAAGGCGTCCTCGTCATACGGCCGCCCGGGCCACCGCCCGGAGAAGTCGAGACCGTCGACGGTCGTGGCGCCGGTCCCCGGGTCGCGGAGCGAGGCCAGGATCGACACGAGCGCGCCCAGCGCGTCGGGCGCCGCGCCCCCGAACTGGCCCGAGTGGACCCCGGCCTCGAGCGTGTCCACGACGACGACGACGTTCGCGATCCCCCGAAGACTCGTCGTGAGCGTGGGCTCGCCCACCGAGACGTTCCCCGAGTCCGCGATGAGGATCGCGTCGGCCGCCACGAGGTCGGGTCGCGTGGCCACCAGATCGTCCAGGCCCCCTCCGCCGGTCTCCTCGGAGCCTTCGACGACGATCCTGATCCCGAGGCCGTCCAGCGGGTCCAGCGGGTCCGGGCCCTCCAGGGCGGCGAGTGCTCGGAGGGCGGTGAGGTGGGCGACCAGGTTGCCCTTGCAGTCGGCGGCCCCACGGCCGTACCAGCGGCCGTCGCGCTCGGTGAGCTCCCACGGCGGGGTGGTCCATTCGTCGGGATCGCCGGCGGGTTGTACGTCGTAGTGGCTGTAGAGGAGCACGGTGGGGCGGCCCGGGGCGGCGGGGCGGTGGGCGAACACCGCCCGCGAGCCGTCCGAGGTCCCGACGACCTCCACCGCGTCCGGACCGAGGCCGGGCACCGGCAGCTCGCCGAGCAGCCTGCGGACCAGTTCGCAGGCCCGCGCACACGCCTCCGGTTCGGAGCCGTGAACCGACGGCAGTGCCACCAGCTCGGCGAGGTCGGTGCGGGCGCGACCGAGCTGCGTGACGACCGCGTCGGCGAGTGGGGTCAGGGACGGGTGTGGGGCCCGGAACGGAGTGGAGGCGGACATGGGGGCCAGCCTAGTTCCGCCGTCCGACCCCGCTCCCGCCGGAGGCCGCACCGCCCGAAGATGAACAACTCGCGACCAACATGAACGGAAGATGAATCAGGAATGAAGTACAGTATCCGTCGTGACCTACGTGATCGTCGTCACCCCAGCTGACCCGGCCTGTCGCGACGCGGCCCACCTCGATGATCTCCCCGCCCACGTCCGGGCTGATCTCCTCGAGCTCCGCGACCAGGTCAGTACTCGCTTCCCCGAGGCGGACGCGGTGGGTGAGACCGGTGCACTCACCCGGCGGCCGCACATCGACGGCGTCGGCGTGGTGATCCATCCCGGGGTGATCACCCGGCCCCTGGTGGTCAACGCGGTGATGCGGTACGCGGCCCCCCACCAACTGCTGGTGACCACTCCGGAACTCGGGCTGGTGGCCGATCCGCGCGTGCGGATCGACATCGACGTCCACCGCCGGCCCACCACCGCCGGCGCCGGCATCACCGACCACGCCGTGCGCGGTCGGCCGCACGGGACCCTGCCGTGGGTGACGCACGAACTGTTGGAGCAGCTGGTGCGCGCGCTGGAGGTGGAGGGGGACCGGCTCGAGCTGGACGTCGACGAGGACCGGTGGTTCCGATACGAGCGCGCCGGGGACGCCCTGCGCATCCAGGTGGCCGACGGGCCCGGGGTCCCGCTCGTCGGCCGGACCCTCGAACTCGGAGAGGTCGAGGCCGCGGCCTCGACCGGGTGGGCCTGGGCGCGGGGTGACCGCAGTTGGCTCGGTGAGGTGCCGGGCGCCCCGATGGCCGAGGAGGTCACGGCGGCCTGAGCCGTCCGAGTAACGCCGGGTCGGCCTGGTTCAGACCGAGTTGTCGTAGCGCAGGGACGCCACCACGGCATCGATCGTCGCCTCCGGCTGGACCCCCGGCTCGTCCTCGTCGGACATCAGGACGAACACGATCGAGGCGGGGGATCCGTCCGTCCCTCTGGTCGACACCGCGATCGTGTCGAACCGGATGGTCGGCGGGGTGCAGGAGTCGCGGGGTGGCCGGACCGCGCCTCGGAGCGAGACGTACCAGGCGGGAACCCCCGAGACGCCGATGCTGCGGGCCTCGGGCACGGGGACGTCCGCACCGTTCCTGGTGAAGCGACGGTCGATCGAGTCCGCCATGGCCCGCGAGGCGGACTCGGCCTGCTCGCGCGCGTCGCCCGGGAGCATCGTGCTGATGCCGGACAGGGTGCGGAACGACAGCCCTGACGCGGCGCAATAGCCGCGGTCGGCGATCGCGTTGGCGGTGGTGACGTACCCCGAGCCCCAGTCCGACCCCGGGTCCTGCGGGACGTCCGTGTCGCCCGGCGCGGGTGCGCCGAACGGGTCGCCCACCTCCCAGTCGGGTGGGACCGAGTAGACCAGCCCGGTCGGACTGCGCACGTCCTGCCATCCGCCGGGCGGCGGGCCCGCGGCCAGGGTGGGGCCGGGCTCCTCGCGGTCGGGGGTGTCGGGGTCCGGGCCGTCAGTCCAGATCGCGCACCCGGTGAGCGTCGCCGTGAGGCAGCCCGCGAGGACCGTCGAGATCCCGGCCCGGACCCCTGCGGCGACGCCCACCCCGGACATGCGGGTCAGCCCTGCTCGACGAGGGCCTTGATCCGCTTCAGGGAGGTTGACACGCCCCTGTCCATCTCCTTGGTGAACGAGGGCTGACCGCCGAAGAGCTTCTCGGTGAGGAACGTCGAGATGAACGTCAGTCCGCTCGGGACCTCGCGACGCTCGGTGAGCCGGGTTCGGCCTCCCGGGAGGGAGGCGAGCTCGAAGACCCAGACGGTGGTGTTCTCGGTGATGCGGTTGGCGAACCGGCGGCCGGGTTCGAACTCCACGACCCGGCTGGTGGTGGGCCAGAAGAGCGGACCACGCCTGTTGATGTTGAGTGCTCGCGTACCGGCGGTCGTGCGACCACCGAGTGCGACGACCTTGTACGCCTGGGTGCTCCACTGCGGTGCGTTGCGGACCTCGGAGACGACCTCCCAGACCCGGGCGGGTGGGGCGTCGATCTCGATCGAGTTCTCGATGGTGCCGACGGGCGCGGACTCGGGGGACATGGGTGGCCTTCCGACGGGGATGGGGCGGGATCGCGTCTCGATGGTAGGGGACCGGGCTCCGGCGCGCGTGTCGTTCGCCCGTCGCGAACAGTGCCCCGGGCCCTTTGCACTCGTCGGGGGCGAGTGCTAGAAAAGCGCTTGGCACTCGGCTACCCTGAGTGCCAGCAACACCTGAACTGAGGTCGCAAGGTGAGGCGCGGATCTGACACGGTCCGCACCGTCCGTCGCGGGCGCCGACGCCGACCACATACGTGTCACCCCACACCCGGAGGATGATTCACCCAATGGCAAAGATGATCGCGTTCGATGAAGAGGCCCGCCGCGGCTTGGAGAGCGGTCTCAACCAGCTCGCCGACGCCGTGAAGGTCACGCTCGGCCCCAAGGGGCGCAACGTCGTGCTGGAGAAGAAGTGGGGCGCCCCCACGATCACCAACGACGGCGTCTCCATCGCCAAGGAGATCGAGCTCGAGGACCCGTACGAGAAGATCGGTGCGGAGCTCGTCAAGGAGGTCGCCAAGAAGACCGACGACGTCGCGGGCGACGGCACCACCACCGCCACCGTCCTGGCCCAGGCACTCGTGCGCGAGGGCCTGCGCAACGTGGCCGCCGGTGCCAACCCCATGGGCATCAAGCGCGGGATCGAGAAGGCCGTCGAGGCCGTCACCGCGCACCTGATCGACTCCGCCAAGGAGATCGAGACCAAGGAGCAGATCGCCGCGACCGCCGGCATCTCCGCCGCCGACCCGGCGATCGGCGAGCTCATCGCGCAGGCGATGGACAAGGTCGGCAAGGAGGGCGTGATCACGGTCGAGGAGTCCCAGACCTTCGGCCTGGATCTCGAGCTCACCGAGGGTATGCGCTTCGACAAGGGCTACATCTCGCAGTACTTCATGACGGATCCCGAGCGCCAGGAGGCGGTCATGGAGGATCCGTACGTCCTGCTGGTCTCGGGCAAGGTCTCCACCGTCAAGGACCTCCTCCCGCTGCTGGAGAAGGTCATCGGCGAGGGCAAGTCCCTGCTCATCATCGCCGAGGACGTCGAGGGTGAGGCGCTGTCCACCCTCGTCGTCAACAAGATCCGCGGAACCTTCAAGTCCGTCGCCGTGAAGGCTCCGGGCTTCGGCGACCGGCGCAAGGCCATGCTGCAGGACATCGCGATCCTCACCGGCGGGCAGGTCATCTCCGAGGAGGTCGGCCTGTCGCTCGAGACCGCTGACATCTCGATGCTCGGCAAGGCGCGCAAGGTCGTCGTGACCAAGGACGAGACCACCATCGTCGAGGGCTCGGGAGACCAGGCCCAGATCGAGGGACGGGTCAACCAGATCCGCGCCGAGATCGAGAACTCCGACTCGGATTACGATCGGGAGAAGCTCCAGGAGCGTCTCGCGAAGCTCGCCGGCGGCGTCGCCGTGATCAAGGCGGGCGCCGCCACCGAGGTCGAGCTCAAGGAGCGCAAGCACCGCATCGAGGACGCGGTCCGCAACGCCAAGGCCGCGGTCGAGGAGGGCATCGTCGCCGGCGGCGGCGTCGCCCTGGTCAAGTCCGAGGTCGCCGTCGACGGCCTGTCCCTCGAGGGCGAGGAGGCCACCGGCGCGAAGATCGTCAAGTTCGCGCTGAGCGCCCCGCTCAAGCAGATCGCCTTCAACGCCGGCCTCGAGCCCGGCGTCGTGGCGGAGAAGGTCCGCAGCCTCCCGGGTGCCCAGGGCCTCAACGCGGCCACCGGCGAGTACCAGGACCTGCTGGAGGCCGGCATCAACGACCCGGTCAAGGTGACCCGCTCCGCGCTGCAGAACGCCGCCTCCATCGCGGCGCTCTTCCTCACCACGGAGGCCGTCGTGGCCGACAAGCCCGAGCCCGCCGCGCCCGCGATGCCGGGTGGCGACGAGATGGGTGGCATGGGCTTCTAGTCCAGCCCGACCACGCAGTGGGGCCGTGGCCCGCACCGGGAGGCACTCCGGTGCGGGCCACGGCCTTGTCGCGTGCTGGGGACCGTGTGTGCCGACCGCTCCCGGGCCGGGTCGGGGCCGGTTCGGGCCCGGTTCGGGGCGGTCCTCGGGGGCTGCTCGTCCCGCGCTCCTCGTGACGGCGT
Source organism: Dietzia sp. JS16-p6b (assembly GCF_003052165.1). Lineage (NCBI taxonomy): Bacteria > Bacillati > Actinomycetota > Actinomycetes > Mycobacteriales > Dietziaceae > Dietzia > Dietzia sp. JS16-p6b. Next base: position 3,019,148 of record NZ_CP024869.1, on the reverse strand, counting down.
GTAACACGGACGTCATCTATCGGGCTTCGCGTAAAGAGCCTGTGATCTGCGGTTAAGGTGCGGTTTCGTCCATTGTGATGGACATGTGTCTCTTTTTAGAGTCGCTGTCAGGCGCCTCAGAGGGCGCCGTGAGCGCACGAGAACGGAGAACACCATGCCCGACTTCGGTCAGCTGTCAGACCTCTTCGGAGGGATCACCGACATCCTCGGAGCCGTCGTCACATTCACCGGGTCGCTGGGAGGCGAGGGGGGCATGAACGACTTCTTCGATGCACTGTCGAGCATCAGCGCCGACTGATCCCGCCGGCCGATCCCAGAGTCACCTTCTCCAGAGACACACACCCAGCAGACCCAGGAGTGCACCATGTTCTTCCCCGAGTTCGGATCCCTCATCGGCGTCAGTGACGCCCTCGGCTTTGTCAACGACTTCCTCGGCGCGTTCGGAGACCTCTTCTCCGGCCTGGCCTACTTCACCGGAGGAGACTTCGAGGAGGCCCTCGCCGGCGGCTTCATGATGTGGTGACCTGAGCCTGCCGGGGGCGGCCATGCCCCCGGCACGAGGAGCGGCCCGCGCGATCTCCCTCGCGCGGGCCGCATTCGTGTCGGAGGAGGCCCGGAAAGTGGAGATGTCCCGGGGGTGAACAGCCCGTGCGCTCATGCCCTGGTGAGGAGAAGCTCACTCAACAGCGTATGCGCATTCATTTGAATGGTTTGCGCAGTTGAGAACGGATGTTAGGATTTCCTCGCATCCGTGATCTGGACCACTAAGGGTGGCCTCAGTTCGCCTCGTCGTCACCTCGGCGGGGGGGAGACGGACGTCACAATTGACATCAGAGTCGCTCAGATTACTCTGACTCTGGCCCCATGAGCCGGGGCACCACTTTCAAAGGGAGACACACATGCCTGACTTCAGCGCCATCAGCGCCGCCCTCACCGCGGTCAAGAACCTCATCGACGGCGTCGTCGGCTTCACCGGTTCGATCACGGGCGACGGCTTCATCGACGCGCTCGGCAGCCTCGGCGGGGACGACGTCTCCGCCTGACAGGCCCCGGCCGTAGCGCTCCGGCGCGAACGCCCCGGCTGCGGCGCACAGCAGCCGATCTCAGCATCATTCACTGATCCGGATCTCGCCGGATTGCAGCACTCAGGGAGAACATCATGGGCATCGATCTCGGTTCCATCGGCGACATCTTCGGCAAGGACGGCATCGTCGACCTCGCTGGCGGCCTTGTCGGCAACACCAACAACATCGTCAAGGGGATCGGCTACTTCCTCGGCGGCGACTTCCAGAAGGCCTTCGACGCCGGCTTCATGGCCTGAGTCTTTCGGCTGAACGGGATGGGGGCTCCGGGCTGTGCCCGGGGCCCTTTCTCGTGTCCCGATCGGTGTGGCGCCCAGGCCCGGGCCCCGAAGGTTGTATAGGAATTTGTTCATATCCGTAACAGCGGGCCGGCCGGCGTCGATAATGTTGACGTGAACCGCAAGGGTGGTCCCGCGGTTACCGACGGGCCGCCCGGGTATGGAATCCTCGGATAGGTGCCCCGCGGGCGCGAGACTCGGTCCTGCAGGCGCGCTTCCACCGGGAGTGTGCTTAGTGGGTCTTGTGTGACTACTGGGAATCGGGTTAGCTGTGCAGTGCGGGTCTGCCCGAGTCCGTCTGTGAACAACGAGAAGGTTAGGCGTCGGAATATGCGTTCAGTCAAGAGCGGTCGGTTGGGCACCAAGGTCGCTGCGGCGACCATCGCCGCGGCCATGGTCCCCGTCGTTGCCACGGGCACGGCCCAGGCACAGGGTGGAAACATCCAGTACACCAAGGCCACCGCCCAGAACAAGGTCGTCGAGACCCAGCTCCCCGACGGTCGACTGATCGTCTCGGTGTGGTCGGACAAGATGGCCATCGAGGTCCCGAACATCGTGCAGCGCCCGCGTGACGGGAACAACGGCGCGCCGGTGCTCTACCTCGTCAACGGCGCCGGTGGTGGAGAGGACTCGGCCACCTGGCAGGCGCAGTCGGACGTCCGGGCCTTCATGTCGGACAAGGACGTCTGGACCGTCACCCCGATCGGTGGAGCCTTCTCCTACTACACGGACTGGCAGCGCCACGACCCCAACGTCCAGACCCGCTACGCCCGCGAGACCGACCGCCCGATGGCGTTCGAGACCTACCTCGCCCAGGAGCTCCCGACCCTCTTCGAGGGCCGGTACGGCGGCAACTACCCGAACCGCAAGCGCAGCCTCGCCGCGATCTCCATGACCGCCACATCGGTCCTGACGATCGCCCAGAACCACCCCGGCCGGTTCCAGGCCATCGGCTCGTACTCGGGATGTGCCGAGACCTCGACCCCGATCGGCTACCAGTTCATCAATATCGTCACCGGCATGCGTGGCGGGGCGAACCTCGACAACATGTGGGGGCCCTACCCCGGTCCGGGCTGGGTGGCCAACGACCCGGTCGCCCAGGCGCCCAAGTTCGTCGCCCAGCGCGACAACGGCACCCTTCCGGCCATGTTCATCTCCACCGGCAACGGCCTGCCCGGGCCGCACGAATCCCTGGAGAACTGGCGCCTGCGCAACAGCATCCCGGCTCTGGCCAACCAGGCGATCGTCGGCGGCATCATCGAGGCGGCCACGCAGTACTGCACGGCCAACCTCGCACGCCGGTTCGCCGAGCTGCAGATCCCGGCCCAGTTCGACTTCGCGCCCAACGGCACGCACTCGTGGGGCTACTGGCAGGACGACCTCAAGCAGTCCTGGCCGATGATGGCCCAGGCGATGAACGCGCGCTACGGCCCGATCTGATCGGCTGACGCGCCCGGCGACCTCGGGTCCCGGAACCGACGGACCCCGCCCCACCACCACGGTGGAGCGGGGTCCGTCCTCATGTGTCGAGGCGGTGCGCCGGGCCGGCGCACGCAGGGCGCGGGGTGATCCCGCGCCCGCTGCGGACGACGTCGTGAGACCACCCCCCTGGGGTGAGCTCCGGAGGTGGCCCACTGGCAAACTGTACGCATGACCAAGACGGACGACCCGCGCCGTACCGAGCTTCGCCACACCGATGGCAGCACGAGCCCGCTGCTCATGGTGGAGTCCGCCGTCCCGGGAAGCACCAGGCCCGCCGTCCTGGTGCTTCCAGGCATCGCGGTCGGCGCCAGGTATTACCTGCCGCTGGCCAGGGCGTTGGCCGCGGCCGGGGTGTACGTGGCGATCACTGAACTGAGGGGCCAGGGCGAGAGTACCCACCGCATCGGCCGCGGCGGGGGAGCGGCCGGGTACCACGAGAGTGCCGCCGAGGACGTTCCGCTCGCGCTGGACGCGATGCAGCGCGAGTTCGGGGCGCGGCGGGTGGTGCTGCTGGGCCACAGCATGGGCGCGCAGATCGGGGTGTACCACCTGGCGCGGCGCGATCCCCGGGTGGTGGGCCTGGTGGCGGTGGCGGCGCAGTCCCCGTTCCACCGCGGGTACCCCCGGCGCATCGGACGGCGTCTGCGATTGGGCTCGATCCTCCTGCCCACCATCGGATGGCTGGCGGGACACGTCCCGGGACGGTTCTTCGGCGCGAGCGGTCGGATCCCGGCCGACCGCATCAGTGACTGGTCCCGTCTCGCGGCCCGGGGCGACATGCAGCCGGCGCGCGCCGATCTCGACTACCGGGAGGGCCTGACCCGCGTCACGGTCCCGGCGCTGTCGGTGGTGATCGCCGACGACCCACTCGCCCCCGAGAGCGCCGCTCGTGGGCTGCTGGCGATGCTCCCCGCCGCCCGGACCTGCCTCGAGGTGGAGCCGGAGGCGCTGGGCCACAACACGTGGGCGCGCACACCCGCGCAGGTGGTCGCCCGGGTGCTGGCCTGGATGGACCGGGAGGTGGCGCTCAGCCCACCTGGGGACGACGAGGCAGCCGACGCCTGAAGAACTCGTACGTGAGCACCGCCTTCCGGGCCTCCTGCGAATTGTCGGCGGCGCCGGCGTGGCCGCCCTCGACGTTCTCGTAGTACGCGACCTCGTGCCCGGCCGCCTCGAGCGCGGCCGTCATCTTGCGGGCGTGGCCCGGGTGCACGCGGTCGTCCCGGGTCGAGGTGGTCATGAGGACCGGGGGGTACGGGCCCTCGGTGGCCGGTCGGACGTGCTGGTACGGCGAGTAGGCGCCCAGGAAATCGTCCCAGTCGTCCGAGTCGGGGTCGCCGTACTCGGCCATCCAGGACGCGCCGGCGAGCAACAGGTGGTAGCGCCGCATGTCCAGGAGCGGGACCGCGATCGCGAGGGCCCCGAACAGTTCCGGGTATCGGGTCAGCATGACGCCCATGAGCAGGCCACCGTTGGATCCGCCGGTCGCCCCCAGCTGGTCGCGGGTGGTGACCCCGGTGGTCACGAGGGCCCGGGCGACGGCCGCGAAGTCCTCGAACGCGCGGGGCCGGTTCTCCCGGACGGCGGACTGATGCCACGAGGGCCCGTACTCGCCGCCGCCCCGGATCCCCGCCACCACGTAGGCGCCCCCTCCGGCGAGCCAGAGCGCCCCGCGCAGGGCCGCGTACGACGGTCGCATCGCCACCTCGAAACCGCCGTAGCCGTAGAGGATGGTCGGTCTGGGCCCGTCGGGCCCGGGGCCCCGCATCACGGTGTACGGCACCGAGGTGCCGTCGTCACTCACAGCCGTGTGACGGGAGACCTCGATGCCGGTGGCGTCGAAACGGTCGGGGGTGGACCCGAGTGTGGTGGTGGTGCCGTCCGCGCGGAGTAACACCAGCGAGGGCGGGACGATCGGACCGGAGACCGCCAGGACGGCGTCATCGGGGTGGGGGCGCTCGTTCCCGTCATCCTCGTCGTCGCCCCCGACGTCGCCCCGGCCGGACAGGCGGTCGCAGGACAGCACGTCCACCGACACGTGGTCCGGTAGCCCTTCGACCGGACGGGGCTCCCAGGCCCCGTCCGCCGACCCGGGGATCGCGTACGCCTCGAGACGGGACTCGGTGTCGTCGAGGATCGTCAGCAGGATCCGGCCCCGGCCCCAGGTCACGTCCTCGACCGTCGTGGAGGGGGTGGGGGAGAACAGCACGACGGGCTCGGGCAGTCGCGAGGGATCGGCGTCGACGGCGGACCACGGCACCACGAGGACCGAACCGCCGGGGTGGGATCGGCCCGCGACCTCGAGGTCGGTGCGCGGGCGCAGCAGCAACCAGTCCCCGCAGGAACTCACCCGACAGTCCTCGGGCACCGGAATCCGGCGGGGCGCCGTGGTGGCGGGATCGACCCCCGGGGACCAGAACCATTCCTCGGAGGAGTGGAAGTCCGGGGCGCGACTGGCCGTGTACCGGCCCGAAGTGAGGTCGTACGAGGCCCCCACCGCCACGTCCTGCGTCCGCCCGGAGAAGATGACCGGGGCGTCGAGCGGGTCGGACCCGCGGTGCCACACCCTCGCCAGGCGCGGGTAGCCGGAGTCGGTGGCGTCCGATCCCTCCGGGTCCAGCGGTGAGGACAGCAGCAGCGTGTCCCGGTCCACCCAGGACACCGAACTCTTGGCCTCCGACAGTCGGAACCCGCCTTCGGACTCGGGGACGAACCGGCGGGTGGTCAGGTCGAACTCGCGGACCTCCACCGCGTCCGCGCCCCCGCGTGAGAGCCGAAGCAGCGCCCTGTCGTCGGCGGGACGCCGGACCACCGCTCCCGAATAGACCCAGTTGACCCCTTCCTCCGCCGCCAGGGTGTCCACGTCCACGAGGGTGTCCCAGGCCGGGTGATTGACGCCCGGAGCGCCACTGACCAGCACGGACCACGGCACCCGTCGCCACAGCCCGCGGGGATGGTCGGCATCCCGCCAGAAGGTGTAGGCGTACCGGCCCCGCAGGACCGGCCACGCGATGCGGTCGGTGGCGTCGAGGATCTCGAGGGCGCGCGCGTAGGCGGCCTCGGCCTCCGGGCCGGAGGCCAGGTCCGCGACGGTGCGGTCGCTACGTACCCGGACCCACTCGAGAGCCTCGGCCGAATCGACGTCCTCGAGGTGCAGGTACGGGTCGGCTGACGCGGGTGAGTTGTCGGGCGATACGGGTGAGGTCATGCCCCGATGATGCCGTGTGCGGCGTGGGGACATCCGTACCGGAGGTAAGAAATACACAGGCTCTTGTTACCGAGCCGTAGCGTCAGTACCATCAACGACATGCAGGGGTCGCCTGACCCGGCCATTCTCGAACCCCTCGGGAATGCACTCGATAAACGGAGATACACAATGGGTTCTCTCAGCCTCGGTTCGGTCACCGACTCCCTCGGCAACGCCACCGGTACCGGAAGCTCCACGCAGACGATCACCGACCAGATCGCCGATACCATCGGCAACCTCGTCGCCACGGCGCTGAAGTCGGTCCTGGGCAACCTGTCCTGATCGCACCCGACGCGGGTACCGTCGCCGCCCCTCCCCCCGGGAGGAGGCGGCGACGGTCATTTCGGGTGGGGTTCCGCATCGCTCCGGCTCATCCGGGCCGCCCGGAGCGCTACCCTGTGTGGCGTGGCTGACACTCATTACGACCTCATCGTCCTCGGCGCGGGCCCCGGTGGCTACGTCGCCGCAATCCGCGCCTCCCAGCTCGGCCTCAAAGTGGCCGTGATCGAGGAGAAGTACTGGGGCGGGGTATGCCTCAACGTCGGGTGCATCCCCTCCAAGGCGCTTCTCCGCAACGCCGAGCTGGCCAACACGGTGCTGCGTGAGGCCAAGACCTACGGCATCTCCGGTGATGTGTCCTTCGACTTCGGCGCGGCCTACGACCGCAGCCGGAAGGTCTCCGAGGGCATCGTCAAGGGTGTCCACTTCCTCATGAAGAAGAACAAGATCACCGAGATCGACGGCTTCGGCAGCTTCACCGACGACAAGACGATCGAGGTCGACGGCACCGCGTACACCTTCGACAACTGCATCATCGCCACCGGCTCCGTGGTCAAGACGCTCCCCGGAATCGAGTTGAGCGAGAACGTGGTGGACTACGAGGACCAGATCCTCTCCCGCGAGCTCCCGGACTCGGTCGTGATCGTGGGTGCGGGCGCGATCGGCATGGAGTTCGCCTACGTCATGGCCAACTACGGCGTCGAGGTGACGATCGTCGAATACATGGACGGCCTCCTGCCGAACGAGGACGCCGAGGTCTCCAAGGAGATCGCCAAGCACTACAAGAAGCTCGGGGTGAAGGTCCTCACCGGCCACAAGACCACCAAGGTCACCGACAACGGCGACTCGGTCGAGGTCGAGGTCGAGAAGAACGGCGACGAGGGCAAGGCCCAGACGCTGACCGTGGACAAGGTGCTGATGGCCGTGGGATTCGCGCCCCGCGTCGAGGGTTACGGGCTCGAGAACACCGGCGTGGAGCTCACCGACCGCGGCGCCATCGCGATCGACGACCACATGCGGACCAATGTCGAGGGCATCTACGCGCTCGGCGACGTCACGGCCAAGCTGCAGCTGGCCCACGTGGCCGAGGCGCAGGGCGTCGTGGCGGCGGAGACCATGGCCGGCGCGCCGACCCAGACGCTGGGCGACTACCGGATGATGCCCCGCGCCACCTTCTGTCAGCCGCAAGTGGCCTCCTTCGGGCTCACCGAGGCGCAGGCCCGGGACGAGGGGTACGACGTCAAGGTGGGCAAGTTCCCGTTCTCGGCCAACGGCAAGGCCCAGGGCCTCGGCCACGCGGTCGGGTTCGTCAAGATCGTGGCCGACGCGACGCACGGTGAGCTGCTCGGCGGGCACCTCATCGGCCCCGACGTCTCCGAGCTGCTGCCCGAGCTGACGCTGGCCCAGATGTGGGACCTCACCGCCGAGGACGTGGCGCGCAACGTGCACACCCACCCGACGCTGTCGGAGGCCATGAAGGAGGCCATCGAGGGCGTCAGCGGGCACATGATCAACCTGTAGGGCGCCGCCCGGCTCTGTCGGCGACAGGCCGGGGGCCGACGAGAAGAGCGTTCCGCGCACCGCCTCCGGGGCGACGTGCGCGGAACGCTCTCTTCGTATGACCGGGGTGCCGTCGCCGGCTGAGGTGCCGGCGACAGCCTGCTACTCGGCCGTCGCGATCTTGGCCATCTGCGCCTGGTAGATGGCATCCAGCGCGCCGTCCGCGGAGGGCAGGACCGGGTTGGCCGCCGGGTCGTTGCCGCGGGCCGCGTACTCCACGCTCACGGTGGTCTCGCGGGTGTAGCCGTGGATCGCGATGGCCCGGCTCAGCGAACGGGTGCCGTCGGGCCGGGTGGTGATGAAGTCGCTGGTCACCCGAAAGCCCTCGACGCCCTCGAGGGCTGGGGCGTCGTCCACGGTCATGACGAGCTCGACGTCCGGGTTGGTGGTGCTCCGCGAGGAGGTGCAGGCCTCGTACAGCGAGCGGTCCATGAAGTCGTCGAGCTTCTCGCCCACCATGCCGATCCCGAAACGGTGCTCGGTCTCGTCCTCCTCCGACTGCTTGTACCGCACCGCCGCGGTCAGGCCGTCGGTGGTCGCGAAGTTCGAGACCGTCTCCAGTCGGGAGACCCTGTCGCACGCCGGGTCCTCCATGAGCTGCTTGCCCTGGTCGGCGACGAGCTTGTCGACCGCCTCCTGGAGGAGAGCCGGCTCGATCACCTGCACCACACCGCCACCGGGGGCCTCGCCCTCGCCCAGGACCAGCTGGTCGAGAGGTGCCTGGGGCGCGGACTCGTTGACGGTCGTCGTGGTCTGGGCGTCGCCCGAGGCGTCGCCGTTCCCTTCGTCGTCGGACGTGCAGGCCGTCAGTGCGGCCGCGGTGACCAGTGCGAGGCCGGCGATCGCGACACGGCGGGGATTGCGGGTGCGAAGTCGCATCTCTCTCCTTCTAGTACAGAGTCATCGACCATAGTGCCACCGGGTACCCGACAACGGTGCATTGTCGCCCGCGTGGAGGCATGGTGATCCGCCCTCCACCCCCGCGCCTCAGTGAGATGGGCCGCACGGGGGGAGGTGATGGGCTCGGTCCCCGGGCCGGGTGTCTACCCTTGATGCGTCACCGGTTGAGCCCGATCGGCCCACCGACCCGGAAGCAGGATTCGACATGGACCATGACGGCATCGATGCTGTGCTCTTCGACCTCGACGGGGTCATCACCCCGACCGCCGAGAAGCACATGCAGGCGTGGAAGCGGATGTTCACCGCCTACTTCGCCGACCGCGGGATCGCCCCGTACTCGGACTCCGACTACTTCCACTACATCGACGGCAAACCCCGCGTGGAGGGTATCGCGTCGATGCTCGCCGCGCGCGGCATCACCCTCCCCGAGGGCGACGACGAGGACTCGCCCGACGCGGACACGATCAACGGCCTGGGTCAGCGCAAGAACATCGTCTTCCGCGAGCTGCTCGACGAGGGGATCGAGCCCTACCCGGGGTCGGTCGCCTACCTCGACGCCCTCGACGCCGCCGGGATCGCCTCCTGCGTGGTCTCCAGTTCCAAGAACGCACGCCCCGTGCTCGAGGCGGCCGGATTGCTGGACCGTTTCGAGGTCATCGTCGACGGCCTGATGGCCCAGGCGGATCGGATCCCCGGCAAGCCCCGCCCGGACACCTACCTTCGGGCCGCAGAACTGCTGGGCGTGCCCGCGGGCCGTTGCGCGGTGATCGAGGACGCCGTCTCGGGCGTGCAGGCCGGCGCCGCCGGCGGGTTCGCGCGCGTCGTCGGTGTGGATCGCGGTGCGGGGCGTGAGGTACTGCTCCGAGAGGGTGCGGACATCGTCGTCGACGACCTGGCGGACCTCATCCCCGGGCTCACGGAGGCACGGTCATGACACCCGTCCCCCCCGGACGCGGCCCGGTCCACGACACGATCGGGCAGTCCGTCCCCGGCAACATCCGGACGACCTACGGCGTCAACCTCCGCAGTCACCTGGAGGTGCCGGAGATCAACCGCTCCACACACCCCGCGGACCCGTGGCGCTGGGTGGAGACCAACCCCAAAGCCACTGCGCTGGGCGTCTCCGAGACGCAGTTCGCCGTGGCCAACGGGTATCTGGGCATGCGCGGCAACCCGGAGGAGGGCCGCGACTCCCACACCCACGGCACCTACGTCAACGGATTCCACGAGACCTGGCACATCCAGCACGCCGAGGACGCCTTCGGGTTGGCGCGCGAGGGCCAGACCATGGTGGAGGCCCCCGACACCAAGACCATCCGCGTCTACGTGGACGACGAGCCGCTGCGCGTGAGCGAGGCCGACCTCGAGCACTACGAACGCAGTATCGACTTCCGCGACGGGATCCTGCGCCGCGAGCTGACCTGGCGGACCCCGGCCGGCAAGAAGGTGGTCATCCGCACCACTCGCATGGTCTCGATGGTGGAGAAGCACCTCGCGGTGATGACCTACGAGATCGAGCTCCCCGAGGAGCCGGCGCCGGTCGTGATCTCCTCGCAGGTCCTCAACCGGCAGGACGGCGAGGACGAGTACCACTCCGCCGAGACCGTGCCCGAGGGGTTCGATCCGCGCCGGTCGGACGGCTTCGACCACCGGGTGCTCGAGCCCGTGGTCTCCGCCGGCCAGCGCGGGTACCAGGTGCACGGGTACCGCTGCGCCAACTCCGGGATGTCGATCGCCGTGGCCGTGGACCACGAGGTCGAGACCGAAGACGAGATCGCGATGAGCGTGGAAAGCGATGACGACGCGTCCAAGGTCGTCTACCACGCCCACGTCACGCCCGGCCGCGTCCTGAGGCTGACCAAACTGGCCGCCTACCACACCTCCGAGAAGGTCCCCGCCGGTGAGCTCGCCGACCGGTGCGCGCGAACCCTGTCCCGGGCGCGCGACCGCGGAGTGGAGGACCTGCAGCGCACGCAGCGCGACTGGTACGACCACTTCTGGCACCGCGGGGACGTGGAGGTCGACGGCCCGCCCGAGACCCAGCAGGCCATCCGATTCAACCTGTTCCAGCTGGCCCAGGCCTCCGCGCGCGCCGAGACCTACGGGATCGCCGCGAAGGGCGTGACCGGGAGCGGCTACTCGGGTCACTACTTCTGGGACACCGAGACCTACGTCCTGCCGTTCCTCACCTACACGATGCCGCGCTTCGCCCGGAACGCCCTGCGCTTCCGTTACTCGATGCTCGACAAGGCCCGCGCCCGCGCCCGCTTCCTGTCCGTGAACGGCGCGCTCTACCCGTGGCGGACGATCAACGGCGAGGAGGCCTCCGCCTACTACGAGGCCGGCACCGCGCAGTACCACATCAACGCCGACATCGCGCACGCGATGGTCAAGTACCTGTGGGCCACCGGTGACGAGGAGTTCATGATCCGCGAGGGTGTGGACGTGTTGGTCGAGACCGCCCGGATGTGGGTCTCCCTCGGGTTCTTCGCCGAAGACGGGTGTTTCAACATCCACGGCGTCACCGGGCCCGACGAGTACACCACCGTGGTGGACAACAACCTGTTCACCAACGCCATGGCGCGGTTCAACCTGGCGGCGGCGGCGGTCGCCTGCAAGCGCATCGCCGAACTGGGTGACGGCCGGTGGGCGGCGATCTGCCGGCGGCTGAGGATCGACGACGGCGAGATCGCGGAATGGCGGCGTGCCGCCGAGAACATGGTGATCACCTACGACGAGACCCTCGGCGTGCACCCGCAGGACCAGGACTTCCTGGCCAAGGAGGTCTGGGACCAGGATCTCGAGCACCCGCGTCGCCCGTTGCTGCTGCACTTCCACCCTCTGGTGATCTACCGGCACCAGGTGCTCAAGCAGGCGGACGTGGTGCTGGCGATGTTCCTGCGGGGCGACGAGTTCACCGAGGAGCAGAAGCGGGCCAACTTCGAGTACTACGATCCGCTCACCACGGGTGACTCCACTCTCTCGGCGGTCGTGCAGTCGATCATCGCCGCCGAGATCGGCTACTGCGACGAGGCCTTCGAGCACTTCTCCAAGGCGCTCGTGGTGGACCTGGCGGACGTGCACGGCAACGCCGCACACGGGATCCACGTGGCCTCGGCGGGTGGGGTGTGGTCGGCGCTCGTGAGCGGGTTCGGCGGGATGCGCGACTACCGCGGCGACATCTCGTTCGACCCCCGGGTGCCGGCCGAATGGGGCGCGTTGACGTTCCGGCTGACCGTGCGCGGAACGCACGTGCGGGTCCGGTGCACCCACACGGAGATCACGATCGTCAACCTCAACGGTGCGGATTTCGACTGCACCGTGCAGGGGCGGGCGGTGACGGTCCCCGCCGGCGAGACGCTGTCGTTGGAGCTGGACGAGCGGGCGCGTGCCTGCCTGACCCGCGCCGAGACCATCGCCGGGGAGCGCTGAGGGCAGCGCCGGGGCGGGGAGGCTGAACCGGGGAGCGGAGGCCCGGCGCCCGCGCCCGCGCCCGCCCGGCCCGGCGCCCACCCCGCCCGGCCCGGCGCCCGCGCCCACTCGGCCCGGCGCCCGCGCCCACTCGGCCCGGCGCCCGCCCCCGCCCGGCCGACTTGTGCGCCGTCTTCGTCCTACGCGCTCGGAATGTCCGCGAGAGGGATGGGTGCGCTGGCGAAATGGACCAAAGAGCCCGCGCACCTGGGCTCGCCGCCGGGGAATCGGGCCAGGTGAGGCGGGAAGCTCCGGCGCGGGCGCGCGACGCGGAGGGGTCAGGCGACGAAGCGGGAGGAACGCTGCGCGTACGCCGCCTCAACCTGCCGGAGCAGGTCGTCTCGCCGGGTACGGAGAATCCTGTGGTCGACGCCGATGACGATCCAGCCGGCCGCGAGGAGGCGGTTCCGACGGAACCGGTCCTTCGACTGCTGCGCCGGGTGTTCGTGGTGCGAGCCGTCGTACTCGACCGCGATCTTGTGAACGGGGTCAGCGAGATCGAGGCGGTAGTCGTCCCCCACCTCGACCTGCGGTATGAACCTCGTGAACCCCGCGTCCCTGAGGAACAACCTCGCCTCGGTCTCCATGGGTGACTCACTGCGACGGTCGGCATCTGCGAGTACCCGTCGTGCTCGTGCGACCCCCCAGGTGCCGACGTGTTCGTCGACAACGTCGCGTAGCTCACGGTCCGAGAATCCGTGTCGGTAGAAGTGCTCCACCGCGAGGACCCCGGCCAGGTGGTCGTTGAAGCGGGCCAGGTCGAAGGCGGTCCACCGACGGCTGGTGACGGCGACGCCCCGCTTCTGCTCCACGGCCGATGGCGGCACCCGGTACCGACGAAGGCGCAGACCCGAGCGCGTTCTGCCGCTGGGGCCGACGCACAACTCCGGAACCGCGTCGTCCGGGGCGTCGATCCCGTGGAGTGCCGCTGCCGACCAGCCGGTGAGGACGCCGTCCGGGTACAAGCGCGAGTACGCCACCGACTTGGTCTCGAAGGTGAGCGGGAGAGCTACCGGCAGCCATAGCTCGTCCGCGATCTTGAGGTACTCGCGCTCTCGTCGGCGACGGGGAAGGGCGGTCAGCTCGCGGCTGAGTCGGGCAGAGGAGAGGACGGGATGTTGCGGTCCCGGGCGATGGCGTGTCATGCCGGTGATCATGCACGCCGCGAACGAGCGGATCCGTCGTGGATTCGACGATCCCCGTTCGTCTGTGGGGAGCCGACACCGCTTGTGGACACACGAGCCTCGGCCGCGGGGGCCGGCCGATCACGACCCAGAGGGAACTCGCCGGTTCAGCGGGAGCCCACGTGTGCTGCGCGAATGGACCAGAGGGGGCACGTAACCCAGGGGTGGGCGTGCAGAGAGGACGCGCAGGGCAAAGGGGGCGCGCAAGCCAAGGGGGTGGGCGTGCAGAGAGGACGCGCAGGGCGAAGGGGGCGCGCAACCCAGGGGTGGGCGTGCAAAGGGGACGCGCAACCCAGGGCGGGCTCAGCGGGGGCGGTCGGGCTGGATCCGCAGGGCGTGGAGGGTCGTGGCCAAGCCGTCATACTGGGCCACCAGCTGCACCAGGCCCACGAGCTCCGCCTCGGTCAGGTGCGTGGCCACCTCCGCCCACGTGTCGTCGGCGATGTCCTTGGTCCGCACGAGCTCGTCCACCGCGGTCAACACCGCCCGCAGTCGATTCGGCCACCCGGCGGACCGGGGATCGTGCAGGGTGCGGGCGATCTCGTCGTCGTCGAGCCCCACCCGCGCGCCGATCCGCTCGTGGTGGGCCCGTTCGTAGGCGCTGTCCCGGAGGTGGGCGACGCGCAGGATGACCAACTCTGTGGTCCGGCGGTCGAGGACCCCGAAGGGCATCATCATCCCGGAGTAGGCCAACCACGCGGGGAACAGTCGGCGTGCGCGGCCGAGTGTGGCGAACAGATGGACGTCGCGGCTGCCGGTGACGCGGGCTCCCACGCGGTTGACGGCCCAGCCCACCGGACCGAGTTCGCGGAACCCGCCGGGGCGGATTCGGGGCCGGCCCGGGTCCCCGGGGTCACTGTCGGTGTGGTGTGCCTGGCTCATGGCCGTCAGGGTAGGGCAGGGGAGGTCGTCCGGGAGTGGGGATCGTCGAGCAGATACGGCGAGAGCGACGATCGATGCGCATCGACCCTGAGTGTGCGGTTGAGCGGCGGGAAGGCCCGCTGGGGGCAGGCGGGTCTCTCGCACATGCGGCACCCGGATCCGATCTTGGTGGCGGCGTCGGCGTCGGCGAGGTCCAGACCCTGCGCGTAGACGGTGCGGTGGGCGTGCCGGGCCTCGCAGCCCAGACCGATCGCGAAGGTCTTGCGGGGTTGGCCGAACCGCATGGGCCGGGTGGTCACGGTCCGCGAGACCCACAGGTGCAGGCGGCCGTCGGGCAACTCCGCGACCTGCCGCATGATCTTGCCGGGGAACGAGAAGGTCTCGTAGACGTTCCACAACGGGCACGTGCCGCCCGAGGTGGTGAAGTGGACGCCGGAGGCCGACTGCCGCTTGGACATGTTCCCCGCGCGGTCCACCCGCACGAAGCTGAAGGGCACCCCGGCGGCGCCCGGGCGCTGGAGCGTCGACAGGCGGTGGCACACGGTCTCGTAGCCCGTCGCATAGAAGGTCATCAGGCGTTCGACGTCGTAGCGGAAGTCCTCGGCGGTGTCGAGGAAGCGCTGGTAGGGCATCAGTACGGCGGCGGCGAAGTAGTTGGCCAGCCCGCGCTGGGCCAGGGAGGCGGCGGCGGGGGAGCTGAAGGCGCCGTCGGCCACCAGCTGGTCGAGCAGTTCGTGGTGCTCGAGGAACGCGAGCTCCGATGCCACGCGGAAGGCCTGTTGCCCCCCGGTCAGGTGCGCGGACAGGTCGAGCCGACGGTCGCGGTCGGAGTAGCGGTGCCACAGGCCGTCGGGCAGGTCCACGCGGCGCGCGACCCGGACCCCGTGGGTCTCGGCGAGCCGGTTCTCGAGCTCGGCGCGGACGTCGCCGCGGTTCATCCGGATCCGGGTGGTGAGCTCCTCGGCCGCGGTGTCCAGGGAATCGATGTAGTTCTGGCGCTGGTAGAAGTAGTCGCGCACCTCCTCGTGGGGCATGGCCAACGCGAAGGTGTCCGTGTCGTCGGACAGGGCGTTGCGACTCTCGGTGAGGGCGGCGAGGAGGTCGGCCGAGTTCCGATACCTCTGGTTCAGCACGGCGAAGGCGCGCGCCAGCGACGGGTGGGCACGGACCAGGTCGACCACCTCACCCGCGGGGACGCCGGCGGACACCTGGGGGTCGGACAGGGCCTCGGTCAGTTCCGCGATCAGCCGGGTGTCGGCGTCCGAGGCGAAGAAGGTCGAGTCGACCCCGTACTCCTCGGACAGCCGGGCCAGGACCCGGGAGGTGACCGGGCGCGCGTCCTTCTCGAGCTGGTTGAGATAGCTGGCGGACAGCCCCAGCGTCTCGGCGAACGCCGCCTGGGTAAGCCCCTGCTCCTCCCGCAGGCGTCGCAGGCGTGCGCCCATGTGAGTGGTGGTCATCGTCGGCTCCCGCGGTCGGTGGTGTGCCCCACATTCTTCGCAAAGTTTGCAATCGACGCAAGGAAACTCGCCAGATTCGCATAACTCGCAGGTAGACGGGCTGCGATGAGTGTGGCATCCTTTCGAAGTACAGGACGCCGCGCTCGCAATCGTGCGAAGCCGGCTCCGCCCCCGAGACAGGAAAGAGTCGCGATGTCGAACGTTGGCAAGGCACGTACCGCTGCAGAGATCCAGCAGGACTGGGACACCAATCCCCGCTGGAAGGGCATCACCCGCAACTACACCGCCGAGCAGGTGGCGGAGCTGCAGGGCACCGTCGTCGAGGAGCACACCCTCGCCCGCCGTGGCGCGGAGATCCTCTGGGACAAGGTCAACAACAAGGACTTCGTCAACTCCCTCGGCGCGCTGACCGGCAACCAGGCCGTGCAGCAGATCCGTGCGGGCCTCGAGGCCGTGTACCTCTCCGGCTGGCAGGTCGCCGGCGACGCCAACCTCTCGGGCCACACCTACCCGGACCAGTCGCTGTACCCGGCCAACTCGGTCCCGACCGTCGTGCGTCGGATCAACAACGCGCTGCTCCGCGCCGACGAGATCGCCCGCATCGAGGGTGACACCACGGTGGAGAACTGGCTCGCCCCGATCGTCGCCGACGCCGAGGCCGGCTTCGGTGGCGCCCTGAACGCCTACGAGCTGCAGAAGGCCATGATCGCGGCCGGCGCCGCGGGCGTGCACTGGGAGGACCAGCTCGCCTCGGAGAAGAAGTGCGGCCACCTCGGTGGCAAGGTGCTCATCCCGACCAACCAGCACATCCGTACGCTGACCTCGGCCCGTCTGGCGGCCGACGTCGCGAACGTCCCGTCGGTCATCATCGCGCGCACCGACGCCGAGGCCGCCACGCTCATCACCTCCGATGTCGACGAGCGTGACCGCCCGTTCATCACCGGCGAGCGCACCGCCGAGGGCTTCTACAACGTCAAGAACGGCATCGAGCCCTGCATCGAGCGCGCCAAGGCCTACGCCCCGTTCTCCGACCTCATCTGGATGGAGACCGGCACCCCGGACCTCGAGTACGCCAAGCAGTTCGCCGAGGCCGTCAAGGCGGAGTTCCCGGACCAGCTCCTGGCCTACAACTGCTCGCCCTCCTTCAACTGGAAGGCGAACCTGGACGACGACACGATCGCCAAGTTCCAGAAGGAGCTCGGCGCGATGGGCTTCAAGTTCCAGTTCATCACGCTGGCCGGCTTCCACTCGCTCAACTACGGCATGTTCGACCTGGCCTACGGGTACGCCCGTAACCAGATGACCGCGTTCGTCGACCTGCAGCAGCGCGAGTTCAAGGCCGCCGAGGAGCGTGGCTTCACCGCCGTCAAGCACCAGCGCGAGGTCGGCGCCGGCTACTTCGACCGCATCGCCACCACGGTCGACCCCAACACGTCCACCGCGGCGCTGAAGGGCTCCACCGAGGAGGGTCAGTTCCACTGACCCCCAGGATCGCCCTCCGGTAGGGCGACCAGCACCATGGCACCACCACACCGGGGGCCGGGATCGTCTCCACGAGGCGGCCCCGGCCCCCGGTCGTGTCCGTGCACTCCGGGCCCGTGCCCGGACCGACCACCCGGTTCGAGAAGGACGTGTCGTAGATGCCCACCACCCGCGAGGTAGCCCCGGAGCCGGGGTCGATCACCCGCGTGGGAGTGGTCGGCTCCGGCCGGATGGGGGCGGGGATCGCCGAGGTCTGCGCGCGCGCCCACGTCGACGTGCTGGTGTGGGACTCCACCCGGGACCTCGCCGAGGCGGGCCGGTCCCGCATCCTCGCCTCCCTCGACCGGGGGGTCTCCTCCGGGAAGATCACCCGGCGCGAGCGTGACCAGGCCGCACTGCGGCTGCGGTTCACCACCGACCTCGGGGACTTCGTCGACCGTCAGCTGGTGATCGAGGCGATCGTCGAGGACGAGGCGGCCAAGGCGGCGGTGTTCCGTGAGCTCGATCAGGTGGTCACCGACCCGGAAGCGGTCCTGGCCTCCAACACCTCGTCCATCCCGATCATGAAACTCGCCTCCTGCACCGCCACTCCGCGGCGCGTGATCGGCATGCACTTCTTCAACCCCGTCCCCGTGCTGCCCCTGGTCGAGCTGGTGAGCACGCTGGAGACGGGCAGGTCCGTGCGCGAGCGCGCCGAGGCGTTCGCCGAACAGGTCCTGGGCAAGCAGGTGGTGCACTCCGCTGACCGGTCGGGCGCCGTGGTCAACGCTCTGCTCGTGCCCTACCTGCTCTCGGCCATCAGGATGGCGGAGTCCGGGTTCGCCACCCCGGAGGACATCGACAAGGCGATGGTGCTGGGGTGCGCCCACCCGATGGGGCCGCTCTCCCTGGCCGACCTCGTGGGCCTGGACACGGTCAAGGCGATCGCCGAGTCGATGTACGCCGAGTTCCGTGAACCGCTGTACGCACCGCCGCCCCTGCTGCTGCGGATGGTCGAGGCGGGACGGCTGGGCGAGAAGAGCGGCCACGGCTTCTACCGTTACGACGTCCCCCGAGCAGCTGCCCGGGCCACCCGCTGACCGCCGTGAGACGGGAGCTCGAACGCTCACACCTCGCGCTCACCCGCGCGTCCAGCGTGCTGGGGTACCCGCGCATCGGCCCACGGCGGGAGCTCAAGCGGGCGCTCGAGCGATACTGGCACGGGGACGGCACACGGTCCGAACTCCTGTCCGTGGGCCGCCGGATCCAGGAGTCGACCTGGCGGGAGCTCCGGGACACGGGGCTGACGCAGATCCCCGGCAACACCTTCTCCTTCTACGACCACATCCTGGACGACGCCCTGCTCATCGGCGCCGTCCCGCACCGTTTCACGGACCTGGTGCGTGGCCTGTCGCCGGTGGACACCCAGTTCGCACTCGCGCGCGGCCGCGCGGACGTGGCTCCACTGGAACTGGTGGCGCTCCAGGGCACCCCGTACCACTACCGTCAGCCCGAGTTCGAGGACTCCTCCGTGCTCGGCCTGGCGCCGGGGGCGCTGCTGGCCGAGGTCGCCCGCGCGCACGAACTGGGGATCGACATCCGGCCGGTGGTCACCGGGCCGGTGTCGCTGC